>NZ_JBWKWT010000014.1:0-122753 GCF_059422365.1 Pseudomonas sp. GW821-FHT01E10
GAAATGCAAAACGCCCGATGCGGTGCATCGGGCGTTTTGAGGGTGAAACAGGTGTAAACCTATTTCAGGACTAGACACTACAGCATTGTTTAAAGGATCGGGGCTTGCAAAATGTTTGACCAAAAGGTCAGACATCAGTTGATTGACTGTTCCTTACACCGCCGCCGATTCCTGCACCACGCGAATAACCCGCTGCGGAAATGGAATATCGATGCCGGCAGTCTTCAAGCGATCGCGCGAATGCTCATTGAACATGAACATCACATTCCAATAGTCAGCGGTTTTCACCCACACGCGCAGGGAAACAGTAATTGAACTGTCGCCCAGTGTGGAAATCACCGCTTCCGGTGCCGGCTCAGCCAATACTCGCGGATCCTTGGCCAGCTCCAGCAACACTTCACGAGCCTTCTGCAAGTCCGCTTCGTAGTCCACACCCACATCAAATACTACTTTGCGGGTCGGCTGGCGGTTGGTGTTGGTGATGATGCCATTCGACAGATTACCGTTAGGCACGATGATGGTTTTGTTATCGCCTGTGCGCAGAACAGTATGGAAGATCTGGATGCTGTCGACAGTACCGGCAACACCTTGGGCTTCGATCCAGTCACCGATACGGAACGGACGGAACAACAGAATCAACACGCCGCCGGCGAAATTCGCCAGGCTGCCCTGCAGGGCCAGACCGATGGCCAGGCCGGCTGCACCGATAGCCGCGACGAAGGAGGTGGTTTCCACACCGATCATCGACGCCACGCTGACGATCAACAGAACCTTGAGAATGATGTTCGCCAGGCTGCTGATGAAGCCTTGCAGCGCCAGGTCGGCGTTGCGCAACGCCAACAGGCCGCCCAGTTTTTGCGTAACTTTGTTGATCAGCCACCAGCCAATGGCCAGGGTGATCACCGCCAGCAACACGCGGCTGCCGTATTCCATGATCATCGGAATCCAGGCTTGAGATGCCTTGACCAGGTTGTCCACTTCAGTATTCAAATCCATCTACTTTCTCCTGATTTCCGGCTGCCCGGCACGCAAAAAATGAGCGGCAGAAAGACCGACCCCATAAGGCTCGGTCGTTTCTGCCGTTGCTTGGGCCTCGGACGTCGAAATCGCCGAGAGGTTCCCGCTTGAAAGATCAGTCGCGGAAGTTATTGAACTGCAGCGGCATGTCGAAAGTTTTGGCGCGCAGGGCGGCGATGGCTTCCTGCAGATCGTCACGCTTTTTACCGGTGATACGCACCTGCTCACCCTGAATGGCAGCCTGGACCTTGAGCTTGGCATCTTTGACGTGAGCGACAATTTTCTTCGCCAGCTCTTTGTCGATGCCTTCCTTGAGGACCGCTTCCTGCTTCATCAGCTTGCCCGACGCATAGGCATCCTTGACTTCAAGGCATTGCACGTCGATCTTGCGCTTGACCAGGGCCAGCTTGAGGATCTCGATCATCGCTTCGAGCTGGAAATCGGCTTCAGCGGTCAGGTTGACGGTCAGGTCTTTTTCCTTGAACTCGAAGCTGCCCTTGCCTTTCAGGTCATAACGACGATCGAGTTCCTTGACGGCGTTCTCGACCGCGTTGGTGACTTCGTGTTTGTCCAGTTCGGATACCACGTCGAACGACGGCATGTAATTTCTCCAATAAAAAGGCGCGCTCGATAACGATGGAGCGCGCTTGGCTTGCGGTTAAAATCGGGCTCATTATAACGGGTCTTTTCCAACCGATACTGCGAGCCTCACATGCCAGCGACAAACCGAGTAAAAAGCTGATGTCTACCCCTTGGCATGTTCTGGGCGCCGGCAGCCTCGGCACGTTGTGGGCCACCCGTCTGGCACGGGCTTCAGTGCCGGTCAGGCTGATCGTACGGGACGCGGCACGCCTGCAGGCCTATCAGGCGGCGGGCGGGCTGACGCTGGTCGAGCACGGCGAAGCGCAGCTGTACCCGGTGCCTGGCGAAACAGCCGACAGCGACGGGCCGATCAGCCGTCTGCTGGTAGCCTGTAAAGCCTATGACGCCGTAACAGCCGTGGCCCAGCTCGCCCACCGCCTGACACCGGACGCCGAACTGATCCTGTTGCAAAACGGCCTTGGCAGCCAGGACGCCGTCGCCGCGCAAGTCCCGCATGCCCGCTGCATCTTCGCTTCCAGTACCGAAGGCGCGTTTCGCGATGGCGACTGGCGTGTGGTGTTTGCCGGTCATGGTTACACCTGGCTGGGAGATGCCGGCCATCCAGTGGCACCGTTCTGGCTGGAGGACTTGAGCGACGCCGGCATTCCCCATGAGTGGAGCACCGACATTCTCACAAGGCTGTGGCGCAAGCTGGCGCTCAATTGTGCAATCAACCCGTTGACCGTCCTGCACGAATGCCGCAACGGCGGTTTGCAGCAACATCAGTGCGAAGTGGCCACCCTGTGCGCCGAACTCACCGAACTGCTGGAGCGCTGCGGCCAGCCGGCGGCAGCCGAAAACCTCCGGGAGGAAGTCGAACGGGTGATCAAGGCTACCGCGACCAATTTCTCCTCGATGTACCAGGATGTCGCCAATCAGCGCCGCACCGAAATCAGCTACCTCTTGGGCCATGCCTGCAAAGTTGCGTCGCGGCATCAGTTGAACCTGCCCCACCTCAATCAATTGCAGCAGCGCTTGATCGATCATCTGCACAGCCTTGGATTGCCCAGCGACTGAGCAGCGGCTACGCTGGCCACTTGTTCCTTTTCAGCGATGAACCTGATGCCATTGCGCCAGCGCCTTGAAAACCTTCCGGTCGGCCAGAAACTGCTGGCCGCCCTGCTGGTGCTGTTGACCACCGTTTTGCTGGTCGCCAACCTGACCTTTATCAGCGCCGCGTATTACATCTCCCAGGAAAGCATGGCCCCCCAGGCCCTGCAGACCATCGGCCGACTGGTGTCCAACCCGAGCCTGGTGTCCGACGCCCTGAAGTCGCCGCAAAACGCCGAACGCCTGCTCAACGAACTCAACAGTTATTCACCACTGCGTGCGGCAGCCCTTTACGACGGCACGGGTACGCGTCTGGCGCAGCTGCAACACGGCGACATGCTGAGCCTGCCAGAGCACTACCAGCACCTCGAAGCCTGGCAAGCCACGGAGTTTCGCAGCAATCAAGTGATCACCCTGCCCCGCCCCGGCACCGCTCCCGGGCATTTGCTGCTGGTGGCCAGCAGCGAATTGCCGATGGCGTTCTACACCGGGACCCTGACCGCCAGCCTGGGGATTCTGATCTTCAGCGTGCTGTTGTGGCTGGTGATCGCCCGGCAGATCAAACGCCTGATTACCCGCCCCATCCATCAGCTCGAAGAGCTGTCCCGGCAAGTCACCCGGGAAGAGAACTACGCCCTGCGCGCCTCTCGCGGCAACCACGACGAAATCGGCAGCCTCGCCGAAGCGTTCAACACCATGCTCTCGCGCATCGAGGCCCGGGAGCAGCAGCTCAAGCGCGCCCGCGACGATTCCCAGGCGGCTTACGACCAGGCCCAGGGGCTGGCCGAAGAAACCCGTCACACCAACCGCAAGCTGGAACTGGAAGTTCAGGTGCGGAGCAAGATCGAGAAAAAACTCACCGGTTTCCAGAACTACCTCAACAGCATCATCGACTCCATGCCATCGGCACTGATCGCCCTCGACGAGCAGCTTTACGTGACCCAGTGGAATCAGGAGGCCAGCGCACTGTCCGGCACGCGCCTGGACGAAGCCCTGAACCAGCCGATCTTTCTCGCCTTCAAACCCCTCAAGCCGTTCCTGCCGCAGCTCAAGCAAACCGTCGAGCAGCATACGGTGGCCAAGATCGAACGCGTTACCTGGCCCAAGGACGACGAGCCCCGGCATTACGCCCTGACGTTCTACCCGTTGATGGGCGGTGCCGGACGTGGCGTGGTCATCCGGATCGACGACATCACCCAGCGTCTGTCCCTGGAAGAGATGATGGTGCAGTCGGAAAAAATGCTCTCGGTCGGCGGCCTCGCCGCCGGTATGGCCCATGAGATCAACAACCCGCTGGGCGCAATCCTGCACAATGTGCAGAACATTCGTCGACGTCTGTCCCCCGACCTGCCGAAGAACCTCGAACAGGCCGAGCAAATGGGCATCGAACTGGAAACGGTCAATAAGTACCTGAAAGCGCGTGAAGTACCGCAGCTGCTCGACGGCATTCAGCAGGCTGGCGCCCGGGCGGCGAAGATCGTGACCCACATGCTCAGCTTCAGCCGCCGCAGCACTCGGCAAATGGCACCATGCGACCTGCCGGCACTGATCGATCAAGCGGTGGAAATCGCCGGCAACGACTTCGACCTGGCCATTGGCTTCGACTTCAAGGGCCAGGCGATCATTCGCCAGTTCGATCCGGCGCTGGGCCCGGTACCCGGCACCGCCAACGAACTGGAACAGGTGCTGCTCAACCTGCTGAAAAACGCTGCGCAAGCCATTCACCAGCGTACAGACGACCGCGAACCGGGGCGGATCATTCTGCGCACAAAACTGAATCCGCCGTGGGCGGAAATCCAGGTCGAGGACAACGGCATCGGCATGAGCGAAAGCGTGCGCAAACGCACGTTCGAGCCGTTCTTCACCACCAAGGAAATCGGTCAGGGCACCGGCCTTGGGCTCTCGGTTTCGTATTTCATCATCACCAACAACCACAAGGGCCAGATGGAAGTGCAATCGACGCCGGGCCAAGGCACTTGCTTCACCTTGCGCCTGCCTTTGTCGGGCACTGCGGTGAACTCTCAAGAACTCAATCAGCTGTCGAGGTAACCATGGGCTTTCGTTTGTCGAAGATTTACACCCGCACCGGTGACAAAGGCGAAACCGGGCTTGGTGACGGCCGCCGGGTGCCCAAGGACCATCCGCGAATCGAGGCCATTGGCGAGGTCGATACGCTGAACAGCCAGGTGGGCGTGCTGTTGGCCGGGTTGGCCGCGCAAAGTGGCGAGTTTCCCGGACTTGGCGAAGTGATCGAGGTATTGGCGCCCTGCCAGCATCGGTTGTTCGACCTCGGTGGCGAACTGGCCATGCCGGTGTATCAGGCACTGAACACGGCAGAAATCGAACGGCTGGAAGCGGCCATTGATGTGTGGAATGAAGAGCTGGGGCCGCTGGAGAATTTCATTCTGCCCGGCGGTTCGGCGCTGATTGCCCAGGCCCACGTGTGCCGCAGCCTGGCGCGTAGTGCCGAACGCCGGTGTCAGCAGTTGAATACGATCGAACCGTTGGCCGGGGTGGGCCTGGCGTATATCAATCGGTTGTCGGATTTGTTGTTTGTGGCGGCACGGTTGATTGCCAAGCGCCAGGGGATTGCCGAGATTTTATGGCAGCCTGCGGCGAAACCTTCAAACTGATCGACTGATCATTCCCACGCGGAGCGTGGGAATGATCACAGCACTGCAAATCAAGCCTCAGGCCAGAACGCCCGAATCCCCGCCACACCTTGCGCGCCCGCTTCCCAGGCTTTCTGCCGCTCTACCGGGCCAACACCACCCAACAAGAACACCGGTTTGCTGAAGCCTTCGATCAAAGTCGACGCCAGCTCCCAACCCAGCGGCTGAGCATCCGGGTGCGTCTGGGTCGGCTGCACCGGCGACAGGGTCACAAAGTCCACGCCCATCTGCTCGGCCAGCGCCAGCTCTTCAGCGTTGTGGCAGGACGCCGCCAACCAGCGCGACGCCGGTAGCGGTCGGCCGGCCGCCGCGTACTTGCGCAACTGCGCGGCAGTGATGTGCCAGCCGGCGGACGGAAAGTCCCCCAGCCATTCAAACGGCCCCTTGATCATCAACTGCGCCTTGCCGGCACACAGCCCTGCCGCGTCCACCGCCAAATCGCGGTATTGCGGGTCATAGCCATTGGGCGCACGCAACTGAATCAGCTTGATGCCGCCCGCGATGGCTTTCTGAATACCGCGCAGCAAGGCCGGGGTTTCCAGACCGTCCGGGGTGATCAGGTACTCGCCAGGCAAGCGTGCTGCCGCGACGATCGGCTGGTTGGCGGCTGGAAACTCGTAGTCCAGCAGTTCCCGCGCAGTCACCCAGGCCAAAGGCTGACCTTCGGCACCATGGGGTTCGCCGGTAAACGCCGAGACTTCCCAGACATCCAGCAACACCTGCTTGTCCGGGTAGTCGTGGCGAACCTTGATCAACGGTCGCGCGGTATTGACCACAATGCCCAACTCTTCGTGAAGCTCGCGGGCCAGGGCGGTTTCGACGGATTCGTTATCCTCGACCTTGCCACCGGGGAACTCCCACAAGCCGCCCTGATGCTGGGTGTCGGCACGCCGGGCGATGAGGATCTTGCCGTTGCTATCGCGGATAACCGCCGCGGCCACGTGTACTCGTTTCACTGCCCGACCTCCTCCAGACCTGCCTTCTGCCAGGCCTTGAAAGCTGGCCATTGGTAAATGGTTTCGACATAGGCTGCATCGACCTCGGGCAGCTTCACTTGATAGGTGCGCAGGCGGACGGCGATCGGTGCGAAAAACGCATCGGCCAGGGTCGCGCCACCGAACAGGAACGGGCCGGCTTCAGTCGCGGCCGCACGACATTCAGCCCACAACGCCAGCATGCGCTCGATCTCGGCCTGAACGTCAGGCGGAGTCGGCAACAACGGCGCATTGTGGCTCAGGTCGAACGGCATGTTGCCGCGCATGGCGAAGAAACCGCTGTGCATCTGCGCGCAAGCCGAACGCGCTTGGGCGCGGGCGGCGGTGTCTTTGGGCCAGAGGCCGGCATCGGGGAATTGCTCGGCCAGGTACTCGGCAATCGCCAGCGAATCGGCGATGGTGCCGTGTTCGCTTTTCAGCAGCGGGACTTTCCCGGTCGGCGAATGCTTGAGCACGCGTGCGCGGGTGTCCGGCTGGTTCAGCTTGATCAGTTCTTCGGTGTAGGACGCGCCGGTCAGGTCGAGGGCCAGCGCGGCGCGCAGGGACCAGGAAGAATACAGTTTGTCGCCGATGATCAGGTGGAGGCTCATGTTCGGGCGCCTTTTGGTAAGAGTACAAGCCAGAATCTTTAGCGTCTGGTGGTCCGTCTTCGTGGGCAAGTCGGATCGCCGCACCGCTCGGCCCTACAGGTGGTGTGACCTGTAGGAACGAGGTTTGCCCGCGAAAGCGATCTGTCTTACGTGCGGTACTCGGCGTTGATCTTCACGTATTCGTGGGACAGGTCGGTGGTCCAGATGGTTTCGCTGCAATCGCCGCGACCCAGCTCGATGCGGATGGTGATTTCTTCCTGCTGCATCACCGCCGCGCCCTGGGCTTCGGTGTAGGTGGCAGAACGCGCGCCACGGCTGGCGATGCACACCTCGCCAAGGAATACGTCGATCTTGCTCACGTCCAGGTTCGGTACACCGGCACGGCCTACAGCGGCCAGGATGCGGCCCCAGTTCGGGTCGGAGGCGAACAGCGCAGTCTTGATCAGCGGCGAGTGGGCCACGGTGTAACCGACGTCCAGGCATTCCTGGTGATTGCCGCCGCCGTTGACTTCAACGGTGACGAACTTGGTCGCGCCTTCGCCGTCACGCACGATGGCCTGGGCCACGTCCATGCACACTTCGAATACCGCTTGTTTCAACTTGGCGAACAGCTCGCCTTCGGCACGGGTGATTTCCGGCAGTGCGGCCTTGCCGGTGGCGATCAGCATGCAGCAGTCGTTAGTCGAGGTGTCGCCGTCGATGGTGATGCGGTTGAACGACTTGTTGGCGCCGTCCAGCAGCAGGTTTTGCAGCACCTCGCGGGAGACTTTGGCGTCTGTGGCGATGTAACCGAGCATGGTCGCCATGTTCGGGCGAATCATGCCCGCGCCTTTGCTGATGCCGGTGACAGTGATGGTCACGCCGTCATGCTGGAACTGACGGCTGGCGCCCTTGGGTAGAGTGTCGGTGGTCATGATGCCGGTGGCGGCAGCTTCCCAGTTGTTTTCCGACAAATCATCGAGGGCAGCTTGCAACGCGCCTTCGATTTTCTCGACCGGCAGCGGTTCGCCGATCACGCCGGTGGAATACGGCAGCACCAGGCTGGCATCAACGCCGGTCAGCTCGGCCAGCTTGGCGCAGGTGCGCTCGGCGGCGGCCAGGCCTGGTTCGCCGGTGCCGGCGTTGGCATTGCCGGTGTTGGTCAGCAGGTAACGTGCCGGACCTTGCACGCGTTGCTTGGCCAGGATCACGGGAGCGGCGCAAAAGGCGTTCAGGGTGAACACGCCCGCCACGGTGGAACCTTCGGCACAGCGCATGACCACGACATCCTTGCGCCCCGGGCGCTTGATACCGGCCGAGGCGATACCGAGTTCAAAACCGGCAACCGGGTGCAACGTTGGCAAAGGACCAAGACCAACAGCCATGAATGCGCTCCTTAAAAAATGTTGTCACCGTCAGTGCGATGGACGGTGGTTTAAATGGCAAAACGCCGCGACGGCAGAAGCCGGTCGCGGCGCGGGTATTTCAGCGTTTGAAACGGGGTTTACTGGATCTGCCCGTGGCAATGCTTGTACTTCTTGCCCGAGCCGCAGTAGCACAGCTCGTTACGGCCCAGCTTCTGCTCGTTGCGAACCGGTGCGGTGGCGAGAGCTACATCGATCTCTTCACCCAACACTTCCGGTTGCTCCAGGCCAGGCGCTTCGTCGTGCTGGAACTGCATGCGCGCAGCCAGCGCCTCGGCTTCCTGACGCAGACGTTGCTCTTCGGCTTCCGGATCTTCGCGGCGCACCTGAACGTGCGACAGCACACGAATCGAGTCGCGCTTGATCGAATCCAGCAGCTCGGAGAACAAGGTGAAGGACTCGCGCTTGTACTCTTGCTTCGGGTTCTTCTGCGCATAACCACGCAAGTGAATGCCGTGACGCAGGTGATCCATGGTCGACAGGTGGTCTTTCCACAGGTCGTCGAGCACGCGCAGTACGATTTGCTTCTCGAAGGAGCGCAGTGCTTCGGCACCGGCCTGGTCTTCTTTCTCGTTGTACGCGGCGATCAGTTCGTTGAGCAGCTTCTCACGCAGGGTTTCTTCGTACAGGTGGTCGTCTTCGTCGAGCCATTGCTGGATCGGCAGCGCCACACCGAAGTCGCTCTGCAACGCCGCTTCCAGACCGGACACGTCCCACTGCTCAGGCAGCGATTGTGGCGGAATGTGTGCGCTGACGGTTGCGTTGAGCACGTCCTGACGGAAATCGGCAATGGTTTCGCCAATGTTGTCGGCGGCCAACAAACTGTTACGCATGTGATAGATCACTTTACGTTGTTCGTTGTTGACGTCGTCGAACTCAAGCAGCTGCTTACGGATGTCGAAGTTGCGGCCTTCAACCTTGCGCTGAGCCTTCTCGATGGCGTTGGTCACCATGCGGTGCTCGATCGCTTCACCGGACTGCATGCCCAGCGCCTTCATGAAGTTCTTCACCCGGTCAGAGGCGAAGATGCGCATCAGGCTGTCTTCCAGCGACAGGTAGAAACGGCTGGAACCGGCGTCGCCCTGACGACCGGCACGACCGCGCAACTGGTTGTCGATACGACGCGATTCGTGACGCTCGGAAGCGATCACCTGCAAGCCGCCCGACTCCAGCACTTGCTGGTGACGCTTCTGCCAGTCGGCCTTGATCTGGGCAATCTGCTCAGGGGTCGGGTCTTCCAGCGAAGCCACTTCCACTTCCCAGTTGCCGCCCAACAGGATGTCGGTACCACGACCGGCCATGTTGGTGGCGATGGTCAGTGCACCCGGACGACCGGCCTGAGCGATGATTTCGGCTTCTTTTTCGTGGAACTTGGCGTTCAGAACCTTGTGTTCGATGCCTTCCTTCTGAAGCAGGCCGGACATGTGCTCGGACGTTTCGATGGTGGCGGTACCCACCAGCACTGGACGGCCCTGAGCCATGCACTCCTTGATGTCGCCGATGATCGCCGCGTATTTCTCTTCGGCGGTCAGGAACACCAGGTCGTTGTAGTCTTTACGCGCCAACGGCTTGTTCGGCGGGATGACCATGACCTGCAGGCCATAGATCTGATGGAATT
Source organism: Pseudomonas sp. GW821-FHT01E10 (assembly GCF_059422365.1). Lineage (NCBI taxonomy): Bacteria > Pseudomonadati > Pseudomonadota > Gammaproteobacteria > Pseudomonadales > Pseudomonadaceae > Pseudomonas > Pseudomonas sp. GW821-FHT01E10. The sequence continues at coordinate 9,988 of NZ_JBWKWT010000014.1, forward strand.
CGAACGCTTCGGTGTCCGCGGTACCGGTCATGCCGGACAGCTTGTTGTACAGACGGAAGTAGTTCTGGAACGTGGTCGACGCCAGGGTCTGGCTCTCGGCCTGGATGTTCAGGTTTTCCTTGGCTTCGATGGCCTGGTGCAGACCTTCGGACAAACGGCGACCCGGCATGGTACGGCCGGTGTGTTCGTCGACCAGCACCACCTGACCGTCCTGCACGATGTACTCGACATTGCGATGGAACAGTTTGTGCGCACGCAGGCCGGCATAGACGTGAGTCAGCAAGCCCAGGTTATGCGCCGAATACAGGCTCTCGCCTTCAGCCAGCAGGCCGACGCGGGTGAGCATTTCTTCGATGAACTGGTGACCGGCTTCGTTGAGTTCGACCTGACGGGTCTTCTCGTCGATGGTGTAATGGCCGGCCTTGGTGACTTCCCCTTCGACTTCCTCGATGTGCAATTCAAGCTGCGGGATCAGTTTGTTGATCTCGATGTACAGCTTGGAGCTGTCCTCGGCCTGACCGGAGATGATCAGCGGGGTACGGGCTTCGTCGATGAGGATGGAGTCGACTTCGTCGATCACGGCAAAATTGAGTTCGCGCTGGAATTTTTCTTCCATGCTGAACGCCATGTTGTCGCGCAAGTAGTCGAAACCGAATTCGTTATTGGTGCCGTAGGTGATGTCGGCGGCGTAAGCGGCGCGCTTCTCTTCCGGCGGCTGGAATGGCGTGACCACGCCGACCGTCATGCCAAGGAATTCGTAGAGCGGACGCATCCAGTTGGCGTCACGACGGGCCAGGTAGTCGTTCACCGTCACAACGTGCACGCCCTTGCCGGACAGCGCGTTGAGGTAAACGCCCAGTGTTGCCACCAGGGTCTTGCCTTCACCGGTACGCATTTCCGCGATCATGCCTTCATGCAAGGTCATGCCGCCGATCAGCTGGACATCGAAGTGGCGCATACCCATGACGCGCTTACCGGCTTCGCGGGCGACCGCAAAGGCTTCTGGCAGCAGCTTGTCGAGGGTTTCCCCTTTGGCGAGGCGGGCCTTGAACTCGTTGGTCTTGGCACGCAATTGATCGTCCGAAAGGGCCACCATTTGCTCTTCGAAGGCATTGACGAGCTGCACCGTCTTGAGCATGCGTTTGACTTCACGCTCGTTCTTGCTTCCAAAAAGTTTCTTTAACAAAGGCGCAAACATATCGGCAGGATCTTCCACACTAAAGGGATGGAGGGCGGCCCCGTGAGTCGCCCGTGCAGCCCTCATGGCCGCATGCGAACGAGCATTCTACCCGGAAACGATGGTGAGGAAAGTGGCGTTGTTCCACGATGCATGCACTGCGCTATGACGGGGCTCACTTAAAATAAGGGCTTTTTACTGAACTTCAACCCATTGAGGGTACAAGTTACTCGTTGATTTAATGGGTAAAGCGCTCGTAAAGCAATGGGTCGGGACCAGCGGGTGCTTTCTGTTACCATGGCCATTCTGTTACTTCAGGTGTTCGATCATGGCATTTCGCCCTCTCACGGCCAGAGCACCCGCCGTTCTGCTTCGCGAAGCCAAACCGCTGAAAGCCATCTTTGGCCACGCTCAACGCCTGGGTCATTTGCAACGTCTGGTGGAAAGCCAGCTGCAACCGGCCGCCCGCGAGCATTGCCATGTGGCGTCGTGGCGCGAAGGCAGTTTATTGCTGATTGTCACCGACGGTCACTGGGCCACCCGCCTGCGTTATCAACAAAAGCGTCTGCAACGCCAGTTACAGCTGTTCGACGAGTTCGCCAGCCTGACGCGGATCCTGTTCAAGGTGCAGCCACCGACCGTTCAGCAAGGAGCGGCTGGGCATACCATGGATTTGTCGACGGATGCCGCGGCGACCATTCAGGCGACGGCTGACGGGATTACCGACCCGAATCTAAGGGCGGCGCTGGAGCGCCTTGCGGCGCACGCAAAACCTAAATCCTGACTCAAATTTAATGTGGGAGCGCCACACCGCCGCTCCCACATTTTGACTGCGTACACTCGCTAGCGGCGCTTACTGCCCCCAAGCAATGACCCCATCAACCCGCGTACCAGTTGTCGGCCCAATTGATTGGCCGCCTGTCGCATCGCCGATTTAAGCGCCTGTCCTGCGGCCGTACCGAGGAATTCCCCAGCCTGTTCGGTGAAACTCGGCTCTTCGGGGGCAGGTTTGCCCGGCGCGGTTTCAGGCTCCGGCGCCAACCCCTTGCGCCCCATCAGCACTTCATAGGCCGATTCGCGATCAACCGGTTTGTCATATCGCCCTTTAAACGGCGAACCGGCAATCAGCACCGTGCGCTCAGTCTCGGTCAGCGGCCCGATCCGCGATTGCGGCGGTGCGACCAGTACACGCTGGACCATCTCCGGCGTGCCCTTGTCCTGCAAGGTGCCGACCAATGCCTCGCCGATGCCCAGCTCAGTCAACACCGACAAGGCATCAAATGCCGGGTTCGGCCGGAAGCCCTCGGCCACTGCACGCAGGGATTTCTGCTCTTTGGCGGTGAACGCGCGCAAGCCATGCTGAACACGCAGGCCCAACTGAGCCAGCACATCATCCGGTAAGTCCCCCGGCGATTGGGTGACGAAATACACGCCCACGCCTTTCGAACGGATCAGCCGCACCACTTGTTCCAGACGATCCTGCAACGCCTTGGGCGTACCGGCGAACAACAAGTGCGCCTCGTCGAAAAACAGCGCCAGCAGCGGTTTATCGGCATCGCCGCGTTCCGGCAGTTGCTCGAACAATTCAGCCAGCAACCACAGCAGGAACGTCGCGTAGACCTTCGGTGCTTCGTGCACCAGACGGCTGGCGTCGAGCAAGTGGATGCGCCCGCGACCGTCCATCGCCGGCTGCAAAATATCTTCCAGTTGCAGTGCCGGTTCACCGAACAACGCTTCGGCGCCCTGCTGTTCCAGCGTCGCCAAACGGCGCAACAGTGCCTGGCTGGAACCGGTGGTCATCAGCGCGGCGTCATCGCCCAGCAATTCGGGGTTATCGCGCAGATGATTGAGCAGCGCCTTCAAATCCTTCAAATCCAGCAGCAACAGCCCTTCGCGGTCGGCCACCTTGAACGCGGCATAAAGTGCCGACTGCTGACTGTCGGTCAGCTCCAGCAGGCTGCCGAGCAGCAACGGCCCCATTTCGCTCAAGGTGGTACGCAATGGATGACCGGACTGACCGTGAATATCCCACAGGGTTACCGGATACGCCTGAGGCTTATGGTTCAGCCAGGGCATGCCGGCGATCCGCTCCGCGACCTTGCCTTGAGGGTTACCGGCGGCGCCCAGGCCGCACAAGTCGCCTTTGATATCCGCCGCGAACACCGCCACGCCTGCATCGCTGAACGCTTCGGCCAGGCGCTGCAACGTAACGGTTTTACCGGTCCCGGTAGCGCCCGCTACCAAACCGTGACGGTTCGCCAGGCGCATGGCCTGGGCGATTGGCTGGCCAGCGAGGTCAGCGCCGATAACGAGTTGCGATGAGTCAGGCATTTTGTCACCCATGGTTAATCTTTGATCCTGCATGGCCGATAACAACCGAGAGACCAGACTGAAAATAGCGTCGGTAATTCCCTAAGGAGAGACGGAACTATCAGCTTACTTTCAACACTGCCCAATTTGCGTGCCTTTATAAAAGCACGCCCTGGACATTAAGACCTAGCGGACCCCAAGCCATGAATAAAAACCTGCGCTTCAGCCATAAAATACTGCTTGCCGCCGCCCTGATCGTTATCGCCGCATTCGCTTCGTTCACACTGTACAACGACTATTTGCAGCGCAATGCGATACGCCGCGACCTGGACAACTACCTGCAAGAAATGGGTAACGTCACCGCCAAGAACATTCAGACCTGGCTGGCGGGTCGTAGCCTGTTGATCGAAAACCTGTCACAGACCGTTGCCCTGAACGCCGAGACCGACAACGTCGCCAAACTGCTGGAACAGAAGGCTGTCACATCGACCTTCATGGGTGCCTACCTGGGCAACAAGGATGGCACCTTCATTATCCGTCCGGACAGCAAGATGCCCGACGGCTATGACCCTCGCGTCCGCCCTTGGTACAAGAGCGCGCAAAGCACCAGCGGGTCAGCCTTGACCGAACCTTACATCGACCTGGCGTCTGGCCAGTTGGTGATTTCCATCGTCGACAGCGTTCTCAAGGACGGTCAGAACATCGGTGTGGTCGGTGGCGACCTGAGCCTGCAAGCGATCACCGACAGCCTCAACGCGCTGGACTTCGACGGCATGGGCTATGCGTTCCTGGTCAGCGCCGACGGCAAGATCCTGGTCCACCCGGACAAAACGCTGGCGATGAAAAACCTCAAGGACGTCTACCCACAAGACACGCCCGTCATCGGTAATAAGCCGAGCGAGATCGAAGTCGACGGCAAAACCCGCATCGTGACCTTCACCCCGATCAAGGGACTGTCCTCGGTCAACTGGTACATCGGCCTGTCGGTGGACAAGGACAAAGCCTTCTCCATGCTCAGCGAATTCCGCACCTCGGCGATCATCGCGACCCTGATTGCAGTGGCCATCATCATTGGCTTGCTGGGCATGCTGATCCGCCTGCTGATCCAGCCGCTGCACGTGATGACCCGCGCCATGGAAGACATCGCCGACGGTGAAGGCGACCTGACCAAACGCCTGACCATCCAGAATCAGGACGAATTCGGCGTCCTTGGCACGGCGTTCAATCGTTTCGTGGAGCGAATTCATACATCGATCCGCGAAGTGTCCTCGGCCACCGGCCAGGTCAACGAAGTGGCCTTGCGGGTGGTGGCGGCCTCGAACTCGTCGATGTTCAACTCCGACCAGCAAGCTTCGCGCACCAGCAGCGTCGCCGCGGCCATCAACCAGCTCGGCGCCGCGGCTCAGGAAATCGCCCGTAACGCCGCCCAGGCATCGAATCAGGCCAGCGATGCCCGCAGCCTGGCCGAAGACGGCCAGCAAGTGGTGGATCGCAGCATTGCCGCGATGAATCAGCTGTCGAGCATGCTCAGCGCTTCGAGCACCAACATCGAATCGCTGAACAGCAAAACCGTGAACATCGGGCAGATTCTCGAAGTGATCACCAGCATTTCCCAGCAAACCAACCTGCTGGCGCTCAACGCCGCCATCGAAGCAGCGCGGGCCGGTGAAGCCGGGCGCGGTTTTGCCGTGGTGGCCGACGAGGTGCGCAACCTGGCGCACCGCACACAGGAGTCGGCGCAACAGGTGCAGACCATGATCGAGGAGCTGCAAGTCGGCGCCCGCGAATCCGTCAGCACCATGAGCGACAGCCAGCGCCACAGCCAGGACAGCGTGGAAATCGCCAACCTGGCGGGCGAGCGCCTGAACAGCGTGACGTTGCGCATCGGCGAAATCGACGGCATGAACCAGTCGGTGGCCACGGCGACCGAGGAACAGACGGCAGTGGTGGAGTCGATCAATGTGGACATCACCGAGATCAACACGCTGAACCAGGAAGGCGTGGAAAACCTGCAATCGACCCTGCGGGCGTGCTCGGACCTTGAGCAACAGGCTTCTCGATTGAAGCAATTGGTAGGCAGTTTCCGTATCTAGCGTCTGATCACAGACGCTGTGGCGAGGGAGCTTGCTCCCGCTGGGTCGCAAAGCGACCCAAAAATCGGGATTGAAGGTGTGTCAGATTGAACACACCAGCTGATTTTACGACTGCTTCGCAGCCGAGCGGGAGCACGCTCCCTCGCCACACAACAGTCCAAAGCCCTCGGCATCGCCGCAAAACCCAACCGAACATCTATCCTTCATATAGGTCAACCAAAGGGAGCACATCGAACCCGGAGGGATGTTCATCGTGCATATCGCTGACATAACCATGTTCTACGCCCCTGCCAGCGGTGGCGTGCGCACGTATCTGGATGCCAAGCACCGTCGTTTGGGCATCAAACCCGGCATTTGCCATAGCCTGCTGATCCCAGGGGCGCATTTGAGTGAACAGGATGGTGTCTATACGGTTCCGGCCCCCGCCCTGCCCTTCGGCAAGGGTTATCGCTTCCCCCTCCGTCTCGGGCCGTGGCGCAATGTTCTGCGAGATTTACAACCCGATCTGATTGAAGTCGGCGACCCTTACCTGACCGCCTGGGCCGCTTTGGACGCCAAGCGACAACTCGATGTGCCGGTAATCGGTTTTTATCACTCCGACCTGCCGATGCTGGTCAGCAATCGCATGGGCAACTGGGTTACACCCAATGTCGAGGCTTATGTCAGCAAGCTCTACGGCAACTTCGACCGGGTTCTGGCGCCAAGCCAGGTCATGGCCGACAAACTGATCGGGTTAGGGGTGAAGAACGTTTTCGTACAGCCCCTGGGCGTCGACCTGCAAACGTTCAACCCCAGCGTTCGGGATCCAGGCCTGCGGGCCGAATTGGGCATCGATGAAAACACTCACCTGCTGATCTTCGCCGGCCGTGGCTCCAAGGAAAAAAACCTGCCGGTGCTGCTCAACTGCATGAAACGCCTGGGTCGTCGCTACCACTTGCTGCTGGTGGGCTCGTCGATGCCGACCCTGGTGCCGCGCAATGTCACCGTCCTCGATGAATTCTGCCCGGCAGCGCAAGTCGCACGCCTGATGGCCAGCGCCGACGCGCTGGTGCATGCCGGCGACCAGGAAACCTTTGGCCTGGTGGTTCTCGAAGCCATGGCCAGTGGCATTCCCGTGGTGGCCGTGGCGGCCGGGGCTTTCCGGGAGATTGTCACCGATCAATGCGGCTTGCTCTGCGCGCCGAACAATCCAGTGGCGATGGCCAACACCGTTCGCGAACTGTTCAGCCAAGGCAGCGCCGCGTTGGGCAAACAGGCCCGACGGCATGTCGAGCAACATTACGCCTGGGACACCGTGGTCCACAGCCTGCTGGGGCACTATCACGCCGTACTCGGCACGCAATGGCCGCTGATCGCCAATGGCTGAGCCCATGAACACACCCAGTCTGTTATTGGTGCTACACGACGTTGCACCGCAGACCTGGCCCGATTACCAGGCCTTCGTCGAAGCCGTCGACGCATTGGGTACAGTGCCGATGACCTGGCTGGTGGTGCCGAATTTCCACAAACATGACGACCTTGACGCACATCCGGAGTTTCGACGTTTGCTGAGCCGTCGCGTCGCTCGCGGCGACGAACTGGTACTGCACGGTTACTACCATTGCGATGAAGGGCCGATTCCCACCACTCCCCAAGACTGGTTCATGCGCAGGATCTATACCCATGAAGGCGAGTTCTATGACCTGCCTCTAGACGCCGCCCTCGCCCGCCTGCGCGCCGGAATCGAGGTATTCCATCGCTACAACTGGCCGCTCGAAGGCTTTGTCGCCCCCGCCTGGCTGATGAGCGAAGGCACCCGTCAGGCGTTGCGTCAGTTACCGCTGCGCTACACCAGCGATTCGCAGCACCTGTATCGTTTGCCGGATTTCACTGCGATCGATGCCCCAGGCCTGGTCTGGAGCGCACGCAGCGCCTGGCGCCGTGGCCTGTCGAAAATCGTCAGCGATCAGCGCGAACAGCGCTGGCGCCAGGCGCCGGTGATTCGTCTCGGCTTGCACCCGGTGGACATGCGCCATGAGTTCTCGCGTCAATATTGGCTGCAAACGCTCAAGCGCTTGCTCGACGAGGGCCGTGTGCCGATGACCAAGGCCGGTTGGTTGAAACTGCAACGCGACCCCATCGGTCGCGCAGCATGAGCCGGGGAATTCTGCTGGTCATCGCGCTGCTCGCTGCGGTGCTCATCCCGGCGTTGCTGGGCGGCGGCGAGACATGGTCGCGGTTGCAACGCTTCCCGCTGGAATGGCTGCTGATCATGTTCGGCATGATCCTGTTGTGCTGGGTGCTCAACACCCTGCGCTTGCGCCTGTTGCTGGGCGATCAGCGTGACAAGGTGAGCCGACTCAAAAGCCTCGGGGTGGTGATGTCCGCCGAGTTCGCCTACTGCGCCACCCCCGGCGGCAGTGGTGGACCGCTGACCATCATGGCCCTGTTGGCGCGCCACGGCGTGCGGCCGGCCAGGGGCAGCGCCGTGTTCGCCATGGACCAGTTGAGCGACTTGCTGTTTTTTCTCTGCGCGCTGAGCGCGATTCTGATTTATGCACTGTTCCAGCACCTCAGTCAGCGCCTGGAATGGATGCTGACGGTCAGCGCCATCTCGTTGTTCGGCGGGCTGTTCAGCTGTGTATTGATGGCTCGCTGCCACCGTTCGCTGATTCGCCTGAGTGGTCGGTTGCTCGCCCGTTTCAATGTCAAGGAAGCGACCCGGCTTCGTTGGGCGCGAAAGCTCCTGCACTTCCTGGCGGCATTCACCGACACACTGAAGTTACCCTTTCAAACATTGATCACGGTGTTTGCCCTGACCTGTCTGCATTGGGTCTTGCGGTATAGCGTGCTGTATCTGGCGTTACGCGGGCTGGGCGTGGACTTGCAATGGGCCTGGTGCTTTCTGATCCAGATGCTGTCATTGAGTGCGGGGCAATTCAGTCTGTTGCCGGGCGGTGCCGGGGCGGCGGAACTGACATCGGCGGCGCTGCTGGCGCCGATGGTAGGGAAATCCACCGCGGCGGCAGCGATTCTGATCTGGCGGACGGTGACTTATTACTTCTATCTGGTGATCGGTGGCCCGGTGTTTCTGCTGATGCTCGGGCGGCCATTGCTGAAGAAGTTGATGAAGTTCAAGCAAGCTTAAAGATCCCCACAGGGGCTTTTCAGGCACCACCGGCTGTATCTTCAGAATCGTCCTGCAACTGCTCCCACAACTCGGCGGCGCCGGGAAACTCCGTGCCGTCTTCGGGGCTCAGGTCGTCCGGATCGTAGCGGCTCAAACAGCCCTCGCCCAATGTGGCGGGCGCCTTGGAAACGGCTTTATCCAGCGGATCGGCCATGGTCATGTCCTCGGTGCAGAAACGGCGAAGGGCCTGAAGCGATTGAACGCCCAGGCCCTTCGGATTTCAACCGTATGGTTGTCAGAACACGACGGTTTTGTTGCCGTGCACCAACACCCGGTCTTCCAGGTGATAACGCAGACCACGGGCCAGCACCATTTTCTCGACGTCACGACCGAAGCGCACCATGTCTTCAATACTGTCGCTGTGGCTGACACGCACCACGTCCTGCTCGATGATCGGACCGGCGTCCAACTCTTCGGTGACATAGTGGCAAGTGGCACCGATCAACTTCACACCGCGCATCGAAGCCTGATGATACGGCTTGGCGCCGACGAACGACGGCAGGAAGCTATGGTGAATGTTGATGACTTTGTGGGCATATTCGCTGCACAAGTCGGGCGGCAGAATCTGCATGTAACGAGCAAGTACCACCACTTCGGCGTCGTGCTGTTTGACCAGGCGCGAGACTTCGGCGAAGGCCGGTTCCTTGTCCTGCGGGTTGACCGGTACATGGTAGTAAGGAATACCGTGCCACTCGACCATGCTGCGCAAATCGTCATGGTTGGAAATCACGCAGGCGATTTCGCAGTCCAGTTCGTCGCTGTGCCAGCGGTGCAACAAGTCAGCCAGGCAATGGGACTCACGGCTGGCCATCAACACCACGCGCTTCTTCTGCTCGGTGTCGGTGATGCGCCAGTCCATCGAGAACTCTTGGGCAATCGGTGCAAACGCTTCGCGAAAGGCTTCGATACCGAAAGGCAGCGAATCGGCACGAATTTCGTGACGCATGAAGAACCAGCCACTCTGATTGTCCGAGTGATGGCTCGCTTCAGTGATCCAGCCGTTATGTGACGCCAGAAAGTTACTGACTTTAGCAACGATACCGACGCGGTCCGGGCAAGCAATCACCAGCCGAAAAGTGCGCATGAGGGGGAAACTCCAGAACTTCGCAAAGGCCGCCATTCTAGCGATTGCGCAGCAAAACTGCAGTATTGATGACGCGCGGCTGCGGATTGCGGTCATCGGCACAGGTTCCGGCGGTGCCATACGCCAGTGCATGGTGCTCTTGTAGCCAGCCTTCAAGAGGTTAACTGTGAATATTTGTGACGCTATTTAACTGCCTCTCCAATGTGTGTCCTATTCACCGCAACTAATTTAAGTAAAACTTCGGTTAAATGTTTACTTGATGAAACACCCTGACTATTATTGTCGCACTGTCACCCTGTCATCCAGCGCCAACATAAGGTAGTCCTCATGTCCTTGATCAACGAATATCGCGCCACCGAAGAAGCTATCAAAGAGCTGCAAGCCCGTTTGAAGAACCTGTCCCAAGACGACAAACTGCAAACCGAGCTGGAATTCGAAGGCAAATTGCGCACCCTGATGGGCGAATACTCCAAATCCCTGCGTGACATCATTGCCCTATTGGATCCAGAGTCCAAAACCAAGGCTCCACGTGGCGGCGCAGTAAAAACTACTGGCACCAAGCGTGCTCGCAAAGTTAAACAATACAAAAACCCGCACAACGGCGAAGTCATCGAAACCAAAGGTGGCAACCACAAAACTCTGAAAGAGTGGAAAGCCAAGTGGGGCGGTGATGTGGTTGAAGGCTGGGCTACCCTGCTGGGCTAAGCCGCAAGCACGTCGCAGACTGATCCGCGACCAAAAGAACGCCAGCAAATGCTGGCGTTTTTTTATGCCCGGAATTCAATCGCAAGTCATTTTCGTTTTCAAATATTCAAACGTTTGCGTAATGCCTGGACATGAATCTGCCATTCATCCAGAACCTCTTGCTGAAACGATGTAGGACTAATCGTCAATTGGGCGGCAGCTGTCAGAAAACTTTCCAGCGTATTGGGAGCGCCCCACTCCGGCACGGACAAACGCTGCTGACAAAATATTCGCCAGCGTTCTTGCTCTTCCAGGCTCAACGTATCCGGAAAGTTGCGTGCGCGATAACGAAACAATAATTCGGGCAAACGTTCATCATCGAAAGGCCACTGCTCTTGTGCTAATTGCGCAGGGTCGGCGGCTCTGACTTGCTCACATAGACGCCGATCCCGATCGCCGATAAAACCGTCGTATAACTGTTGCTCGGGGTCCAGGCTCGCGGCGAAATCCTCGCGGGCATAAACTCCCGAGACTTTATCTTGCCAAAGTTGTTGTGCGGCACTTAGCCGCAGCGCCCGTTCCTGATAGAGCGCCATGTCCAGCCCCAAACGTTGCTGATCTTCGGGACGAAGTACCGATAACGGCGCCACGACCGGGCACTTGTTGATGTGTATGAGCTTGAGCGGCACGGGCAGTTCGCCTTCGGCCAGATCGTCACGGCGTGTATAAAGCCGCTGACGCAAGGTTTCGGTATCCAGATCGAGCAGCCCCTGAGGGTCCAGGTGCAGGTCACAGACAATCAGCGCGTTGCGATTGCGTGGATGCCAGGCCAGTGGCAGTACCACGCCGACATAATGGCGGGCCGCCGAAAAGCGCCCGGAAATGTGCACCATCGGCTGCAACAGCCGAATCTGGTCCATCACCTTTTGTTTGCTGCGCAACTGAAACAGCCAGTCATACAACTTCGGCTGTTTTTCACGAATCAGACGCGCCAGGGCGATTGTGGCGCGAACATCCGATAGCGCCTCGTGGGCATTTCCGTGATCGATGCCATTGGCGGCGGTCAGGCGTTCGAGCTTGAGCGTCACCCGCCCTTCGTCATCCGTGGGCCAGACGAAGCCATCGGGACGCAACGCATAAGCCGCGCGCACGATGTCGATCAGGTCCCAGCGGCTGTTGCCGCCCTGCCACTCCCGTGCGTAGGGGTCGAAAAAGTTTCGATACAGGCTGTAACGGGTCATCTCGTCGTCGAAACGCAGCGTGTTGTACCCTGCCCCACAAGTGCCGGGCAGGGCGAGCTGGGCATGAACCCGTGTCATGAAATCGGCTTCGCTCAAACCTTGCTCGGCCAGAAGGCCAGGCGTGATACCGGTGATCGCGCAGGCTGCCGGATGCGGCAGGATGTCGTCACTGGGCTGGCAGTAGAGATTAACCGGCTCGTCTATTTCATTGAGATCGAAGTCAGTGCGAATCCCCGCCACTTGCAACGGACGGTCGCAACGGGGGTTGATGCCAGTGGTTTCGTAGTCGTACCAGAAGATCGAGGTCACGGGTTGTTCCTGAACAGAAGACCGGCGAAGTCTAGGCGCACACAGGCTGCCCCGACCAGAATTCTTGTTATTCAATCACCTCTGGCCACGCACCGTGCAATACATAGTTATGTCGTTTTCCCCCGAGAGGCTGCTAGCATCGAACGGACATCGAATCGCAAACCGGCCACAGCAAGGTTGCCCATGCTCGAGACCACAGCACTGCCACGGAAAGCAACGCTGGCCCCGCCACTGGACACGTGGTATCAGGTCGAAACGCCCGAAGGCATCGACTTGCCACTGCGCCCGGCCGGGTTGATGGTCCGTGCGCTGGCGTTCACCATCGACCTGGGCCTGCGCGGGTTGATCCTGGGCCTGCTGTTCATGGTGCTGGCGTTCCTCGGCAAACTCGGCGCGGGGCTTGGCTCGATTTTGCTGTTCGTGGTGAGCTGGTGGTACATGGTGCTGTTCGAGGTGCTCAATCAGGGGCGCTCGCCGGGCAAGCAATGGATGGGATTGCGCGTGGTGCACGACGATGGCACCCCGATCGGCTGGTCCGCGTCCTTGCTGCGCAACCTATTGCGATTTGTCGACATGTTGCCGTTCGGCTACTTCCTCGGGGCGATCAGTTGCCTGCAACATCCCACCTTCAAACGCCTCGGCGACCTGGCCGCCGGCACGCTGGTGATCTACCGCGAACAACCGCTCACCCGACCGCAGTTACCCGATGCCCCGCCGCGCCGTGCCGCTTTCGCGCTGACGCTGACCGAGCAACGCGCCATCCTCGGGTTTGCCGAGCGCCAGGGTGAACTCTCCGAGGCGCGGGCAGGTGAACTCGCCTCGATACTCGCGCAACCGCTGCACGTTTCAGCGCCGCAGGCCGTGGCCGAACTCAACGGCATCGCCCGCGGACTGTTGGGCCCGACATGAAGCAAAGCCTATTCGAAAGCCGCCACAAGACCGAATGGGAGCAGTTTGCACTCATGCTCGAACGGCTGGAACGCGGCAAGGAAACCTCGCGAGTCGCCAGCTTCCCCAGCGACTATCGACGGCTCTGCCAACACCTGGCCCTGGCTCAGGAGCGTGGTTACAGCAGCTTTTTGGTCGACTCGTTACAGCAACAAGTGCTGCGCGGGCATCAACAGCTTTATCGGCATCGCAGTTGGCTGAGGGCCAACGTACTGAGCTTCATCCTTGCCGACTTCCCGCGACTGGTGCGCGAACAATGGCCCTTCGTGCTTGCTGCCAGCCTGATATTTTTTGGCAGCCTGATTGGCATCGGGCTGCTGGTGTATCTGTTCCCGGAACTGGTCTACAACCTGATCCCGGCCGAGCAGGTCAGTGAGATGCAAAGCATGTACGACCCCGTCGCCGGTCATCTGGGGCGCTTGGCAGAACGGGCGGCCAGTGAAGACTGGGAGATGTTCGGTTACTACATCATGCACAACATCGGCATCGCGTTTCAGACCTTCGCCAGCGGTTTGCTGTTTGGCCTGGGCAGCGCGTTTTTCCTGTTCTTCAACGGCTTGATGATCGGTGCGGTGGCCGGGCACCTGACGCACATCGGCTACGGGCAAACCTTCTGGTCATTCGTGATCGGGCACGGCGCCTTCGAACTGAGCGCCATTGCCCTGGCCGGTGCCGCCGGCCTGCAACTGGGCTGGGCGTTGATCGCGCCGGGACGTTTGCCCCGCGCCGAAGCCCTGCGAGTGGCGGCGAGCAAGAGCGTGTTGCTGATTTGCGGGGTCATGCTGTTTTTGTTGATTGCAGCGTTTATAGAAGCCTACTGGTCGTCGCGGACCGGAGTCACGCCGCTGACCAAATACCTGGTCGGCGCAGCGCTCTGGGTGTTGGTCGCGACTTATCTGCTGTTTGCCGGACGGACCCGCCATGCGCCTGAGTGACGCCAGTGCAGTGATTCGCCCACGCACAAACTGGGAAGCCATGGACCTGGGGGTGCTGCTGAGTCAGCGCCATCGACGCCTGTTGATGACCAGTTGGGCGATCGTGACCCTACCGATTTTTACCTTGCTCAGCTTGATGCTGTGGGAGTCGCCCTCCCTCGCCCTGTTCCTGTTCTGGTGGCTCAAACCGGCGTTCGATCGGCTGCCGCTGTACATCCTGTCCAAAGCCATGTTCGGCGAAACACCCACGCTGAAACAGGCCCTGCGCCAATGGCCGCGCCTGCTCCCGCCGCAACTGCTGGCCAGCCTGACCTGGCGCCGCCTGAGCCTGAGCCGCAGCTTTCTGATGCCGGTGGTACAACTCGAAGGCCTGGAGGGCGAAGCACGACAACAGCGTTTACGCGTGCTGTTGCAGCGCAATGCCGGTGCCGCGCAATGGCTGACGATCATCGGCGTGCACCTGGAAACCGCGTTGTGGATCGGCCTGATGGTGCTGTTCTACATGCTCTTGCCGCTGCAGGTCGAACTCGACTGGGGCTGGCAGACCTTGATTGCCGCCGCCACACAAGACTGGCGCTGGCTGGAACACCTGACCAATGCTTTTTACGCCCTGGTGCTGGTGGTCTGGGAACCGATTTATGTCGCCTGTGGTTTCAGCCTTTACCTGAACCGGCGCACACGGCTGGAAGCCTGGGACATCGAACTGGTGTTCCGCCGCTTGCGCCAACGCCTGAGCAGCGCAGTCATCACGCTACTGCTGGCGGCGCTTGTGCTGGTGCCGACGGGGCAAAGCGTCTGGGCCGCCGAACCGGGCATGTCACCGGACAGCCCGCGTCTGCTGGAGCAACCGCTGACCAGTCAGGCATCCCGAGACAGCATCAAGGCCATCCTCGATCAGCCACCGTTCAAGAACAAGGAAACGGTGACCCGCTATCGGTTCGGCGAAGACAAGCCCGCCGACGACACTGCGCACGGTGGTCAAACACCCGCCTGGCTGAAAGCGCTGTTCAGTTTGCTCGACAGCCAACGTTTCGGCGCATTGGCCAACCTGATCGAGGTGTTGCTGTGGGGCGCGGTGATCGGCGCCATTGGCCTGTTGATCTGGCGTTACCGCGACTGGTTGCAGGCGTTCGTCAGCCGCCGGCCAGCGCTCAACCGAAAAGTGACGCGACCATTGCCGCAGCAGGCGTTCGGCCTGGACCTCAACCGCGAAACCCTGCCCGCCGATATTGCGGCCAGCGCCGAAAGTCTCTGGCAAACCAACCCGCGTGAAGCCCTTGGCTTGCTCTATCGCGCCTTGCTCAGCCACTTGCTGAACGACTTCGACATGACGCTCAAGCCCGCCGACACCGAAGGCGAAGTGCTTCAGCGCGTTGAACATTTGAAGCAACCGGCGTTGCTGGCCTTCAGCAAAAACCTGACTGCACACTGGCAGAACATGGCCTACGGGCATCGCCTGCCACCGGCGCATTTGCAACAGGAACTGTGTGACGGCTGGCGCGCATTGTTCGGCCCCGGAGCGGTCCGTTGAATCGCAGGGCATGGCTGGCGGTCGGCGTGTTCATCGTCGTGCTCTTGGGTGCGCTGAGTGTTTACCTGTATTTCAAGGCCACACCCTATCAGGTACAAATCGAACACGGCCCGTCCCCTGAAGCCCAGGCCAATCCCTACCTGGCCGCCGAGCATTTTCTGCGCAAACAGGGCCTGACCGTCAGCCACGCCAACAGCCTCGACATCCTGCCGACCCTCGAACCGCGTCAGCACAGCCTGTTGTTGCTCGGCGACCGCTCGAACATGTCGCCGCGCCAGGTGGATCAGGTGTTGAACTGGACCCGGGCCGGTGGGCGCCTGGTATTCGTCGCCGAAGCCCTGTGGGATGAAAAGACCGGCCAAAGCAATGACCTGCTGCTCGACCGGGTGCAGTTGCACCAGTTCCTGAGCAAAGACCTCAAGGACTCGCCTCCCGATCTGCGCGATGATCCCTACCCCAAACTGACCAAGCTCTATCTGGAAAACGAAGAGGCGCCGGCCTACTTCAGCTTCGATACCGCGTTCCACCTCGACGACCCGAAAAACCTCGCCCAGGCCTGGGCCAACAGTGGCAAGGCCACGCACATGATGCAGCTGAGCCACGGGCTGGGTTCGATCACCGTGGTCACCGATGCCGACCTCTGGAAAACCCCGGCCATCAACCAGTACGACAACGCCTGGCTGCTGTGGTACCTGACGGCCGACACCGATGTGACCCTGCTGTTCAATACCGAGCACGACAGTCTGCTGACCTTGTTGTGGCGTTACTTTCCCCAAGCCCTGGTGGCCCTGATCGCCTTGATCGCTTTGGGTTTCTGGCACGTTGGCGTGCGCAGCGGCCCGTTGCTGGAGCCGGCCCCAAGGGCGCGTCGGCATCTTCAGGAACACCTGCGCGCAAGCGCCGATTTCATGCTGCGCCGCAGCGGTCAGCACAGCCTGTTGCACGCCTTGCAGCAAGACATCCTGCGTCGTGTCCGCCACCGTCATCCCGGTTTTGAACAACTCGGCGTCGCCGAACAATGGCTGGTGCTCGCACGCCTGACCGGCCACCCCACACGCGCCATCAGCCAGGCCATGAGCCCGCGACCGAAACAGCGGCTGTCCAGCGCTGAATTCAGCCGTCAGGTCGCCCACCTGCAAACCTTGAGGAACGCCTTATGAGTGAACAGATCGAGCCCGGCACCCAGACCCACGCCGCCCAGCAGCGCCAGCGCGCAGGCCAGTTGGCCCAGGCGATAAGAACGGAGTTGCAAAAAGCGGTGATTGGCCAGAACACCGTGATCGACGATGTGCTCACCGCCCTGATCGCCGGCGGCCATGTGCTGCTCGAAGGCGTGCCGGGGTTGGGCAAGACGTTGCTGGTGCGCGCCCTCGCCCGTTGCTTCGGTGGCGAATACGCCCGCATCCAGTTCACCCCGGACCTGATGCCCAGCGACGTCACCGGGCATGCGGTGTACGACCTGCAAACCGAGCAATTCAAACTGCGCAAAGGCCCGTTGTTCACCAACCTGCTGCTGGCCGATGAAATCAACCGCGCCCCGGCAAAAACCCAGGCCGCGTTGCTCGAAGCCATGCAGGAACGCCAGGTCACCCTCGAAGGCCGCGCCCTGCCCATCGTGCAACCGTTCATGGTGCTCGCCACCCAGAACCCGATCGAGCAGGAAGGCACCTACCCACTGCCGGAAGCCGAGCTCGACCGCTTCATGCTCAAGGTGCGCATGGACTACCCCGAGGCCGATCAGGAATTGGACATGGTGCGTCAGGTCAGCCGCTCGACCCGCGCCGACATGCTCGATGTACAACCGCTGCGCACCGTGTTGCAAGCCAAGGACGTGCTGGCCTTGCAGCGCATTGCCAGTGACCTGCCGCTGGACGATCAGGTGCTCGATTACGCCGTGCGCCTGGCCCGCACCACCCGCACCTGGCCAGGTTTGACCCTCGGCGCCGGGCCTCGCGCCTCCATCGCCCTGGCACGTTGCGCCCGCGCCCGCGCCTTGTTGCGAGGAGGCGAGTTCGTGATTCCCGACGACATCAAAGGTTGCGCCCTGGCGGTACTGCGTCACCGCGTGCGGATTGCCCCGGAGCTGGACATCGAAGGGCTGGACGTCGATCAGGTGCTCAAGCAACTGCTCGACCAAGTGCCGGCGCCACGCCTGTGAACATGGCCATCCGGACCACCCCTGTGGCGAGGGAGCTTGCTCCCGCTGGGCTGCGAAGCGGCCCCAACATTTCTGATAGGGCGAAGAACTTGCCAGCGCTGCGCACTGGAGCGGGAGCAAGCTACCTCGCCACAGGAACTGTGTGCCGATGAAACCATCCCGGCTTCTACTGGCCTGGCTTGCGGCCTTGCTAGCCATCGGCATCGTGCTGGGCGCCTTACGGGCGCTGGACATCGCCGTTCCATCTAGCCTTTTATCGATCAACTGGGGATTACTGCTGGCCCTGCTGGCCCTGACGATACTCGACGCCATTCGCCTCAAGCGTTTGCCCTCACCGCGCCTCCAGCGACAAATGCCTGGCAGCCTGGCACTCGGTCGATGGAGCGAAGTGCGACTGGAGGTCGAGCATGATTTTACCCAGCCACTGAACATTCAGATCTTCGACCACGTACCCGACGGCCTGAGCTTCGAAAACCTGCCCCTGTCGGTCGAACTGCAACCCGGCCAACAGAGCCAGATCAGCTACCGCCTGCGCCCGCTCATGCGCGGCCATTTCAGCTTCGAATACTGCGAAATCAACCTGCCGAGCCCCATGGGTTTGTGGTCCGACAAACGCCTGCTCAACATACCCGACACCACCCGCGTCTACCCCGACTTCGCCCGCCTCTACGGCGGCCAGTTGCTGGCGGTAGACAACTGGCTCAGCCAACTCGGCGTACGCCAGCGCCAACGTCGCGGCCTGGGCCTGGAATTCCATCAACTGCGCGAATTCCGCGAAGGCGACAGCCTGCGCCAGATCGACTGGAAAGCCACCGCCCGCCAACGCACCCCCATCGCCCGCGAGTACCAGGACGAGCGCGACCAGCAAATCATCTTCATGCTCGATTGCGGCCGTCGCATGCGCAGCCAGGACGGCGAGCTCGCGCATTTCGATCACGCTCTCAATGCCTGCCTGCTGCTCAGCTACATCGCGTTGCGCCAGGGCGACGCGGTGGGCTTGAGCACCTTCGCCAGCAACCATCCGCACTACCTTGCCCCGGTCAAGGGCACAGGCCAGCTCAATGTGTTGCTCAACACCGTCTACGACCTCGACAGCACCCAACGCCCGGCCGACTACCAGGCTGCCGCCACACAGCTACTGGCCCGACAAAAACGCCGGGCACTGGTAGTGCTGGTGACCAACCTGAGGGATGAAGACGACGAAGAGCTGCTGACTGCGGTCAAACGCCTGAGCAAACTGCATCGGGTGTTGGTGGCGAGCCTGCGTGAAGACTTGCTCGACAATCTACGGCACGCCCCGGTGCAGACCTTGCCTGAAGCGCTGGCCTATTGCGGGACGGTGGATTATTTGAATGACCGGGCGCAGCTCCATGAGCGGTTGAGTGCTCATGGAGTGCCGGTGGTGGATGCTCGGCCCCAAGAGTTGGGGGCCGAGTTGGTGACGGCGTACTTGGGGTGGAAAAAAGCTGGAACGATGTAACGTCGAATCGTATATAAAATCGTCATATCACGATGCCGACATGGATATGACGTGCGAGCACGTACTACAAGCCCTCAATCCGGGTACTTACGAAAACCAGTCCCACTCAACAACCTGAAAGCTCTATCGCAAGGAATCCATCATGGACGAGACAAAACTATTTGCTTCAGTGCTAACGCAGATCAATGAGAACCAACTGGCTTTGGGGGCCGCTATAGAAGAACTATCGAATTGGATAGCGCAACGAGGTGCTACCGAAATAGCGGATAACATCCGATGTGCATTGCAAGCGATAGATCGAAACCAAGAATTCATCTCTTTGGCACTTATTTCTATCTCCACCGATTTTAAAGAATCACAAGCTCCAAAAAAGCATGACCCTAATGACTAGCTAACCATCAAGAGTCGTAATTCTCCTCGGCTGTTACCCGATGCTCCTCATCGGGTAACAACTGACGTTCATGGTCAGTAATATGCTTGTTGTCCTCCTCCCGACTTCTCGAATAGCAGCGCTAACGGCTACAGAATGAAGCGCATCTGCCTACAAGTGTCAGCGACCCAGGCTGATTGTGGGTGGTGTCCGTCCCAACATAAGGTTCTCCTTCCCTCGCTGCCGTCCATTCGTCTACCTCCGAATCGGCGGTAGCTCCAACAAGGAGTTAACCGTGTCAATGCCTCGACCCAATTCACTCAATACCATCCCGCGTTCCCCCTACGGAACCCTCGACTCAAGAAAACTCCAAGACGCTGCCAACAGGGCTCTAGATCACTATCTCAAACAGGAAAACACTGAGCCGCGTTTTGCCAACGAACGCCCCACCGAGGAACGATCCATGAAAATGTTCACCGTTGTCCCCGATGCCAATCCCGAAGCCTTGACCATCGAGACCTACGAAACCTTTTCGACGGTCAGCATTCTGCTACTCGACCTGGCGGAAAGCCTGGACGACAAGCCGCGGCATCTGGCCATGGCAATTTACCGGATGAGTGAGTTGGGGCTGATGCTGGTGGAACGGTCGCTGGATAACGAGAAGGCGATTAAAACGACGTAGCGACGAATCCCAGTAGCAGCAGGCTGCGCCAGCTGCTACTGGTTGCGGATTTGTCAGGCTGAAGCAGGCAATGGCTGAAAGCTGAAATACTGCGTCAACGCCTCCACCAATTGCCCGTACTCCGGCGGTGCCCGTTGCAGGCTGAACCCGGCGTCGTAATGATGGGGCGTGACGTCTTCATGGCACCACAGACAACACGCCTTCAGGTCAATGATCTGCTGGCAGCCGTCGCTGGCGGGGATTTTCAATCGCAGGTCAAAGTCGACGCCCACCATCATCGGCAACTGGCTGATGAGCATCAGCCCGTCGCTGGACAAGTTGCCCAGAAAGCCGATGGGTTTGTCGGTGACGCTGTTGAACACTTTCAGAAAACACGGCAGTTGATGCCGCTCGATCCGGCGGTCGGTAAACATGCGCAAATGGCCCAGCAAGGCCCTTAAGCAGGGCCGCACTAATGCTTCGGAACGTGCCGGCTGCTTGATAAGCCTGGGCGCGCTCTCCCCGATCCTGGTGCGTCAGTCCTTACAACGCTGACGCTTACTGCTGCCGATCACAGGTATCACCCCGGTTTAGAGGCAAGGCTCTAAAACCGATCCATTCGACTATAGCTCACCACCGCCGGGCCGCCAGCCGTTGCATGACAGTGGCCATCAGAACTGCGTCGGGCGCACGGCCGCCGCGCTGCGCGCTGGGTAATGGCCCAGGCTCTGCAAGGTTTCCAGACGGGCACGGGCGCGATAGGCATATTCGCTTTGCGGGTACGAGGCAATGATGAACTGATAAGTCTGCGCCGCATCGATGAACAGCTTCTGCCGTTCCAGGCACTGGCCGCGCATCATCGACACTTCCGGCTGTACGTAGCGGCGGGAACGACTTTCACGATCGACCTTGGACAGTTCGAGCATCACCTGTTCGCAGTTGCCGCGTTCGTAGGCGCTGTAGGCATTGTTCAAATGATGGTCCATCGACCAATGGGTGCAGCCCGCAGCACTGAGGGCAAGGACGGCAATGAGCACGAATCGCATAAGGGGATCTCCTGTCTTGCGCTCTGTATCGACCCGTCGTCGGAAATCTTCAGGATGGCGTGCTGCAAAGTTGTCACGTTCAATAAAGAAAGCAATAAGTAGTGCAAACGAACAATGACTACACCCAAAGACCATAGTAGCCTCTGCTAGCGCTTGAACTCAGGAGTCTTTGCATGTCCGTTCGTCGTACCAAAATCGTCGCTACCCTTGGCCCGGCCAGTAACTCGCCGGAAGTTCTCGAACAGCTGATTCTGGCTGGCCTGGACGTCGCCCGCCTGAACTTCTCCCACGGCACCCCCGACGAGCACAAGGCTCGCGCGAAGCTGGTGCGTGACCTCGCTGCCAAGCACGGCCGCTTCGTCGCCCTGCTGGGTGACCTGCAAGGCCCGAAAATCCGTATCGCCAAATTCGCCAACAAGCGGATCGAGCTGAAGATCGGTGATCAATTCACCTTCTCCACCAGCCATCCGCTGACCGAAGGCAACCAGCAAGTGGTCGGCATCGACTACCCGGACCTGGTGAAAGACT
Organism: Pseudomonas sp. GW821-FHT01E10; assembly: GCF_059422365.1. Taxonomy (NCBI): domain Bacteria; kingdom Pseudomonadati; phylum Pseudomonadota; class Gammaproteobacteria; order Pseudomonadales; family Pseudomonadaceae; genus Pseudomonas; species Pseudomonas sp. GW821-FHT01E10. Next base: position 31,712 of record NZ_JBWKWT010000014.1, read on the forward strand.
GCGGCGTGGGCGACGAGCTGCTGCTCGACGACGGCCGCGTGGTGATGCGCGTCGATACCGCCACCGCCACCGAACTGAACTGCACCGTGACCATCGGCGGCCCGCTGTCGGACCATAAAGGCATCAACCGTCGCGGCGGTGGCCTGACGGCACCGGCCCTGACCGAGAAAGACAAGGCCGACATCAAGCTCGCCGCCGAAATGGAAGTCGACTACCTCGCCGTGTCCTTCCCCCGTGACGCCGCCGACATGGAATACGCCCGTCAACTGCGCGACGAAGCCGGCGGTACTGCCTGGCTGGTGGCGAAGATCGAACGCGCCGAAGCCGTGGCCGACGACGAAACCCTCGACGGCCTGATCAAGGCCTCCGACGCGGTGATGGTGGCCCGTGGTGACCTGGGTGTGGAAATCGGCGACGCTGAGCTGGTGGGCATTCAGAAGAAAATCATTCTGCACGCACGTCGCCACAACAAGGCCGTGATCGTCGCGACCCAGATGATGGAGTCGATGATCCAGAACCCGATGCCGACCCGCGCCGAAGTGTCCGACGTAGCCAACGCCGTGCTCGACTACACCGACGCCGTGATGCTCTCGGCTGAAAGTGCTGCTGGCCTGTACCCGCTGGAAGCGGTGCAAGCCATGGCGCGCATCTGCATCGGCGCTGAAAAGCACCCGACCAGCAAGACCTCCAGCCACCGCATCGGCAAGGAATTCGAGCGCTGCGACGAGAGCATCGCGCTGGCAACCATGTACACCGCCAACCACTTCCCAGGCGTGAAAGCGATCATCGCGCTGACCGAAAGCGGCTACACCCCGCTGATCATGTCGCGTATCCGCTCGTCGGTGCCGATTTACGCGTTCACCCCGCACCGCGAAGCCCAGGCCCGCGCAGCGATGTTCCGTGGCGTGTACACCGTTCCGTTCGACCCGGCCTCGCTGGCACCGAACGAAGTCAGCCAGAAAGCCATCGACGAGCTGGTCAAGCGCGGCGTCGTGCAGAAAGGTGACTGGGTGATCCTGACCAAGGGCGACAGCTACCACACCACCGGCGGTACCAACGGCATGAAGATCCTGCACGTGGGCGACCCGCAGGTCTGAGTGACCGATTGCTGAAAAACAAAAGCCCCGCCATGTGAATGGCGGGGCTTTTTTCGTCTGTGGTGATCGTTCCCACGCAGAGCGTGGGAACGATCGGTTAGTGTTTGCTGATAAACGCTGACAACGCCGCCATCGCTTCCGGCGAGCGCAACCGCTGGGTGAACAACGCGCCCTCTTCTTCTATGACCTGGCGCAGCTGTTCCCGGTCCGGCGCTTTCATCAATTGCTTGCTGATGCGCACCGCTTCCGGTGGCAATGACTCGAACCGCAACGCCATCTCCCGCGCCTTGGCCAACGCCGCCTCGCCACTGCCCAAGGCCTCAGTCGCAATGCCCCACGCCGCAGCCTGTTCACCGCTGAACCCTTCACCCAACAGCAACAACTCCGCCGCTTTGGCCTGCCCAAGCAAGCGCGGCAGGATCAGGCTGGAGCCGAACTCCGGGCATAACCCCAGATTGACGAATGGCATGCGCAACCTCGCAGCCGCACTGACATAAACCAGATCGCAATGCAGCAGCATCGTCGTGCCGATCCCCACCGCCGCGCCGGCTACCGCAGCGATCACTGGCTTGCGGCAATCAAGAAGGCCGAGCATGAAGTGGAACACCGGGCTGTCGAGGTTGCCCGGCGGTTGCTGGATGAAGTCGGCGATGTCGTTGCCAGCTGTGAAGCACTCGGAGCTGCCGGTGATCAGCACGGCGTTGATGTCGGGATCGCTGTCGGCAAGCCGCAAGCCCTCCGCCAGTTGACTGTACATGGCGCGGGTCAGGGCGTTTTTCTTTTCCGGGCGGTTGAGGCGCAGGGTCAGTAAACCGCGCTCACGTTCAAACTGGATGGCGTCGGGCATGGCGTGTCCTGATCTGAGAGGATCAACTGTGGCGAGGGAGCTTGCTCCCGCTTGACCGGGCTGGCGCTCCAGTGCGCAGCGCTCACAAACTTTTGGGGCCGCTTCGCAGCCCCACGGGGGCGAGCCCCCTCGCCACAGCAATCAGCGCTCAACCATGGGGGACAAAGACATCCGCCAGCAGTTGATTGCGCGGCAAACCCGCCAGGTACAGGCGCCGGGCAAAGACGTCGACGCTGTCGGGTGCTCCGCAGACTAAGGCCAGGGTTTGCCGGGAAACAAGGCGCAGTTGCGCCAAAGCCGCGGGCAACTCGGCCGCCGTCCACAGCTCGACATTAAGGTTTTCACGGCCCTCGGCCATGGCTTGCAGGGGTTTGGCCAGATAATGCTCACTGGCATCATGGGCCAGATGAATGACGCGGATGGTGCCTTGGTGATGCTGACGCAACGCTTCGCGCAAGATGCCGAACAACGGCCCCAGACCGGTGCCAGCCGCCAGCAACCACAGCGGTCGGGTGTGCCAGTCCGGATCGTAATGCAGCGCCCCGGCGCGCAACTCGCCGAGGCGGATCGGATCGCCGATTCTCAAGCGACGCGCCGCGTCACTGAACTCCCCCGGTTGACGGCAATCGAGGTGGAATTCCAGAAAGCGGTCTTCTTCCGGCAGGCTGGCCAGGGAATATGGCCGCGCCACCTGCCCCGCCCACAACACCAGATGCTGCCCCGCCTGATAGCGCAACGGGCGCTCGCTGGTCAGGCGCAAGCGCAATACGCTGGCGCTCAGCCAATCGCTGGCGACCACTTGCGCGGCAAGACCATCGCGCAACGGGTCAAAGGTTTCGACTTGCAGATCGTCAACCACCTGGCACTGACAGGCCAACCGCCAACCCTGTTGGCGCTGTTCATTGCTCAAGGCATCGGGACGGCTGTCGCTGGGCAGGCCCTCGACACATTTGACCAGGCACGCGTGGCAACTGCCGGCGCGGCAGCTATAGGGCACCGGCACGCCGTTTTGATTGAGGGCATCGAGCAGGTTACTGCCTACCGCCACTGCCCATTGGCGTTCGCCGACCCGTAACTCAGGCATCGACATTCTCCCAGGCGGCCGCGCAACGGTTACGGCCGTCACGCTTGGCGCGGTACAGCGCCTGATCGGCGCGGTGCAAGGCGTGATCCAGATCGTGGCCCAGTTCCAACAAGGTCATGCCCGCCGACAGGCTGAGATGGGCGATCTCCAGGCCGACCAATTCGACATCCATGAAGGCTATGCGCAAGCGCTCGCAACAGGCCGTCAGGCGCTCGGCATCGCAATCGGGCAACAGCACCACGAATTCTTCACCGCCGTAACGGGCCAGAATATCGCCATCGCGCAGGCAGGCCGTGGCCACTCCGGCGAACGCTTGCAGCACCTGATCACCGGCGGCGTGGCCGTGAACATCGTTGATGCGTTTGAAGTGGTCGAGGTCGATCAGCGCCAGGCCATGCACCACACCGACTTCCATGGCGTTCAGCTCGCGGGAGGCCAGGCGCAGGAAATGCCGGCGATTGAACAGCCCGGTGAGTTCGTCGGTCGCCACCAGGCCTTCGAGCTGGCGCATCATCCCGCGCAGGGTGTCCTGATGCGCCTGCAAGGCGAACCGCCGCTGCCGCATACGCTGGCGCGACACCTGGACGTAACGGGCATAAAGCACCAGCCAGCCGAGCACCACAAACAGCACGCACACCTGCAACAGGGACTGCGTCGGGTCGTGCAGCTCGAAGTGGTAGAGCTCCCATAACGTGATGGCGCTGAAACTGAAAAACACCAGCAACGCGCAACGCACAAAAGCAATACGCGACAGATGAAACAGCCCGAACAACAGGATCAGCAGGTAAAACACCAGAAACGCACCGCGCGCCTCGTCCAGATGGGCGATCAGCCAGGATTGCCAACTCAGCCCCAGCAGAATTTGCACTTCGGTCAGGCTGGGGTCGGAACACCGCAGGTTCGTGCCGCTGTAAAACACCGCGAACAACACGGCCTGACTGAACACCGTCAACACGCTGCCGATCACCATGCCAGCAAGGGAGTCGTTGTAATGGCCGGTGAAAAACGCCAGCCACACCAGCAGCAAGGCCAGGGCATAAGTGCCGGCCGCAAGGGCAAAGCGTTTGAGCAAAAGCCGCTGGATGGCGTTATGGGTCAATCGTTGATTCACCGTGCGAAAGGAGGCTGTCAGAGTGTCCTACTCTACAGGCCGGATGCCACTTTAGTGGCGAGTCTGATAAATGACCATTCAATTTTTGTGGCGAAAATCTGGCGTCAAACCCATGACCCGCTTCCTGTGAGTCGAGCCTTGCTGCATTCCAGGTAGCAGCTGCCGAAGACTGCGTTCGCTGTAGCAGCTGTCGAGCTTGCGAGGCTGCGTTCGGCTGCGAAGCAGTCGTGAATCCGGCTGACACGGTCTGCCTGACATACCGCAAATCTCTGATATTGCGACTGCTTCGCAGCCGAACGAAGCCTTCGGCAGCTGCTACAGGTTCGCGTTGTGCGGCTATATCAGGATTCGTGGCGATCCGCACCGGCGATGTATGCGACCAACGTTTGACTGTCAACAGATGTACCCGCCTTTGATGCGCGGTATACTGCCGCGCCTTTTTAGCGTCGCGCCAGCATGCCCGGCGTGCCTTGAAAGGTGTCTGCGACCGACCGATGCACCCAAGCCGCAGGCACCTTATTGAATGTTCCCGTCTTTTAGAGGAGCGCGACTCGATGACCGTGATCAAGCAAGACGACCTGATTCAGAGCGTTGCTGACGCCCTGCAATTCATTTCTTACTACCACCCCGTGGATTTCATCCAGGCGATGCACGAGGCCTACCTGCGTGAAGAATCGCCGGCAGCCCGCGATTCCATCGCGCAAATCCTGATCAACTCGCGCATGTGCGCCACCGGCCACCGCCCGATCTGCCAGGACACCGGCATCGTCACCGTGTTCGTGCGCGTAGGCATGGACGTACGTTGGGATGGCGCCACCATGGGCCTGGACGACATGATCAACGAAGGCGTGCGCCGGGCTTACAACCTGCCGGAAAACGTCCTGCGTGCCTCGATCCTCGCCGACCCGGCGGGCGCTCGTAAAAACACCAAGGACAACACCCCGGCCGTTATCCACTACTCCATCGTTCCGGGTAACACCGTGGAAGTGGACGTGGCGGCCAAGGGCGGCGGTTCCGAGAACAAGTCGAAAATGGCCATGCTCAACCCGTCCGACTCGATCGTCGACTGGGTTTTGAAAACCGTTCCGACCATGGGCGCCGGCTGGTGCCCACCGGGCATGCTCGGCATCGGCATCGGCGGCACCGCCGAGAAAGCCGCCGTGATGGCCAAGGAAGTGTTGATGGAATCCATCGACATTCACGAGCTTAAAGCACGCGGCCCGCAGAACCGTATCGAAGAGATGCGCCTGGAGCTGTTCGAGAAGGTCAACCAACTGGGCATCGGTGCCCAGGGCCTGGGCGGTCTGACCACCGTGCTCGACGTGAAGATCATGGATTACCCGACCCACGCCGCCTCCCTGCCGGTGTGCATGATCCCGAACTGCGCCGCCACCCGTCACGCGCACTTCGTGCTCGACGGTTCCGGCCCGGCCTCGCTGGAAGCGCCACCGCTGGACGCCTACCCGGAAATCGTCTGGGAAGCCGGCCCGTCGGCCCGTCGCGTCAACCTCGACACCCTGACGCCGGAAGAAGTGCAGAGCTGGAAGCCGGGCGAAACCGTCCTGCTCAACGGCAAGATGCTCACCGGTCGCGACGCCGCGCACAAGCGCATGGTCGAGATGCTGAACAAGGGTGAAACCCTGCCGGTGGACCTGAAAGGTCGCTTCATCTACTACGTCGGCCCGGTTGATCCGGTGCGCGAAGAAGTGGTTGGCCCGGCTGGCCCGACTACCGCTACGCGGATGGACAAGTTCACCCGTCAGATCCTCGAGCAAACCGGCCTGTTGGGCATGATCGGCAAATCCGAGCGCGGCCCGACCGCAATCGAAGCGATCAAGGACCACAAAGCCGTTTACCTGATGGCAGTCGGCGGCGCGGCTTATCTGGTGGCGCAAGCGATCAAGAAATCCCGCGTGGTGGCGTTCGCCGAACTGGGGATGGAAGCGATCTACGAGTTCGACGTGAAAGACATGCCGGTCACCGTTGCGGTGGACAGCAAGGGTGAGTCGGTACACATCACTGGCCCTGCGATCTGGCAGCAGAAGATCAGCGAAAGCCTGGCGGTGGAAGTGCAGTAAGCGCTTCAGTCTGCCCGTACGGCCGGCTCATCGTTATGGATGACCCGGCCGTTTTTTTTATCCAGTGTCCAAACCGTTCGCGATAGAAAAACCTGGTACTTTGGCAACTCTCAAGCCTGTCAGTCGCCCGAACGATCGGTGAGTGCGCGAACAGGACGCCGAGCCGATCACCTGCATGGTATGGTGCCCGCCCGACTTACTCTCTGTTTGCGCCAGCATGCTGCCGACCTCCCGTACCCTGCGTCTGTCGTTGTACTCCCTGCTGATCGTCGCCGGTGCCGTCCTCGCCGCCACCCTGGCCATCCGCCACGCCGAACGCCAGGCGCTGGAAGAAGACGCCGCCCGCGCCAACCAGCAACTGGCGCTGTACGCCAATTCCCTGCATACCCTGATCGACCGCTACCGCGCCCTGCCCGCCGTGCTGGCGCTGGACCCGGAGTTGCGCGCCGCGCTCGATGGCCCGGTAACGCCTGAGCAGCAGGACGCACTGAACCGCAAACTGGAAAAAATCAACGGTGCCGCGCAGTCCTCGACCCTGGAACTGCTCGACCGCACCGGCCTGGCCGTGGCCGCCAGCAATTGGCGTTTGCCCAGCAGTTACGTCGGCCACAACTACGGTTTTCGCCCTTACTTCAGCCAGACCCGCACCCAGGGCGCCGGGCGCTTTTATGCGGTAGGCGTCACCAGTGGCATTCCCGGTTACTTTCTCTCCAGCGCGGTGACCCGCGACAGCGGCGAGTTCCTCGGCGCCATGGTGGTGAAACTGGAATTCCCGGAGCTGGAGCGCGAATGGCGTCAGGGCAGCGACACGTTGCTGGTCAGCGATGCACGCGGGATCATCTTCATTGCCAACCAGCCGGGCTGGCGCTATCGCCTGTTGAAACCGTTGAACGACAGCGATCACACCGAGCTCAAGGCCACCCGCCAATACGACAAACAACCGCTGACACCGCTGGATTACCAATCGCTGCAGCGCTTTGACGACAACAGTGATCTGGCGCGCGTCGTCGGTCCTGACGGCACGGAAAACTACTTGTGGGAATCGCTACCGCTGACCACTGAAGGCTGGACCTTGCACCTGCTGCGCCGCCCACAAGTCGCCTTCGAAGACATCCGTAACGCCGCGCTCGCCGCTGCCGGGTTGTGGCTGGCGCTGGTGTTTCTGTTGCTGTTCCTTAATCAACGCTGGCGACTGGCCAAAATGCGCCAACGCAGCCGCGAAGAACTCGAACAACTGGTGGAAGAACGCACCCGTGACCTGCGCACCGCTCAGGACGGACTGGTGCAATCGGCCAAACTCGCGGCGCTGGGGCAGATGTCCGCAGCGCTGGCCCATGAAATCAATCAGCCCCTGACCGCCCAGCGCATGCAGCTTGCTACGCTGAGGTTGCTACTCGATCACGGCCGGGTCGACGACGCCTACAAGGCGCTCAAACCGGTGGACGACATGCTCACGCGCATGGCTGCCCTCACCGGCCACCTGAAAACCTTCGCGCGCAAAAGCCCCAGCGGTTTGCGCGAACGGCTGGATCTGGCGGCGGTGGTGGATCAGGCCCTGCAATTGCTCGACGCGCGCCTGCGCGATGAACAGGTCAGCCTGGTGCTGCACCTGACCCGTCCGGCCTGGGTGCGTGGCGATGCGATTCGTCTGGAACAGGTGCTGATCAACCTGCTGCGCAACGCCCTGGACGCCATGCAGGGCAAACCCTGCAAGCGTCTGGAGATTCGTCTCGAAGCCGATGAACAGCTATGGCGCCTGAGTGTGATCGACAATGGCGGCGGCATTGCCGAAGAACATTTGAGCCAGGTGTTCGATCCATTCTTCACCACTAAACCGGTGGGTGATGGCCTGGGCTTGGGGCTGGCCGTGTCCTTTGCCATCGTCCACGAAGCAGGCGGACGCCTGAGCGCCGATAATGGCGAAAAAGGCGCGGTGTTCAGCCTGACGTTGCCCATTGATCTGGAGGTAGCTGCCTGATGCTCAATTCGGTGATGGTGGTCGATGACGAAAGCAGCATCCGCAGCGCCGTCGAACAGTGGCTGAGCCTGTCGGGGTTCGAGGTGCAGCTGTTCAGCCGCGCCGATGAGTGCCTGGCGCAACTGCCGAAACACTTCCCCGGGGTGATTCTCAGCGATGTGCGCATGCCCGGCATGAGCGGGCTGGAGCTGCTGGCCGAAGTGCAGCACCGCGACGCCGATTTGCCGGTGATCTTGCTGACCGGTCACGGCGATGTGCCGATGGCCGTCGAAGCGATGCGCGATGGCGCCTACGATTTCCTCGAAAAACCCTTCAGCCCGGAAACCCTGCTGAGCAGCCTGCGTCGGGCGCTGGACAAGCGCCGGCTGGTGCTGGAAAACCGTGCCCTGCACGAACAGGCCGATAATCGCGCCAAACTCGATGCCACACTGCTGGGGGTGTCCCGTGGTTTGCAGACACTGCGCCGGCAAGTGCTGGATCTGGCGACACTGCCGGTCAATGTGCTGATCCGTGGCGAAACCGGCAGCGGCAAGGAACTGGTTGCCCGCTGCCTGCACGACTTCGGCCCCCGCGCCGACAAGCCCTTTGTCGCGCTGAACTGCGCGGCGATTCCCGAGCAGTTGTTCGAGGCCGAACTGTTCGGCCATGAGAGCGGCGCGTTCACCGGCGCCCAGGGCAAACGCATCGGCAAGCTCGAATACGCCGACGGCGGCACACTGTTTCTCGATGAAATCGAAAGCATGCCGCTGGCGCAGCAGGTGAAACTGCTGCGGGTGTTGCAGGAGCAGAAGCTTGAGCGCTTGGGCTCCAATCAGAGCATCCGCGTGGATTTGCGGATCATCGCCGCGACCAAACCCGACTTGCTGGATGAGGCCCGGGCCGGGCGTTTTCGCGAGGACCTGGCGTATCGCTTGAACGTCGCCGAGCTGCGGCTGCCGCCGTTGCGTGATCGGCGTGAAGACATTCCACTGTTGTTCGAGTTCTTCGCGCAGAGTGCCGCCGAACGTCTTGGCCGTACCTTTCCACCGTTGAGCGGGCCGCAATTGAGCCATCTGCTGAGCCACGACTGGCCAGGCAATGTGCGCGAGCTGGCGAACGTCGCCGAGCGCCAGGTGCTGGGCCTCGGCGAACCGGAACCGGTGGGGATCGATCCCGGCCAGTCACTGGCGGCGCAGCAGGAAGCCTTCGAAGCGCATTGCTTGCGCGCGGCGCTGACCCGGCACAAGGGCGATGTGAAAGCGGTGCTTGAAGAACTGCAACTGCCGCGCCGGACCTTCAATGAAAAGATGCAGCGCCATGGCTTGAGCCGGGAGATGTTTATCCGGAACGACCCATACCTGTAGGAGCGAGGCTTGCCCGCGAAGCAGTCACCGCGGTGTATCTGACAAACCGCGGTGACTGCTTCGCGGGCAAGCCTCGCTCCTACAGGGGCCAGGCGTGCGCGGAAATCCGCTTGTAGCCTTATGCACGATAAGCGGATTTCCGCTCAACAAAACCCGCCATCCCCTCTAAACCGGCCCTCCTCTCCTTGGCACAGCTCCTGCTATAGCCCCTGCAGGCTGCGTTTACACGCGCTCCACAAAAACAATTAAACGAAGGATCCTTCAATGGATAACTCCAACGCCCTGCCCCTTGGGTCGGCTGCCGTGCCGGCTAAAGAAAGAAGCACCGCCAGCCGGATCAAATCGATCTTCAGCGGCTCTGTCGGCAACATGGTCGAGTGGTACGACTGGTACGTCTACGCCGCCTTCTCCCTGTACTTCGCCAAAGTCTTCTTCCCCAAAGGCGACACCACCGCCCAACTGCTCAACACCGCCGCAATCTTCGCCGTGGGCTTCCTGATGCGCCCGATCGGCGGTTGGCTGATGGGCCTCTACGCTGACAAGGCCGGCCGTAAAGCCGCGCTCATGGCGTCGGTCTACCTGATGTGCTTCGGCTCGCTGCTGATCGCCCTGAGCCCGGGCTATGAAACCATCGGTATCGGCGCGCCGATCCTGCTGGTGTTCGCCCGCCTGCTGCAAGGTTTGTCGGTGGGGGGTGAGTACGGCACCTCGGCAACGTACCTCAGCGAGATGGCGACCAAGGAACGTCGCGGCTTCTACTCCAGTTTCCAGTACGTGACGCTGATCTCCGGCCAGCTCATCGCCCTGGGTGTGCTGATCGTGCTGCAAAACTTCCTGACCACCGAAGAGCTGTACGCCTGGGGCTGGCGTATTCCGTTCGCCATCGGCGCGCTGTGTGCCGTGGTCGCGCTGTATCTGCGTCGTGGCATGGAAGAAACCGAGTCGTTCACCAAGAAAGAGAAAGCCCGAGAAAGCGCGATGCGCACCTTGCTGCGCCATCCCAAGGAACTGATGACCGTGGTCGGCCTGACCATGGGCGGCACGCTGGCGTTCTACACCTACACCACGTACATGCAGAAATATCTGGTGAACACCGTCGGCATGAGCATTTCCGACTCCACCACGATTTCCGCGGCCACGCTGTTCCTGTTCATGTGCCTGCAACCGATCATCGGCGGGCTGTCGGATAAAGTCGGTCGTCGGCCGATCCTGATCGCCTTCGGTATTCTCGGGACGCTGTTCACCGTACCGATCCTGACCACCCTGCACACCATCCAGAGCTGGTGGGGCGCGTTCTTCCTGATCATGGCGGCGCTGATCATCGTCAGCGGCTACACCTCGATCAACGCGGTGGTCAAAGCCGAATTGTTCCCCACCGAAATCCGCGCCCTGGGCGTCGGCCTGCCGTACGCACTGACCGTGTCGATCTTCGGCGGCACCGCTGAATACATCGCCCTGTGGTTCAAGAGCATCGGCATGGAAACCGGTTACTACTGGTATGTCACGGCGTGCATCGCGGTGTCGTTGCTGGTGTACGTGACCATGAAAGACACCCGCAAGCATTCGCGGATCGAGACCGACTGACAGCAATATTGATAGTGGCTGTATCGTCCTCTTCGCAGGCAAGCCTCGCTCCTACAGGGGTACGCGATCATCTGTAGGAGCGAGGCTTGCCCGCGAACGGGACACCTCGGTATCAGGTCAACTCAGCCGCCGTCTGCTTCGCGTACTTGCCCTGCACGTAAGACGCCCCCGCAATCATCACCACCAGAACCCCCGCCAACACCAGCGAAGAACCGATGGTGCCGAAATCCAGGCCACCCTTTGCATGGGGTTTGGTCAGGAAGTCGCCCAAGGTTGCGCCGAATGGCCGCGTCAACACGAACGCCACCCAGAACAGCAGCACCGACGAAATCTTCGTGAAGTATTTCAACAGCACCACCAGCGCAATGGTCGAACCGATCAACAGTGCGCCGCCGGCAAAACCCAGGCCCGAGTCGTCGGCCAGGTAATCGCCAAGCGCCGTGCCCAGGGTGTTGGAAAACAGAATCGCCATCCAATAGAACATCTCGCCCCGGAAGGTCTGGACCTTGGTGACGTTCAGCGAATCGCCGCTCAAGCGCCAGGCCGCGAATATCCCCAGCAGAATCGCAATCAGGATCATCGAACCCGTGGCGTAGCCCAATTCAAGGGTGCGGTCCATGAAGTCGGACATGGTGGTGCCTGCGGTGCTGGTCGACAGAATCACGATCCAGTACAGCACCGGCTTGTAGGTTTTGGACATCAACTGCGTGACCAGCGTCAGCACAAAGACGCTGATCAGGATCAGCGAGCTGATGGCGTAACCGACATTAAGGGTCATCGATAACAAATCCCCCGCGGTTTCACCCAGGGTCGTTGCGCAGATTTTCATGACCCAGAACGCCAGGGTGATCTGAGGAAGTTTATTCATTCAAGGCAAGCTCCAGTTCGTGGCAGTCGTTTCTTCGGGTTATTGACCGGTGCGCAGACTGGCGGTGGAGCGGTGAAAAATAGGTAAGTGCAGGATGAAAATTCTGTCACGCAGACAAGAGAGCCCGATTAATCGCTGGTTAATGCCCAGTACGCATCCTGCCCCCCGTCGATCAATTCATTGCAATGTGCAAACTGGAGTTACCCATGAAAACCAAACTGATGCTTGCCCTGACCCTCTCTGTGCTGGCGGCCAATACCTTCGCCGCCGATGGTTACGACCGCACCGGTTCCGCCGTCTTCACTGCGCAAAGCAACACCGCAGACGACAGCCGCACCGACGCGGCCAAAGTCGCTACCGACAGCGTCGATCGCACCGACGCTGCCCGTACCAACTGATCCCTGTACGCACCACACAGCCCGGCTCTGGCCGGGCTTAGTCATTTCTGGGGAAAGCAAAACCCGGTGATCGCCACAGAAGCCCCACTCCCACTGATTGAAATCTGCCGCTGGCCCTTGCACCATGCTCACCTCCCGGACGCCCTCAGGAATTCACTCCATGCCCGACGATATCCATTTCTACGAACCCGCCAACGGCCATGGCCTGCCCCATGACCCGTTCAACGCCATCGTCGGCCCGCGTCCCATCGGCTGGATTTCCTCCCAGGACGCCAACGGTCGCCTGAACCTGGCGCCCTACAGCTTCTTCAACGCCTTCAACTACATCCCGCCGATCATCGGGTTTTCCAGTGTCGGGCGCAAAGACAGCCTGAACAACATCGAGCAGACCGGCGAGTTCGCCTGGAACCTGGCGACGCGTCCGCTGGCCGAGCAGATGAACCAGAGCTGCGCCATGGTCGGGCCGGAAGTCAACGAGTTCGAACTGTCCGGGCTGACCACCGCCGCGTCGAAGATCATTCAGGTGCCACGGGTCGCCGAAAGCCCGGTGTCCTTCGAGTGCAAGGTCACGCAGATCATTCAGTTGCAGCGCGCCAACAAGGAAGTGGTGCCGAGCTGGCTGATTCTCGGCGAAGTGGTCGCCGTGCACATCGCCAAATGGCTGTTGAAGGATGGGGTGTACGACACCGCCGCGGCAGAACCGATTCTGCGCGGCGGCGGGCCAGCGGATTATTTTCAGCTGGGGCCAGAGGCACTGTTCAAGATGTTCCGCCCGGGGGCGGTCAAGTGATTACCAGAGCAGGTCGGCGTCTTGTTTGACGTCTTTGAGGTGGGTCAGCTCTTTGGCCGCGGCCTCGTCGGCTTCATGAGCGGTCTTGAACGTCTGGCCTTCCAGCACTTTGTGAAAAACCGGGGCACCGGAACCACCGAGGGCTTTGACGGCAATCGCGGCGTGGTAACCGCCCTCGCTCGGTACTACTGCTGAAACGGCTTCGAAGTGTTCAAAGGCTTTACGTGCCATGTCGCGGATCCTGGCTAATGGAGAGTTGCGCCATTAAACCCTCAACCGGCCAGTTTGTGTACCGCTGCCTGGGACTGGCCGAGGGCCTGGGTCGCCGAGACATCCTTGAAAGTATGGAAATCCAGGCTGTTGACCACCATTTCCTGCACCAGCTCGGCAAAAATTTGCATCGCCGGGCTGCCGAAGTAAGCGGTCATCGCCTGTTGGCTGGCCCAGAAACCGGACACCAGCCACAGCTCGGGATCACATTGCGAGTGCTGCAGGGCGAAGCTCAGGCAACCCGGCGCGTTGCGCGACGGTTCGATCAGGGCGCTCAGGCGCGCACCGAGTTCTGCCGAACGCCCGGCGCGGGCGCGAACGAAGGCCATATGACTGACGGGGATCTGCGTAGACATGTTCAACCCTCCCAGGGAGTCGAGTGGCAGCCGTGGGACGGGCTGCGACAGGATCCAAGATTAGGCGGCGCATCACAGTCAGCGTTAGTCGATTTCTGCCGGCTTATTGCACAATCCTGCGCAACTGCAAAAAGCCTCTGTAACAGCGCGCAAAGTACTGTCACACCGCTGTCACACCACTTTTAAGCAAGTTTCATCCACATTGCCCTGCTATGGCAGCCTCGTGTATTCACCCCGCGCAGAATCAGGCAAGCTTTTGACAGGATGTGTCTACCGCTGTCCCTTGCACAAATTTAAGCTCGGCCCATGACCAACACCTCACGGAGGATTCCCTGCATGTCGTCGCTCGATCACTTTCAGGCTCCGCTTCCCGCTGACATGGAAAAACAGCGCGCGGAACTGGCCGACCTCATCCGTCGCAACACCATGGACGATGGGTCCTACGCCACCGCCGTCGGTTCGCTGTTCATGTCGCGTCACAGCAAATCCCATGATTTCGCCCCGGGGCTGGCCCAACCGGCCCTGTGCATCATGGCCCAGGGACGCAAGGAAGTTCGGTTGGCGGACGAACACTTCAATTACGACCCGCTGAATTACCTGGTGGTATCGGTCTCGATGCCCCTGAGCGGGCGGGTGGTGAATGCCTCGCCCGAAGAACCGATCCTCGCGGTGCGGCTGGACATCGACCCGGCGGAAATCACCGCGCTGATTGCCGATGCCGGCCCCATCGGTCTGCCCACACGGCCCACGGGCCGAGGCCTGTATGTCGAGCGGATCGACGCGGCCATGCTCGACGCCGTGCTGCGCCTGGCGCGTTTGCTGGACACACCGAAAGACATCGCCATGCTGGCGCCGCTGATTCGTCGGGAGATTCTGTATCGGCTGTTGCGCAGCCAGCAGGGGCATCGGCTGTATGAGATTGCCATCGCCAACAGCCAGAGCCATCGCATCGGCCAGGCGATCAAATGGCTCAACGGCAATTATGAGCAACCGCTGCGCATCGATGATCTGGCGCGGGAAGTGAACCTGAGCGTGTCGACGCTGCATCACCGCTTCAAGGCGATGACGGCGATGAGTCCGCTTCAATATCAGAAACAGCTGCGCCTGCAAGAAGCGCGACGGTTGATGCTGGCCGAAGGGCTGGAAGCGTCGGCGGCAGGGTATCGGGTGGGGTATGAAAGCCCTTCGCAGTTCAGCCGCGAGTACAGCCGATTGTTCGGGGCACCGCCGCTGCGGGATTTGGCGCGGTTGCGGTTGTCCGTGTAATCAGATTCATACCCTGTAGGAGCGAGGCTTGCCCGCGAAGGCGTCGTATCAGCCAGCATCAATGCTGAGTATGAAATAGCCTTCGCGGGCAAGCCTCGCTCCTACGAGGATGGGGGTGTTTGTTCAGGCGCTCAACACTCGGCACGCCTCAGCCGGCAAGGTCACCGACACCGGATTGCCAATGCTCAACCCAACGTCCTGACACGGCGTGCTCAACGCGGTAAACGACACCCCGGAACATTCGACGGTGGTTTCGATGGTCGCGCCGATATCCCGCACAAACGTCACCTTGCCCAGCAAGCGATTCCCCGCCGTCGCCTGGGGTTGCGACAATTGCAGGTCTTCGGGGCGAATCAGCATTTTCACCTTCTCCCCCACCACGATGCTGCTGCAGATCGGCACTTGCAGCGCATCACCGCCGGGCAGGCTGACCTTGCCATTGCCCAACGCCGTGGCCGGGAAAATATTCCCCGAACCGATGAAGTCCGCGACGAATTCATTGGCCGGGTGCCGATAAATCTCAATCGGCGTGCCCACCTGCTGCACCCGATGCTCACCCAGCACCACCACGATGTCGGCCATGGTCATGGCTTCGCGCTGGTCGTGGGTGACCATGATGGTGGTGATGTTCAAGCGCTGTTGCAGCTGACGGATTTCCACCTGCATCGACTCGCGCAACTTGGCGTCCAGCGCCGACAGCGGTTCGTCAAGCAGCAGGATTTTCGGCCGCGAAGCAATCGCCCTCGCAATCGCCACGCGCTGACGCTGACCGCCGGAGAGTTTTGCCACTGGGCGATCAATCATTTCCTGCAGTTGAATCAGCTCAAGCAACTCCACCACCCGCGCCTGCTGATCGGCCTTGCTGACCCCACGCAGTTTCAACGGATAGGCAATGTTCTCCCCCACCGTCATGTGCGGGAACAGCGCCAGGGATTGAAACACCATGCCGAAATTGCGCTGATGCGCAGGGGTATGGCTGATGTCTTCACCGTCCAGGCGAATCTCGCCGCCGGTCAGGGTTTCGAGCCCGGCGATCATCCGCAGCAAAGTGGTTTTACCGCAGCCCGACGGGCCGAGAAAACACACCAGTTTGCCCTCGGGCAAATGCAGGTTCACATCCTTTACCGCGCAGGCCGAGCCGTAATGTTTCTCGACGTTTTCCAGAATCAGACCAGTCATTTGAATCACCTCAAGAAATCAGAACGAAACGCCGCCTTCGCCAACCAACTTTTCCAGCGCCCAAATGAGCACGAAGTCGATCAGCACGATCAGCACGGCAAACGAGAAAACGGTAGGGTCGAGCGATGACACGGTGCGGCTGTACATCCAGATCGGCACGGTCATGACGTCGATGGTGTAGAGGAAATAGGTCACGGTGAATTCGTTGAACGAGACGATGAACGCCAGCAGCATGCCCGCCAGAATCCCCGACTTCATCAACGGCACCACCACATCGACAATCGCCCGAGTCGGTGAAGCGCCGAGCATTTGCGCGGCCTCTTCGACTTCGCTGCCGATGGAGAGCATCGCTGCCGTGCAGTTCTTCACCACGAACGGCAGCGCCAGAATCACATGGGCAATCACCAGCCGCGAGGTGGTGATCTGGAATGGCAGGCTGTCGAACACCAGCAGCAAGGCCAGGCCCAACACCACCATCGGGAACACCAGTGGCAGCGACATCAATTGCAGCGCCACGGCCTTGCCGCGGAACTCGCAACGGGTCAGCGCGTAAGCCGCCGGCACCGCGATGATCGTGGCGAAGATCATGGTCAGGCAGGCCACCAGCAAACTGGTGCTCATGGCCTTGCCCAGGCTCAGTACGTCGCTGGCGTCCGGCGAGACGAACGTGTGCCAGGCGGCCTTGTACCATTGCAGGCTGTAGCTGCTGGGCGGAAAGTCGAGGTTCGAGGCGCCGCTGAACGACATGACGATCATGGTCAGGATCGGCAGCACCGCCAACAGCAGAATGAAGCCCGAGAGGATGCCGGCGAACTTGCCGGTATCGCCCGGCAGCAACGACTGACGCTTCTTGATCAAAGTGCTCATTGGGAAGCCTCCAGCATGCGCCGACGACGGCCAGTGATGTATTCGGACAAGGTCATGATGGCGAGCGTGGTAACGATCAGCACCACGCCGGCAGCGGACGCGGCGGGCCAATTCATCAGCGGGGCGATCTGGTCATGGACCATTACCGCCAGCATCGGCACGCGCCGACCGCCGAGCAGCAAAGGCACCACGAAGCTGCTGGCGTTGTAGGCAAACACCAACGTCGCGCCGGTGATGATCCCCGGAAAACTCATCGGCAACACCACTTGGCGAAACACCTGCAGGCGACTGGCGCCCAAGGTTGCAGCGGCTTCTTCGTAAGTGCGGGCGACTCCGCGCATGGCACTGGCAATCGGCAGCACAGCCAACGGGAACGCGGTTTGCACCAGGCCCATCAACACGCCGTTCTGGTTGTACAGCAGCATGATCGGCCGCTTGATCAGGCCCAGGCCCATCAGCGCCTGATTGAGCATCCCGCCCGGGCCGAGAATCACCAGCCAGCCATAGCTTTGCAGTAACAGGTTGACCAGCAACGGCAACAGCACCGCCGCCAGGAAAATCCGCCGCACGAACGGTGAGGTCAGCCGCGACATGGTGTAGGCCACCGGGATCGCCAGCAGCACCGCGATCACCGCGCTGATCAGCGCCAGGCGCAGGGTCAGCAGCAAGGATTTGAGGTAGTACGGTTCCAGCAATTGCGCGTAACTGGCCAGGCTGAAGCCGGACCACTCCGCACCTTTGGTGCCCACGCTCATGCGCAGCACCAGGAGGCTGGCGGCAATCAGCACGCCGAGAAACAGCATCGACGGCGACAGGAAAAACCACGCACGCACTGTCGGTGAGACACCCCGATTAGCGCGCGTGGGTGCGACGCTTACCGGATGGGTCAGAGGTTGGTGTTCCATAGCAAGGGTCTCGTCAATGGAAAGCAGCAAGACTGAGATTCGGCAAAACCTGTGGCGAGGGAGCTTGCTCCCGCTGGGTTGCGCAGCGACCCCAATCAATCACCGCGCCCTTTCAGATAGAACGCGGTGCCTGGTTTTGCGGCTGCTACGCAGCCGAGCGGGAGCAAGCTCCCTCGCCACAATGAATCTTCAAACCGCAGAAATCAGGAAGAAAAGATTTCCGTGTAACGACGAATCCATTGGTCATGCACGGTGGCCAGGAAGGCGTTGTCGTGCATGATCGCCTTCTCGGCAATCTGCTCCGGCGTAAGGATGTACGGGCTCTTGCGGGCTTCGGCGGAGATGATCGCCTTGGCGTTGACCGGACCGTTGTAGATGTCTTCGGCCATCTTGCCCTGCACCAGCGGGTCCAGAGAGTGGTTGATGAAGGCATAGGCCAGGTCGGTATCGCCCGGACGGCTTTTCGGCATCACCGAGAGCATCAGGTCGGTGTAGAAACCTTCCTTCATGCCGAACGTGGCGCCCAGACCGTAGGCCGGGTCGCGGATCTGTTTGGGGAAAAACGCCGGTGCGTACAAGCCGCCCATGTCCAGGGACCCGGTGCGGAACAGCTCGGCGATCTGGTTCGGGTTTTCGCCCAGGGTCACCACGCGGCTCTTGAGCTCGGCGAGTTTCTTGAAGCCTGGCTCGATGTTGTGTTCGTCACCACCGGCCAGTTTGGCGGCGATGATGATCAGGTCCATGGCCTCGGTCCAGTTCGGCGGCGGCAGGAAAATGTTCGGCGCCAGGTCGGCGTCCCACATCGCGGCGTAGCTGTCCGGGGCTTCTTTCTGGGTACGGGTGCTGTAGACCAGGCTGTTGCACCACAGCAGGTAACCGATACCGTGGCCATTGGCGCCGGTGCGATATTTCTCCGGCACGTCCACCAGGTTGGGGATGCGGTTGAGGTCGGGTTTTTCCAGCAGGTTGGCGGCGGCCAGGCCTTCGGCGCCGACGCCGGCCAGGGTGATGATGTCGTACTGTGGACGATCACCGCCGGCCTTGAGTTTGGCGACCATTTCCGAGGTACTGCCGGTGCGGTCAGCGATGACCTTGCAGCCGTACTTGTCTTCGAAGGTCGCCGCGATATTGCGCAATGCTGCAAGGCCAGTGTCATCGGACCAGGTCAGCAAGCGCAGGGTCTTGCCCGTAAAGCGCGTGTCGCTGGCATTGGCCCGGATGAACGGCATGCTCATGGCTGCCGCGGCTACCGACGCCACACCCACGGCTTTGATGAATTGACGTCTGTTCAGATCATGCTTGCCCATGAAGGACTCCCTTTGTTTTTTTAAGTATGAGGTTGGTCGCAACCGTTGCATCCGCGCGGCCAGATCGGCTTGAAGTCCCCGGTTTCAAAGGACTTGAGCTTGACCTGCGGGTTCATCCTGAGGTCGTGCAAAACACCTGACTATCGATAAATACTCATTGAAGCCATGACGTTGGCGCATGCCTCATCAAGAGGCATGCGCTCACCGTTTTCGTGCTGTCAGACGGCTCGAATCACATGCTTGATTTCCTGGAAAGCCTGCAAGCCCCACGGTCCCAATTCGCGGCCGATGCTGCTCTGTTTGTAGCCACCCCAGGCGGTCTGCGGGAAGATCACTTGCGGCGCGTTGATCCACACAAGCCCCGCCTGCAAAGCGTTGGCGACCCGATCGGCGGCCTCGCTGTCGCGCGTGACCACACTGGCCACCAGACCGAACGGGCTGTCGTTGGCCAAGGCGATCGCCTCGGCTTCAGAGCTGAAACTGCGCACGCAAATCACCGGACCGAAAATCTCTTCGCACCACAACGCACTCTCGAGGGGCGCGTCGATGAAAACGGTCGGCTGCAAAAAGTAGCCGCGCGACAGGTCCGCCGGGCGATTGCCGCCGCAGATCAGCTTCGCGCCAGCGCTCAAACCGCGATCGATGTGGCCCAGCACCCGCTGGTAATGCGCCTGGTTGACCAGTGCGCCCATCTCCACGTTCGGGTCGAACGGGTCGGCCACGCGAATGGCTTCGGCACGGGCCTTCAATCGCGCGACAAATTCATCCGCCAGTTCATCGGCGACCAGCACGCGGCTGGTCGCGGAACACATCTGCCCGGCGTTGAAGAAACCGCCGCCACAGGCCACTTCCACGGCCAGTTCGATATCGGCATCGGCGAGCACCAGCAGCGAGGATTTACCGCCCAGTTCCAGGCTCACGCCTTTCACGGTTTCCGCCGCCCGCTGCATCACCTGCACGCCCACCGCGTTGCTGCCGGTGAAGGAAATCTTGGCGATGCGCGGGTCAGCCGACAGCGGTGCGCCAACGGCAAGGCCGGTGCCGCAGACCAGGTTGAACACGCCGTCTGGCAGGCCGGCCTCGGCAATGATCGTCGCCAGTTCCAGTTCCGGCAGCGGCGTCACTTCAGACGGTTTGAGCACCACGCAGCAACCGGCGGCCAGGGCCGGGGCGAGTTTCCAGGCGGTGGTGACCATCGGGAAATTCCACGGCACGATCAGCCCCACCACGCCGCACGGCTCACGGCGCAAGCGGGCGCTGAAATCGTCACTCGGCAACGCCACGGCGCTGTCTTGTTTCGCGTCCAGGCCTTCAGCCAGACCGGCGTAATACTCAAAGGTGGCGATCACGTCGTCGACGTCGATGGCCGCTTCGAACAGCGGTTTGCCGTTGTTGCTCGACTGCAACTTCATCAACTGTTCGCGCCCGGCCTGCACGCCTGCGGCGATTCTGCGCAGGATCGCCCCACGCTCGGCTCCGGTGGTTTTCGACCATTGCTTAAAAGCGTTGGCCGCCGCGGTGACGGCCTGATCGACAGCGTGTGCATCGCCGCCGTTAACGGTGGTTAGCAGGGCTTCGGTCGCCGGGTTGATCACGCGCAGATGTTCGTTGCCAGCGGACCATTGGCCATCGATGAACAGGCCGTCGAGGGTCGTCGGAAAGGTCATGGGAGCACTCATTGCGACACCGCCTTCATCCACTGGGTCTGGTCGATTTCAATCAGGGTCGGGCCCTGACGATCGGTGGCCAGGCGCAACGCATCACGCAATCCGTCAACACTGTTGACCGCTTCGGCCGCACAGCCCAGGGCCTTGGCCACACCGATAAAGTCCGGGGTATAGATGTCCACGCCCACCGGCTCGATGGCGCGGTTGACCATGTATTTCTTGATCTCTTCGTAGCCCTGGTTATTCCACAGCAACACAATCACCGGCGTACGCGCTTCCACCGCACTGGCCAGTTCCGGCAAGGTGAATTGCAGGCCGCCGTCGCCGATCAGGCACACCACCGGCGGGCGCGTGCCGCCTTCGACGCTGCCACCGAGCCAGGCGCCAATCGCCGCCGGCAAGGCGTAACCGAGGGTGCCGTAACCGGTGGACGAGTTGAACCAGCGACGCGGACGCTCCGGGTTGAAGGTCAGGTTGCCGGTGTACACCGGTTGGGTCGAATCGCCGACGAACACCGCGTTCGGCAATTCGTACAGCACGGTTTCCAGGAAGCGGGTCTGGGCCAGGGTCGGGGCGTCCCAGGTCGCGGCGAGCTCTTCTCGCAAGCGAGCGGCGCGCACCTGGCCCCAGTCGTTGCGGCGCTCGGCCAGCGACTTGTGGGACAGCGCACTCAGCAGGGCCTGGGCGGCATTGCGCGAGTCGGCCACCAACGCCACCTTCGGCGGGTAATTACGCACGGTCTGGTCTGGGTCGATGTCCACGCGCAGCAGCACGCCCGGGATTTCGAAGCCGCCGGCGAAGGTGATGTCGTAATCGGTTTCGGCCAGTTCGGTGCCGATGGCCAGCACCACGTCAGCCTCGGCCACCAGCGCACGGGTGGCCACCAGGCTTTGGGTCGAACCGATCAGCAGCGGATGGCTGGATTCGAGCATGCCTTTGGCATTGATGGTCAGGGCCACTGGCGCATCCAGCAGCTCGGCCAGTTCAGTCAGCTCGGCCGCCGCATCGATGGCGCCGCCACCCGCGAGAATCAATGGGCGTTTGGCACCGGCCAGCAGGTCGGTCATGCGGCTGATCGCGCTGGGCGAAGCACCGGCACGATCGATGTTCACCGGCACGCTGGCGAGCAAGTCATCGGCCTCTTCGACCAGTACGTCCAACGGGATTTCGATGTGCACCGGACGCGGACGCCCGGCCTGGAACAGCGCGAAGGCCCGCGCCAATACGCCCGGCAATTCCGCCGCCGACATCAAGGTATGGGAGAACGCCGCCACGCCGCCGACCAGTGCGCTCTGGTTCGGCAGCTCATGCAGCTTGCCGCGCCCGCCGCCCAATTGGCTGCGCGATTGCACGCTGGAGATCACCAGCATCGGGATCGAGTCGGCGTAAGCCTGGCCCATGGCGGTGGTGATGTTGGTCATGCCGGGGCCGGTGATGATGAAGCACACACCCGGTTTGCCGCTGGTGCGGGCATAACCGTCGGCCATGAAACCGGCGCCCTGTTCGTGACGTGGAGTGACGTGGTTGATGCTCGAACGGGCCAGCCCGCGATACAGCTCCACGGTATGCACCCCGGGAATGCCGAACACCTGCTCGACCCCGTAATCTTCGAGTAACTTGACCAATACTTCGCCGCACGTCGCCATGTGTTTGCCCTTTTTGTTCGTTTGAGACGCCGGGCCTGCGCAGTGTTTATGATGGATTGGCAGGCCCGGGAATGGCCTCATTGGAACGGGCGACACATAGCCGCAACAATGGATAAAAAGTCATACTAGCCATGTCCTCACGTCATACCTTGGATCCCAATGAAACGACTGCCTCCCCTGCCGGCGCTGCACACTTTTCTGATCACCGCGCAGTGCTGCAACTTCACCCGGGCCGCCGAACAGCTGCACATCACCCAAGGCGCGGTGAGCCGGCAGATCGCCGGGCTGGAAGATCATCTGGGCTATGAACTGTTCATTCGCCAGGCGCGGGGCTTGAGCCTGACCGCCGAAGGACGTGAGTGGTTGCCACGGGTGCAGCAGATTTTCGGCCTGATCGATGAGGCCGTGGAGCAGATCGGCGAGAAGCGCGAAACCTTGCAACTCAAGGCGCCGACCTGCGTGATGCGCTGGCTGTTGCCGCGCCTGTTGCAGTGGCAAAAGGAACGCCCGGATGTGCCGGTGGAATTGACCACCACGGTGAAACACGGCGTGGACTTTCATCGTGAACAGTTCGACGCGGCGGTGATGTATGGCCCGCCGCCGGAGAGCTCACTGGCCTCCCATCATTTGTTCGATGAGCAACTGACGCCCGTGTGTTCCCGGCCGATGCTTGAAGGGCCACTGGCCTTGCAGACACCGGCAGACCTGCAACAACACTTGTTGCTGCATCCGACCCGGGATGAACGGGACTGGAAAGCCTGGTTGAAAGCGGCGGATATTCATCTGAGTAATGTCGGCAAGGGCCAGCACTTCGAAACCCTGGACCTGGCGATGTCGATGGCGTCCCAGGGGACAGGTGTGGCGATTGGCGATTGGTCGTTGATCGGCGATGACCTGAGCGCCGGGCGGCTGGTCATGCCCTTTGATTTGAAGGTGAAAACCGGATTGGCGTATTACCTGGTGTTCCCCGAAAAACCTGCGCCTTCGCCGAAGTTGCGCGAATTGATGGGGTGGTTGGTGGAGCAGGCGCAGGCACGCTGAACCGAAATCGCCCTGTAGCAGCCTGCGTTCGGCTGCTACAGGGGATGTGGTGTTGCGAAGTTAATACCCGACCGTAAACCGCTGGCGGGAATGCTTCGGTGTTTCCACTTCATCCAGCAATGCGATCGCGTAATCGGCAAAGGTAATCCAGCTGCGGCCCTGCGCACTCACCAGCAAGTCATCCTTGCCGACTCGAAACGTGCCGGTACGCTCACCTTCGACAAACTCCGCCGACGGCGACAGGAAGGTCCAGTCCAGGTCCTGTTCCTGACGCAAAGTGTTGAGGAAATCGGCACCGGCGCTGGCCTCAGCCTTGTATTCCTTCGGGAAGCCTTCGCTGTCGATCACCCGTGTGCCGCCCGGCAGCAACAGCGAACCGGCACCGCCCACCACCAGCAGACGCTTGACCCCGGCCTGCTTCACCGGCTCGATGACGGCGCTGGCGGGGATGGTGGAGAAATGTGCAGCACTGATTACTGCATCATGGCCAGCGACGGCGGCTTGCAAAGCGGCAGCATCGAGCACGTCGACGTTTTTGCTGACGACACCGGCACGCTGGCCGATTTTAGAGGTGTCGCGGGCGATGGCGGTGACGCTGTGACCGCGACGCAGGGCTTCTTCCAACAGTTGGCTACCGGCACGACCGGTGGCACCGATGATTGCGATTTTGCTCATGACGTTCTCCAGTTGATGTAACTGTGATGTATAGCGTGTGTGTAATCAGCACAACCTTTGTGGCGAGGGAGCTTGCTCCCGCTCGGCTGCGAAGCAGTCGTAAAACCTGTAAATGCGGTGTGCCTGATGGAGTGCAGGGAGCGCTTCGCACTCCAGCGGGAGCAAGCTCCCTCGCCACAAAGGCTTGTTCAGTTTCAGGTCCGACGGGTTACCACTTCATCTCGCCCTTGGCGACTTTGGCGCTCAGCTCAAGCGAGCTTTCTTCGCCCAGGGTCGGGTAGCGTTTTTTCATCGCGCCGATCAGTTCGGCTGAATCTTTCGCCTTGGCGGTTTCTTCGTCGAACGCCTTGATGTAATCAGCGGTGAACTGCACAGCCGCCAGGGAGCGAGCGCTCTCGCCCAGGTAGTGACCCGGCACGATGGTGTTCGGCTTCAAGGCTTCGATCGTGTGCAGCGTCGTCAGCCAATCGGCATGGGACTGCGCAGTTTGGGTATCAGCCATCCACACATGAATGTTTTCGGCGACAACCACGCCACCGACCACTGTCTTGATCGACGGAATCCACACAAAGCTGCGATCCGGTTGCTTGCCATCCAGGCCGAGCACCTGCAGTTTCTGCCCTTCCAGCATCAGGCTATCGCCCTTGAGCACGTGCGGCACGATGGTTTTGTTCGGCACATCGGCGCCCATTTTCGGACCCCAGAACGCCAGTTTGCCGTCGACAGTTTTCTTGATGTGATCAACGGTCGGTTGCGAGGCCAATACTTTGGCCTTCGGGAACGCTTGGGTGATGGTGTCGAGGCCGAAGTAGTAATCCGGGTCACCGTGGCTGATGTAGATGGTGGTCAGTTGTTTGCCGCTGGCGCGGATTTTTTCCACCACCTGTTCAGCCTGGGATTTGCCGAATTGCGCGTCCACCAGAATCGCTTCTTTCTCGCCGCTGACCAGTACCGAGGTCACCGGGAAGATTGCGTTGGTGCCCGGGTTGTAGACGTCCAGGGTCAGGGTCGACGCCGCAGCGGCGTGGGCCGCGAAGCCCAGTGCGGCGGTTGCCAGAAGAATGCGTTTGATTGAAGTGAAGCTGATCATCTGTTGCTCCGTTGTCCGAATGCCGTGCTTGGCGATGGGATAGAGCTTAGTTGCCTGGTTCGATACAAAAAATGCGATGCTTGAACATAGTTTGTTTCTGAAAGCGGGCAAATCATGGATCGTCTACAAGCAATGCGGGTGTTCGTTACGGTGGTGGACCTGGGCAGCCAATCGGCCGCCGCCGATCACCTGGACCTGTCGCGGCCGGTGGTTTCACGGTATCTGGCGGAGCTGGAAGATTGGGTCGGCGCACGCCTGATGCACCGCACCACGCGCAAATTGAGCCTGACCGCCGCCGGCAGCGAAATCCTGCCCCGGTGCCGGCAGATGCTCGATTTATCCAGCGACATGCAAGCCGCCGTCAGCGAGCCGGACGACGCACCGCGCGGCCTGCTGCGGATCAGCGTCAGCACCTCGTTCGGCCAGGCGCAACTGGCCGATGCCATGGCCGCCTACGTCAAACGTTACCCCGGTGTAAGCATCGATCTGCAAATGCTCGACCGCACGGTGAACCTGGTGGATGAGCGCATCGACCTGGCCATCCGCACCAGCAACGACCTGGACCCGAACCTGATCGCCCGGCGCCTGACGGTGTGCCGCTCGGTGATCTGCGCCTCCCCCGCTTACCTGCGCGAGCACCCGGCGCCACAGCGGGTCGAAGACCTGAGCCTGCACAATTGCCTGACCCACTCCTACTTCGGCAAAAGCCTCTGGCATTTCCAGCAGGATGGCGAACCGGTCTCGGTGCCGGTACAGGGCAACATCAGCGCCAACGAAGCCAGCACGCTGTTGCGCGCGGCGATGGCCGGGGCCGGCGTGGCGATGCTGCCCAGTTACCTGGCCGGCATGCATATCCACAGCGGCGAACTGATCCGCCTGCTGCCCCAGGCCGAGCCCCGTCAGATGAACATCTATGCGGTGTATGCCTCACGCAAGCACATGCCGGTGGCGTTGCGCAGCATGCTGGATTTTCTGGTGCTCAGATTTCCCGAAGAACCGGCATGGGATGTGGGCCTTTAACCGGAGTGAATGTGGGGTGGTTTTGATGGCAACTCACCGGCGCTGACCTATGCTCAAAGCAGTACCCAAGGGTATTCGTTCAGAGGTCAACGCCATGAACATCAAAACAAGAAGATACCTCGCCATTTTCATCACCTGCGCGGCGACGCTGGCGCTGTATGGCACAGCCGCCTGGCGTGTCGAACAGTTGCGCAAAGTGCCCCATGACTTCGCGAGCTGCAACTTCGAGCGCTGCATCCCCCACAGCGCAAGCCTCAACGCCCTCCGCTGACGAACACCTTGTGGCGAGGGGGTCAGGCCTCGCTCTTCTGATCGGCAGCGTCCTGATCGGCTTTCAAGCGGTCGCGAAAAGCCTTGGGCGAGATCCCCACCCGACGTCGGAACAAGCGTGTGAAGTTGGTCGGATCGGAAAACCCCAGCACATCGGACATTTCATAAATGGTCATGCTGGTGTAGGTCAGCAAGCGCTTGGCCTCCAGCAACTGACGCTCGTGCATGATCTGCAACGCCGGTTGCCCCGCCAGTTCACGGCACGTGCCGTTGAGGTGGGACACGGAAATCCCCAGCCGATGGGCCAGGTCCTCGACCTTGACGTGCTGGCGATAGGTCTCCTCCACCAGCTGGATAAAACCGTTGAGGTATTCCCGGGCACGCTGCGGACGCTGATTGGCAGCGCGGCGCTGGATCACCTGGCGGCTGACCCACACCATGATCACGCTGACGAGAGAATGCATGAGCATTTCCCGCGCCGGCTGATGGCCGGTGTATTCGCTTTGCAGCGCTGAAAACAGGCTGTTGAGGTACTCGCTGTCCTTGCCCGCCGGGTAGCTTTCGGCTTGGGCCAGGGCATTTACCGAATTGCCCAACTGCGCCTGAAGATGGGCGACCAGCGGCGCGGCCAGGGTGACGACGAACCCTTCGACGTCCTCGGAAAACCGATAACCATGCACCGATAACGGCGGCAGAATGATGATTGCCGGCTCAGCCAATTGTGAGCGTTTCCCTTCGATCTCAAGCTCTGCCTGACCTTTGAAGACGAAGAGCAACTGACACAAATCAGCGTGGCGATGGGGTTTTATTTCCCATTGATGTTCGCGGCTGCGTTTTGAAATGGTTTCACAGTGGAGCAAATCGGGGGTCGGCCAATCCAGGCTTTCACCGTAGAGTTTGAACACCGGAATCGATGGCAGGGCGGGCTTGTTCATCACTTCAATCCAGGCCTCGAAGGTAACGGGGCGATAATCGCACCGATTGGCAGAATGTACAGGTATCGGCTCAGTTTTCACCTTCAATTGACGGACCCGCAAGTGAAAAATGCAAGCACTCGATCCATAAAAATCATCCACCGGCGTTGGTCGCGTGGAGCTTGCGAGTCATAAAAACAATGAAAACACTAAAAACCCAAATCGCCATCATCGGCGCCGGCCCCTCTGGTTTGCTACTCGGCCAATTGCTGCATAACGCCGGCATCGACACCCTGATTCTCGAACGCCAAACCCCGGACTATGTGCTGGGACGCATCCGTGCCGGTGTCCTCGAACAAGGCATGGTAGAGCTGTTGCGTCAGGCCGGAGTGGGCCAGCGCATGGACGCCGAAGGGCTGGTTCACACCGGCTTCGAACTGGCCCTGGACGGGCGCCGGGTACACATCGATCTGCAAACATTGACCGGTGGCAAAACCGTGATGGTGTATGGCCAGACCGAGGTCACCCGCGACCTGATGGCCGCTCGTCGGGACACTGGCGCGCAGACAATTTATTCGGCCGGCAACGTCGTCCCCCACGGCATGAAAAGCGCTGAACCCTATGTGACCTTCGACAAGGACGGCGAAACGTATCGACTCGATTGTGACTACATCGCCGGTTGCGACGGTTTCCATGGCGTGGCGCGACAGTCGATTCCTGCCGACTGCCTGAAGGTATTCGAACGGGTGTATCCGTTCGGCTGGCTGGGGATTCTCGCTGACACTCCGCCAGTTCACGAGGAATTGGTCTATGCGCGGCATGAACGGGGCTTTGCGTTGTGCAGCATGCGTTCGCCGACACGCACCCGTTATTACCTTCAGGTACCGGCACAGGATCAGGTCGATGACTGGTCCGACCAACGCTTCTGGGACGAACTCAAATCCCGTCTGCCAGCGGCCCTCGCCGATGTGCTGGTGACCGGCCCGTCGATCGAGAAAAGCATCGCGCCGCTGCGTAGTTTCGTGGTCGAGCCGATGCAGTACGGGCGGATGTTCCTGGTCGGCGACGCCGCGCACATCGTCCCGCCCACCGGTGCCAAAGGCCTGAACCTGGCGGCCAGCGACGTCAGTACGTTGTTCAATATTCTGCTGAAGGTTTACCGCGAAGGCCGTGTTGATTTGCTGGAGAAGTATTCCGAAATCTGCCTGCGGCGGGTGTGGAAAGCCGAACGGTTTTCCTGGTGGATGACCTCGATGTTGCATCGCTTCGACGAGCACGACGCGTTCAGTCAGCGCATCAGCGAATCGGAACTGGCCTATTTCGTTGACTCCGAGGCGGGCCGAAAAACCATCGCGGAAAACTACGTCGGCCTTCCGTACGAGGCTATCGAATAGGCTCCTATCGACTTACACTGGCGAGCACTCCCGCTCGCCTTGCTCCTTGCGGGTCCATTACTGTCCGCAGGTTTTACCGTGACCAATCTCAACCGGCCTGAAACGCCCAAACCGGCTATTCGCAGCGTGCTGATCGCCCTGATGCTGGCGATCTTTCTGGGCGCGCTGGACCAGACCATCGTCGCTGTGTCGATGCCGGCGATTTCCGCGCAGTTCAAGGACGTCAGCCTGCTGGCCTGGGTCATTTCCGGCTACATGGTGGCGATGACCGTGGCGGTGCCGATCTACGGCAAGCTCGGCGATCTGTATGGCCGCCGCCGGTTGATGCTGTTCGGCATGGGCTTGTTCACCCTGGCTTCATTGTTCTGCGGCATGGCGCAAAGCATGGAGCAACTGGTGCTGGCGCGGATCTTTCAAGGCATCGGCGCCGGCGGAATGATTTCGGTGAGCCAGGCGATCATCGGCGACATCGTTCCACCGCGCGAACGCGGTCGCTATCAGGGCTACTTCAGCAGCATGTACGCGGTGGCCAGCGTGGCCGGCCCGGTACTCGGTGGCTACATGACCGAATACCTGTCCTGGCGCTGGGTATTCCTGATCAACCTGCCGTTGGGCCTGGGTGCCTGGTGGGTGGCTTATCGCACGCTGGTAGGGCTGCCGGTGCCGCAGCGCAAGCCGATCATCGACTACCTCGGTACGTTGCTGATGATCATTGGCCTGACGGCGTTGTTGCTGGGCATCACTCAGGTTGGCCAGGGGCATTCGTGGCGCAGCCCCGAAGTGGCGGGTTTGCTCGGTTGTGCGGTGGCGGTGCTGGCGGTGTTCGTCTGGCATGAACGGCGGGCGCGGGAACCGTTGCTGCCGATGCATTTGTTCGCCAACCGCAATGCGATCCTTTGCTGGTGCACGATTTTCTTCACCAGTTTCCAGGCGATTTCCCTGATCGTGCTGATGCCGCTGCGCTTCCAGAGCGTCACCGGCGCCGGGGCCGACAGCGCGGCACTGCACCTGTTGCCGCTGGCCATGGGCTTGCCGATAGGCGCCTATTTTGCCGGGCGCCGGACCTCGGTGACCGGTCGTTACAAACCGATGATCCTGACCGGCGCGTTGCTCATGCCGTTGGCGATTCTCGGCATGGCGTTCAGTGCGCCGCAGGCGTTTGTGCTGAGCAGCCTGTTCATGTTGCTCTGCGGAATCGCTGGCGGCATGCAGTTCCCGACGTCGTTGGTGGGCACGCAAAACTCGGTGGATCAACGGGACATTGGCGTTGCCACCAGCACCACCAATCTGTTCCGCGCTCTGGGCGGCGCAGTGGGCGTGGCGTTGATGTCGGCACTGTTGCTGGCGTTGTTGCAGGATTCCAGTTTCGCGCACCTGGCCGGCTCGTCGCTGATTGCCGAGGGTCGTTCGGGGAATGTCTTGCTCGATGGTTTGAACGCCGCGCCGGGGGATGCGCAAAACGCCTTGCGCGCCGAGCTGCTGCTGACCTTCAGGCATTTGCTGATGGTCAGCGCGGCGGTGTCGCTGCTGGGGCTGGCGGCGGCGATTGCCATGCCGAACAGGGTGTTGCGCGGGCGGGAAGACAAGGTTCGCTAGAAAGACCGAGGCTTGCCCGCGAAGACGTCAGCCCGGACACCACTAACGACCAGGCGTTGTGTTGCTTTGTGGCGAGGGAGCTTGCTCCCGTTGGGTGGCGCAGCCGCCCCAAACCCATTCACCACCGCTATTCAGATAACCTGCGGTGCCTGATTTGCGACTGCTGCGCAGTCGAGCGGGAGCAAGCTCCCTCGCCACAAAAGCCTCACGCCACAGGCCCACTCCACACAACATCACTGCATCGGGCTATTGAGGCCGGGCGTGCAGCTGTTGTTGCAGGTTCTGGATCTGCGCCTGCAGGGTGTTGATGTTGCGGGTGACCTGGCCACGGAAGGCGTCGAACTCGGCGGTATTGTTGCCACCTTGCGCCGCGGCCGGGCGGTTGTCCTGTTGGCTTTTGAGCACGATCATGTCTTGCTCCAGACGCTCGATGGCGGCGCTCGGGTTACCTTGCCGCTTCAGCGCAGCGATATCGGCGCCAAGGCTTTTGAGTTGGGCGTCGACTTTGCTGGTATCGGCCGGCGCGCTCTTCAACGCGGCCAGCTCGCCGCTCAAGGCTTTGACCTGGGCCTGCAACTGAGCATTGGCGG
This sequence comes from Pseudomonas sp. GW821-FHT01E10, assembly GCF_059422365.1. Lineage (NCBI taxonomy): Bacteria > Pseudomonadati > Pseudomonadota > Gammaproteobacteria > Pseudomonadales > Pseudomonadaceae > Pseudomonas > Pseudomonas sp. GW821-FHT01E10. The sequence goes on from NZ_JBWKWT010000014.1 coordinate 62,943, forward strand.
CTTGTTGTTCGCTGGCCTGCGTGGTCATTTGCGCCAGGCGCTTGTCCAGATCGGAGGTCTGGCCGAGCACGCCTTGCTGCTGTTTACTCTGATCCTGGAGTTTGCTTTCCAGCTGTTTGCTCTGGTCCTGGAGCTTGCCTTCCAGTTGTTTTATTTGCAGCTTCAACGCTTCACTGCCGGTGTTGACCGTGGACTGGCTGGCCACGACCTTGCCGGAAATGTCCTGCAAGCGCCCCGCCGCTTCCTCACTGATACGGGCGAAACTTTCCTGGGTCGCCACCAGTTGTTGTTCCATCAGCGATATCTGCTGGAAACTCCACCAGGCAAGGCCAGCGAAGGCAAAGAACAACGCACCGACCAACGCCCACAGCGGGCCGGTGCTCGGGCCTTTGACCTTGACTACCGGTGTGGTGCGCGAATGCACGGAAGTGCGCGCGGTGGTCGGAAAATCATCGTCGTCGAGGCTGTCGGCACGCAGGCTCGGTACATCGTCGAAGTCGTCGTTGGCATCGTTACGCATGGACATTGAGTCAACCTTTGTAAAACGCGGTGATGGCTTGATGCGGCGAAGTATAACCCTCGCTGCCGCACCGGTTGACCCTGAACCCCGAACTCGGTTCAGTGAGGGCCGGCCCTTGTGTGTCAGCGAATGTCCTGAGCCTTCCACCAGGCGCAAAATTCATCGAGGGCGGTCCAGAGACTGACTTTCGGATCGTAATCCAGATAATGCCGGGCGCGACTGATGTCCAGGGTGAAATTTTTGTTCATTACCTGCATGCCCAGCCGCGACAGGGTCGGCTCGGGACGACCCGGCCACAGCTTGCAAACACCCTCGTTGAGCGCGGCAAGGCTGTAGGCCAAGCCGTAGGAACGGTAACGGGTCACCTGTGGCACATCCATATTGCGCATCACGTAATTGACCACATCCCACAACGGCACCGGCGCTCCGTTGCTGATGTTGTAGGCCTTGCCCAAGGCCGAACCGCTGGCCAGCAAGCTGCTGAACAACGCCTCATTGAGGTTTTGCACACTGGTGAAGTCAACCTTGTTCAGGCCATTGCCGATAATCGCCAACCGCCCTTTGCGCTGCATCTTCAGCAACCTGGGGAAAATGCTCATGTCGCCTGCGCCCGTCACGAAACGCGGGCGCAGGGCCAGGGTTTCGAGGCCGAACTCCTGTGCACCGAAAACTTTTTGCTCGGCCAGGTATTTGGTTGCGGCGTAAGGATGCTTGAAGCGCTTGGGCACCTGGTCTTCGGTCAACCCCAGATGATCGCGGCCATCGAAGTAAATCGATGGCGACGACAAGTGCACCAGGCGCCGCACCCGTTGTTTCAGGCAGGCCTCGACCACGTTCTCGGTGACCTCGACGTTGCCTTGATGGAAATCCTGATAGCGCCCCCACAAACCGACAGCGCCTGCGCAATGGACCACGGCTTCGACGTCGGAACACAGGTCGCGCGCCAGTTGCGGGTCGCTCAAGTCGCCCTGGATGAACTCGGCACCACGGCGCACCAAATGCTCGACGCTCTCGGCCCGGCGACCGTTGACCCGCACATCCAGGCCCTGCTCCAGGGCAAAACGCGCAAAGCGTCCGCCAATGAAGCCGCTTGCGCCGGTGACCAGAATCTTCATGTATTGCTCCGAATATTTCGTTTTGCGTTTTTCGTTTTGCATAGGGCGTGAGGCCTTGACGCCAGCCGTCAGTCCAACGGCACCAGCCATTGCTTCGACGAACGCACCAATTGATCGGTGAGTAACCCCAACAGCTGACCGCCATTGCGCCAATGATGCCAGTACAGCGGCACATCGATCGGCTTATCTGGCAAAAGCTCCACCAATTGGCCGCGCGCCAGTTGCTCGCGCACTTGCAATTCAGGCACCAGGCCCCAGCCAAGCCCTGCTTCCGTGAGACGAAGAAAACCTTCGGAAGACGGGCATAAATGGTGTTCGAAACCGCCATTCACGCCGACTGACGCGAGGTAACGATGCTGCAGGAAATCGTCCGGGCCAAATACCAGCGCCGGGGTTCTGGCCAACTGATCGGCACGCACACCTTGGGGAAAATGCCGGGCAATGAATGCAGGGCTGGCCAACGCACGGTAGCGCATCGCCCCCAACAGCACGCTGCGCGCACCGGCCACCGGCCGCTCACTGGCGCACAGACACCCCGCCACTTCGCCTGCGCGCATGCGTTTGAGGCCGACGGTCTGGTCTTCCACCACCAGGTCGAGCAACAGATGCTCCTGCGCGCAAAAATCCCCCACCGCCGCAGCCCACCAGGTGGCCAGGCTGTCAGCGTTCAGCGCGATGCGCAGACGTTCCGGCAGGCCTTCTTCGTCCAGCGCCGGCACCAGGCTTTGCAGATCGCGCTCCAGCAATCGCACCTGCTGCACATGGTTGAGCAATCGCCGGCCAATCTCCGTCGGAGCAGGAGGCGTGACCCGCACCAGCACCGGTTGGCCGACCCGCGCCTCGAGCAATTTGATGCGCTGGGAGATGGCCGATTGGGACAAGCCCAAGACCTGCGCGGCGCGTTCGAATCCGGCCTGCTCGATCACGGCGGCGAGAGCGGACAGTAATTTGTAGTCGAACATCAGTTTTCCTAATGAGCGATCAGCACTATTGGTTTTTCTTATACAACTTCCCACCGGAGAATGGCCAGCAAGAACTCTTGAACAAGGATCACCGACATGGCTGGCGAAACCTCTTTGGCAACCCTGCTGCGCAGCATGAGCCCGCAACTCAACGACGGCGAATACGTGTTCTGCACGTTGCCTGACGGCAAGCTGCCCGCAGGCCTTGAGATTGTCGGCAGCTTCCGCGAACAGGAAGGGCTGACGGTGATTCTGCAACGTTCCCACGCCGAGAAGGCCGGTTTCAGCTTCGACTACATCGCTGCCTGGATCACCTTGAACGTGCACTCAGCCCTTGAAGCCGTCGGCCTGACCGCCGCGTTCGCCACGGCACTGGGCCAGGCCGGCATCAGTTGCAACGTGATTGCCGGCTACTACCACGACCATTTGTTCGTCGGCCAGGCCGATGCCGAACGCGCCCTGCAGGTACTGCTGGATCTGGCGGCCAACGCGGAGTAAAAATCTTATGTGGCAAAGCTATGTGAACGGCCTGTTGGTGGCCGCCGGGCTGATCATGGCGATCGGCACTCAGAATGCGTTTGTGTTGGCGCAGAGCCTTCGACGTGAACATCACCTGCCGGTGGCGGCGCTCTGCGTAACCTGCGATGCGTTGCTGGTAGCCGCCGGGGTGTTCGGCCTGGCGACGTTGCTGGCGCAGAACCCGACTCTGTTGGCCATCGCTCGTTGGGGTGGCGCGGCGTTTCTGCTGTGGTATGGCAGCCTGGCGCTGCGTCGGGCGTGCTCGAAACAGAGCCTGCAACAAGGTGAGAACCAGACCGTGCGCTCATTGCGGGCGGTACTGCTCAGCGCTTTGGCGGTGACCCTGCTCAACCCGCACGTCTACCTGGACACCGTGTTGCTGATCGGCTCCCTTGGCGCACAACAGACCGAGCCCGGTGCTTATGTCGTGGGCGCGGCCAGTGCTTCGTTGCTGTGGTTTTTTACCCTGGCCCTTGGCGCAGCGTGGTTGGCACCGTGGTTGGCACGGCCAAGCACTTGGCGAATCCTCGACCTGTTGGTGGCCGTAATGATGTTCACCGTAGCGTTCCAGTTGATCATCGCTTCATGATTTATTCCAAAAGGCTCTGGAACCTCTATTCCACACAGTTGTTGCGTGGTTATGCCGCCCCCCCGGTGCTATGATCCGATCCCTGCGCCGCAAAGAGTACAAACTCCCCGGCGCATGTCTGGCCGCCCGTGATCGGCCTTGCGCTCACCGCAACTGACCTGATTAGGAGAATCATCATGGCTTTCGAATTGCCGCCGCTGCCTTACGCGCACAATGCCCTGCAGCCGCACATTTCAGAGGAAACTCTGCAATACCACCACGACAAGCACCACAACACCTATGTCGTGAACCTGAACAACCTGGTGCCAGGCACCGAGTTCGAAGGCAAGACCCTGGAAGAAATCGTCAAGACTTCCTCGGGCGGTATCTTCAACAACGCCGCTCAGGTCTGGAACCACACTTTCTACTGGAACTGCCTGGCGCCAAACGCCGGCGGTCAACCAACCGGCGCTCTGGCTGATGCCATCAACGCTGCTTTCGGTTCGTTCGACAAGTTCAAGGAAGAGTTCAGCAAAACGTCCATCGGCACCTTCGGTTCCGGTTGGGGCTGGCTGGTGAAAAAGGCTGACGGTTCCCTGGCCCTGGCCAGCACCATCGGCGCCGGCAACCCGCTGACCAGCGGCGATACCCCGCTGCTGACCTGCGACGTCTGGGAACACGCTTACTACATCGACTACCGCAACCTTCGTCCGAAGTACGTCGAAGCGTTCTGGAACCTGGTCAACTGGAAATTCGTGGCTGAGCAGTTCGAAGGCAAAACCTTCACCGCTTAAGCTTCGCGCCAGTCAAAAAACCCGGCTTTTATGCCGGGTTTTTTTATGCCATCGAAAATCCGTACGTAAGGCGTGCTTTCCCACAACGCGCGCCGCATTCGCCCTCTTGCCCCCGCAGTACAGCGGTCTAACATCAACACTAGGAAAAATTGCCTCAACCGCCTCAAGTTGAGGGCCCCGGCAACCGACACAGTGTTAATAGGGCAAATACTCCAAACAGCAGCATATCGGCCAAGCTACCGGCAATATCCCCCGGGTTGGATTGTCCCTTTGACTGCCATCACGGGATTGCCAATACTCATGGCAACTTGACGCTACCCGCACGGAACAAGGAATAACCCTTTGAAGCTGGAACTCAAGAACAGCTTGTCGGTGAAGTTACTCCGGGTCGTGCTCCTGTCGGCATTGATCGTCGGCGTGGTCTTGAGCTGCGCACAGATTGTTTTCGATGCCTATAAAACACGTCAGGCGGTTGCCAACGATGCCCAGCGCATCCTCGACATGTTCCGCGATCCCTCCACTCAGGCGGTCTACAGCCTGGATCGGGAAATGGGCATGCAGGTGATCGAAGGCCTGTTCCAGGATGACGCCGTGCGCATGGCCTCCATCGGCCACCCCCACGAAGCCATGCTCGCGCAAAAATCCCGCGAGCTTCAGCAGTCCCACAGCCGCTGGCTGACTGACCTGATCCTCGGCCAGGAACGCACGTTCACCACCCAACTGGTGGGTCGCGGTCCCTACAGCGAGTACTACGGCGACCTGAGCATTACCCTCGACACCGCCACCTACGGCCAGAGCTTCATCGTCAGTTCGGTGATCATCTTCATCTCTGGCGTCTTGCGCGCCCTGGCCATGAGCCTGGTGTTGTATCTGGTTTACCACTGGCTGCTGACCAAACCATTGTCGCGGATCATCGAACATCTGACTGAAATCAACCCGGACCGGCCCAGCGCCCACAAGATCCCACAGCTCAAGGGTCATGAAAGAAACGAGCTGGGGGTCTGGATCAACACCGCCAACCAGCTGCTCGAATCCATTGAGCGCAACACTCACCTGCGCCACGAAGCAGAAAACAGCCTGTTACGCATGGCCCAGTACGATTTTCTCACCGGTCTGCCGAACCGCCAGCAATTGCAGCAACAGCTGGACAAGATCCTTGTCGACGCCGGCAAACTGCAGCGTCGGGTCGCGGTGTTGTGTGTCGGGCTCGATGACTTCAAAGGCGTCAACGAACAGTTCAGCTACCAGACCGGCGACCAGTTGCTGCTGGCCCTGGCCGATCGCCTGCGGGCTCACAGCGGCCGCCTCGGCGCCCTCGCCCGCTTGGGTGGCGACCAGTTCGCGCTGGTCCAGGCCGACATCGAACAACCCTACGAAGCCGCCGAACTGGCCCAAAGCATTCTCGATGATCTGGAAGCGGCGTTCGCCCTCGATCATCAGGAAATCCGCCTGCGCGCCACCATCGGCATCACCCTGTTCCCCGAGGACGGTGACAGCACCGAGAAGCTGCTGCAAAAAGCCGAGCAGACCATGACCCTGGCCAAGACGCGCTCGCGCAACCGCTATCAGTTCTATATCGCCAGCGTCGACACGGAAATGCGTCGGCGTCGCGAGCTGGAAAAAGATCTGCGTGACGCCTTGATCCGCGACCAGTTCTACCTCGTCTACCAGCCGCAGATCAGCTACCGCGATCATCGCGTGGTAGGTGTCGAGGCGTTGATTCGCTGGCAGCATCCCGAGCATGGGCTGGTGCCGCCGGACCTGTTCATCCCGCTGGCCGAGCAGAACGGCACCATCATTGCCATTGGCGAATGGGTGCTGGACCAGGCCTGCAAACAACTGCGCGAGTGGCACGATCAGGGCTTCGTCGACCTGCGCATGGCGGTGAACCTGTCCACCGTGCAATTGCACCATGCCGAGTTGCCGCGGGTGGTCAATAACCTGCTGCAGATCTACCGCCTGCCACCGCGCAGCCTGGAGCTGGAAGTCACCGAAACCGGCCTGATGGAAGACATCAGCACCGCCGCCCAGCACTTGCTGAGCCTGCGTCGCTCCGGCGCGCTGATCGCCATCGACGACTTCGGCACCGGTTATTCGTCATTGAGTTATCTGAAAAGCCTGCCGCTGGACAAGATCAAGATCGACAAGAGCTTCGTTCAGGACCTGCTCGATGACGACGACGATGCGACCATCGTCCGGGCCATCATCCAGCTGGGCAAAAGCCTGGGCATGCAGGTGATTGCCGAAGGCGTGGAAACCGCCGAGCAAGAGGCCTACATCATCTCCGAAGGCTGCCACGAAGGTCAGGGTTATCACTACAGCAAACCGCTGCCGGCGCGGGAATTGAGCGTCTACCTCAAGCAGGCCCAGCGCAGTAACGCGGCCATCCTCTGAAACAACGGCGATCTTTTGATCTGCGTGAATAAGAAATATTTGCAGGCGTAACCCTTTACAGGTAATGCGAAAGATTTGCATTATGTCGCACTTTTGCGCGCCGCCCGTGCGCGCCCACTCCATCACCGAAGCAGGATGTTCGCCATGATTCGTATGCCTCTGGCCACCGCCAGTCTGCTGGCCATCGCTATTTCCCTCGCCGGTTGCGGCGAAGGCAAAGACAAGGCTGCCGCTCAACAAGCGCCGACCCCGGCCGCCAGCACAGCTGCGCCTGCTACCACAGCTAAAGTCGATGAAGCCGCCGCCAAGGCTGTGGTCGCGCATTACGCCGACATGGTCTTTGCCGTTTACAGCGATGCCGAATCCACCGCGAAAACCCTGCAAACCGCCGTCGACGCGTTCCTCGCCAAGCCGGACGCCGACACCCTCAAAGCCGCCCGGGCTGCCTGGGTCGCGGCCCGCGTGCCTTACCTGCAGAGCGAAGTGTTCCGCTTCGGCAACACCATCATCGACGACTGGGAAGGTCAGGTGAACTCCTGGCCACTGGACGAAGGCCTGATCGACTACGTCGACAAATCCTACGAACACGCACTGGGTAACCCGGGCGCTACTGCCAACATCATCGCCAACACCCAGATTCAGATTGGCGAAGACAAGGTCGACGTGAAAGACATCACCCCGGAAAAACTCGCCAGCCTGAACGAGCTGGGCGGTTCCGAGGCCAACGTCGCCACCGGCTACCACGCCATCGAATTCCTGCTCTGGGGCCAGGACTTGAACGGCACCGGCCCTGGCGCCGGCAACCGCCCAGCCTCCGACTACCTGGAAGGCAAAGGCGCTACCGGCGGTCACAATGATCGTCGTCGCGCTTACCTGAAATCCGTGACCCAACTGCTGGTCAACGACCTGGAAGAAATGGTCGGTAACTGGAAGCCGAACGTGGCCGACAACTACCGCGCCACCCTGGAAGCGGAACCGGCTGAATCCGGTCTGCGCAAAATGCTGTTCGGCATGGGCAGCCTGTCCTTGGGCGAACTGGCGGGCGAGCGCATGAAGGTTTCCCTGGAAGCCAACTCCCCGGAAGACGAACAGGATTGCTTCAGCGACAACACCCACAACTCGCACTTCTACGATGCCAAAGGCATTCGTAACGTGTACCTGGGCGAATACACCCGTGTCGACGGCACCAAAATGACCGGCGCCAGCCTGTCGTCCCTGGTGGCCAAGGCCGACCCGGCTGCCGATGCCGCGCTGAAAGCCGACCTGGCTGCGACCGAAGCCAAGATCCAGATCATGGTCGATCACGCCAACAAGGGTGAGCACTACGACCAACTGATCGCTGCCGGCAACACCGCTGGCAATCAGATCGTGCGCGACGCCATTGCCTCTCTGGTCAAGCAGACCGGTTCGATCGAAGCTGCCGCCGGCAAACTGGGCATCAGCGACCTGAACCCGGACAACGCTGATCACGAGTTCTGATCAACGCTGGCTGAGCGAATACAAAGGCGACCTTCGGGTCGCCTTTTTCATGCCTGTCTTTTGGGTGATGCTGATGACCTCATCGCGGGCAAGCCACGCTCCCACGGGGTCAGCGCAAAACCCTGTGGGAGCGTGGCTTGCCCGCGATGGGGGCGACGCGGTCTGACATCAAACCCTGCCTCACATCAACCAAACGATAATTCCTCTTATTCAAACTCCCCTGCCCTGTTAGACTTTGCGCCCTTGTTTTGCTCGTCTTGCAGGATGTCCGATGCCCACGCTGCCTCTTCGCTTGTCTGCACTGTTGCTGGCCCTGGGCCTGAGTGCCTGCGATGACGCCCCGCGTTTTACCCAGGCCGAACCTGGTGAAGCCCGGTCCGGTGGCAGCGCAACAGTGCGCAAGACCGATAAGAACGCATTCTCCTTGCCCTCCGCCAATCTGGCGCCGTCACGACGCGTCGACTTCAGCGTCGGTAATAGCTTCTTTCGCAGCCCCTGGGTGATCGCGCCGTCGACCACCACCGCCCGCGATGGCCTCGGCCCGTTGTTCAATACCAACGCCTGCCAGAACTGCCACATCAAGGACGGGCGCGGTCATCCGCCAACGCCCGACGCGCCGAATGCGGTGTCGATGCTGGTACGCCTGTCGATCCCCAATGCCCCCGCCTACGCCAAGGTCATCGAACAACTGGGCGTGGTACCGGAGCCGGTCTACGGCGGCCAGTTCCAGGACATGGCGGTGCCCGGCGTCGCCCCGGAAGGCAAGGTGCGCGTCGATTACACGCCAGTCCCGGTACGCTTCAAGGACGGCAGCGAAATCGAGTTGCGTAAACCAATCTTGCAGATGACCCAACTCGGCTACGGCCCGATGCACCCGGACACACGTTTCTCGGCGCGCATCGCACCGCCGATGATTGGCCTGGGCTTGCTTGAAGCGATTCCCGACGAGGCCATCCTGGCCAACGCCGAGGCTCAGGCCCGGGAGAAAAACGGCATCGCCGGACGACCGAACCGGGTCTGGGACGACGCGCAGCAGAAGACTGTTCTCGGACGATTTGGCTGGAAAGCCGGGCAACCGAACCTCAATCAGCAGAATGTTCATGCGTTCTCTGGTGATATGGGCCTCACGACCAGCCTGAGACCCATTGATGACTGCACCGACGCCCAAACTGCTTGCAAACAGGCGCCCAACGGCAATGGCCCCGATGGCGAGCCGGAAGTCAGCGACAACATTTTGCGTCTGGTGCTGTTCTACAGCCGTAACCTCGCCGTGCCGGCCCGTCGCGATGTTGGCGCACCTGAGGTGCTGGCCGGCAAGAATCTGTTTTTCCAGGCCGGATGCCAGTCCTGTCACACCCCTCAATACACCACCGCCGCCAACGCCGCGGAACCTGAATTGGCCAATCAAGTGATTCGCCCTTACAGCGATCTGCTGCTGCACGACATGGGCGACGGTCTGGCCGACAACCGCACCGAGTTCCAGGCCAGTGGCCGCGACTGGCGTACGCCGCCGTTGTGGGGCATCGGCCTGACGCAGACGGTCAGCGGACACACCCAGTTTTTGCACGACGGCCGCGCCCGCAACCTGCTCGAAGCCGTGCTCTGGCATGGCGGCGAGGCAAAAGCGGCGCAGCAACAGGTTTTGTCTTTCAACGCCGAGCAGCGCGCGGCGTTGCTGGCGTTTTTGAATTCCCTTTAATACGTATTCCTTCAGCGGGAGCCCGACATGTTCCGTCCCAAATTGTTGTTCACCAGCCTTGCCGCCCTCGCCCTGGGCGCCTGTTCGCCCCAGGATCCGCAAGCGGTCACCTCGGCGGCCATCGCCAAGCAAGTGATCCTGCCGAGCTACAGTCGTTGGGTGGAAGCCGACCGGCAATTGGCGGTCAGCGCCTTGGCGTTCTGCCAAGGCAAGGAAACCCTGGACACCGCTCGCGCCGACTTCCTGCACGCGCAAAAAGCCTGGGCCGAGTTGCAACCGCTGCTGATCGGGCCGCTGGCCGAGGGCAACCGTTCGTGGCAGGTGCAGTTCTGGCCGGACAAGAAAAACCTCGTCGGCCGTCAAGTCGAGCAACTGGTCACTGCGCAGCCGCAGATCGATGCTGCCGCCCTGGCCAAGTCCAGCGTCGTGGTGCAAGGCCTCTCGGCTTATGAATACATCCTGTTCGACAGCAAGATCGACATGGCCGACAGCGCTCAGAAAGCCAAATACTGCCCGCTGCTAACCGCCATTGGCGAGCGTCAGAAGCAACTGGCCGAAGAGATCCTGTCGCGCTGGAACACCAACGACGGCATGCTCGCGCAGATGAGCAAATTCCCCAACCAGCGCTACGCCGACTCACACGAAGCGATCGCCGATCTGCTGCGTGTGCAAGTGACTGCACTGGACACCCTGAAGAAAAAACTCGGCACGCCGATGGGCCGTCAGAGCAAGGGTACGCCACAGCCATTCCAGGCCGATGCCTGGCGCAGCCAATCGTCGCTCAAAGGCATGGAAGCAAGCCTGAGCGCTGCGCAAACCGTCTGGGTGGGTGTCGACAACAAAGGCCTGCGCGGTCTACTGCCGAACGAGCAAAAACCGTTGGCCGACAAGATCGACGCGGCCTACGCAGCGTCCCTGAAACTGCTTGCCGGCAACCAGCGCTCGCTGACCGACATGCTCACCGACGATGCCGGTCGCCAGCAGCTGAACGACATCTATGACAGCCTCAACGTTGTCCACCGCTTGCACGAAGGCGAACTGGCCAAGGCGCTGGGCATCCAACTGGGCTTCAACGCCAACGACGGCGACTGATGAGGGCAAGTGCCATGCTGCGACGCCAGGCTCTGACGTTAGGGAGTTTGCTGCTGGGTGCGGTGACACTGGGCGGCTGGACGCTGTTCAAGCAAAAGGACAAAAGCCCGCTGCTGCTCTCGGCGCGGGACGACGGTGACGGCAAGCACTATGCCGTCGGTTATCGACTGGACGGCACCCGGGTGTTTGCCACCCAGGTCGGTCAGCGCTGCCATGACATCATCAACCACCCGACACTGCCGATTGCGCTATTCGTCGCTCGGCGTCCGGGCACCGAGAGCTACCTGATCGACCTGCGCGACGGCACGCTATTGCAAACCGTGGTGTCGCAGCCGAACCGGCACTTCTACGGTCACGCGGTGATTCACCAGAGCGGTGACTGGTTGTACGCCACCGAGAACGACACCTCCGATCCGGGCCGTGGCCTGCTTGGTGTGTATAAGTTCGAAGGTGAGCGACTGGTGCACAGCGGCGAAATTTCCACCCACGGCGTCGGCCCGCATCAGGTGTCGTGGATGCCCGATGGCGAGACGCTGGTGGTGGCCAACGGCGGTATTCGCACCGAGGCCGAAAGCCGGGTCGAGATGAACCTCAATGCCATGGAGCCGAGCCTGGTGCTGATGCAACGCGATGGCACGCTGCTGAGCAAGGAAACACTGGCCCAGCAGATGAACAGCGTGCGGCACTTGGGTATCGCCAGTGACGGCACCATCGTCGCCGGTCAGCAGTTCATGGGCGATGCTCACGAGTCTTCGGAGCTGCTGGCGATCAAGCGTCCCGGTCAACCGTTCGTGGCCTTCCCGGTGCCTGAGCATCAGTTGCAGGCCATGGGGCATTACACCGCCAGCGTTGCCGTACACAGCGAACTGCGCCTGGTCGCCCTGACCGCGCCTCGGGGCAACCGTTTTTTTATCTGGGACCTGGACAGCGGTGAAGTACGCCTGGATGCACCGCTTCCCGATTGCGCCGGGGTCGGGGCCGTGGCCGATGGTTTTGTCGTGACCTCCGGGCAAGGCCGTTGCCGGTTCTACGATTGCCGCCAGACAAACCTTGTTGCAAAACCTCTGGAATTGCCTGCGGGGCTCTGGGACAACCACCTTCACCTGATCTGAACACGCAACCTGTAGCAGCTGGAATCCCCTTCGCAGTGGGAGTAATGTTTTCGCCTGTCTCACCTGATTTTCTCCAAGGAAATGGAAATATGCTGCGTCGCCGCATGCTGATCATGTTGGGTGTTGTCCTGCTAATCGTGCTGGTCCTGGCCGGTTACAAAGCCTTCTCCATCTATACGATGATGAAGGGCTTCTCTGTACCGAAACCACCGATCAGCGTCGCCGTGGCCACCGCCACCGAACGTCCGTGGCAAAGCCGTTTGCCAACGGTCGGCACCCTTACGGCGCTGCAAGGGGTCGATCTGAGCCTGGAGGTCGACGGCACCGTCAAGGAAGTTCAGTTCGAGTCAGGACAGAAGGTCAAGGTCGGTCAGCCGCTGCTGCAACTCGACAGCGCCGTGGAAACCGCCCTGCTGGCAACCGCCCAGGCCGACCTGGGACTGGCGCAACTGGATTACGGTCGCGGCAGCCAACTGGTAGGCAGCCAGGCTATTTCCAAAGGTGAGTTCGACCGACTCTCGGCGGTATTGCAAAAGAGCCGGGCCACGGTCAATCAGCTCAAGGCGGCGCTGGAGAAAAAACGAATCCTCGCACCGTTCAGCGGGACCATCGGTATTCGTCGGGTAGACGTCGGCGACTACGTGGCCAGCGGCACGATGATCGCCACCCTGCAAGACCTCAGCAGCCTCTACGTCGACTTCTTTGTACCCGAGCAGGACGTGCCGAAGATCACCCTCGGCCAATCGGTACAGGTCATTGTCTCGGCCTACCCGACGGAGACTTTCCCCGGCACCGTCAGCGCCATCAACCCGAAGGTAGAAAGCAGCACCCGCAACGTGCTGGTGCGCGCGACCCTGGCCAACCCCGACGGCAAACTCCTGCCGGGGATGTTTGCCAGCCTGCAGGTGTTGTTGCCCGACCCGCAGCCGCACATCGTGGTGCCGGAAAGCGCGATCAGCTACACCCTTTATGGCAACTCGCTGTATGTCGTCGCGCAGAAAAAGGCCGAAGACGGCAGCCTCGAAAAAGACGACAAGGGCGAACCGGTTCTGATCGCCGAACGACGCTTCGTCGAAACCGGCGAGCGCCGCGACGGGATGGTCATGATCACCAAAGGCGTGCAGAACGGCGAAAAAGTGGTCACGGCTGGTCAGCTCAAACTGGACCACGGCGCGCACGTTGCCATCAGCGACGACAAGACCCTGGCTGAGAAGAACAGTCAGCCACGCGCTGACTGATCAAGGAATCCCCATGGCTTTTACCGATCCGTTCATCCGCCGCCCGGTGCTCGCCACCGTGGTCAGCCTGTTGATAGTGCTGCTGGGCTTCCAGGCCTGGAGCAAGTTGCCGCTGCGCCAATACCCGCAAATGGAAAACGCCCTGATCACGGTGACCACCGCTTATCCCGGAGCCAACGCCGAGACCATCCAGGGCTATATCACCCAACCGATGCAGCACAGCCTGGCCAGCGCCGAGGGCATCGACTACATGACCTCGGTCAGTCGCCAGAACTTCTCGGTGATCTCGATCTACGCGCGCATCGGCTCCAACACCGACCGCCTGTTCACCGAACTGCTGGCCAAGGCCAACGAGGTCAAGAACCAGCTGCCCCAGGATGCCGAAGACCCGGTGCTGAGCAAGGAAGCCACCGGCGCCTCGGCGCTGATGTACATCAGTTTCTTCAGCAACGAGCTGAGTAACCCGCAGATCACCGACTACCTGTCCCGGGTTATCCAGCCGAAACTGGCGACCCTGCCGGGCATGGCCGAAGCCGAGATTCTCGGCAACCAGGTGTTCGCCATGCGCCTGTGGCTGGACCCGGTGAAGCTCGCCGGTTTCGGCCTGAGCGCCAGCGATGTGACCAACGCCGTGCGCCAGTACAACTTCCTCTCCGCCGCCGGCGAAGTGAAAGGCGAGTACGTGGTCACCAGCATCAACGCCAACACCGAACTCAAGTCCGCCGAGGCCTTTGGCGCAATTCCGCTCAAGGTCGACGGTGACAGTCGTGTGCTGTTGCGAGACGTGGCGCGGGTCGAGATGGGCGCGGAGAACTACAACACCATCAGCTCCTTCGGCGGCACACCTTCGGTGTACATCGGCATCAAGGCCACACCCGGCGCCAACCCGCTGGACGTGATCAAGGAAGTGCGCAAGATCATGCCGGACCTGGAAGCCCAGCTGCCGCCAAACCTCAAGGGCGAAATCGCCTACGACGCCACGCTGTTCATCCAGGCCTCCATCGACGAGGTGTTGAAAACCCTGTTCGAAGCGGTGCTGATCGTGATTGTGGTGGTGTTCCTGTTCCTCGGCGCCCTGCGTTCGGTGGTGATCCCGGTGGTGACCATTCCGCTGTCGATGATCGGCGTGATGTTCTTCATGCAGATGATGGGCTACTCGATCAACCTGCTGACCTTGCTGGCGATGGTCTTGGCCATCGGACTGGTGGTGGACGACGCCATCGTGGTGGTGGAAAACATCCACCGGCACATCGAAGAAGGCAAGACACCGTTGGATGCGGCCATCGAGGGCGCACGGGAGATCGCCATGCCGGTGGTGTCGATGACCATCACCCTGGCGGCGGTCTATGCGCCGATCGGCTTCCTGACCGGCCTGACGGGGGCGTTGTTCAAGGAGTTTGCCCTGACCCTGGCCGGGGCGGTGGTGATTTCCGGTGTCGTCGCCCTGACGCTGTCGCCGATGATGTGCGCCATGCTGCTGCGCCACGATGAAAACCCCAGCGGCCTGGCCCATCGCCTGGACGTGATCTTCGAAGGCCTCAAACGCCGCTACCAGCGCGTGCTTCACGGCACTCTCAACACCCGGCCGGTAGTGCTGGTGTTCGCGGTGATCGTGCTGTGCCTGATCCCGATACTGCTCAAGTTCACCAAGTCGGAACTGGCGCCGGACGAAGACCAGGGCGTGATCTTCATGATGGCCAACGCCCCGCAACCAGCCAACCTCGACTACATGAACGCCTACACCGACGAGTTCGTCGCCATTTTCAAGGAGTTTCCCGAGTACTACTCTTCGTTCCAGATCAACGGCTTCAACGGCGTGCAATCGGGGATCGGCGGCTTCCTGCTCAAACCCTGGAATGAACGCCACCGGACCCAGATGCAGATCCTGCCGCTGGTCCAGAGCAAACTGGAAAGCATTCCCGGACTGCAAATATTCGGCTTCAACCTGCCGTCCCTGCCAGGCACCGGCGAGGGCTTGCCATTTCAATTCGTGATCAACTCGGCTAACAGCTACGAGGCGCTGTTGCAGGTGATGGACCGAGTGAAAAAAAGAGCGATGGAATCCGGCAAGTTTGCTTTTGTCGACGTCGACCTGGCCTTCGACAAGCCCGAAGTCGTGGTGGATATCGATCGCGCCAAGGCTGCGCAGATGGGTGTGTCCATGCAGGACCTGGGCGGTACTCTTGCGACGATGCTGGGCGAGGCGGAGATCAACCGGTTCACCATCGAAGGTCGCAGCTACAAGGTCATCGCTCAGGTGGAACGGCCCTACCGCGATAACCCTGACTGGCTGAACCATTATTACGTCAGGAACACCAAGGGCGAACTGCTGCCCCTGTCGACCCTGATCACCGTGACCGACCGCGCGCGGCCGCGTCAGTTGAACCAGTTCCAGCAACTCAACTCGGCGATTCTTTCCGGGGTCCCGCTGGTCAGCATGGGTGAAGCCATCGACACCGTGCGCCAGATCGCCCGGGAAGAGGCACCGACGGGTTACGCCGTCGACTATGCCGGTGTTTCACGGCAATACGTTCAGGAAGGCAGCGCGCTGTGGGTCACCTTCGCCCTGGCCTTGGCGATCATCTTCCTGGTGCTGGCGGCCCAGTTCGAAAGCTTCCGCGATCCGCTGGTGATTCTGGTGACTGTGCCGCTGTCGATCTGTGGCGCATTGATCCCGTTGTTCCTCGGCTGGTCGAGCATGAACATCTATACCCAGGTGGGGCTGGTGACGTTGATCGGACTGATCAGCAAGCACGGGATCCTGATCGTCGAGTTCGCCAACCAGTTACGCAAGGAGAAAGGCCTGACACCTCGCGAAGCGGTAGAGGAAGCGGCGGCCATTCGCCTGCGCCCGGTATTGATGACCACGGCGGCAATGGTGTTCGGCATGGTGCCGTTGATCATCGCCACGGGCGCGGGAGCCGTCAGCCGGTTCGACATCGGCACGGTGATCGCAACGGGGATGTCGATCGGGACGCTGTTCACCTTGTTCGTGCTGCCATGCATTTACACATTGCTGGCCAAACCCGATAAACCTTAACGTCAAAAAGCAAAAGGCCTCGCAACTGCGAGGCCTTTTATTTGGGCTTCAATCTGTTCAACTCTGTGGCCTCAGTCCCTGAGAAAGTCCGAACATGAACAGTAACAAGTCATGATCGGGTTGAGTGGCCACGGGTGCTTTGGCTACCCGGGGCAACGGACAACGTGCGTCGCCGTGCACGGAACTGAGGACTTGCGTGCGGGGCTGCTCCCAGGCAGCCACCGCCAAAGAAGCAACTGCCAAGGCTCCGGCTAAAAACAAACCTCGTGCAATTTCGAGTTTCATTGCGATAAGCCTTTGATAGCGCTGCCAAACGCCTTCTCATAAAAATAGACGAGTTTTTCCCAGTCTGTATCGCTGAACGACGAGTGGCGACGCCCTTGCTTCAGGTCATTGGGCGCAGCTGCATAGTGCACTGTCATTCTGTTACCTCTTGCGTAATACATAGACCCGCCACATGGCATAGAGCGGTAAAAAATCCATTTGCCCCTGAATATGGAAACCCGCCTGCTCAAACTCCTTTTCAATCGTGGCAGCCGGTAACACAAATCGAGTCTGGTAACCTTCCTGCCCACGCATCCTCTCGGCGCGCTTGCGTTTCCAGGCCTTGAAATTGCCGTCTACCCATAGCGAAACGATCACGCTGTCGCGGGTGACACGCTCGAATTCGCGCAGGATGGTCAGTCGTTGCTCGGCTTCACCGATGTGATGGAGCAGACGCATGCAGAAAATGCTGTCGACCGCGTTATCGGGCAAGGCAATGTCGAATGCAGACGTGTGCAAGGGTTGTACCCTTTTGACCACGTCGGCGGGTTGAGTGCGCATGGCAGTCTTGAGCATGGACACCGAGTTGTCGGCCCCGATGATGACACGGTTGTGCTTTTCCGCGAGCAACGGCCAGAAACGCCCGGCACCGCAGGGCAAATCGAGGACCAGGCCAGGTTCACCGGCCAACGCCAGGGCCTTTCGCGCCAGGTGTTCATCACGCCATTGGGACAGCCGGCGACCGAGCCCCACCTGGTGCTTGCGCACATTTTTCTGTGCGGGTTGATCGTCGTATTTTTCGGAGAAGCCGAGCTTTATCGGGCCAGCCATGACTGCAATCTCCTGAGCTTCTGATGACAACCACCTTAAGTTGCGGGGTGTCAGCGTCAGGTCATGCCTTGGTGAAAATTTCGTCAGGTAAACCCGGAATCATTTCAGGGTTTTACGGAGCCGATTTATTTTTCAACCCATTCACCTCTTTTTCTGACTCAACTCCACCTGGAAGCGACAACCGTTGGGCTCCATGTTCGTCAGGCTGACACTCCAGCCCTGGTTCTCGCAGATCCGTTGCACCAGCGACAGCCCCAGCCCCAAGCCCTCGCCACGCTTTTCGCTGCCGCGCACGAAAGGCTCGAACATCGCCTCGCGTTTTTCTTCCGGAATGCCCACACCACTGTCCTCGACCACGAACCCCGTATCCGTCAGGGCCAAGCGGATAAACCCATGCTCGGTGTAATGCAGCGCATTACGCAACAGGTTGCCCATCACCGCGTGCAGAAGCGTCGCGTTATAGCGAGTGTCCGGCGGGTTGCCCAACTCGACGTTCAACGTCAGGCCCTTGGCTTCGATCGGTTCGCGCCATTGGCAAAGCAACCCGTCGGCCACCTGACTGAGGCTCTGCTGGGGGCCCATGCTGGCGTCTTCATGCTGAGCGCGGGCCAGCATGAGGAAGGTCTGCACCAACTCGCGCATCTCTGCGCAAGCCCGGGCGATCCGCTCGACCTGGGCACGCCCGCGCTGATCGATGCCGGGGTTTTCCAGCAACAATTCACAGGAACTGGCCAACACCATCAATGGTGTGCGCAGTTCGTGGCTGACGTCACTGGTGAACAATCGCTCACGGGTCAACGCCTGACGCAAGCGCCCGAGGGTGGCGTCGAAGGCCACGGCCAGCTCGCCCACTTCATCGGCGGCATAATCCGGCGCCAGTGGCGGTGCCAGACCCAACAGCTGATCGCGATGGCGCACCTGGCGGGCCAGTCGCACCACCGGCGCCATCACCTTGCGCGCCAGCACCCAGCCCAGAAATACCGCCAGCGCCAGGCTCAGTACGAACCCCACCAGCACTACGGCAAACAGCACCCGTTCACGCTCTTCGAAATCGCTCTGGTCCTGCAACAGCACGTAGCGCCTTCCGTCGACGATTTCGACCATGGCGTGATACGACAGATGGTCGCGAAAGACTTCATGAAAACCCGAGTCCAGGTGCCGCAAATCCTTGGGTAACTCAAAATCGCCCGGCCCTCCGCTGAAATAGAACAACTGGTCCGGCTCGGGGCGGTGGCTCCAGTCCGTCACGCTGTCCATCAGCAACAGGCGTTGCAAATCGCCACCCAGACCTGACGAAATCAGTTTCTCCTCCACCAGGTGCACGGTCGCGATGATGCCTATCGCGAAGGCTCCCGCGACCAATGCGCTCATCAACGCAAAGGCGATGATGATCCGTTGCGAAAGGCTCTGCTTAAACTCCATCACGGCCCTCGGCCAAGCGATAACCGACGCCGTGCACCGTGTGCAGCAGGGGTTTGGCGAACGGCTTGTCGATCACCTGGCGCAATTGATGGACGTGGCTGCGCAGGCTGTCGCTGTCCGGGCAGTCGTCACCCCACAGGGCCTCTTCGAGAATTTCCCGGCGCAGCACGTGCGGGCTTTTCTGCATCAACACCGCCAGCAACTTCAGGCCCACCGGGTTGAGTTTCAGCAGACGGCCTTCGCGCGTCACCTCCAGGGTATCGAGGTCGTAGCTCAGATCGCCGACCTGCAAGGCACGGCGACCGCCACCCTGGGCACGGCGCATGACCGCCTCGATGCGCGCCGCCAGTTCTGACAGGGCAAAGGGTTTGATCAAGTAATCGTCGGCGCCGGATTTGAAGCCTTGCAGACGGTCGTCCAGTTGATCGCGCGCAGTGAGCATGATCACCGGCGTATCACGGCGGGCGTCTTCGCGCAGGCGTTTGCACAGGGTGTAGCCATCGATACCGGGCAGCATGATATCGAGTACGATCAAGTCGTAATGCTCGGTGGCCGCCAGGTGCAAGCCAGATAAACCGTCCTGCGCGCAATCCACGGTGTAACCTTTGAGCCCCAGATAATCGGCCAGGTTGGCCAGGATATCGCGGTTGTCTTCAACCAATAGAATTCGCATCGGCACCTCCTCCGTATACAGTAACGGCCGTCTTGGCCCGCGCAGCTTAAGGCCTAGTGTGACTCAGGGCTAGGGCGGCCGGTCGTAGAATCGATGCGCTCAACCAAATAATGGTGCTAACAAGTTTTTCACTGTCGGTTCACAACCCGACTACAGCGTTCAAGAGAAACTTTCGCGCGATTGATATAGGGAATGTAGATAATGGATTGTTTGAAGACGGCGCCAATGCGCTTTCTGCTACTGGTAACCGGTTCCTGGCTGGTCATTTTTCTCCTGACCCGAAGCGTTCTCCTCCTCACTCACCTGGATGAGGCAGGCAGCGGGCTCCTGTCCGTGTTTGGCATCGGCCTGCTTTATGACCTGGGTTTCATTGCCTACGCGGCGCTGCCCATGGGCCTCTATCTGCTGCTATGCCCGCCGGCCTTGTGGCGCCGCCGTGGCCATCGCTGGTTCCTTCAGGGCCTGCTGACCGTCAGCCTGTTTGCCATGCTGTTCACGTCGGTGGCCGAATGGCTGTTCTGGGATGAGTTCGGTGTGCGTTTCAACTTTATCGCTGTCGATTACCTGGTCTACTCCGACGAAGTGCTGAATAACCTGTTGGAGTCGTACCCGATCGGCAAGCTGCTGAGCCTGCTCGCGGTGCTGGCCGTGGTCCTGAGCCTTGCGTTGCGCAAATCCTTCAACGCTGCACTGGACGCACCATTGCCTGCCATGCGCGGGCGTCTGCTGAATGCACTCGGCCTGCTGATCGTCGCGGGCCTGAGCGCGCAACTGCTCAGCCAGGATGCGCCGCGCGCTCAGGGCGGCAATGCCTATCAGAACGAACTGGCGAGCAATGGCCCGTACCAGTTCTTCGCCGCCTTTCGCAATAACGAACTGGATTACCCGCAGTTCTACAGCACCCTGCCGACCTCCGTCGTCGCGCAACAGATTCGCGCGGAACTGACCGAGCCCAATGCTCGCTTCATCGGCGAGGATCCACAGGACATCCGCCGGATGATCGATAATCCCGGCACCGAACGAAAACCCAACATCGTGCTGGTCACCATCGAAAGCTTCAGTGCCAAGTACATGGGCAGCAATGGCGACGATCGCAACCTGACACCAAACCTCGATGCCTTGCGCAAACAAAGCCTGTACTTCAATAATTTCTACGCCACCGGCACCCGCACCGATCGCGGCCTGGAGGCCATCACCCTGGCCATTCCACCGACGCCGGGGCGCTCGATCGTCAAGCGCGTGGGTCGTGAAAGCGGTTTCGCCAGCCTCGGCCAGCAACTTGGCGCCGTGGGTTACGACAGCGTATTCGTGTATGGCGGGCGCGGTTACTTCGACAACATGAACGCGTTCTTCAGCGGCAACGGCTATCGCGTCGTCGACCAGAGCAGCGTCGATGAATCAGAGATTCACTTCAAGAACGCCTGGGGAATGGCTGACGAAGACCTCTATAACCAGACCCTGAAACTGGCCGATGCCGACTACGCCAGGCAACAGCCGTTTCTACTGCAACTGATGACCACCTCCAACCATCGCCCCTACACCTACCCGGATAACCGTATCGATATCAAATCCGGTAACGGACGCGACGGTGCGGTGAAGTACACCGACTTCGCCATTGGTCAGTTCCTCGATCAGGCGCGCAAAAAACCCTGGTTCGATAATACAATCTTCGTCTTCGTTGCCGACCACACGGCTGGCAGCGCCGGCAAAGAAGACTTGCCGATCAGCAACTATCAGATTCCGCTGTTCATCTATGCACCGAAGCTGATCGACGCTCGGGAAACCGCACAGCTGGCCAGTCAGATCGACCTTGCGCCAACGTTGCTCGGGCTGCTGAACCTGGATTACCAGTCGACGTTCTTCGGTCGCAACCTGTTGCAGGACAATCCACTGCCGCCGCGAGTGGTGGTGGGCAACTATCAACATCTGGGCTTGTTCGATGGTAAGGATTTAGCGATCCTGAGCCCGCGTGAGGGTCTGCGTCGCCACGACGATGCACTGACCGACAGTCGCGAATCACAGGCAACCACAGGTGATCCGTTGATCACCCGCGCAATCACTTACTACCAAACTGCCAGTCATGGCTTCAAGCAACAGCTGCTCGGCTGGAAAGCGCCCACGGAGGGCATCCGCCAAGTCAGCGAACGTTAATCGAATGGCCCCGGGCTGATGCCCCGGGGTTTTTCCATTCATCAGGATCCACCATGTCATCAACCGCTGTCCGTCCCGTCTCCCGCCCGCTCAATTTCTGGCTGTGCCTGGGGGTGCCCGCCATTGCGGCGATCACCCTGATGCTGCTCGAGTTGACGTCCCTGGACATGGACCTTGCCAAGCTGTTCTATGATCCGGTCGCCGGTGCGTTCATCGGGCGCCACAGTTATTTCCTGGAAAACATCCTGCATGACCGGGCCAAGCAAGTGGTCATTGCCTTTTCGGTGTTCTCTATCCTCGGCTTTGTCAGTTCCTTTTTCATTGAAAGGCTCAAACCGTTCAAACGTGAAATGGGTTGCCTGGTGTTGTCTCTGGCGCTGTCAACCTCCTTTGTCACTCCGCTCAAAGCGGCAACGGCGGTGCAATGCCCATGGAGCCTGGAACAATTCGGCGGGCACGAAACCTACAGCGAACTGCTGAGTCCTCGCCCGCATACCGACAAGCCAGGCCGCTGCTGGCCCGGTGGTCATGCGGCGACCGGTTTCACCCTGTTTGCGTTGTTCTTTGTGTTGCGTGACCGACGCCCACGGCTGGCACGCTATGCGTTTATCTTCGCTTTCACGTTGGGCTCCGTGTTTTCCATCGGCCGGATGATGCAGGGCGCGCACTTCTTCTCGCACAACGTGTGGACGGCGATTTTCTGCTGGCTGTTTTGCCTGGGTGCGTACTACAACATCCTGTACCGGCCGGCCTCCAAGACTGAACAGGCGAACGAGGCAAAACCGGTCAGCGCCTGAACCGACGCCATTGCGGGCAAGCCCTGCTCCCACAGGTTTACGCAATCCACTGTGGGATCGTGGCTTGCCCGCGATGGATGGCCGCGACGCGATCTGCGGACCTACCAAAATGAAGGCAATAAAAAGCCCCGCCTGCTCGACGCAGGCGGGGCTTTTTTATAGGGGTAAGGCTGGCTTACATCATGCCGCCCATGCCACCCATACCGCCCATGTCTGGCATACCGCCGCCAGCTGCACCGTCTTTCTTCGGTGCTTCGGCAACAGCGGCCTCGGTGGTCAGGATCAGACCGCCAATCGAGGATGCAGCTTGCAGAGCCGAACGGGTCACCTTGGTTGGGTCCAGGATGCCCATTTCGATCATGTCGCCGTATTCGCTGGTGGCAGCGTTGTAACCGAAGTTACCCGCGCCTTGCTTGACCTTGTCGACAACCACGCTTGGCTCGTCGCCGGAGTTGGCAACGATCTGACGCAGTGGCGCTTCAACCGCACGACGCAGAACAGCGATACCGACGTCCTGATCGGCGTTGTCGCCTTTCAGTTCGCTGATGGCTTGCAGGGCACGGATCAGTGCCACGCCGCCGCCAGGTACCACGCCTTCTTCAACGGCTGCACGGGTAGCGTGCAGGGCGTCTTCAACGCGGGCTTTCTTCTCTTTCATTTCAACTTCGGAACCAGCGCCGACCTTGATCACTGCAACGCCGCCGGACAGTTTGGCCAGGCGCTCTTGCAGTTTTTCACGGTCGTAGTCGGACGAAGTGTCGGCCACTTGTTGACGGATCTGGGTCACGCGAGCCTGGATATCAGCCTCAACGCCGGCGCCGTCGATCACGGTGGTGTTTTCTTTGGACAGGATAACGCGCTTGGCATTACCCAGGTGTTCCAGGGTAGTGCTTTCCAGGCTCAGACCGATCTCTTCGGAGATCACGGTACCGCCGGTCAGAACAGCGATGTCCTGCAGCATGGCCTTGCGACGGTCGCCGAAGCCTGGAGCCTTGACGGCTGCGACTTTAACGATGCCACGCATGTTGTTCACAACCAGAGTCGCCAGGGCTTCGCCTTCAACGTCTTCGGCCACGATCAGCAGTGGACGGCCGGCTTTGGCAACGGCTTCCAGTACTGGCAGCATTTCGCGGATGTTCGAGATCTTTTTGTCGACCAGCAGGATCAGCGGACCGTCCAGCTCGGCAGTCATGGTCTCTGGCTTGTTGACGAAGTACGGGGACAGGTAGCCACGGTCGAACTGCATGCCTTCAACAACCGACAGTTCGTTTTCCAGGCCCGAGCCTTCTTCAACGGTGATCACGCCTTCTTTACCGACTTTTTCCATGGCTTCGGCAATGATGTCGCCGATGGAGTTGTCGGAGTTGGCCGAGATGGTACCTACCTGAGCGATTGCCTTGGTGTCAGCGCAAGGCTTGGACAGGGCTTTCAGTTCCTTGACGATCGCGATGGTCGCTTTGTCGATACCGCGCTTCAGGTCCATCGGGTTCATGCCGGCAGCGACGGCTTTCAGGCCTTCGTTGACGATCGACTGAGCCAGAACGGTAGCGGTGGTGGTACCGTCGCCTGCGTCATCGTTGGCACGGGAGGCAACGTCTTTGACCAGCTGCGCGCCCATGTTTTCGAAGCGGTCTTCGAGTTCGATTTCTTTGGCTACGGAAACGCCGTCCTTGGTGATGGTCGGAGCGCCGAAGCTCTTCTCGATGATCACGTTACGGCCTTTCGGGCCCAGGGTCGCTTTTACTGCGTCAGCCAGAACGTTGACACCGGTGAGCATTTTCTTGCGGGCGGAGTCGCCGAATTTAACTTCTTTAGCAGCCATGATCGATATTCCTTAAATACTTTGTAGTAGCGGGAAAATGAGCGGGGAATCAGCCTTCGACAACAGCGAGAATCTCGTTCTCAGCCATGATCACCAGGTCTTCGCCATCGACTTTCACAGTGTTGCTGCCGGAGTACGGGCCGAACACCACCTTGTCACCCACTTTCACGGACAGTGCACGCACTTCGCCGTTGTCCAGCACTTTGCCTGGGCCTACAGCTAGGACTTCACCCTGGTTTGGCTTCTCAGCAGCCGAACCTGGCAGGACGATACCGCCAGCGGTTTTCTTTTCTTCTTCGCTGCGACGGATAACGACGCGGTCATGCAGAGGACGAAGCTTCATTGTCGATCTCTCCTAATTGTGGTTTTCATCGGCCGGTGTAGTCCCGGCGGGTTTAACAAATCCGGCGGCGCCGGGTGCGGTTCGTCGAGCGAACCGCGGAAGTCTGTCTGGCGCAATTGCCAGAAACCTTGCGGTGACCGTTACATAAGGGCGCGCGAGCCTATTTCAAGGGCCGAGAGCGAAATTTTTACGTCGATACCCTGAAAATGAACACGGCACCCAAAGGTGCCGTGTCGATGGACATGTTACTTGGAGTCGCGGTGTTCGAACTCGCCTTCGATCACGTTAGGCTCACGGCCCAACGGCTGACGTGGAGCAGGACCGCCCCGCGGCTGAAGGTCATCGGCAAACGCACGCTGGCGCATCGCTTGTTCCTCGGCGCGCTGGCGCATTTTATTGGCCAGCAGTCGACGAGAGATCGGCAGCAACATAATCAGACCCAGCACGTCGGTGACGAAGCCCGGCAGAATCAACAGACCACCCGCCAGGGCCAGCATCAGGCCTTCGAGCATGGTCTGGGCCGGCAACTCGCCGCGGCTCAGGCTTTCACGAGCGCGCAGCGCAGTAGCCAGACCGGCGATACGCAGCACGAACACGCCGAGCATCGAGCCGAGAATGATCAGCAGCAGGGCCGGGAAAAACCCGATCGCTGCGCTGACCTTGACGAATACGAACAGCTCCAACACCGGAAACAGTACAAAGAGCAACAAAAAAGGGCGCATCAAATGGTTCCTCAACGCAAGTAAGCCTTGCCAGTGTTCCTTAGATGACGTCGCCGTTTCGTGAATTCAAGCATCGGCCACTTGATTTTTCGGCCAATGTTCGGCGTGAGCCAGGAAAACCAAGGCTTCCCGGACTTGTGTCGGCGTATTACAAGGCGCTTGAAACGGCAGCCAGTAGAGCCCCTGGCCGATGCGCAAGTGCATGCCTTCGCTGTCGATGCCGACCAATTGCGCCGGCACGGTTTTCGGCAGGCCCGCCAAGTCGACATAGTGGGCGATGGCTTTGGCGTGATCGGCATTCATGTGCTCGACCATGCTCACTTCGGCCTTGCCGGCGAACGGGTTGGCGAGGGTCAGTTGGTCGACCCAGTGAATCGCGCCGAAGCCGCCGATGTAACGGTGGCGTACCGGTTTGAGCACCCAGAAATCGAAATCGTGGGCCTTGTGATAGTTCTGCGAATCCGGGAAATAGCGGTAGTAACGCTCGGCTGCCGCTTCGATGGCTGCGGTGTCCTCGAGTTTTTCCCCTTCGGCCAGGTAGGTCAGCCGACCAACGGCTTGCACGTCTTCGGCCTCGCGTTCACCCACCAGCAGCGAACATTTCGGATCCTTCAGCAGGTTGTGAGTGTGCTGTGCGATGCGGCTGATAAGGATCAGCGGCCGGCCCTGTTCGTCCAGACAGTACGGAACCACGGAGCCAAACGGGAAACCGGGCATCGCTTTGGAGTGCGTCGAGAGCACTCCACGGTATTCCTTGAGAAGCAATTCTCGGGCATGCTTAGCCACTACAACGCTCAATTTATGACTCCTTATATAGATTCCGTCGAAAAAACGGACAGGCGTCTGGGTGAAAGTTCCAGTACGCCACAGGGGCAGTTCTCATGTGCAGCCAGGCCACATCAGGCTCAGATCGAGAGGCCCTCTAGAAGGAGAAACACTCCGATCGGCTATGGGGCTATGCGAATGCAACTCACTGACAAAGTAATCATTATCACCGGCGGTTGCCAGGGTTTAGGCCGCTCCATGGCCGAGTATCTTGCAGGTCGTGGCGCCAAGCTGGCCCTGGTGGACCTGAACCAGGAAAAACTCGCCGCCGCCGTCGCCGCTTGCAAGGCCAAGGGTGTCGAGGCCCGTGCCTACTTGTGCAACGTCGCCGATGAAGAGCAAGTGACCCACATGGTCAGCCAGGTGGCCGACGATTTCGGCGCGATCCATGGCCTGATCAACAACGCCGGCATTTTGCGTGACGGCCTATTGCTGAAGGTCAAGGATGGCGAAATGACCAAGATGAGCCTGGCCCAATGGCAAGCGGTGATCGACGTCAATCTGACCGGCGTGTTCCTGTGCACCCGTGAAGTCGCGGCAAAAATGGTCGAGCTGAACAACAGCGGCGCGATCATCAATATCTCGTCGATCTCACGCGCCGGCAATATCGGCCAGACCAACTACTCCGCCGCCAAGGCCGGTGTCGCTGCGGCGACCGTGACCTGGGCCAAGGAACTGGCGCGCTACGGGATTCGCGTGGCGGGCATTGCGCCGGGCTTCATCGAAACTGAAATGACCCTGAGCATGAAACCTGAAGCGCTGGAAAAAATGACTTCCGGGATTCCGCTCAAGCGCATGGGCAAACCCGAAGAGATCGCCCAGTCGGCGGCCTACATTTTCGAGAATGACTACTACACCGGTCGGATTCTGGAGCTGGATGGCGGGTTGCGTATCTAAAGCAATATCAAAAGATCGCAACCTCGTGTCGAGCGAAGCGAGGCTGCGATCTCTTTTCAGCGATTTAATCGTCGCTGACGGTGATGTTCGGCATCGCCGGCGTCGCAGCTTCCTGCAACACGATCCGCGCGCCGACATGGCGGGCCAGTTCCTGGTAAACCATCGCAATCTGGCTGTCAGGCTCGGCGATCACCGTTGGCTTGCCGCCATCGGCCTGTTCGCGAATCAGCATCGACAGCGGCAACGAAGCCAACAGTTCGACGCCATACTGGTTGGCCAGCTTCACACCCCCGCCCTCACCGAACAAATGCTCGGCATGCCCGCAGTTGGAGCAGATGTGCACGGCCATGTTTTCGACCACGCCCAGCACCGGGATGTTGACCTTGCGGAACATTTCCACGCCCTTGCGCGCATCCAGCAATGCCAGATCCTGCGGGGTGGTCACGATCACCGCACCGGCCACCGGGACTTTTTGCGCCAGGGTCAACTGGATGTCGCCGGTGCCTGGAGGCATGTCGATGACCAGGTAATCCAGGTCGCCCCAGGCCGTTTGCGTGACCAGTTGCAACAAGGCGCCGGACACCATCGGCCCACGCCAGACCATCGGCGTGTTGTCGTCGGTCAGGAAGGCCATGGACATCACTTCGACGCCATGGGACTCGATCGGAATGAACCATTTCTGATCCTTGACCTGAGGACGGGTGCCTTCAGGGATGCCGAACATGATGCCCTGGCTCGGACCGTAGATGTCCGCGTCGAGAATCCCCACTTTGGCACCTTCCCGAGCCAACGCCAGCGCCAGGTTGGCGGCCGTGGTGGATTTGCCCACGCCTCCCTTTCCAGACGCCACGGCCACCACGTTTTTGACGTTGGCCAACCCCGGAATCTGTGCCTGGGCCTTGTGCGCGGCAATCACGCTGGTGATCTCGACACGGGCAGTGACCACGCCATCCAGGCCCTCGATGGCCATCTGCAACAACTGCGCCCAGCCACTCTTGAACAGACCGGCGGCGTAACCCAGTTCCAGCTGGACGCTGACGCGATCGCCCTGAATATCGATGCTGCGCACGCACCCGGCGCTGACCGGGTCCTGGTTCAGATAAGGGTCGGTGTATTGGCGAAGGACGGCTTCCACCGCTGCGCGATTGACGGCGCTCATGGGCAACTCCGATAGCAAGACTGGAAAATCAGGCGGGTATCCTAACCGTTCTGTCGCCTGGACGGGATGCTTTCAGAATATGACAAATATCTTATGACCGGCGGGTACAAAGGTCCGTGGAAGCTGGCCGTGGGGGTGAAAAATATGCGCCGGCGCTTTATAGTGGCCGACCTCCGTTTCATCAAGTAGCCGAGCCCCATGTCCGAGCCACGCAAGATCCTCGTCACCAGCGCCCTGCCCTATGCCAATGGTTCGATCCACCTCGGCCATATGCTGGAATACATCCAGACCGATATGTGGGTGCGCTTCCAGAAGCATCGCGGTAACCAATGCATTTATGTCTGCGCCGACGACGCCCACGGTTCGGCCATCATGCTGCGCGCGGAAAAGGAAGGCATCACCCCGGAACAACTGATCGCCAACGTCCAGGCTGAACACAGCGCCGACTTTGCCGAGTTCCTGGTGGACTTCGACAACTTCCACTCCACTCACGCCGAAGAAAACCGTGAGCTGTCGAGCCAGATCTACCTGAAGCTGCGCGACGCCGGGCACATCGCCACGCGCTCGATCACGCAGTACTTCGACCCGGAAAAGAAAATGTTCCTGGCCGACCGCTTCATCAAGGGCACCTGCCCGAAATGCGGCACCGAAGACCAGTACGGCGACAACTGCGAAAAATGCGGTGCAACCTACGCGCCGACCGACCTCAAAGATCCGAAGTCGGCAATCTCCGGCGCCACGCCGGTGCTCAAGGATTCCCAGCACTTCTTCTTCAAGCTGCCGGACTTCCAGGAAATGCTGCAAGCCTGGACCCGCAGCGGCACCTTGCAAGAGGCCGTGGCCAACAAGATCGCCGAATGGCTGGACGCCGGCTTGCAACAGTGGGACATCTCCCGCGATGCGCCGTACTTCGGCTTCGAAATTCCTGATGAACCAGGCAAGTACTTCTACGTGTGGCTGGACGCGCCGATCGGCTACATGGCCAGCTTCAAGAACCTGTGCAACCGTACGCCTGCACTTGATTTCGACGCGTTCTGGGGCAAGGACTCCACCGCCGAGCTGTACCACTTCATCGGCAAGGACATCGTCAACTTCCACGCCCTGTTCTGGCCAGCGATGCTCGAAGGCGCCGGTTTCCGTAAACCGACCGGCATCAACGTGCACGGCTACCTGACCGTCAACGGTCAGAAGATGTCCAAGTCCCGCGGCACCTTCATCAAGGCCCGGACCTATCTGGATCACCTGTCGCCGGAATACCTGCGCTACTACTACGCAGCCAAGCTGAGCCGTGGCGTCGATGACCTGGACCTGAACCTCGAAGACTTCGTGCAGAAGGTCAACTCGGACCTGGTCGGCAAAGTCGTCAACATCGCCAGCCGTTGCGCCGGTTTCATCAATAAAGGCAACGCTGGCGTGCTGGTGGCCGGCAACGCCGCGCCAGAGCTGACCGAAGCGTTCCTGGCCGCAGCACCGAGCATCGCCGAAGCCTACGAGGCGCGTGACTTCGCCCGGGCCATGCGCGAAATCATGGGCCTGGCCGACCGAGCCAACGCCTGGATCGCCGACAAGGCGCCATGGTCGCTGAACAAACAGGAAGGCAAGCAGGATGAAGTCCAGGCCATTTGCGCCCTGGGTATCAACCTGTTCCGCCAATTGGTGATTTTCCTCAAGCCGGTGCTGCCGCTGCTGGCCGCCGATGCCGAGGCGTTCCTGAACGTCGCACCGCTGACCTGGAACGACCACGCCACCTTGCTCAGCAACCATCAGCTGAACGAGTTCAAACCGTTGATGACCCGCATCGACCCGGTAAAAGTGCAAGCCATGACCGACGCCTCGAAAGAAGACCTGACCGCCAGCCAGACCGACACCGGCGAAGCTGCCGCGCCTCAAGGCAACGGCGAACTGGCCAAGGATCCGCTGTCGCCGGAGATCGAGTTCGATACCTTTGCCGCGGTCGACCTGCGCGTCGCCCTGATCCTCAAGGCCGAAGCCGTCGAAGGTGCCGACAAACTGCTGCGCCTGACCCTGGACATCGGTGACGAGCAACGCAACGTGCTCTCCGGCATCAAGAGCGCCTACCCGGACCCGGCCAAGCTTGAAGGTCGCCTGACCATGATGATTGCCAACCTCAAGCCTCGCAAAATGAAATTCGGGATCTCCGAAGGCATGGTGATGGCGGCCGGCCCTGGTGGCGAAGAAATCTATCTGCTGAGCCCCGACAGTGGCGCCAAGCCAGGTCAGCGCATCAAGTAAAGTCCTGCGCTAAACCGATCCCACAGTCGTGCCCGGCGCGACTGTGGGATTTTCATATCTGGCCCACCCTCCTTCCTTGCCGGATAATGCCTAATCTCTTTTTAGAGAGCCCCTTAAGAAAGCCCTGTTCTTACCGGCACGATCATGACCGAACTGCTTCTTACGCTTATCAGCGCTGCCCTGATCAACAACCTCGTGTTGCACTGGCCGCTGGGCGTCGATCCGGTGCTGGGCAGCGAGCGGCGACAAGTGCATGCATTGGGCATCGCGACGACGTGCCTGATGCTGATCGTCGGCACGCTCGGCCATGCGCTCTACCACTGGCTGCTGGTGCCGCTGGGGCTGACGTCGCTGCAACTGTTCGTATTCCTGCCGCTGAGCGTTCTGCTGATCGGCCCGCTGCTGAAACTGCTTCCACGGTTATTCGCCAAGCTTTCATTCGAGGGTCTCTGGCCCCTGCTGCTGGGCAATGCCGGCGTGCTTGGGCTGACCTTGCTCAACGCCCAGGACGACAAGGGACTTTTCCACGCCATAGCCTTGAGCCTAGGTGCCGGGCTGGGTTTCTGGCTGGTGCTGAGCCTGTTCAGCGACTTGCGCCAACGCACACTCGATAACGATGTCCCCCTGCCCTTTCGCGGCCTGCCGATCGAATTGATCGGCGCCGGATTGATCACAGTGGTTTTTCTCGGATTCAGCGGGCTGATCAAAACATGAGTCTGATTCAACGCATCGATGCCCTCTTGCCGCAGACCCAATGCGGCAAGTGTGGCCACCCCGGATGCAAACCGTACGCCGAAGGCATCGCCAGCGGCGAGCCGATCAACAAGTGCCCACCGGGCGGCAGCGAAACCATCGCGGCCCTCGCCGAGCTGCTGAAAGTGCCGGTGCTGGAACTGGACGTCAGTCGCGGTTCGGCACCGGCGCAAATCGCGTACATCCGCGAAGCCGAATGCATCGGCTGCACCAAATGCATTCAGGCCTGCCCGGTCGACGCGATTGTCGGCGCGGCGAAATTCATGCACACGGTCATCGTCGACGAATGCACCGGTTGCGACCTCTGCGTGGCGCCCTGCCCGGTGGATTGCATCGAGATGCATCCGCTACCGCTGGCCACGCTGCCGATTGTCGGTGGGCTGGCGTTCAGCCTAGAGGAGCAACAGGCCCGGGCCGCCAAGCGCAACCGCGCGCGACGTCGCTTCGAACAGCGCAATGCCCGCCTACATCGCGAAGAGGAACAGAAACTCGCCGAACGTCAGGCCCGCGCCCAACGCGCCGTGCAGCACAGTGAAGTGACGCTCGACCCGGTTCAGGCCGCGCTCGAGCGCGTACGGGCGCAGAAGGCCGCCAATGCCGATGCGGCGCTGAAAAAGGCCAAGGTCGATCTGGCGATGAGTCGGGCGCAGCTGAATAAATCGCTCAAGGCCTTCGGGCATCCACCGACCTTCGAACAGCAATCGCAACTGATCGTGCTGCAACAGCAGTTCGAAGCTGCCGAACAGGCGCTGTCGCTGCTGGAAAGCAGTGCACCGGTGGTAGCTACTCCACCTGTTCCGACAAACGATGCCGAGCTGAAACGGGCGAAGATCCAGTTGGCCATGCGCCGCGCCGAACTCAAGAAGGCTCAAACAAACGAAGCGCCGGCCGAACAGATCACAGCATTGCAACATGCGCTCAGCGAAGCCGAGCGGCAGGTGGATGCCTATGCCGC
Source organism: Pseudomonas sp. GW821-FHT01E10 (assembly GCF_059422365.1). Lineage (NCBI taxonomy): Bacteria > Pseudomonadati > Pseudomonadota > Gammaproteobacteria > Pseudomonadales > Pseudomonadaceae > Pseudomonas > Pseudomonas sp. GW821-FHT01E10. Next base: position 95,342 of record NZ_JBWKWT010000014.1, read on the forward strand.
CCCTTGAATCGGTGGATGAACGCCTTCAGCAGGCCATGAAGCTGGTGTTGCTGGCCACCCTGCCGGGAATGCTGATGTTGTTCTGGCTGTACGGTTGGGGCGTGTTGATCAACCTGATTCTGACGGCAGCTACCGCACTGGCCGTTGAAGCAGCGGTGTTACAGCTGCGCAAGCAACCTGTAAAACCGACAGTGAGCGATGGCAGTGCGCTGGTCAGCGCGACCCTGTTGGCCCTGGCCTTGCCGCCTTATTGCCCGTGGTGGCTGACGGTCAGCGCAGCGGCATTCGGACTTTTTTTCGGCAAGCACCTGTATGGCGGCGTCGGCAGGAATCCGTTCAACCCGGCGATGCTCGGTTTCGCCCTGGCTTCAGTGACGTTTCCTCAGCAAATGACCCATTGGCCGTCGTCCCACGGCATGGACTTCCTCGCTGGCCTGCAACAAGTGTTCGGCTTCAACCTCGGCCAGACACCAGACGCGTGGGCCCAGGCCACCGCGCTGGACAGCCTGCGAATCAACAAAAGCCTGACCATGGACGAACTGTTTGCCGGCAACCCGGCATTCGGCCATTTCGGCGGCCGGGGCGTGGAATGGGTCAACCTGGCCTTCCTGGCCGGCGGCGCGTTTCTGCTGCAACGGCGGGTGTTCAGCTGGCATGCGCCGGTCGGCATGCTCGCCAGCCTGTTCGTCATCAGCCTGTTGTGCTGGAACGGTTCGGGCTCCGATTCCCATGGCTCGCCACTCTTCCATCTGCTCACTGGCGCGAGCATGCTGGGTGCCTTCTTCATCGTGACGGAACCGGTATCCGGCGCGAAAAACCCCACGGCCCGGTTGCTGTTCGGCGCCGGAGTGGGGCTGCTGACTTACTTGATTCGCACGTGGGGCGGCTATCCCGACGGGGTGGCTTTTGCCGTCCTGCTGATGAACCTCTGTGTACCGGCGCTGGAGCGGTTTGCTGCCTCCAGACAAGCGCAGGTCAGCCCATGAACCGAGCGACAAGCGTTGTGACCCTGGTATTACTGGCAGGCCTGGGGACAGGCGCGACTTACCTCGCGCAGTACACCAGCGCCGCACGCATTGCCGCCGAACAACGCCTGATCGACAGCCGCAATTTGCTGGATCTGCTAGCGCCCGACAGCTACGACAATCAGCCACTGGAACACCCCCTCAACGTCGAAAAAACACGCCTGCCCAACAGCACGCTGCTGAATGGCTATCTGGCGTCCAAGGCCGGCCAACCGAGCGCCGTGTTGCTGCGCAGCCAGACACTGGGCTACGCCGGCGCCATCGATTTGCTGATCGCCATCGACCCCCATGGCACGTTGCTGGGGGTCAAAACCCTCAAGCAATCGGAAACCCCGGGGCTGGGCGGCAAGCTCGCCGACTGGCCCAATGCCTGGCTGCAAGTGTTTACCGGCAAGTCTCTAGGCGAACCAAGCGACACTGGCTGGGCCTTGAAAAAGGACCGAGGGCAATTCGATCAGATCGCAGGCGCGACCATCACCTCAAGAGCGGTGATCAATGCCACCCACGATGCATTGCGTTACTTCGATGAACACCGGCAACCGCTGATCGGGAGCAGCGCCCATGAATAAGTCATCAACCCTGCAGAACTCGCTGATGCTTGCGCCTCTGATCGGCGTCACTGATTCGTTGGTAACGGCTCTAGGCCTGTGGCTGATGTTCGCTCTGGTGCTCAGTGTTTATGACGTGAGCATGGGTATCTTGCGCTCACGACTGATTCCGGCAACCCATTTACTGGCCTGCCTCCTGCTGGCTGCCACACTGACCAGTTGTGTGGAACTCGCCATGCAAGCCTGGTCGCTTCAATGGCACCAGCATCTGGGGTTCTATACCGGATTGATCGCCTTGCAATGCGTGGTGCTGGAACATAACGGTTTTTTCCAGGGCACAACGCGTGACCGCCTGCGCCTGTGCGGCCTGTTCGGCGCCTTGATGATTGGCCTGGGCCTGCTGCGCGAGCTTATCGGCAACGGGACACTGGGTAGCCATCTGCCCTGGCTGACCGCTGCCATGCAACCGGACTGGCAAGGTTGGGTGCTCACCGCTGACGGTGGCCTGCGCTTGGCCACGCTGGCCCCCGGTGGGTTTATTCTGCTGGGGCTGCTGATCGCCGCACGTCAGGCCTGGACCCGCCCCTCCCCCACATTGACCTCCTTCGAGGAAACGCATCGCCCATGAATGCCGCAAAACGTCTGGAAATTTTCCGCAGGTTTCACGAAGACAATCCTGAACCGAAGACCGAGCTGGCCTATTCCTCGCCGTTCGAACTGCTGATTGCCGTTATTCTCTCGGCGCAATCGACCGATGTCGGCGTCAACAAGGCCACCGCCAAACTGTTTCCGGTGGCCAATACGCCAGCGGCGATTTATGCCTTGGGCGTTGAAGGATTATCGGAGTACATCAAGACCATCGGCCTGTATAACAGCAAAGCAAAAAACGTGATCGAAACCTGTCGCTTGCTGGTAGAGCGCCATGGCGGTGAAGTACCGCAGACCCGCGAAGCGCTGGAAGCGTTGCCCGGCGTCGGCCGCAAGACCGCCAATGTGGTGCTCAATACCGCCTTTCGTCAGCTGACCATGGCCGTGGACACCCACATTTTCCGGGTCAGCAACCGTACCGGCATTGCTCCGGGCAAGAATGTGGTCGAGGTGGAGCAGAAACTGATGAAATTCGTGCCGAAGGAGTATCTGCTCGACGCCCATCACTGGCTGATTCTCCACGGACGCTACGTTTGCCTGGCCCGCAAGCCGCGTTGTGGCAGCTGCCGGATCGAGGACTTATGCGAATACAAGCAAAAGACCTCGGACGATTGAGGCTCTATTAGTTTTCTTGATTAGCCGATTGAAAAAATCTTTTTTACCCGCCGGGAAATTGTCGATATAAGGAGCGCCAAAGGCAGTCTTAGCCTGGAGTTAACCTTATGAGCACTGGCAAAGAGCAATTGGACGTAGAAGACGACTTCACCGCCGTTGAGGCCGATGACGCAGAACCGGTGGTGGAAGTAGCGAAGACCAACCTGAGCAAACGCCGCACCATCGACAATCTGCTGGAGGAGCGCCGACTGCAAAAGCAATTGGCCGATTACGATTTTGACCTATGACACCTAAAAGCCTCCCGAAACGGAGGCTTTTTACTAAGTGCCCATCCCCGACAAACGCCCGCTCATCGCCCCTCGTCAAACGCTGGCATACTCATACCAGGCCATTACGTTGAGCCAATTCAATAAGATCGACCAGTGAGCGAGCATTGAGCTTCAGCAACAGGCGAGTCTTGTAAGTACTGACGGTTTTATTGCTGAGGAACATCCCATCGGCGATTTCCTTGTTTGTCTTTCCTCGGGCCAACTGCTGAAGGACCATCATTTCCCGCCCGGACAAACGATCCACCATATCGGCTTCACTGGCATTCCCAAGACTGGAGCGCACAGTATGCAGCGCCTGATTAGGAAAGTAGCTATAACCTGACAATACAGCCTTTATTGCACTGAGCAACTCAGTAAGGTCCTGTTGTTTACAGACATATCCGGCGGCACCCGATTGCATACAACGCATGGAAAAATGTCCTGGAGCCTGGGACGTCAATATCAGCACTTTAAGAGGCATCGCCGCCGAGGTCAGGCGCGCGATAACTTCCAACCCATCCAGCTTCGGTATTCCAATATCCAGGATAACGATATCCGGCATAAGTTCACGAGCAAGTTGCAATGCATCCACGCCATTGTCTGTTTCTGCAATGACTTCGTAGCCATGACGCTCCATTAGCATACGTACCGCAAGACGAATGACGGGGTGATCATCCACGATCAGCACTTTATTCATGGGCAATTCCAATTTTCGCTGTTCGAATTTTTAGAGCCCGCACCATAGCCTAGTCGTTTCACCCATGGCATGCCGTCCCCCTCGACCACTCGCACCGAGAGACATTACCTACAAACAACACGGATTATTCCTACAAGAAATCATTGCGCATGATAAGCCAGGGATTTTATTGGCCGAACACTGCTAAACGCTTCGACAATGTCTTTGTAACAATTCACCCCCCAAAAAAACAGGGTTCAACGCCCTTGGTCCGACAGACCGCGACTATTAAGCTATCCTTAAAGGTAACGAGTATCTTGCAGAATCTTACATAACCCGGCCCGAACCACTCGAAAAAACTTACATACAGCAACACTTCACAACTCAAACAAACCCACACAACTTTAAAACAAATAAACAGCCATACCCAGACCCAGAACAATACAGTTACTATATCAACCTCAACCACACAACAAAAAGAAACTTAAAATAACAAATACAAAAAAACACACTCATACATGCATCACCACCAAAACACACCCTATAAACCAACAGAGAAAAAGATAATACCTAATGAGTAAAAAACATGACAAAACTCAAAAAAAGAATCACCAACCCCATGACAATCATTGCAATATTTGCAGCACTGTCCGAAACATCAGCTGCTGTATCGCTGCCCTTTCTTGACCACAAGGAGAGAGAACTCTACATCTGGTTTCTGATCAGCTTTCCCTTTTATTTGCTTTTTCTTTTCTTCGCCACACTTAACTTCAATTATCGATCGCTTTACGCGCCCTCCGATTTCGAGAAGGGAAAGCATTTTATAAAAGTCATGGACAACGCTGATCACTCTGGAAACAGCACTTCCAGTGTGTCGCCTGAACGCTCGGTCCAACACCATGTGCAGCTGCCCGCGCCGCTAAAGGATCTGCACATCATTGATGCACGCTGGATAACCAAAAAAATGGGGTTCAGCGCCCTGATGGAGAGTATCCAGCACGCTCCGGATAATCCTGCACACGTGATCGTATTTCTCACGTGTGCCGATTCGGAGGTAGTGCTGAAGGACAGTGCGCTCAAACACTGGAAACAACTAAAGAAACGCAGCAACGCAACGTTCTGTGTTTCTTACAATTTGAGCTCACATGGCGTGACGATCATGGGCTAGGTTTTGACCCGTCGCACAGAGCAAGGCAGCCCTTGAAGTGAGATCAAAGGCAGGCAGCAAAAGGAACGGTTGGAAGAAACCAGCAGAAAGCGAAACGTAATATGCAGCAGCCCTTTTTCAGAACTGTGGCCTTGTCATCGACAAGGCCACAGTTCCATTACCGCATCAAAGGTCTCAGAACAGCTTGCGGCCTTTGTTCGCCGCGATACGCATGCGCAAGGCGTTGAGCTTGATGAAGCCCGCCGCATCGGCCTGGTTGTAGGCGCCGCCATCTTCCTCGAAGGTCGCGATGTTGGCGTCGAACAACGACTCGTCGGACTTGCGTCCGGTGACGATCACGTTGCCCTTGTACAGTTTCAGGCGCACTACGCCGTTCACGTGGGCCTGGGAAGCATCGATCATCTGTTGCAGCATCAGACGCTCTGGGCTCCACCAGTAGCCGGTGTAGATCAGACTGGCGTATTTAGGCATCAGCTCGTCTTTGAGGTGAGCCACTTCGCGGTCCAGGGTGATCGATTCGATCGCACGGTGAGCGCGCAGCATGATGGTGCCGCCAGGCGTCTCGTAGCAGCCACGGGACTTCATGCCCACATAGCGGTTTTCGACGATGTCCAGACGGCCGATACCATGTTCGCCACCGATACGGTTCAAAGTCGCCAGCACGGTGGCCGGGGTCATTTCGACACCGTCCAGTGCAACGATGTCGCCGTTGCGGTAGGTCAGTTCCAGGTACTGCGGTTTGTCGGGAGCTTTCTCCGGGGAGACGGTCCAGCGCCACATGTCTTCTTCGTGCTCGGTCCAGGTGTCTTCCAGCACGCCGCCCTCATAGGAGATGTGCAGCAGGTTGGCATCCATCGAGTATGGGGATTTTTTCTTGCCGTGACGCTCGATCGGAATCGCGTGCTTCTCGGCGTAGTCCATCAGCTTCTCACGGGACAGCAGGTCCCATTCGCGCCATGGAGCGATCACTTTCACGCCTGGCTTCAAGGCGTAGGCGCCCAGTTCGAAACGAACCTGGTCGTTGCCTTTGCCGGTCGCGCCGTGGGAAATGGCGTCAGCACCGGTTTCGTTGGCGATTTCGATCAGGCGTTTGGCGATCAACGGACGAGCGATGGAAGTACCCAGCAGGTACTCGCCTTCGTAAACGGTGTTGGCGCGGAACATCGGGAACACGAAATCACGCACGAATTCTTCGCGCAGATCGTCGATATAGATTTCTTTTACGCCCATGGCCTGTGCCTTGGCGCGGGCCGGTTCGACCTCTTCGCCCTGACCCAGGTCAGCGGTGAAGGTCACTACTTCACAGTTATATGTATCCTGCAGCCACTTGAGGATCACCGAAGTGTCCAGGCCGCCGGAATACGCCAGAACGACCTTGTTTACGTCCGCCATGCCATCACTCCACGGGGTTCTACGGAAAGCTGTCAAGTCTACCGCTCATGCAGGATAATTTACAGAGGCGCGACAGCTTATGACGACGAAGCGACAGATTATGTCGAGCGAGCGACGAATTCAGCAGGTTCAGGAGGTCGTCGCGCTGCTCGCGGCGGCGGTGGCTTGAGGCGCAGGTTTCTCGGTCGGTGCGACCCGCTCGAGACGTACGGCAACCCGGCGGTTCTTCGCCCGGTTGGCGGCATTGTTGTTGGGCGCCAGCGGATAGCGCTCACCGTGAAAACGCAGGGTGATCTGCGATTCCTGCACACCATTGGCCTTGAAGAAATCCATCACCGCCAGCGCCCGGCGTCGTGACAGTTCACGGTTGGTCAGCCGGTTACCGCTATTGTCGGAATGGCCATCGAGTTCAATGTGGTTGACCGTCGGATCGGCCTTCATGAACTCCAGCATGACCTGCAACTGGGCCTTGGCCCTGGCATCGAGATCGATACCCTCCCCCGGAAAGCCGACCTCGGATTGCTTCACTTGCTCGAAATTCTGTGGCAACAGCTTGGCGACGCAACCCTGATAGTCACCATAGGCCTTGCTGAACTTGACCGGCAGCAGACGCACTTCAGACACCCGACCGTCGCCCGATGAGTGTCGTACGACCGGGCTGCGCCCCTCCATCAGCCCGCTGATCAGGCGCCCGGCCTGCACTTGCGAACTGTTGAACAGCACGTTGCCACTACCGATTCTCACCGAGCCCAGGTTAATGTCGCCACGCCCCGGCTGCCATGGCGCAGCCGCCGCCAGCAAGGTGGCGGAACCCCCACCGATCATTGAGTTGTAGGCCTTCAGTCGAAATGTCGCCTGCTCTCCGGCGCGCCGCACAAACTCACCCGAACCGAAATCGGTGATCGGTTGAGTCAGGCGGCATTCGAACTTGTCGCCTTCGACCGTCCACTCGATGCTCTCCAGGCGAGTCTGGAAAGTGAGCGCCATCGCGGGAAGGCTGGCAAACACACTGAGCAAGGCTAAATAACGCTGGCGCACGGGAGGCTCCACTGGCTTCTACGACAAAAAGACAGACACACATATTCACGGCCTGCCTGTTGGGTATCGGAAGCTTGTCGTAAAACTTGATAGCGAGTGCCTGGAAGAGTCTTTTCCGGTAGCATTCCCCTGAGTTTGACCCGCCTGGAATTCCCTCATGTCCGACCGCCTGACCCTGCTGCGTCCCGACGACTGGCACATTCATCTTCGCGATGGTGCCGTGTTGACCAATACCGTCGCGGATGTCGCGCGCACCTTTGGTCGCGCCATCATCATGCCCAACCTGGTACCTCCGGTGCGCAACGCTGCTGAAGCCGATGGCTATCGCCAGCGGATTCTCGCCGCACGTCCGGCCGGCAGCCGTTTCGAACCGCTGATGGTTCTGTACCTGACCGACCGCACCCAGCCCGAAGAAATTCGTGAGGCCAAGGCCAGCGGTTTCATTCACGCCGCCAAGCTGTACCCGGCAGGCGCGACCACCAATTCGGACTCTGGCGTCACCAGCATCGACAAGATTTTCCCTGCACTGGAGGCCATGGCCGAAGTCGGGATGCCCTTGCTGGTTCACGGTGAAGTCACCCGTGGCGATATCGACGTTTTCGATCGGGAAAAAATCTTCATCGATGAGCACATGCGTCGCGTGGTCGAGCGTTTCCCAACGCTCAAAGTGGTGTTCGAACACATCACCACCGCCGATGCCGTGCAGTTCGTCAACGCGGCTTCGGCCAACGTTGGCGCCACCATCACCGCGCATCACCTGCTGTACAACCGCAACCACATGCTGGTGGGTGGGATTCGGCCGCACTTCTATTGCCTGCCGATCCTCAAGCGCAATACCCACCAGGAAGCCCTGCTCGACGCCGCCACCAGCGGCAGCGACAAGTTCTTCCTCGGCACCGACTCGGCCCCCCATGCCCAGCACGCCAAAGAAGCGGCTTGCGGCTGTGCCGGTTGCTACACCGCTTATGCCGCGATCGAGATGTATGCCGAAGCCTTCGAACAGCGTAATGCGCTGGACAAGCTCGAAGCCTTCGCCAGCCTCAATGGCCCGCGTTTCTACGGTCTGCCGGCGAACACCGATCGCATCACCCTGGTCCGCGAAGAGTGGACCGCCCCAACCAGCCTGCCATTTGGCGAGCTGACCGTTATCCCGCTGCGCGCCGGTGAAAAACTGCGCTGGCGCCTGCTGGAGGAACACGCGTGAGTGAAGACCATTTCGACGACGAACAGGACGGTCAAGGCGGTGGAGGTGGTCCTCGTCATCCAATGGCTGCCAGATTCCGTGGTTACCTGCCGGTTGTCGTCGACGTAGAAACCGGTGGCTTCAACTCGGCCACCGACGCCCTGCTGGAAATTGCTGCAACCACTATCGCCATGGATGAAAAAGGGTTCGTGTACCCCGATCACACCTACTTCTTCCGGGTCGAGCCATTCGAAGGCGCCAACATCGAAGCAGCAGCCCTGGAATTCACCGGGATCAAACTCGATCACCCGTTGCGCATGGCAGTGAGTGAAGAAGCGGCGCTGACCGATATCTTCCGTGGCATTCGCAAGGCCCTGAAAGCCAACGGTTGCAAACGGGCGATTCTGGTCGGTCACAACAGCAGCTTCGACCTGGGTTTCCTCAACGCGGCAGTCGCGCGCCTGGACATGAAACGCAACCCGTTTCACCCGTTCTCCAGCTTCGACACCGCGACCCTCGCCGGTCTTGCCTACGGTCAAACCGTACTGGCCAAGGCCTGTCAGGCAGCGGACATCGACTTCGACGGTCGTGAGGCTCATTCGGCTCGCTACGACACCGAGAAGACTGCTGAGCTGTTCTGCGGCATCGTCAATCGCTGGAAACAGATGGGCGGCTGGGAAGACTACAACGACTGAGGCTGGTCGCCGGTTTATCCCGCCCATAAAAAAACCGGCCTCAGTGAGGCCGGTTTTTTATTGCCGGACGCCTGGCTTACAGCGCAGCAGCGTGCTCGGTCAGGTAAGCCGCAACGCCTTCTGGCGAAGCGTTCATGCCTTTGTCGCCTTTTTTCCAGTTGGCAGGGCAAACTTCGCCGTGCTCTTCGTGGAATTGCAGAGCATCAACCAGACGGATCAGCTCTTCCATGTTACGGCCCAGCGGCAGGTCGTTGACGATCTGCGAGCGGACAACGCCTTTGTCGTCGATCAGGAACGCACCACGGAAAGCCACGCCGTCAGCGGACTGAACGTCGTAAGCCTTCATGATTTCCTGCTTGATGTCAGCAGCCATGGTGTAACGAACCTGGCCGATACCGCCATTGTTCACCGGGGTGTTGCGCCACGCGTTGTGGGTGAAGTGCGAGTCGATCGAAACGGCGACCACTTCAACGTTGCGTGCCTTGAAGTCAGCCATGCGGTTGTCCAGAGCGATCAGCTCGGACGGGCAAACGAAGGTGAAGTCCAGTGGGTAGAAGAACACCAGGCCGTATTTGCCTTTGATGGCCGAGGACAGGGTGAAGCTGTCTACGATTTCGCCATTGCCGAGTACGGCCGGTACGGTGAAGTCAGGGGCTTGTTTGCCTACGAGTACGCTCATTGGATATCTCCTGGTGTAATAACGTTGAAGAACAGGGCTCATGCCAGCCTGTCACCCTCAGGCGACAGCCCTGTGACACGAACCTCCTTCGCAAAAGGCCGACCATCATACACCGCGTTTTTCGCCTGTCCTTAGCGGTTTTTTTCTGGCGGGCAAAATGGCCGCTGCTATTTTTTTCGCAAGGCGCGAGAGGAAACCGTTCGTCAGTCAAAGGCCCTTATGACGAAAAGCCTTCAGAAACAACTTTGACAATCATTCTCGTTAACATTAAGATCCATCGCAATTGAGTCACAACCAGCGACGGTTCTCACTTATGTATGTCTGCCTCTGCACCGGCGTCACCGACGGTCAAATCCGCGATGCAATCTATGAAGGTTGCTGCAGCTACAAGGAAGTCCGTCTGGCTACCGGCGTAGCCGGCCAATGTGGCAAATGCGCTTGCCTGGCCAAGGAAGTGGTGCGTGAAACACTGGGCAAACTGCAAACGGCCCAGGCGGCGATCCCCTACCCCGTAGAATTTACAGCCGCATAACTACCGTATTTCGAAGAACCGGACTTGATGTCCGGTTTTTTTATGTCTGAAAATCAATCGCTTAGGCCTTAGACGCGGAACACAAACATTCTTATTCCGATTAATTTTCATTTAAGTTTCAATAACTTAGGTTTGACACTATTAATTACGCGGCTCAAACTCCGCCTTATATACAGCTAATACAGGGCAGGACTCCCACCATGAAAGGCGACGTTACAGTCATCCAGCATCTCAACAAAATCCTTGCCAATGAACTGGTCGCGATCAATCAGTACTTCCTGCACGCGCGCATGTATGAAGATTGGGGCCTGAACAAGCTCGGCAAGCACGAGTACCACGAATCCATCGACGAGATGAAGCATGCTGACAAGCTGATCAAGCGCATCCTGTTCCTTGAAGGCCTGCCGAACGTCCAGGACCTGGGCAAGCTGCACATCGGCGAACACACCAAGGAAATGCTTGAGTGTGACTTGAAGATCGAGCGCGACGGTCATGCCGACCTGAAAGTCGCTATCGCCCATTGCGAAACCGTTGGCGACTTCGGTAGCCGTGAACTGCTCGAAGACATTCTTGAGTCCGAAGAAGAACATATCGACTGGCTGGAAACCCAGCTGGGCCTGATCGATAAAGTCGGCCTTGAGAACTATCTGCAATCGCAGATGGGCGAAGAGTAAGTTCTACGCCGCTAACCCCGACGCAATAAAAAGCCCCGCTCTCTTTACAGAGGCGGGGCTTTTTACGTGCGCTCTTGTAGGAGCGAGGCTCGCCCGCGAAGAACGATGACGCGGTGTATCTGCAGAAGCGCGGCGCCTGCTTCGCGGGCAAGCCTCGCTCCTACAGGTACCGAATCAGGCTTCGGTCTTGGCAGCGGCGGCTTTGGCGGCGGCGTCTTTGATCAGTGCCTGCAACGAACCGTCGGCAGACATTTCAGTCATGATGTCGCTACCACCAACCAGCTCACCGGCAACCCACAGTTGTGGGAAGGTTGGCCAGTTGGCGTACTTTGGCAGGTTGGCGCGGATTTCCGGGTTCTGCAGGATATCCACATAGGCAAACTTTTCACCACAGGCCATCACAGCCTGGGCGGCTTTCGCGGAGAACCCACACTGCGGGGCATTCGGCGAGCCTTTCATGTAAAGCAGAATGGTGTTGTTGGCAATCTGCTCTTTAATCGTTTCGATGATATCCATGGAGCACCTCGGCTGAACTTTCCGACTCAGTGGTCGGCACGGTGGCGCATTGTAACGGAAACCCGAGCGCCATGCTCGGCCTCCCCGACAGACATGTTCACGCCGCCGCCACGGTCACCGGCACGCCGTTCAATGCCGCATTGCCCGACAACTCATCGAGCTGACATTCGTCAGTCAGGTCATTGGCGCTGGAACCTGGCTGGCCACTGGCAATCGTCATCTGCACGCCCGGTCGCGCATGACCCCAACCGTGGGGCAGGCTGACCACTCCTTTCATCATATCGAGGCTGGCGACCACTTCAACCTCGATCGCGCCGACCCGTGAACTGACGCGCACCCGCTGCCCATCGCTGAGCCCGCGGCTGGCCAGGTCGTCCGGGTGCATCAGCAGTTGATGGCGCGGCTTGCCCTTCACCAGGCGGTGATAGTTGTGCATCCATGAGTTGTTGCTGCGCACATGGCGGCGACCGATCATCAGTAACTCATCGGCGGCTGGTGCTTGCAACGCCGCAAAGCGCGCCAGATCGGCGAGGATCTCCACAGGCGCCGCCTGGATGCGCTGATTGGCCGTCTTCAGACGAGGCGTCAAATTGGGCTTGAGCGCGCCGAGATCGATACCGTGAGGGTGATCGAACAAGGTCGCCAGCGACAGTTTGTGCCCTGAAGCATCGCCATACAGGCCCATCCGCAGCCCCCGGTCAATCATCTGCGCCGGCGCAATGGTCGGTTTCAGCTCCTTGCCGGTCTTCGCCGCAAAGGCCTTGGCCAGCCCCACGAAGATCTCCCAATCATGCAGCGCGCCTTGCGGCTTGGCGAGAATCGCCCGGTTGAAACGGGTGACGTTGCGCACCGCGAACATATTGAAGGTGGTGTCGTAATGATCGTTTTCCAGCGCCGAAGTCGACGGCAGGATCAGGTCGGCATAACGCGTGGTTTCATTGATGTACAGGTCGACGCTGACCATGAACTCCAGTCCGTCCAGCGCCTGCTCCAGCTGTCGGCCATTGGGCGTGGACAACACCGGATTACCCGCCACGGTGATCAGCGCACGGACCTGCCCTTCCCCTTCGGTGAGCATCTCTTCGGCCAGCGCCGACACCGGCAACTCGCCACCGTATTCAGGACGCCCGGACACGCGGCTTTGCCACAGGTTGAAATGGCCGCCCGACGTGGACGCCACCAGGTCCACCGCCGGCTCGGTGCACAACGCACCGCCGACACGATCAAGGTTGCCGGTCACCAGATTGATCAATTGCACCAGCCAATGGCACAAGGTGCCGAAGGCCTGGGTCGAGACGCCCATGCGGCCATAGCAGACCGCCGTCGGGGCTGCCGCGAAGTCCCGCGCCAGTTGACGGATCTGTTCGGCGGGGACTGCGCACAGCGGGCTCATGGCCTCGGCAGTGAAACCTGCGATCGCCTTACGCACTTCATCCAGCCCATCGACCGGCAAATGACTGTCGCGGGTCAGGCCTTCAGCGAATAACGTATTGAGCAACCCGAACAACAGCGCCGCATCGCCGCCGGGGCGCACGAACAGATGCTGGTCGGCAATCGCCGCCGTTTCGCTGCGACGCGGATCGACCACCACCACTTTGCCACCCCGGGCCTGAATCGCCTTGAGGCGCTTCTCCACATCCGGCACGGTCATGATGCTGCCGTTGGAGGCCAGCGGATTACCGCCCAGGATCAATATGAAATCAGTGTGATCGATGTCCGGGATCGGCAACAGCAAGCCGTGGCCATACATCAAATGACTGGTCAGGTGATGGGGCAACTGATCGACCGACGTCGCGGAAAACCGGTTACGGGTTTTCAACAGGCCGAGGAAGTAATTGCTGTGGGTCATCAACCCGTAGTTGTGCACGCTGGGGTTGCCCTGATAGACCGCCACCGCGTTCTGCCCGTGACGCTCCTGAATCGCCGCCAGGCGTTCGGCTACAAGGCTGAACGCATCTTCCCACTCGATAGGCTGCCACTCGCTACCCACTCGCTGCATCGGCTGACGCAGGCGATCCGGGTCGTTCTGAATGTCTTGCAGGGCCACCGCCTTGGGGCAGATATGCCCACGGCTGAAGCTGTCCTGAGGGTCGCCCTTGATCGAGGTGATCTGCACGCCGCTGCCTTCGACCTCGGTGGTTTCGATGGTCAGGCCGCAGATGGCTTCACACAGGTGGCACGCACGGTGATGGAGAGTCTTGGTCATGGCCAGTCTCTGTTTTGTTCTGGGCGGGCAATGTCAGCCGCGGGAACAAAACTATGGCGCGTGACTTGCCACCGCGCCAGCGACGTTCGTCTTGTGAATCGACGACCATCAGGCCGGCCGATGGCAGCAAGGAGATCAGTTCGGCGGCAGACTCGGCGGCGCCTGCAGCTGGATTTCCTCGATGGTTTCGATCTGCTCGTGGGCGACGTGCACGCCGGTGAGCTCGCCGATCAGCCGCCAATGCTCGTCGAGCCCGGCACTGATGGTGGCCATGCGGTCGATCATACGCCGGCCAGCCGCCTTGGTGACTTCATCTTCACTGCGTAACAACTCGAAAGACATCGAGGTCATGGAAGCAGTGAGGTGGGTCAGAGAGCGAGCCGTAAGGCCGAGTAGCTCCATCAATAACTGTTCTTTCGATTCCATTCCTGAGGCTTCCTGCGTCGCTCGTGCTTTAGTTATAACCCAGCACTTTGCATTAGCAAATGTTTCAGACTAGACACATTGCCCGCCAAAGGCTCGAATGACAGATCAAAAACCGACTGCCAATCTGTCGCCCGCGCCCTGCCTGATTGCCAAGCCCGGCGAGCCCAGTGTACAAATGCTCAGCTGCTGTCAGGAAACAGGCTTCAAAAGCGCTACTGCAGTCACCCCGTAGCCTCTCTGAAATCCTCTAAACACCGTAGCCTATTGGAAAAACGCGACATTTAATGTCAATATCGCGCCTCCCCCTATTTCGTCGCCCCGTGCGGCTTACGCCGCAGGTCTCGCCCGTTTTTCAGTTAAACAAGGCTTTGAGTATCTGCGGTCTGTTGCAAAAAGGTAGTCAATGATGAGCGCAAGGCACTTTCTCTCCCTGATGGATTGCACGCCCGAAGAGCTGGTCAGCGTGATCCGTCGAGGCGTTGAGCTCAAGGACCTGCGTAACCGCGGCGTACTGTTCGAGCCTTTGAAAAACCGCGTCCTGGGGATGATTTTCGAGAAGTCCTCGACCCGTACCCGTATTTCGTTCGAAGCCGGCATGATCCAGCTCGGTGGCCAGGCGATCTTCCTGTCGCCGCGCGACACTCAGCTGGGCCGTGGCGAACCGATCGGCGACGCCGCCATTGTCATGTCGAGCATGCTCGATGCAGTGATGATCCGTACGTTTTCGCACAGCACCCTGACCGAATTCGCCGCCAATTCGCGAGTCCCGCTGATCAACGGCCTGTCCGATGACCTGCACCCGTGCCAGTTGCTGGCCGACATGCAAACCTTCCTCGAACATCGCGGTTCGATCCAAGGCAAGACCGTGGCCTGGATCGGCGACGGCAACAACATGTGCAACAGCTATATAGAAGCGGCGATCCAGTTCGACTTCCAGTTGCGCATCGCCTGCCCGGAAGGTTACGAACCCAATCCTGAGTTCGTGGCCAAGGCCGGCGATCGGGTAAGCATCGTCCGCGATCCTCGGGAAGCCGTACGCGGCGCGCATCTGGTGAGCACCGACGTCTGGACCTCCATGGGCCAGGAAGAGGAAACCGCCAAGCGCCTGAAGCTGTTCGCACCGTTCCAGGTCAACCGGGCGCTGCTCGACCTGGCCGCACCGGACGTGCTGTTCATGCATTGCCTGCCGGCCCACCGTGGCGAGGAAATCAGCCTCGACCTGCTCGACGACCCGCGTTCGGTGGCCTGGGATCAAGCCGAAAACCGTCTGCATGCACAAAAGGCCCTGCTCGAGTTTCTCGTCCCACCTTCGTACCATCACGCATGAGCCAGCCATTACTGCTGAACCTGCGCAATCTGGCCTGTGGTTATCAAAACCAGCGGGTTGTGCAGAACCTCAACCTGCATTTGAATGCCGGCGATATCGGTTGCCTGCTGGGCTCTTCGGGCTGCGGCAAAACCACCACCCTGCGGGCCATTGCCGGTTTCGAACCGGTGCACGAGGGTGAGATCCAGTTGGCGGGCGAGACCATCTCCAGCGCCGGCTTCACCCTCGCCCCGGAGAAACGCCGGATCGGCATGGTGTTCCAGGATTACGCGCTGTTTCCGCATTTGAGCGTGGCCGAGAACATCGCCTTCGGGATCCGCAAGCACCCGCAAAAGGATCGTGTCACCGAAGAACTGCTCGAACTGGTCAACCTGAAAAACCTCGGCAAGCGCTTTCCCCATGAGCTGTCCGGTGGACAGCAGCAGCGGGTTGCACTGGCCCGCGCCCTGGCACCGGAACCGCAACTGTTGTTGCTCGACGAACCGTTCTCCAACCTCGACGGTGAGCTGCGACGCAAGCTCAGCCATGAAGTACGCGACATCCTCAAGGCTCGCGGCACCAGTGCGATTCTGGTGACCCACGATCAGGAAGAAGCTTTCGCGGTCAGCGACCATGTCGGCGTTTTCAAGGAAGGTCGCCTGGAACAATGGGATACCCCCTACAACCTCTATCACGAACCGCTGACACCGTATGTGGCCAGCTTCATTGGCCAGGGTTACTTCATTCGCGGTCAGTTGAGCAGCCCGGAGTCGGTGCAGACCGAATTGGGTGAATTGCGCGGCAACCGTGCCTACACCTGGCCGATCGGTGGCGCCGTGGACGTATTGCTGCGTCCGGACGACATCGTCTATGCACCGTCCAGCCCACTGAGGGCGCAGATTGTCGGCAAGAGCTTCCAGGGTGCCTCAACGCTGTACCGCTTGCAGTTGCCTACGGGCGCACAGCTGGAGTCGATTTTCCCAAGTCATGCCGATCATCTGGTCGGTGCTGAAGTCGGCATTCGGGTAGCGGCGGAACACCTGGTACTGTTCCAGGCCTCCGGCAGTACAGCGGCGCAGATTCCGACGATCGAGTCCGGGGTTCGGCGCTACAGCGCCGCTAGCTGAACAACGCGGACATAGGTGGGAGCTCGCTCCCATCTATTGGATTTTCGTTTAACCCAGCATTAGCGTTCCGCTCGCGACCAGCGTCGCATTCCCGCCAATACTCACCCGATCCCCTTCCAGCTGACAAAACAACTCCCCACCCCGCGCCGAGCACTGATAAGCCGTCAGACTCGACTTGCTCAAGCGTTTCGACCAGTACGGAATCAGGCTGCAATGGGTTGAACCGGTCACCGGGTCTTCGTTGATGCCGATCGCCGGGGCAAAGTAGCGCGACACAAAGTCATGCTTGTTGCCTTTGGCTGTCACGATGGCGCCCGGCCACGGCAATTTCGCCAGGGCAATCATGTCTGGCTGACAATCGAGCACCGCCTGCTCGGACTCCAGCACCACGAACAATTCGTTCGAGCCCAGCACATCGACCGCCTCGACGCCCAAGGCGCGCTCGACATCCAGGGTCACGCCCACTTCCGACGGCACGACTGCCGGGAAATCCAGCCACAAGCGCCCACCCTCTCGGGTGACACTCAACGGGCCGGACTTGCAGATGAAGTCCAGTCGCTCGACCGGTTCTTTATAGAGTTCAAACAGTACGTAGGCACTGGCCAGGGTCGCATGACCGCATAACGGGACTTCGGTGGTCGGAGTAAACCAGCGAATGCGCCAGACAGCACCCTCACGCACCAGGAACGCGGTTTCGGCGAGGTTATGTTCGGCGGCGATTTTTTGCATCAACTCATCGTCAAGCCAGGCATCGAGCCGGTACACCATCGCCGGGTTACCACTGAACGGCCGATCACTGAACGCATCGATCTGATGAAACTCAAGCTGCATGGCACTTCTCCCTTTCTTCAGGTCGCCGAGCATGAAGCCCGGCATAGCCCTTCACCAGTGACAGAACGAACCAATTTCCACCATACAGCGCCGGGTTATTAGCCCAAGACCTTCTGCTCAGGCTCGACCGATATCGGCGAACTTCGCCTGGGTGTGTTCGGCCAACACGGCAGGCGCCAGTTCGACTTCCAGACCGCGCCGCCCGGCGCTGACGAAGATACTGGAAAACGGCTGGGCCGAATGATCGATAAACGTGCGCAGGCGCTTCTTCTGCCCGAGCGGGCTGATACCGCCCAACAGATACCCCGTCGAACGCTGCGCAGCGGCTGGATCGGCCATTTCGACTTTTTTCACGCCTGCGGCCTGTGCCAGCGCCTTCAAGTCCAGACTTCCGACGACCGGCACCACCGCCACCAATAACTCCCCCTTCTCGCTGGCCGCCAGCAATGTCTTGAACACCTGCGCGGGGTCCAGGCCCAGTTTTTCCGCGGCCTCCAGACCATAGGACGCTGCCTTCGGATCATGTTCGTAACTGTGCACACGATGTTCGGCACGAACTTTTTTCAACAAATCCAATGCGGGGGTCATGACAGCTCCAGACTTGGCGGCAGAAGAAAAATACTGCGCAGGATTCTAGGTCATTGATCGATAAAAGGCTCTATTGCGCTGCTATTTCCAGGGCTTGGCCGGGCTTTCGGTCGTTCGTCCACACGCTTCTCGCCAGATGAACGATGCGATCATTCACAGGACTAATAGTTTAAATATGACTAATGGTTCACTTTCGACCTTTGACAGCAGTGCTTCTTGTCTATATTTTTTCGAATGTGAACACAGCACGAACGTCTCACCGCAGCACCCGGCAGTAAGCCGAGCACAGGATGGGGATCCTGCCTCGGTGAAAATCGCGCTTTGACCTCGATGGAAAAGCGCCAGACAACAACAAAAACGAGGTTTTCAATGACAACTGCGTTACAACAACCGTCGCTCTCGAGCCAATGCATGGCCGAGTTTCTGGGTACTGCACTGCTGATCTTTTTCGGTACCGGCTGCGTTGCCGCGCTCAAGGTGGCGGGTGCCAGCTTCGGGTTGTGGGAAATCAGCATCATCTGGGGGGTTGGCGTCAGCATGGCGATCTACCTCACCGCCGGTGTTTCCGGTGCGCACCTCAACCCTGCCGTGAGTATCGCGCTGAGCATTTTCGCTGACTTCGAAAAGCGCAAACTGCCTTTCTATATCTTCTCCCAGGTCGCCGGTGCCTTCTGCGGGGCATTGTTGGTTTACACGCTGTACAGCAACCTGTTCTTTGATTTCGAACAAACTCACCAAATGGTTCGTGGCACCGAAGCCAGCCTTGAATTGGCCTCGGTGTTCTCCACTTTCCCGAACCCTGCCCTGTCCACGGGCCAGGCCTTTCTGGTTGAAGTGATCATCACCGCCATTCTGATGGGCGTGATCATGTCGCTCACCGACGACAACAATGGCCTGCCCAAAGGACCGCTGGCGCCGTTGTTGATCGGCCTGCTGATTGCCGTGATCGGCAGCTCGATGGGGCCGCTGACCGGTTTCGCGATGAACCCGGCCCGCGACTTCGGTCCTAAACTGATGACTTTCTTCGCAGGCTGGGGTGAAATTTCCTTCACTGGCGGACGCGATATCCCGTACTTCCTGATTCCGGTTTTTGCACCGATTGTCGGTGCCTGTCTCGGTGCTGCAGCTTATCGCGGGCTGATTGCCCGTCATCTGCCCAGCGCCATACCTGCTACAAAGGACGCAGCACTGGCCATTGACGGCAAACCAAGAACGTCTTGAAACCGTTGGCGCGTGATCCTGCCCATTTTGATCCCGCGCCTGACTTCACTTCCTTATTTCGTCCAAGGCAATCGACATGACCGACATTCAGAATAAGAACTACATCATTGCCCTCGATCAGGGTACGACCAGCTCCCGCGCGATCATTTTCGATCGCGACGCGAACGTGGTTTGCACCGCCCAGCGTGAATTCGCACAGCATTACCCGCAAGCCGGTTGGGTCGAACACGACCCGATGGAAATCTTCGCCACCCAGAGCGCCGTGATGGTCGAGGCCCTGGCTCAAGCCGGCCTGCATCACGACCAGGTCGCGGCCATCGGCATCACCAACCAGCGCGAAACCACCGTGGTCTGGGACAAGACCACTGGCCGCCCGAT
Source organism: Pseudomonas sp. GW821-FHT01E10 (assembly GCF_059422365.1). Classification (NCBI taxonomy): domain Bacteria; kingdom Pseudomonadati; phylum Pseudomonadota; class Gammaproteobacteria; order Pseudomonadales; family Pseudomonadaceae; genus Pseudomonas; species Pseudomonas sp. GW821-FHT01E10. The sequence goes on from NZ_JBWKWT010000014.1 coordinate 115,122, forward strand.
CTACAACGCGATCGTCTGGCAGTGCCGCCGCAGCACCGAAATCTGCCAGCAGCTTAAGCGCGACGGCCACGAGCAATACATCAGCGACACCACGGGCCTGGTCACCGACCCGTACTTCTCCGGCACCAAGCTCAAGTGGATCCTCGACAATGTCGAAGGCAGCCGTGAGCGGGCGCGCAAGGGTGAACTGCTGTTCGGCACCGTCGACAGCTGGCTGATCTGGAAATTTACCGGCGGCAAGGTGCACGTCACTGACTACACCAACGCCTCGCGCACCATGCTCTTCAACATCCACACGCTGGAGTGGGACGCGAAGATGCTGGACGTCCTCGACATCCCGCGCGAGATGTTGCCGGAAGTTAAGTCCTCGTCCGAAATCTACGGCCACACCAAAAGTGGCATCGCCATTGGCGGTATCGCCGGCGACCAGCAGGCCGCCCTGTTCGGCCAAATGTGCGTCGAGCCAGGCCAGGCGAAAAACACCTACGGCACCGGTTGCTTCCTGCTGATGAACACCGGCGACAAAGCGGTGAAGTCCAAGCACGGCATGCTGACCACCATCGCTTGCGGCCCGCGTGGCGAAGTGGCCTATGCGCTGGAAGGCGCGGTGTTCAACGGTGGCTCCACCGTGCAGTGGCTGCGTGACGAGTTGAAAATCATCAACGACGCCCACGACACCGAATACTTCGCCAACAAGGTCAAGGACAGCAACGGCGTGTACCTGGTGCCGGCCTTCACCGGCCTGGGCGCTCCGTACTGGGACCCGTATGCCCGTGGCGCGTTGTTCGGCCTGACCCGTGGCGTACGCGTGGATCACATCATTCGTGCCGCGCTTGAGTCGATTGCCTACCAGACCCGCGACGTTCTGGACGCCATGCAGCAGGATTCCGGCGAACGCCTGAAAGCCCTGCGCGTGGACGGCGGTGCAGTGGCGAACAATTTCCTGATGCAATTCCAGGCCGACATCCTCGGCACTCAAGTCGAGCGCCCGAAAATGCGCGAAACCACCGCGTTGGGCGCCGCTTACCTGGCGGGTTTGGCCTGCGGTTTCTGGGGCAGCCTGGACGAGTTGCGCGGCAAGGCGGTGATCGAGCGCGAGTTTGAACCAGCGCTGGACGAAACCGCGAAGGAAAAACTCTACGCTGGCTGGAAAAAAGCCGTCAGCCGCACTCGCGATTGGGAACCGCACGAAGGCGCTGAATAAGCCACGGACCGGACTCGTATCCGGTTGTAACTGGTAGGGAGCGGATTCCTGCGGCATCATGGGCAAATTTTGCACGGCAGCCCAAAGGAAGCCCCATGAATCTGCCTCCCCGTCAGCAGCAAATCCTTGAACTGGTCCGCGAACGCGGCTATGTCAGCATCGAGGAAATGGCCCAGCTGTTCGTCGTTACACCGCAAACCATCCGCCGCGATATCAATCAATTGGCGGAAGTGAATCTGTTGCGTCGCTATCACGGCGGCGCAGCCTACGACTCCAGCGTCGAAAACACCGCCTACGCCATGCGCGCCGATCAGATGCGCGATGAAAAGCAGCGTATCGGCGAAGCCATTGCGGCGCAGATTCCCGATCACGCCTCGCTGTTCATCAATATCGGCACCACCACCGAATCCATTGCTCGGGCGCTGCTCAACCACAGCCACCTGAAAATCATCACCAATAACCTGCATGTGGCCTCGATGCTCAGCGCCAAGGACGACTTCGACGTGCTGCTGACCGGTGGCAACGTGCGGCGTGACGGTGGCGTGGTCGGTCAGGCCAGCGTCGACTTCATTAACCAGTTCAAGGTCGACTTCGCCCTGGTCGGCATCAGTGGAATCGATGAAGACGGCAGCTTGCTGGATTTCGACTATCAGGAAGTGCGGGTATCCCAGGCGATCATCGCCAACGCCCGACAGGTGATTCTCGCGGCGGACTCCAGCAAATTCGGGCGCAACGCCATGATTCGCCTGGGGCCGATCAGCCTGATCGATTGCCTGGTCACCGACCAGCCGCCTTCGCCGGCCCTGGCGCAGTTGTTGAGCCAGCACAAGATCCGGCTGGAGGTCGTGTAAGCACATCCCCCCTGTGGCGAGGGGGCTTGCCCCCGTTCGGCTGCACAGCAGACGCCAATCAGACAACATGTTCTTCCTGAGATACCGCGGTAGCCGGTTATAGGACCGCTTCGCAGCCCAGCGGGAGCAAGCTCCCTCGCCACAAAAGCACTCCCTACCATCATTCAATGTTCGAATATTTTCCTTTAACGGCCCTTCGATCAGTATTTTCAATCGAAGCACACTGGCTGCGGGCGTCTTTATGGGCTAGTATCTTCGCAAATGAACATTAATGTTCGAATTCAAATATAGAAATCAAAAAAGCCCGAGGCCAGCCGATGCCCACTTCTACCTTGCCTACGCCCCCTCTCGCCGAGGTCTACGATATCGCCGTCATTGGTGGTGGGATCAATGGCGTGGGGATCGCAGCGGATGCCGCCGGTCGCGGCCTTTCGGTGTTCCTTTGCGAAAAGGATGATCTGGCCAGCCACACCTCGTCGGCCAGCAGCAAGCTGATCCACGGTGGCCTGCGCTACCTGGAGCATTATGAATTCCGCCTGGTGCGCGAAGCCCTGGCCGAGCGCGAAGTGCTGCTGGCCAAGGCACCGCACATCGTCAAACAGATGCGCTTCGTGCTGCCCCACCGCCCGCACCTGCGTCCGGCCTGGATGATCCGCGCCGGTCTGTTCCTTTATGACCACCTCGGCAAACGGGAAAAACTCGAAGGCTCGAAAAGCCTGAAGTTCGGCCCGGACAGCCCGCTGAAAAGCGAAATCACCAAAGGCTTCGAATATTCCGATTGCTGGGTCGATGACGCACGCCTCGTCGTACTGAACGCCATGGCTGCCCGCGAGAAAGGTGCCCACGTTCATACGCAAACCCGCTGCGTCAGTGCCCGTCGCACCAAGGGCCTGTGGCACATGAACCTGGAACGCGCCGATGGCAGCCTGTTTTCGATCCGCGCCAAGGCACTGGTGAACGCTGCCGGCCCATGGGTCGCCCAGTTCATTCGTGACGACCTGAAGATGGAATCGCCATACGGCATCCGTCTGATCCAGGGCAGCCACCTGATCGTGCCAAAACTGTACGAAGGCGAATACGCGCACATTCTGCAAAACGAAGATCAGCGCATCGTCTTCACCATTCCGTACCTGAACCACTTCACCCTGATCGGCACCACCGACCGCGAGTACACCGGCGACCCGGCAAAAGTGGCGATCACTGAAGGCGAAACCGATTACCTGCTGAAAGTGGTCAATGCCCACTTCAAGAAACAACTCAGCCGCGCGGACATCCTGCACAGCTACTCCGGCGTTCGTCCGCTGTGCAACGACGAATCCGACAACCCGTCGGCCGTCACCCGCGACTACACCCTGGCGTTGTCGGGTTCTGGTGAAGAAGCACCGTTGCTGTCGGTGTTCGGCGGCAAGCTGACGACCTACCGCAAACTGGCCGAGTCGGCGCTGGCGCAATTGGCCCCGTACTTCACGCACATCAAGCCAAGCTGGACCGCCAGCGCGCCCCTGCCCGGTGGCGAAGACATGACGACTCCGCAGGCATTGAGTTCGCGGATCCGCGACAAGTTCGACTGGATCCCCACCGAGATCGCCCGACGCTGGTCCACCACTTACGGCAACCGCACCTGGCGCATGCTCGAAGGCGTGGAAAACCTCGGTGACCTGGGTGAACACATCGGCGGCGGCCTCTACACCCGCGAAGTCGACTACCTGTGCAGCGAAGAATGGGCGACCACCGCCGATGACATCCTGTGGCGCCGCAGCAAGCTTGGGCTGTTCACCACTGCGGCGGAACAGCAGAAGCTCAAGGATTACCTGAACAAGCTCGAACAGAACCGCAGCAAGATCGAAGCGGCCTGATCGGGTATCCGGTTAAACCAAAGCCCCTGAATCTCACGATTCAGGGGCTTTTTCATACCGCGCATTACTGTAGGAGCGAGGCTTGCCCGCGAAGAACGATAAAGCGGTTCAACAGACAGACCGCAGTGCCCCCTTCGCGGGCAAGCCTCGCTCCTACAGTTTTGTGTGAATCAATCCATTCGGTTTTCCGAACGCGACTCCTCGGTCGATTCGGAAAACCGGATCATCCGACAACAAACTCAACTTCACCAACATTAAAATACTCTTAAAAATCAATAATTTGATAGATGATGCATGGTCTGGCACGAGTCATGCTCTACTCTCCCGGACGAATGTTTATTGCGCTACTCCTTCAGGAGCCGCCAGGCATTCGAAGCACCAAAAAAGGCCGATGAACTGGCTCCATAAAAAAAACAATGTCGAGGAAAATTTGATGCGCATCGTTCCCCATCTCCTGGGCGCAGCCATTGCTGCCGCTCTGATTAGCACTCCAGTTTTCGCCGCCGAACTCACCGGCACACTGAAGAAGATCAAAGAGTCCGGCACCATCACCCTCGGGCATCGTGACGCTTCCATTCCGTTTTCCTACATCGCGGACGCTTCCGGCAAACCGGTTGGCTACTCCCACGATATCCAGCTGAAAATCGTCGAAGCCATCAAGAAAGACCTGGACATGCCCAACCTCCAGGTCAAATACAACCTGGTGACCTCGCAAACCCGTATCCCGCTGGTGCAGAACGGCACCGTGGACGTCGAGTGCGGCTCCACCACCAACAACGTCGAGCGTCAGCAACAAGTTGATTTCTCCGCCGGCATCTTCGAAATCGGTACCAAGCTGCTGGCCAAGAAAGACTCGCCCTACAAAGATTTCGCCGACCTCAAAGGCAAGAACGTCGTGACCACCGCCGGCACCACGTCCGAGCGCATCCTCAAGTCGATGAACGCCGACAAGCAGATGGGCATGAACGTGATCTCCGCCAAAGACCATGGCGAATCCTTCCAGATGCTGGAAACCGGCCGTGCCGTGGCCTTCATGATGGACGACGCCTTGCTGGCCGGTGAAATGGCCAAGGCCAAGAAGCCGGATGATTGGGCCGTGACCGGCACACCACAATCGTTCGAAATCTACGGCTGCATGGTTCGCAAGGGCGACGCACCGTTCAAGAAAGCCGTCGACGACGCAATCATCGCGACCTACAAGTCGGGCGAGATCAACAAGATCTACGAAAAATGGTTCATGCAGCCAATCCCGCCAAAAGGCCTGAACCTGAACTTCCCGATGAGCGACGAGCTCAAGACCCTGATCGCCAATCCGACCGACAAAGCGGCTGACGAAAAGAAATCCTGATTTCTGACTAACGTTCCCCCCTGAGAAGGCCTCTGCCCTTTCAGGGGTTGTCACTCCCTGCTGGCATTTCTGGAAACACTCGAACCGGTGGTTGTCGAGCCGTTCGCGTGTGCCTGACCGTCATCGGGCACTTGTACATCGATCGAATCCGAGGGGAGACCCTAATGAATTACAACTGGGACTGGGGCGTGTTCTTCAAGTCCACCGGCGTGGGCAGCGAAATTTATTTCGACTGGTACCTCTCCGGTTTAGGCTGGACCATCGCCATCGCCGTCGCCGCCTGGATCATCGCGCTGCTGCTGGGCTCGATCCTGGGTGTCATGCGCACGGTGCCGAATCGCATCGTATCGGGCATCGCGACCTGCTACGTCGAACTCTTCCGTAACGTGCCACTGCTGGTGCAGCTGTTCATCTGGTACTTCCTGGTGCCCGACCTGCTGCCGCAAAACCTGCAGGACTGGTACAAGCAGGACCTGAACCCGACCACCTCGGCCTTCCTCAGTGTCGTCGTGTGCCTGGGCCTGTTCACCACGGCCCGGGTTTGCGAACAAGTGCGCACAGGTATCCAGGCGCTGCCCCGCGGCCAGGAATCCGCTGCCCGCGCCATGGGTTTCAAGCTGCCGCAGATCTACTGGAACGTGCTGCTGCCCCAGGCTTATCGCATCATCATTCCGCCGCTTACCTCGGAATTCCTGAACGTGTTCAAGAACTCCTCCGTCGCGTCGCTGATCGGCCTGATGGAGCTGCTCGCGCAGACCAAACAGACCGCCGAGTTCTCCGCCAACCTGTTCGAAGCCTTCACCCTGGCAACGCTGATCTACTTCACCCTGAACATGAGCCTGATGCTGCTGATGCGCGCGGTCGAGAAGAAAGTCGCCGTGCCGGGCCTGATTTCCGTAGGGGGTAAATGATGGAATTCGACTTCTCGGGCATCATTCCGTCCCTGCCGGGTATGTGGAACGGCATGGTCATGACCCTCCAGCTGATGGCCCTGGGCGTGAGCGGCGGGATCATCCTCGGCACGGTCCTGGCGTTGATGCGCCTGTCCCACAACAAAGTGCTGTCGAACATTGCCGGCGCCTACGTCAACTACTTCCGCTCGATCCCGCTGCTGCTGGTCATCACCTGGTTCTACCTGGCGGTGCCGTTCGTATTGCGCTGGATCACCGGCGAAGACACCCCGATCGGCGCGTTCGCCTCGTGCATCGTGGCGTTCATGATGTTCGAAGCAGCGTACTTCTGCGAAATCGTCCGGGCCGGGGTGCAGTCGATTCCCAAGGGCCAGATGAGCGCCGCCCAGGCCATGGGTATGACGTATGGCCAGATGATGCGGTTGATCATCCTGCCGCAAGCGTTCCGCAAGATGACCCCGCTGCTGTTGCAACAGAGCATCATCCTGTTTCAGGACACCTCGCTGGTCTACGCGGTCGGCCTGGTGGACTTCCTCAATGCCTCGCGTGCCAGTGGCGACATCATCGGCCGCTCCAATGAGTTCCTGATCTTCGCAGGTCTCACGTACTTCATCATCAGCTTTGCCGCCTCGCAGCTGGTTAAGCGTCTGCAAAAAAGGTTCGCCGTATGATCTCTATCAAGAACGTCAACAAGTGGTATGGGGACTTCCAGGTACTGACTGATTGCAGCACCGAGGTCAAAAAAGGCGAGGTGATCGTGGTGTGCGGGCCGTCCGGTTCCGGCAAATCCACCCTGATCAAGTGCGTCAATGCACTGGAACCGTTCCAGAAAGGCGACTTGATCGTCGATGGCACGTCCATCGCCGATCCGAAGACCAACCTGCCGAAACTGCGTTCGCGGGTGGGCATGGTGTTCCAGCATTTCGAACTGTTCCCGCACCTGACCATCACCGAAAACCTGACCATCGCGCAGATCAAGGTGTTGGGTCGCAGCAAGGAAGAAGCCACCAAGAAAGGCCTGCAACTGCTTGAGCGCGTCGGGCTGTCTGCCCATGCGCATAAGCACCCGGGCCAGCTTTCCGGTGGCCAGCAACAGCGTGTGGCGATCGCCCGTGCGCTGGCGATGGACCCGATCGTCATGCTGTTCGACGAACCGACCTCGGCACTGGACCCGGAAATGGTCAACGAAGTGCTGGATGTGATGGTGCAACTGGCCCACGAAGGCATGACCATGATGTGCGTGACCCACGAAATGGGCTTCGCCCGCAAGGTCGCGGACCGGGTGATCTTCATGGACGCCGGCAAGATTATCGAAGACTGCAGGAAAGAAGAGTTCTTCGGCGACATCAACGCCCGCTCCGAGCGTGCGCAGCATTTCCTCGAGAAGATTCTGCAGCACTAAGAAGGAAGGCACCGCTCCCCTAATTGTGGGAGCGGGCTTTTGTGGCGAGGGGGCCCCCTC
>NZ_JBWKWT010000014.1:122759-139155 GCF_059422365.1 Pseudomonas sp. GW821-FHT01E10
TACGCCCCCCCCCCCCCCCCCCCCCCCCCCCCCCCCCCCCCCCCCCCCCCCCCCCCCCCCCCCCCCCCCCCCCTTTTTAATGATACGGCGACCACCGAGATCTACACACTAGCCGTGTCGTCGGCAGCGTCAGGTGTGTATAAGAGAAAGGGGCCCCCTCGCCACAAAAGCCCCCTTGCCATACAGCAACTCCCACGGGGCCCGTGGGGATATGGATATTGTGTTGTGGTTGACCCAAGGCATCTGTGATGAAATGCGACTCCACTCTCTATCGCGCCGCGCCGCCATCACTCGCCGTGAAACCCCGTTTGATTCGCCATCTGTTCCTGCCGCCGCTGATCATCGCCCTGATGATCGGATTGGGTTACATCGGCTTCTGGGTCAGTGAACACTACGGCATTCGCAGCCTCAGCGAGAATGGCCAGCGTCAGCTGGAACTGCACGCGCGCGCCGTCGAAAGCGAGATCAGCAAATACACCTACCTGCCCAGCCTGCTGGAACTCGAATCGAGTGTTTCCCAGCTGTTGGCAGACCCGTCGCCGGAACTGCGGCAGAGGGTCAACGAATACCTCGAAGGCCTGAACCGGCGCAGCCGCAGTCGGGCCATTTATGTGATGGACACCACCGGACGCGTACTGGCCACCAGCAACTGGCGCGATGTCGACAGTTATCTGGGCGAAGACCTGTCCTTCCGCGCCTACTTCCAGAACGCCGTGCGCGGCCAGCCGGGGCGGTTCTACGGCATCGGCAGCACCAGCGGCGAACCCGGCTATTACCTGGCTCATGGCCTGGAGGAACATGGCAAGATCACCGGCGTCGCGGTGGTCAAGGTGCGCCTCGAAGCCATGGAAGAACGCTGGCAGCGCGCGCGCCTGGAAGCGTTCGTCAGCGATGAGAACGGCATCATCATCCTCTCCAGCGATCCGGCGCGGCGGCTCAAGTCGGTGCTGCCGTTGAGCGACGACACCAAGGAACGCCTGGCCCGCAGCCTTCAGTACTACTGGTATCCGCTGAATGAACTGCAACCGCTGGCCCGAGAGAAACTGGCTGAAGGCGAGGAAAAACTGACCTTCCCCGCCAACAGCGAACTGGTGTCCGATGAAGAGAACATCAGCTACCTGTCGCAAACCCGGCCGCTGAGCGACACCCCGTGGAATTTCACCCTGCTCACGCCCCTGCAAGACCTGCGGCGTGAAGCGATCAATCAGGGAATCCTGGTGGCGGTGGCGTTTGCCCTGGTGGCCTTCCTGCTGATCGCCTGGAACGAGCGGCGCAAAGTGATCGCCACCCGCCTCGCGGCGCGGGAAGCCTTGCAGGAAGCCAACAATCAACTGGAGCGTCGGATTACCGAACGCACCACTGACCTGCGTGCCAGCAACGAACGGCTCAAGGGGCAGATTCGTGAGCGTCGGCAGGCTGAAGAAACCTTGCGCCGCGCTCAGGATGAACTGGTCCAGGCCGGCAAACTGGCGGCCATCGGCCAGATGTCCACCAGCATCGCCCACGAATTGAACCAACCGCTGGCAGCCTTGCGGACCTTGTCCGGCAATACCGTGCGTTTTCTGGAGCGCGGTCAGCTGGATGTGGCCAGCACCAATCTCAAAACCATCAATGAACTGATCGACCGCATGGGCCGGATTACCGCCAGCCTGCGTTCCTTCGCCCGACGCGGCGATGACCAGGGCCAGGCCAGCCTCGGCAAAGGCGTGGACGCCGCCCTGCAACTGCTGGGCAGCCGGATGGAAAGCGTGCCGCTGCAACTGCATCGCGATTTCACCGACGTGCAGGTGCAGATCGACCAGACCCGTCTGGAGCAGATCCTCGTCAACCTGATCGGCAACGCGCTCGATGCCATGCAGTCGCAGCCCCAACCGACGTTGTGGCTCGAAGGCGAGGAATACGACGGCAAGTATCGCCTGCGGGTGCGCGACAACGGCCACGGCATCGATGCCGAAGCGCGCAAGCATCTGTTCGAACCGTTCTTCACCACCAAGCCCGGCGAACAGGGCCTGGGCCTCGGCCTGACCCTGTCGGCGAGCCTGGCCGCCGCCACGGGCGGGCATCTGGGTGTCGAACACCCGGCCAGCGGTGGCACCACCTTCGTCCTCAGTTTACCGTTGGTAAGCCCTACTCCCGCCGAGCCAATATGAACAACGACCTTAGTGTGCTGATCGTCGAAGACGACCCCCATGTGCTGCTCGGTTGCCAACAGGCACTGACGCTCGAAGACATTCCCTGCATCGGCGTCGGCAGCGCCGAAGAAGCGCTGGAGCGGGTGGGCGATAACTTCGCCGGCATCGTCATCAGCGACATCCGCCTGCCGGGCATCGATGGCCTGGAACTGCTGACCCGGCTCAAGGCCCGCGATCGCAGCCTGCCGGTGGTGTTGATTACCGGCCACGGCGACATCTCGATGGCCGTCGGCGCGATGCAGAAAGGCGCCTACGACTTCATGGAGAAACCCTTCTCCCCCGAACGCCTGGTGGACGTCGCCCGCCGTGCACTGGAGCAACGCAGCCTGGCGCGGGAAGTCACCTCGTTACGTCGCCAACTGTTCGAGCGCGATTCCCTCGAAGGCCGGATCATCGGTCGCTCGCCGGCCATGCAGAACCTGCGGGAACTGATCGCCAACGTCGCAGATACGTCGGCCAACGTGCTGATCGAAGGCGAGACCGGCACCGGCAAGGAACTGGTTGCACGTTGCCTGCACGACTTCAGCCGTCGGCACAGCAAACAGTTCGTCGCGCTGAACTGCGGTGGCCTGCCGGAGAACCTGTTCGAAAGCGAAATCTTCGGCCACGAGGCCAACGCTTTCACCGGTGCCGGCAAACGGCGGATCGGCAAGATCGAACACGCCGATGGCGGCACGCTGTTCCTCGACGAAGTGGAAAGCATGCCGCTGCCGTTGCAGATCAAGCTGCTGCGGGTGCTGCAGGAACGCACCCTCGAACGCCTGGGTTCGAACCAGAGCGTGGCGGTGGATTGCCGGGTGATCGCCGCGACCAAGTCCGACCTGGATGAGTCGAGCAAGGCCGGCGAGTTTCGCAGCGACCTGTATTACCGCTTGAACGTGGTCACCCTGGAACTGCCGCCGCTGCGCGAACGCCGCGAAGACATCCTGCAATTGTTCGAGCACTTTTTGCAGCAGTCATCCCTGCGCTTCGACCGCTCGCTGCCTGAACTGGACAACCAGACCGTGTCGATTCTGATGAGCCACGACTGGCCAGGCAACGTGCGCGAACTGCGCAACGTCGCCGAACGCTTCGCCCTCGGTCTGCCGGCCTTCAAGAAGACCGGCGCCAGCGGCAGCAATCAGGGCCTGGCCTTCGCCGAAGCGGTGGAAGCTTTCGAGCGCAACCTGCTGAACGATGCCTTGCAGCGCAGCGGCGGCAACCTGACCCAAGCCAGTCAGGAACTGGGGATGGCCAAGACCACACTGTTCGACAAAGTGAAGAAATACGGGCTGAGCCACTGATGGACCTGATTTTCAAAGCAACCCTGGGCGCGGCGGTGGTGGTGATCCTCGCCATGCTGGCCAAGACCAGAAACTATTACATCGCAGGCCTGGTGCCGCTGTTTCCGACCTTTGCGCTGATCGCTCATTACATCGTCGGCAAAGGGCGTTCACTGGATGATCTGAAGACCACCATCGTGTTTGGCATGTGGTCGATCTTTCCGTACTTCGTCTATCTGGCGACCTTGTATGTGATGGTCGACCGGATGCGGCTGGAGGCTTCGCTAGCGGTGGCGGCAGTGGCGTGGTTGATGGCGGCGACAGTGCTGGTCAGCGTGTGGGTGCGCCTGCACGGCTAAATTCAAAAAAATCGCGGCCTGCTGCATTTGCATACACCTGCAGGAGCTGCGAAGGCGGCTCCTGCAGGTGTAAGTGGTTACTGCCCGTAAACCTTCTGCAACTGCGTTGGTGTCAACGCATCCTCAAACGGCACCGGCACCGATTTCACCGCCCCGTAGAGGTTGCGATAACGCCAATAGTTTCCGTTGTTGGCCAGTTGATAACCACGCTCGACCACTCGCTGGCCATCAAGGTTATAACGCAAGGTTTCCTGGGCGGTCGCTGGCGGTGTCGGCTGCATCAGGTCAGTGGCCAGAACCCGCATCGATTCATCGATACACTCGTCGAGCACCGCCGTGACCTTAGCCAAATCGAGGTCGCCGTCGTCGATGCACTGCTTGCCACAGCGCCGAATCGGCTGGCTGACGACTTCGATCCGCATGCGATACAGCGCCGAACCGGCAATATCCTGGACCTGCACCTGATTGATCAGCACGAAACTGCCGCGATCGGGGGTAAGCATCAGTTTGGGCTCAATCACCAGGCGTGCGGTGACCTGCCCTTCTCCTTGCTTGAACCCGGCCGCTTGCGAAGCCTGTTGATAGCGCTGTTGCAGGCGCTCCTGCAATGGAACGCCTGCAAGCAAGTCGGCCATCGGTCGCGCCTCGTTGAGCGCGGTTTTTTCCGCATCGCGCTGCAAGCTGCCGCTGCCCATCTGGGTGTAGATCAGGCTGGCCACCAGCAAACCGGCAAGCCCGGCACCGTTGCCTGAACTGGCCACCAGATTATGACTCGACGACGCAGCCTTCAAAGCGGCCTGCGAGTCAATCACGGTGCTGGCACCCACAAAGGATGGCGGCAACTGCACGTCGACCTTAAGCCCGTGGGCCTGGATGTAAGGCAAGGCACTCTGGTCCTTGAAACCGGCCTCAGGAGCCGGTTTTTGCGCACACCCCGTCAGCATCAGCAGGGCCAGCGCACCCGCCACTATGGGCAGGCGCGTCATTGCGCGAACGGGGTGATCATTTGCTGACGGCTATTGTCCATAGCCTGATAGAACGCGTTGGACAAGTTGGTATAGGTCGGCTCGTCCCATTCGCCCTGGGCGGCTTGCGTAGCGACAAAGGGTTTGAACCACAGCAGTTTGTTGTCTGCCAGATCGATCACCATGCCCTGTCCGCCCACCTGCGCCATCGGTACGCTGGTCGGCACAACGCTGTAGTAGCTGCGGGTGGCACCGGTGGCGTAGACATTCACCAGCAGCAGACGATCAACGCCGTAGGCGGCCTTGACCGGCGTCATGTCACGGGTCATGTAGCCTTCGCGGAAACTGGTTTCCTTATACGCATTCAGGTCGACCGGCTCGTTGATCCGCTTGGCTTTGTAACCCTTGGCCTGCAGCTTGGCGACAAGGACATCCGGCAAGGTGTGAAGGTCGCCCACTTGCCATTTTGCGACGTTGTCACTGAGCTTGCTGTTAACGCCCTTGTTGATGGCGTAATCGAGAAGCCCCTGATTGCCGGTCAATGCCAGCACCGGCTCGGGCACCACAGTGATCGCCACGCCAATAGTCGGTTCTTTGGCATCCCAGAACTGCTGGTCCAGCGGTACTGGAGGTTGCACGTGGGCACAACCGGTGAGGGTCAGGCAGGCGAACAACATCAGTGCTGCCCAGGTGCGTAGAACGTGAAGATTCATGGATCAAGTCCCTATGATTATTAACGATGCTGCTTATGTCGGCAGCATCGGCAAAAACTGTAGTGGCACATTGATATGTCTTCAGGAGGAGAAAGTTTGAACGATATGCCCGCAGGCTGAGCCTGTGTGGGAGCCGTGCTTGCCTGCGATGACGGCCCAGACGACATCTGCGGTGACTGACACACCGCCATCGCGGGCAAGCCCGCTCCCACAGGTTTTGGGGTGTTTGGGCAGACGTGTTTAGTTCTGTTTAGCGTTACTTCCTGAAAGCTACAGCGCCTTGCGTCGTCGCCTACAACCACGTCAGAATCCGCTGGCTTGTGCGCCTGGGGGCCCGTCGGTAACTTGGTTCGTGTCACTGATTCCCAGTGATCGGGTTTAGTAGCCCGGCTTTTTCCGGTCGCATAAATGTCATCCAGTCAGGCAGTTGCCTGCACTTGAAGGTGGCTGTGCGCATGGCGCCCTCGGGCGCGCCGGTTTTGACTGGAGGCCGGTCTACTAACTTGCGCACAGCTGCCACCCATTCCGTTTAGTAGCGAGATGAGTTGCAGCTCTACTAACAGGAGCTCCAGTTCAATGTTCAAGATCACGCCAAATCCACCGGAAACCGACGACGTTTCCCCCTACGAAACCCCAGACTCCAAAAAGCTCAACGAAGCCGCCGAGCGCGCCCTCGATTACTACCTCAAACCGGTCATTCCCAAAGACACCCCACGCAAACCCAGCACCCTTTACCTCGTCGCCCCCAACGCCGATAACGAAACCCTACTGGTCAACGCCTGCGAGTCCCTGGCGGCGGCGAGCGTGATGTTGAGTGATTTCGCGGGGCAGCTGAACGGCCCGCAGCGCAATACCGTGCTCGGCATCCAGAACTCCGTCATGCTGGGTGAACTGGCGGTGAACCGGATGCTCGATAACTTCGTCCCAACGTAAAACAGCTTCCTCTGTAGTTGAGGCGCTTTTGTGGCGAGGGAGCTTGCTCCCGCTCGGCTGCGCAGCAGTCGTAAACAGGTCAATGCGGATTACCTGAGACTGAGCAGCCTGTGCAGGATTGGGGCTGCTTCGCAGCCCAGCGGGAGCAAGCTCCCTCGCCACAAGAGCCCGCTCCCACATTTGGATTGGGAACTACAGAAGATTGGGAGTTGCCACCGGATCAATCTGCGCCCAGTGCGAAGTATCTTCGCGATGGGCCTGCAAATACGGCAACACCGCCGCCAGCAACGGTGCCTTGAACGCTTCCTGAAAACGATGGGCCAGCCCCGGAATCAACTTCAACTGACTGCCACGAATGTGTGCCGCCAGATGCACGCCATGCATCACCGGCAACAACGGATCAGCGGTGCCGTGAACCACCAGCGTCGGCACGCGCAGTTGGTTGAGCAGATCTACACGACTGCGCTCGGCAAGGATCGCCATGATCTGGCGCTTAACGCCTTCCGGGTTAAACGCCCGGTCATAAGACAGCGCCGCTTGATGCAGCAACGCCTGCCGATCATCAGTGACCGAAGGACTGCCCAGCGCCGCCAGCAAATCAGCCTGTTGCTCCAGCGCCACTTCACGATTCGGCGCACTGCGTCGCGCGAGCAACTGCACCAGCGCCGCACTCGGCGCCGGCAAGCCTTCGGCACCCGAGCTGGTCATCAGCAACGTCAGGCTCTCGACCCGCTGCGGCGCCATCGCCGCCAGATGCTGGGCGATCATCCCGCCCATGCTGGCGCCCAGCACGTGAAATTGCTCGACGTGCAACGCGTCCATCAACCCCAGTGCATCGTCGGCCATGTCGGTCAGCGTATAAGGCGCGGCCACCGGTAAACCGAGTTTGTAGCGCAGCACTTCGAACGTCAGGTTGGCCTCGGCCGGTGCCTGGCGCCAAGTGGACAGGCCAACATCGCGATTGTCATAGCGAATCACCCGGAAACCCTGCTGACACAACGCGACCACTACCTCATCCGGCCAGTGAATCAACTGCCCGCCCAGGCCCATTACCAGCAACAACGCAGGGTCGGACGCACGGCCGATGCTCTGGTACGCCAGACTCACCTGATCCAGATCGACCCGTTCGGTCGGAACATTGACATCGCAACGAGACGCCGCCAAAGACGGGAAATTGAACAACACAGCGATCAGAAAGACCGCTGTGGATAAAAATCGTGCACGCATGAAAAACACCGAAACGCAGAACTCCAGTAGAGCGCGAGTCTGATGAAGTTTGTACAAGCGCGCTGCCACAGTTACGTGACAGTTTGATGAAGAGTGCTGAACGGTTGTGGGGCATGCGGGCCCACCACTCATCGGAAAACAACCTCAGCCTGTTATTTATGACAGTTGCCAGCCGCCAGCTTCGAGCCTTCAATCCTCTGACGCACCAATGCCCAGCGGTTCAGGCACCATCTCAAAATCGGAGCATGCTATGAGCGCTTTTACAGCAGAACAATTGGCCGCACTGCAACACGAAAGCCCGCAGCAACCGGTCGATCCCTTCGCAGAGATCAAGTCAGAGGGGGTATTTACGCAGTATGGAATACTCAATCTGTATCCTGCCCTGATTCCTGGCTGGCACAAGGTCGACTACCCCGTGGCATCGTACGGGGTCAACGCTGACGAAACGGCTGGCGCCGGAATTGGCTGGCTGATTCTCTTCCACTCCTACGAATTGATGGCGGCGCAAGACACGATACGGCTGTACATGGGCAAACGCCTTGAGCCGGGCCAGGTCCCGGATCCGACAGAGGAAGGTACCCTGATCAAGACAGTCGTGGTCCCTTCCGATCACAACAACCAGGACGTACTCAGTTTCATTCCCAGAGGCGCCATTGAAAGACCGGGCATCCACCGGTTGTGGTACACCGTCGAGCGCACCAGCGGCAATGGCCCCGAGTCCTCGGACGGAATCGTCGTATGGTTCAAGCCGACCTTCCCGGACAGCCTCGATCCGACGGGCAACTCCAGCGAACGAGTGCCTTTGCAAGCCCCTGAATTCCCATCGATTATCGATCAGGCGATGGTTGAGAGAGGCGTTGATTTCATCATTCCGCGCTGGCCGATCATGAGCCCGGGGGACACAGTTTTGATGACTGTAGGCAATCAGCTCGTCGCTTACGTGATCAAGCCCGAAGAGATTGATCAGGACATCACGATTTTTGTCCCATCATCCGTTCTTGAATTGATAGGGCCTACCAAGCCATTGCTCGTCAGTTACAGAATTCACGATCAGGTGCACAACAGCAGCCACACTTCAAAAATTGGTGACGGGGAGCTGGTTCCGGATAAAACCTATCTGGACATGTGCTGGGTAAATGAAACGGTGGATGACGTGTTGTTCATCGACACTCTCGATGGCCATCCAATGGAAGTTGTCGTGCCCGTTAAAAGGGGGGACGCCATCACCGGGGACACCGTGGAGCTCAAGCTTTATGACCCCAGGACCGAATTTTCACGTCTCTTTGGTCCCCTGATCTACAGGACACCCAGCGTAACGTTCCCTGTTCCCTATGCGGTCGTGAAGCAACTCGCCCCTGCGACCATAACGCTGAGTTACGAACGCATCAGAATCGAGAAAGGCGAGAAGATCCGCACGCCGTCCTACCCGTACTCTCCCGAGCTGATCGGCGAAAAATATCGCGGGCCCGCCCCTACAGCCCCCCAGGCCCATGGCGGCGTACTGTCGCCAGACCTTGCAGAGACAGTTGTGTATGTCGGCCCGGACATCAAGGGGCTTGAAATTGGCGATAAGGTAACGTTGACCTGTCTGAGCACGAGCGCAGGTGGCACCACTCGCCTGCAAATAGAAGAGAGGTTTGTCACTCGTTCGATGGTGATCCCAGGGGCGGGAATCATCGTGCCGTTCGAGATCGACACGAGGCACTTTGACACGTACCTGAGTGGCTCATTCAAGGCTACTTACACCGTAACCGGGGAAAATCACCTCGCCCCCCTGGAATCTCATGCTTTGCTTTTGCACATCGGCCCCGTCCAAGACACCTTGGATGTCGTCAATGTCGGCAAGGACGAAAACGGTGTACTCGATCCCAAGGATATTCCCTTCGGCACTCCGGCCATTTGCCCGGCAAAGGCCCATACCCAGGTCGGCGACACGGTTTACCTTCAGGTGTGGACCGCTGACGACAGACTCGTCTGGGTCGACTCGCTACCCATTACCGCCGCTCACATCGGTAAGGACATTGAGTTCAGATTGACGTTCGAACTGATCGACTCGCTGAACCACCAGGTCATCCGTATCGACTGGTACATTGAACGTAACCGAGCACTGCCGCTGACGGCGCCCGAACTGGAGTTACGCGTTGGGGATGTAGCTCTGGAGCTCCCGCCTCCAACGCTCGTTGAGGTGTCCTCCGGCAACCGAATCAATCCGCGGCTTACCGAAAAAAGCACGACCGTCGAAATCACCTATAAAGGCATGTCCGCCGCCCATCGTATCGCTCTGATCGTGATTGGCCGCGCCGGCTTGGGCAGCCCTGTCGTGGCCACGCAGCCAGGTAACGCCAACGGTACGCTACTGATCGAATTGCCACTGACGACAGTGCCCGCCAACCTGCGTCACTTCATTAAACTTCGATATCGTGTGTCCCAGCCCGAACTACCTGACCAATACTCCGGCGTCACCACTTATGAAGTCACCGCTGTACCCGATGAAGCCATCGTGTTTCCGAGCCTCAGCATTGCACAAGCGCCGGATCACAAGACGCTGGACCTCAGCACGTTTCAAGGCGATGCGCGCTGGAGTCTGGCGCGCTGGCTATTTATCGCCATAGGGACCCGAATGCGCGTGGCCTTGGGTGGAAGCAATGCGGCGGGAGCCGATCATCCCATCATATTGTTCGATGGCGTGATTACTGCCGATCATGTGACAAGTGGGTTGAGCGGAGTCATCAACCGTCAGCAACTTGAACTGTTCAAGGATGGCGGTCAGGTGATGGGGCTTTCGATTGCGAACTTCAACAACAAGGGTGGCGTCGACACGTTTTTCCCTGTTCGTGAGTTAACACTCCTGAACAAGACCTGGAGTCTGCTCATCAATAGAGCGATCGATGCCAATACAAACGCTTCGATTCCCAACGGCGGCAGCACCAAAACCAATCGCGTGACGTTGTCCGGCACGGGTAAACCGGATAGCACACTTACACTGTTCCAAAACGATAATGTCCCGAAACCCATCGACTCATTCAAAGTGCCCGACAGCGGCAACTGGAGTTACACCGTCACAGTAACGGCCTCGTCGTTTTATCGACTTACCGTTATGGAGCAACCCACAGGGCGAACCTCGAACCTGTGGACGTTCAGTGTATTGGCACCCGAACCGGCTCCCGTCAGACCGCACATATTACTGGCGCTTAATGCAAGAGGTCAGAGCCTGTATGACTACCAGCACACAAGGACGACCGGTATCAGCGTGAATGGCGTTGCCGCGCCCGGTGCAATGGTGCAGATATTGCTCAATGGGATCGTCGTTCAGGACCGCGTTTACGTGGGCACTAATGGCTTCTGGCAGTCTGTCCTTTTTGGAGTGGGTTCTGGCACACACCAGCTCAGCGTAAGAGGCTTGTATGGCAACTATCCCGTTTCGCTGGTGTTCACACAGTCGGTGACCTACGGCTAGGGTACTGAGCGGTCGTATTCAAGACCAAGTCGCCTGCTTCGCGAGCAAGCCCGCTCCCACAGGATTGATGTCGTACACAACTTCTGTGATCGACCTCTCCCCCGTGGGAGCGGGCTTGCTCGCGAAGGCGCCAGAACAGGCGCCGCAGGATTTAGGCCAACTGACTGCGCAACTGCCGCGCCGCCGCCACCATGTTCACCAGCGCCGCCTCAGTCTCCGGCCAGGCCCGGGTCTTCAACCCGCAATCGGGGTTTACCCACAACCGCTCGGCCGGAATGCGCTTCACCGCTTTGCTCATCAACTTGACCATCTCGGCCGTGTCCGGCACCCGGGGCGAGTGGATGTCGTAGACGCCCGGGCCGATGTCGTTCGGGTAGTCGAAGGCTTCGAAGGCCTCCAGCAATTCCATGTCCGAGCGCGAGGTTTCGATGGTGATTACGTCGGCGTCCATGGCGGCGATGGACTCGATTACGTCGTTGAATTCGCTGTAGCACATGTGGGTGTGGATCTGGGTTTCGTCACCCACACCCGATGCACTCAGGCGGAACGCTTCCACCGCCCAGTCGAGGTATTCCTGCCATTGCGCCCGGCGTAGCGGCAGGCCTTCGCGGAACGCGGCTTCGTCGATCTGGACGATCTTGATGCCCGCAGCTTCCAGGTCGACCACTTCATCACGCAGGGCCAACGCCAACTGCTGCGCCTGGATTTTGCGCGAAACGTCTTCGCGCGGGAACGACCACATCAGCATGGTCACGGGACCGGTGAGCATGCCTTTCATGATCTTGTCGGTCAGGCTTTGCGCGTAGGTGATCCAGTCGACGGTCATGGCGTTCGGGCGACTCAGGTCGCCGTAGATGATCGCCGGCTTGACGCAGCGCGAACCGTAGCTCTGGACCCAGCCGAAACGGGTGAACAGGTAGCCGTCCAGTTGCTCGGCGAAGTACTCGACCATGTCGTTGCGCTCGGCTTCACCGTGCACCAGCACGTCCAGCCCCAGGCGTTCCTGGATTTTCACGGCGTGGCGGATTTCGCTGTGCATGGCATCGGTGTAATCGTTGGCCGAGAGTTTGCCTTGCTTGAAGGCCTGACGAGCCAGGCGGATCGAACCGGTTTGCGGGAACGAGCCGATGGTGGTCGTCGGGAATGCCGGCAGCTGCAAGCGCGCGCGCTGTTGCTCGATCCGTTTGGCAAACGGCGAATGGCGTTGGCTGTCTGCCGCGCCGATGGCGTTGATGCGGGCCTGGACATCCGCCTTGTGGATACGCGGCGATTGGGCGCGGCTGGCCTGAATGGCGCGGCTTTCAGCCAGGGCGGCTTGCACCTTGGGCGCTTGCGGATCGTTCAGGGCATCGCGCAGCACGGCGATCTCACCGCACTTCTGCACGGCAAACGCCAGCCAGCTTTTCAGTTCGGGGTCGAGTTTGTCTTCACGCGCAAGGTCCACCGGGCTGTGCAGCAGCGAGCAGGAACTGCTGACCCACAAGTTATCGCCGAAGCGCTCCTGGGCAAATTGCAGTTGTGCCAGGGCTTGCTCCAGTTCGCAGCGCCAGACGTTGCGGCCGTTGACCAGCCCCACCGAAAGAATCTTGTAGGTCGGCAGTCGATCCAAAACCTGGCCGAGCTGATCCGGCGAACGCACCGCGTCAATGTGCAAACCTTGTACAGGCAGGCCGACGGCCAGCCCGAGGTTGTCTTCCAGGCCACTGAAGTAGGTGGCCACGAGTTTTTTCAGTGGCGAGTATTGGAGGATGTGGTAAGCGCGCTCGAAGGCGTTTTTCCAGGCCTGTGGCAAGTCGAGGGTCAGGATCGGCTCATCGATCTGCACCCACTCCACGCCTTGGGCGGCGAGGCGGCCGAGGATTTCACCGTAGATCGGCAGCAGGCGCTCCAGCAGGTCGAGCTTGTCGAAGTCGTTGCCTTTGGCTTTGCCCAGCCACAGGTAAGTCAGCGGGCCGATGATCACCGGTTTGACGTTGTGGCCGAGGGCCTTGGCTTCTTCGACTTCATCGAACAGCTGTTCCCAGCTCAGTTTGAATGGTTGGTCTGCGCTGAATTCCGGGACCAGGTAGTGGTAATTGGTGTCGAACCACTTGGTCAGTTCCTGGGCGTATTGCGCGGTGCCGTGTTCGCTGCCGCAGCAGGCTGCCGTGGCGCCACGCGCCATGGCGAACAGAGTGTCGAGGGTCGGCAGGCCGCGTTCATCCTTGACGCTGTCGAAACGCTCGGGGATCACACCGAAGGTCAGGGAATGGGTCAGTACCTGGTCGTACCAGGCGAAGTCGCCGACGGGCAGCAGGTCGATGCCGGCGTCTTTCTGCAATTGCCAGTGGGTGGCGCGCAGTTGGCGGCCGACGCTGTTCAGGGCGTCCTGATCGAGATCGCCCTTCCAGTAGGCTTCGAGGGCTTTTTTCAGTTCGCGGTCGGCACCGATGCGCGGAAAACCAAGTGTGTGGGCCAGGGCCATGGTGAATTTCTCTCTATAAAGGATGCTGTAAAACATGCTGCTATTGTCGACAGCTCAGCCAACATGAGACAAACTCAACCTTTTCGTGTTGATCACAAGTTTTCCTCATGGAGCCCTCGGTGCTTGAAATCCGTCACCTGAAAACCCTGCACGCCCTGCGCGAAGCCGACAGCCTGGTGGATGCAGCCGACCGCCTGCACCTGACCCAATCGGCGCTGTCCCACCAGTTCAAGGAGCTGGAAGAACGCATGGGCATGCCGCTGTTCGTGCGCAAGACCAAACCGGTGCGCTTCACCAGTGCCGGCTTGCGCCTGCTGCAACTGGCCGACGCCACCCTGCCGTTGCTGCGCAGTGCCGAGCGCGACATTGCACGGCTGGCCGGTGGCACGGCGGGGCGTCTGCACATGGCGATCGAGTGCCACAGTTGCTTCCAGTGGCTGATGCCGACCATCGACCAGTTCCGCGATGCCTGGCCGGAAGTCGAGCTGGACCTGGCCTCGGGCTTCTCCTTCGCCCCGCTGCCGGCGCTGGCCCGAGGCGACCTGGACCTGGTGGTGACCTCCGATCCGCTGGAACTGGTGGGCATCACTTACGTGCCGTTGTTCACCTACGAAGCCATGCTCGCGGTGGCGAACCAACACCGCTTGGCGAGCAAACCGTACATCGTGCCCGAAGACCTGCTCACGGAAACCTTGATCACCTACCCGGTGGAACGCGATCGGCTGGACATCTTCACCCGCTTCCTGGAGCCGGCCGACATCGAACCGGCGCAGGTGCGCACCTCGGAACTGACGGTGATGATGATGCAACTGGTGGCTAGCGGTCGCGGTGTCTGCGGCATGCCCCATTGGGCGCTGCATGAGTACAGTTCACGGGGTTATGTGAAGGCCAAGCGACTGGGGGAGAAAGGCTTGTTTGCGACGTTGTATGCCGGGATCCGCGCCGACATGCTGGATGCGCCGTACATGCGCGACTTTTTGCTGACGGCCAAGGACACGTCGTTTTCGACGCTGGATGGGGTTAGTGCCGTCCGATAGAACGATCAAGGCTCAGGGGTGATCTCGCGCCACATGTGGATCTTGTCGAAGTAGTCTTCGCCGACCCGCACCGCCAACGGTTCCAGGCCAAACTGCACGAAGCCGCAGCGCTGATACAGCCTGAAGGCGGCTTCGTTGCCGGCGGTGACGGTCAGCTGGATCAGCCTCAGGCCTTGATGACTCTGCGCTTCAGCCAACGCCGCCTGTAACAGTTGATAACCGAGCCCGCGCTGGCGCACCTTGCCGGTCACGTACATGCCAAACAGCGTCGCCTTGTGCCGGGCCTTTTCCCGAGACTCGAAGGCCAGGCCGACGATGCCTGCCAGTTCCCCTTCCTCGAACGCCCCGAGCACCCGGTCCAGCTTGCTGGTCAGGCGCGACTCCCACCACCCCAGCGGCATCGTGGCGCGCTCGCGCACGCTGGAAGTGAACGCCTGGGGATGCGAGTCGTAGGCTTCGAGCATCAGCGCCCGATAATCCAGGGCATGACTGGCATCAAGCCGCTGAATCCACATGTTCAGGCCACTCGCCGCTGCTCAAACATCAACCGCACCGCCAGCCCGGACAGGACGAAGCCCATGAAATAGCGCTGCATCGCCAGCCAGTTCGGGTTGTTGACGAACCAGGAGGCGATGCCTGCGGCGAACAGCGCGATCAGCAGGTTGACGCTGAAGCTCACGCTGATCTGGGTCAGGCCGAGGATGATGCTCTGGTTGAACACCGAACCGTGCTCAGGGGAAATGAACTGCGGAAACACCGACAGATAAAACACCGCGATCTTCGGGTTCAGAGCGCTGGTGAGAAAACCCATCGTGATCAATTTGCGTGACGAGTCCGCCGGCAACTGCTGCGCCTCGAACGGCGAACGCGCACCGGGCTTGACCGCCTGCCAGGCCAGCCACATCAGGTACAACGCACCGGCCCACTTCAGCACCTCGTAGGCCACCGGCACGGCCATGAACAC
Organism: Pseudomonas sp. GW821-FHT01E10; assembly: GCF_059422365.1. Lineage (NCBI taxonomy): Bacteria > Pseudomonadati > Pseudomonadota > Gammaproteobacteria > Pseudomonadales > Pseudomonadaceae > Pseudomonas > Pseudomonas sp. GW821-FHT01E10. The sequence continues at coordinate 138,333 of NZ_JBWKWT010000014.1, forward strand.
CGCGGTCAAACCCGCTGCAGCAGCGAACAGGTGCACTAGAAATCCCGCGACCACACCCAGCAATGACGTCACCCCGGCCTTGCGTCCCTGGCAGATGGAACGGGAGATCAGGTAGATCATGTTCGGCCCCGGCGTGAGTACCATCAGCAACGCCGCGGCGGCAAAAATCAGCAAGTCTTGAAGTGGAATCATGGGCATCCTGTCCTTGAAGTCAGAGGGTCTGGGTGATCAGGCGGTTTCGATCAGTGAAGCTCGATAAAACGGCAAGATCAGGTCTCGTGTCAATGGCGCCAGCGTGAGATCGCCGTCGGTGGCCGGGTCGATCCAGCGCACCTCTTCGATTTCCGCCGCCGGGCAAACGTCAGAATCGATGGTCAGCTGAAACAGTTCGGCCTGTACGACAAAACCCGGCTCGTTGGCGGCCGGTGCCGAGAATGGCCCCAGGTAGGTGGCGTGCGCCGGATCGATGACCAGTCCCAATTCCTCCTCCAGCTCACGGGCCAGGGCGTGGACCGGTTGCTCATGAGCCTCGATCTTGCCCCCCGGCTGCATGAACGCCTGGGTGCCGCGCTTGCGCACCAGCAAGGTGCGACCGTCGGGGCCGATCAACAGGGCAGCGGCAATGTGGATGATGCGGGGCGAAGCGGCGGATGAAAGCGTCATGGATCAGGATTGGCCTTGGGTAAAGGCGCAAGGATCACATGAGCGCCGGCTTTTCGTCACGCCGAAAAAAATTTCCGCAGCCTCCCTGTAGGAGCGGGGGGGGGGGGGGGGGGGGGGGGGGGGGGGGGGGGGGGGGGGGGGGGGGGGGGGGGGGGGGGGG
>NZ_JBWKWT010000015.1:0-31636 GCF_059422365.1 Pseudomonas sp. GW821-FHT01E10
GCGGTAGTTCAGTCGGTTAGAATACCGGCCTGTCACGCCGGGGGTCGCGGGTTCGAGTCCCGTCCGCTGCGCCATATCTGCCTCAAGGCCCACTGAACGCCTTGAAGCTACGAAGAAGGCCGTTGGCAATCTTCGAGTCTATAGCAAAGACCCTGGTCGAAAGACCGGGGTTTTTTGTGCCTGCGATTTGGCTTTTTCTTCTTTCGCGCCTTTGCGCTCTGATCCTTCTGCATCCAGCCTCGGCGCTACAACGGCCGAGTCACTTTGCGCGCCACTGACATCTGTTGGGCTTCGACGGCGACTTCGCTACAAGAAGTCGCCGCTCCTGAGTCGGTCGATCAGACCCCGAGCTTGTCCCGCAATCCGTAATACCAGGCGCCCAACGCTGCGAACGGTGTGCGAAGCAATTGCCCGCCGGGGAACGGGTAGTGGGGGAGGTCGGCGAAGGCGTCGAAGCGTTCAGCCTGACCACGCAATGCTTCGGCCAATACCTTGCCCGCCAGGTGCGTATACGTCACGCCGTGGCCACTGCAGCCCTGGGAGTAGTAGATGTTATCGCCCAGTCGCCCGACCTGAGGTAGACGTGACAGGGTCAGCAGGAAATTGCCGGTCCAGGCGTAATCGATCTTCACGTCCTTGAGTTGCGGGAAGGCCTTGAGCATCTTCGGTCGAATGATCGCCTCGATGTTCGCCGGGTCCCGCGCGCCATACACCACGCCGCCACCAAATATCAGGCGTTTGTCGGCGCTCAGGCGGTAGTAGTCGAGCAGGTAGTTACAGTCTTCGACGCAGTAGTCCTGAGGCAGCAGGCGCTTGGCCAATTCATCGCCCAAGGGTTCGGTGGTGATCACTTGAGTCCCGCAGGGCATCGACTTGGCCGCCAGCTCCGGCACCAGATTGCCGATGTACGCGTTGCCGGCGACGATGATGAACTTGGCCCTGACCTTGCCCTGAGGCGTATGCACCACCGGGTTGGCACTGCGCTCGATGCGCACTGCCGGCGATTGCTCGTAAATAGTGCCGCCCAACGACTCCACGGCTGCTGCTTCGCCCAAGGCAAGATTGAGTGGATGAATATGCCCGCCACTCATATCGAGCATGCCGCCGACATATTGATCGCAAGCCACTACCTCGCGGATGCGACGCTGATCCAACAGCTCAAGCTGCGTGTGACCGAAACGCTCCCACAGGCGCTTCTGAGACTCCAGATGGCCCATCTGCTTGTCGGTAATGGCGGCGAACACACCGCCATCCTTCAAGTCGCACTGGATATTATATTTGGCCACTCGTTCACGAATGATCCGCCCACCTTCGAACGCCATCTGCCCCAGCAACTGAGCTTGCTTGGGGCCGACGCTGCGCTCAATCACATCGATATCACGGCTGTAGCTGTTAACTATCTGGCCACCGTTGCGTCCCGACGCACCGAAACCGACCTTGGCGGCTTCCAGCACCGTAACCTTGAAACCGTTTTCCAGCAGGAACAGGGCAGAGGACAGGCCGGTGTAACCGGCGCCGATTACACAGACATCAGTCTCTACATCATCCTGCAAGGCCGGGCGCGCTGGCGCTGCATTGGCCGACGCGGCGTAATAGGACTCTGGGTAGGGAGTGTTCGCCATCCTGCAGCCTCTGTTTAATATATTTTACGAGTGCATTGATCCTACCCGAGTTAAAAATCGACCGCCAGCCACCGGAAAATCTTCTTTGCCACAGCGAAATTAAATATTTTGCATATTCATAGGGTTAGGTGAAAAAAAGGTGTTGACACCCCTCCGGAATTCCGTAGAATGCCGCCTCACAGCAGGCACGTAGCTCAGTTGGTTAGAGCACCACCTTGACATGGTGGGGGTCGTTGGTTCGAGTCCAATCGCGCCTACCAAACAAAATCCGCTCTGCTGGGCGGTCTGGAAGGGCTCACCGAAAGGTGGGCCATTTTTTGTTGTCCGCGATTTACCTGGCTTTTGCAAAATCCTCAAAAACGCCAACTCGGCGCCTTACTTCCAGTAAACACTGTTGCTGAACTAATACCGCCATAGCCGTCTACATTCTTCAGGGGACATCCCCTTTCGGAGAGAACGGATATGTTTAGATCTCGCTCGTTGATCGCCGCTATGACGTGTCTTGCCTTGGTGTCCGGTTCAGTGACTGCATTGGCCGACCCGGGAAACGGGAAAGGCCAGGGAGGTGGCAAGGGAAATCCACAATACAACCAGGACCATGGCAACTCCGGCCATGGAAACAAAGGGAAAGGTTCAGGGGGGGACGATTGGAGTCACGGCCCGAGCATCAACCACGGTAGCGTCCTTGGCATCGTGGGTGGTTATCGTGACTACTGGAGCCCCGGGCCCGCCTTGCCACCCGGTATTCAGAAAAACCTCGCGCGCGGTAAACCTCTGCCGCCGGGGATCGCCAAAAAACTCGATGGCCGTCTGCTCGGCCAGCTTCCCCACTACGATGGCTATGAGTGGCAGCAGGCTGGCACTGACTTGATTTTGGTGGCCATCGCTACCGGGATCATCTACGAGGTGCTCAATGGCGCATTCGATTGAAGTGAGGGCGATAAATTTCAATCGCGCCCTTGCCGCATAACGACCAGCAACATCGCGGGAAGCAGTGTGCCGGTTCGATCACTGCACATTGCTTGCCCGCTGGTCGCCGGCCTTTGAACTGTGTGGGGGGGATACGGTCAATTATTCCGTGCAATATCAACCTCCACGGAACCTCACCATGCTATTAAAAAACAAGAGTTTTGTTGCCGTCATGTCCTGCGTGATGATGCTTGCAGCCGCCCCGTTATTGCCCGCTGAACTGTCCATCATGAGCTCCGCCTACGCGAAGGATGGTGGCAATGGAGGTGGTGGCGGCGGTGGTAACGGTGGTGGCAATGGCGGCGGTAACGGCGGTGGTCATGGTGGCAACGGCGGTTCCGGCCATTCCGGCGGCGTCAGTAGCAATGGCCGTGGCGCAGGCTTGAGTAGCGACCATGTCGGCCTTGGTGCAGGCTTGAGTGGCACCCATGTCGGCCGTGGTGCAGGCTTGAGTGGCACCCATGTCGGCCGTGGCGCAGGCTTGAGTGGCACCCATGTTGGCCGTGGTGCAGGCTTGAGTGGCACCCATGTCGGTCGTGGTGCAGGCTTGAGCAGCGACCACGTCGGCCGTGGCGCAGGCTTGAGCAGTGATCACGCCGGCAAAGCCGTCCGGGACCGTGGCGTCAATGGCAACCACTTTGGTAGCGAACGTAACGGTGACCGTGGCCATGGCGCAGTCACTTCGGGCATTGCGCATTCCAGGGATACGCGAGGAGTTGCCAAGGCCTCTGCCATTTCGGCCACTACGCCTGGCGATCACAACACGAAAGGGTTGAGCAGCGCTCGTACTTCGATCTCGAAACGACTGGATTAAGTCCAGGACTCTCAAAAACCGGGTATCCATCAGGAACCCGGTTTTTTTTCGCCTGCAATTTGCCCGATGGCGAGGTGCGGGAGATCAGCCCAGCTACATGCGTGAGCAAATTCGACACGATGGACTACTACTGTAAGGCTGATTCAACTTTGTCCTGATGGGAGTATGTCGATGCTGGCTCACTGGTTTCTGGCGGCGGTTCACCTCTTGGCCTTTGGTCTGGGTTTTTGGGCTGTACTGACCCGCGGTACGGCGTTACGTCGTCTGAGTGCCGGGGCAGGGGACGCTCGCCGTGTTTTGATTGCAGATAATCTGTGGGGGATCTCTGCAGTCACTCTGCTGATCACGGGTGGGCTACGAGCCTTTGGCGGGTACGAAAAAGGCACTGATTACTATCTTCACCAACCCCTGTTTCATCTCAAGATGACGCTCTTGGTGTTCATCCTGTTGCTTGAGATTGCACCGATGGTGACGCTGATCAAATGGCGGATTGCGCTGGGGCGCGGCGCGGCTATCGATACCGGCCGCGCAACGCTGTTTGCCCGTATCAGTCATATCGAGGCGCTGTTGCTGGTGCTAATGGTCGTGGCGGCCACGGGCATGGCGCGTGGTGTGACGTTTGGCTAACCGGGCAGGGGAGCGCTCTTTCTCGCTGCAAATCCGAAACGTCTGACAGTCATGGCAGGAGCCAGGGCAGTAGTATCGGCTCCGTGTTGCGATGGCATCGCAAAGAGAGACGGAGCGCAGAACGATGCGGCACTTGAATCTTAGCCAGCCGTTACTCGAGGCAGAATGGGCTGGCTACTGACTGCAGCAGGATTCAGGGCGTTTGCGGCTTGTCCGGGGCGGTCAGGCCAGCCTGGATGCGTTGATAAATTTCTTCGCGATGCACCGCAACGTCTTTCGGGGCGTTGATGCCAATCCTGACTTGCTGGCCGCTAACGCCCAGGATGGTGATCGTAATGTCATCACCGATGTTTATGCTTTCACCGACTTTGCGGGTGAGTATCAGCATGGTTTTCTCCTTGATTGCTTTGTAGGGCACCTGATTCGGACAGTGCAGAGGTCGGTATTAGATATAGATTAGTGCGAAGTTTCACGGTTTGGGTGCCTCTTTCTGACGCGCAGATGCTGCATTAATTCCCAAGGTGTAACTATACAGAGGCCGCCACCATCATTCTCGTTGTTTTGAGCCCATTTTGCGGCACTCGGGATGGATCCGTGGATGTTAAAATCGCCGCTTTAAGCATTCGGAGGAAAGCGTTGTGCGCAAAATGGTCTTGGTAATCGCGGTACTGACGCTGGCCGGATGCGGTGAGGATAAAGGGGTTGACGCTCAAAAGCCGCAACCGGCAGTCGCCTCCGTTCCCGCGGCGGTAACGGGCCCGCAGTGGGATGTCGAAGTGCGCGGCGAGACACCCCAGGCGGTCAGTGACCTGAGCGGTTGGTTGATTGAGCACAGCTTCGTTCCCAACGTCGTGAAGGAAAATGGAAAGGTTCGTATTCTGGTCGGACCGTTCGGTTCGCAGGCCGAGGCGCAGGTCAGGCAAGCTGAAATAACGGCGGCGCTGACCCGGGCGAAAAAGATGAACATCGAATCGCTGATCGTCGAACACCCGACGGCTCAGTAACCGTCCTTTTCGCAACGCGCAGACCCGCATGCCGGGTGATGTGCCAGGGAAGCGATCTTCGAGGTCGCTTCCCTGGTGATGCGTCGGCATAAACGTCACATCAAGTTATTTTGCGGCAACCCCAGCAGGCCGGTCAGGGTGTTGATGATCGCTTGTTGCCGGGCACGGTCTGTCTGGTGCACGGCTTCCGCGGCGGCGACATCAGCGTCGCAGTGGGGGCACGTCACTTCGTGTGCATGGATGTACTGCAAGCAGCCACGACACAGCGCCAGTTGCGGTGGAATACGTCCTTCGTCAGGCGATTTCTGGCCCTGGTTCGCCCAGGCCAGTTTGATCACCTGGCCGCTGTCGCTGACGCTGTTCACCTTCTCGCCGGTATCGATGCGCTCGGTAATCAGATCAAAACGTCCGACGGCGAAGGAGGTTTTTGCCGCGTCCTCGAGTTTGACGATGCGCTCGCGTAACCCGCGTTTTTGCAGGTCCAGCGCGCGGTAATGGCAGTAGGGATTATTGCCGGGTTTGCCGAGCAGGGAGTGCGAGGTCCAGGTGCAGCCGCCACGGCAGACGTCGTTGTAGTAACAGCCTCGGCAGTAGCCCCACAGGTCGTCGACCGACCGCAGGCGGCCAAAGTGCATGCCTTCGCTGTAATGCCAGATATCGTGCAGGCTCATGTTGCGTACGTTGCCGCCCGAAAACCCCACCGTGGCCAATGACGGGCAACCCTTTACCGTGCCGTCGGCTTCCAGCGCCAGCACGGTCTGGCCGGCGGCGCAGCCACTCCAGTGCACACGTTCGTCGCCGAAGCCACGCCACATGTGCTCGTAAGGGCCGTAGTAACCAATATTGTTGCCCACGTTCATCAGCAGGCCGCGATCAACCCCTTCGCGGTAGAGGCGCGCCAGCAGCGGCATCACTTCCAGCAGTTGGTAGGGTTGCAACAGCAGCTCCGGGTGGTCGACGGCATTGCCCATGGCGACCGTCAGCTGGATCTGCCAGTGAGTGGCGCCGAGGTCGATGATCAGGTCCATCAGCTCGGGCAAGTCGGGCAACGTGGCCGCGCCGATTTGTGTGTTGACGCTCACCGCAAGCCCGGACTGTTTGGCGCGTCGCAGGGTGTCCACCGCCTTGTCGAACGAGCCCGGAACATTGCGCACTGCGTCATGCAGTGGGGCCAGTCCATCCAGTGACACACCGACGCCATTGAGTCCGGCGTCCACCGCTGCCTGCATTTTTGCGGGCGTCAGGTTGCGCCCACCCGTTTGTATCGCGCAATACATGCCGTGATCGTGGATAGCCTGGATCAGTTGGGTCCAGTCCTTGCGCAAATAGGCTTCACCGCCGATCAGGGTGATCTCGCGGGTGCCGAGTGCCGCCAGGGAATCGATAACGTCCAGGCACTCCCGGGTGTTCAGTTCATCGGGGCGTCGATGGCCGGCGCGTGAGCCGCAATGCAGGCATTTGAGATCGCAGGCCAGAGTGATTTCCCAGACCACATGCACCGGCACGTAGCGTTTGAGGTCGGTTTCACTGAGGTAGCGGGCAGGGCGACTGTCTGACATGGGAAATCCTTGCGCACCAACGCGTGCGCGGCACGAATCCATCGAAGTGTTCGCGCCTTCCTTGAGTCAATGGCGCGACCGGATTTACCTTTTGTTGTTGGTCTATAGCGCGGAGTCTGTGGGAGCGGGCTTGCCTGCTCCCACAGGGGGTTGCGCTTAACTGCCTGGGGTTAGCGGGCCTCCAGGCGGGCGATTTCAGCGTTCAACTGCTCCAGAGCGCTGCGCAGGGCACCGCTGTTGGCCAATTGCTGTTCACCCTGGCTCACCACGGACTTCAGTTGCGCCAGGTCACCGCTGGTTTGCGCCTGCTGTACCGCGACGGCATAGAGCGGCACCGCATGGTGCGGATGCTCTGGGCGCTCAATCACTGGAGCCTGGCTGACAGCTGCGTGTTTCACGTAATGCCAGATACCCTGGTCCTGGTACTTGTAGTCGACATAACCGCTCGCCCAGTCGGCGCCTAAAATGCCTTTCAAGCCGAAAGTCTGGGCGATCTGGCTGAGAGGGCCGCTCGGGCTGCCCGCCAAGGTGAGGATGATGTGGTTTTCGGCCGTCGGCACCAGTTTGGCCTCGGAGTATTCACCCCATACACGGGCACGGAAGTTGAGAGGCGGATAGGTGCTTTGGAAAATGCTGGCAACCCCGCTGACTTTTTTCTTTACGGTATCTACCAGCAGATCCAGGGTTAAAACCGGTGCGCCCAGTAGATGACTGCTGACATTCAGGCGGGTATGAAAAAGTCCGATTGACATGGTGCTACTCCCTTATTTGTATTCTGGACAACTCGGGCATGTTTCGTGAGCGGGTCAGCGGCGTTCCTGCCGGCTGATTTCGCCCTTGGCCGTTTCAAGCGCGCTCTGCAGTTGGGGTTGCTGATCCAGTTGTTGTTGGGCCAGGCGGGCCAGGTTTTTCATCTGGGCCAGGTCACCGCTGGCAATGGCACTTTGAATCGGTGCGGCGTACAGCGGCATGATCGGTGGATAGGCTGGAATGACCGGGCCGGGCTCCAAAGGCACTGATTTATAAGCGTTGGAGGGTACCGCCTCGACAAGATGAGCGGGAGCAGTGACCTGGACCCACCGTTCACCATTGAAGTACTCGTAATTGGCGACACCTTCTCTCCAGTCGCTACCGACCACCAGATGCAACTTGAAATTCACGATTGAGTTCGAGCCTGGGCCGCCGTTATTGCCTTGAGCGGTGATCAGGATCTTGCTGACGCCAGGGCTCATGACCGTCAGGTAGGTGTATTCGCCCCAGACATCGGAGTGCACATCCAGTGGAGGGTTAGTGGCTTGAGTAATTTCGGCAGTGCCGCTTACCGTTTGATCTGGGGTAAAAACCAGAAGATTGAGTGCCAGGTTTTGTGCGCCCGCGGCCGAAGTACCAATTCGGTAGCAGAGTGGGAACAAGCCGACAGGTTGTTGATTGGAACCAGACATAATTATTGCCTCCATTGCAATAAGGGGCGCGGAAATAGCTATTAGTGCTTTTCCAGGCGTGCGATTTCCTTAACCAACTGCTCGTAAGCAGTTTTTAGCTCTTTATTTTCTGGTGTGGATGCATCGCGTTGTTTCAACAGCGTCTTCATTTGCGGCAGGTCGCCTGCCTTGATCGCGCCTTGGATGGCCACCCCATAGGGGGGCATGCTATGGCGAGTTGAAGTGCTCATAACGATTCCTTTCGTGGTGTTTGCGGGCACTGCTGTCATCAGCAGTTTTTGCAGTTAAGCAGGCGCCGATAAATATGCAATGGGCTGCATCGGAGTAATGTTTAATATTATTTTATTAATAGCGATGCGTTTGGGTATGAAGTGTTTGATATTAAGAATGGCGATAGATTAACGCGCTTTCTCATCATTCATTATTGTTGTTATCGCCATTGATAATGAGTGATGAATTCAAACAGCACTGACCTTGCGCCCGAACCGTTCCCGATACACCGAAGGCGGCACGCCGACCACGCTGCGAAATGCCACCCGGAAACTCTCCACCGAGCGATAACCGCAGTGCTGGGCAATCTGGTCAGTGTTTTGATTCGTGCTCTCCAGCAGCTCGCGGGCCCGGGCCAGGCGTTCATGCTGCAGCCACGCTTTGGGCGGCATACCGCTGGCTTCGGTGAACCGCCGCAGGAACGTGCGCTCACTCATGGCCGCCTCGCTGGCGAGGTCGCGAACCTCCAGTGGTTCATGCAGACGTTCCCGCGCCCACTGCATGACCCGCGACAGATCGCTGCGCGGCGTCGGGCTGACCGGTGACGGAATGAACTGTGCCTGGCCGCCGGTGCGTTGCGGCGACATCACCAACCGCCGGGCCACCGAGTTGGCCACCTGCGTGCCGAAATCCCGCGCGACCAGATGCAGGCAGGCATCGATGCCGGCGGCGCTGCCTGCCGAAGTGATCAACTGACCCGAATCGACATACAGCACGTCCGGATCCACCAGAATGTTCGGGAAGCGCTCGGCCAGTTCAGCGGTGTAGCGCCAATGGGTGGTGGCGCCGTGACCGTCCAGCAAACCGGTGGCCGCCAGTACGAATACCCCGGAACAGATCGACAGCAACCGCGCGCCTCGGGCATGGGCCTGGCGCAGCGCGGCGAGCAAGGGCTCCGGCACCGGTGCGCTGCGGTCGCGCCAGCCGGGGATGATGATGGTTCGGGCGCGCTCAAGCAGTTCCATCCCGCCGTCGGCCAGCACCTGAATGCCGCCCATGGCGCGCATTGGCCCTTGGTCGACGGCGACGATGCGGTGCTCGTACCAAGGGAAATCGAACTCTGGCCGCGCCAGGCCGAAGATCTCCACGGCAATGCCGAATTCGAAGGTACAGAGGCCGTCGTAGGCCAGAATCGCGACTAAACCTGGGGTGGGCTGCATTTGGCGGAAAATTCCCGGTGAGTGTCTTGTGCGCCACTGTAGCGGCAAGGCCGGAGCAGATAAAGTTTTCTCACACCCACTGAGACTTTGGAGTACAGCCCATGCCTAGCCTGGTTCGCGAGATTCCCGCAGCCCCGTCCGCCATCGCCCTAATGCACTTCAGCAATCGTCTGACCTTCGAAACCGATTGTTCCGACGTCTACAGCAGCCAAGAGGCCGGCGAGGTGGATTTTGTTCTGGTAGACGTGCGCGGACCGTTGGCGTTCGAACGCGGACATGTGCCAGGCGCGATCAACATCCCGAGTCGATTGATCACAGCTGATGGCTTGGCGGCCTATCCGAAGTCCACGCTGTTTGTGGTCTATTGCGCCGGACCTCACTGCAACGGCGCCAACAAGGCCGCGGTGAAGCTGGCGGCACTGGGTTACCCGGTCAAGGAGATGATCGGCGGGGTGACCGGGTGGCTGGATGAAGGGTTTGAGTTGAGTGTTGCGGTTGCTCACACCGCCAAGACAGTCATTGGTTGTGAATGCTGACGTTCAGATACAGGTGATCAAATGTGGCGAGGGGGCTTGTCGGAACGCCGCACCGCCCCGTTGGGTCGCGAAGCGGCCCCAAACCAGTCACTGCGATCCCCAAGGATTTACGACTGCTTCGCAGCCGAACGGGGGCAAGCCCCCTCGCCACAGGATACTGTCCACCATCCATCCAGCGTCACCCGCAACCAGTCAAACACCGTTGTATAAGCGGCGCTGTCTTGCGGCTCCCGGGGCAACGGTGATTCCTCGCCAAAGTGCTCATTGAGGATCGCCACCGATTCAGCATTCCATTCCGGGTGGAACTGCAACCCCACCCGCGTCGGGCCAACGCGATACATCTGCTGCTCACAAACCTCGCTGCTGGCCAGCAACTGCGCAGAGGGCGGCAGATCGATCGCGTCTTCGTGCCATTCCAGCACCTTCAGCGTCTGGCCATCGGCAAAGGTCACGGTAGTCCAGCCGGTTTCGGTGTGAGCCATCCGCCGCACATTGCCACCCAGGCTCAGCGCCAGCAACTGCGCCCCCAGGCAAATCGCGAACACCGCCGCGCCCTGATCCAGGCTGCCCGCCAGCCACTGACGCTCTGTTTCCAGCCATGCCGGCCCGGCACCTGATTCATAAGGCCCACCCAATAGAATCAGCGGTGCCGCGCTCACCGGCGGCAACTGACCGAGGTCGGCGCGAAACACGTTCAGGGTGATGCCTCGGGATCGGGCCCATTCGGCAATGGCGCCGGGGCCTTCGGCAGGATGGTGCTGGATCAGATTCAGCGCGGGCATCACGTTTCTCTTGTGGGGGCGGTTGGCGGGTCAATGTGAGGCAGAAAAAGGTTCATCGCCAGTGCGACTCTTCGATCGGATCAGTACCCGAAAATGTGTAGGTTTTGTCTGAAGCAAAGGATTGTCCTACAGTCCTTGCACCACCTCGGAGCACACTTCAAGTGCGTCGAATCCCTCGGCTTCTTTTTTATAAGTATTTGTCGCCTAAACACAATTTGCCCTCCTGTAGCCGCTCTAGACTGCCGGCCACTTCGGTCTTCACTAGCCGAAAGTTGCCAATCGAAAGCTGCCAATAAAAGCCTCCGCACACAGGAGTTATAAATGAAGAAGCGAGTGATGTTCGGTGCCCTGGCACTGTCGATGTTGTCCCTGACCGCCGTGGCCGAAGACGCCAAACCGATTCGCCTCGGGATCGAAGCCGGTTACCCGCCATTCTCGATGAAAACCCCCGACGGCAAACTCACCGGTTTCGACGTGGACATCGGTGACGCGCTGTGTGAACAGATGAAAGTGAAGTGCACTTGGGTCGAGCAAGAGTTCGATGGCCTGATCCCGGCCCTGAAGGTCAAGAAAATCGACGCGATCCTGTCGTCCATGACCATCACCGACGACCGCAAGAAGAACGTCGATTTCACCATCAAGTACTACCACACCCCGGCGCGCTTCGTGATGAAGGAAGGCACCAACGTCAAGGATCCACTGACCGAGCTCAAGGGCAAGAAAGTGGGTGTACTGCGCGCCAGTACCCACGACCGCTTCGCCACCGAAGTGCTGGTGCCGGCCGGCATCGACCTGGTGCGTTATGGTTCCCAGCAGGAAGCCAACCTGGACATGGTTGCCGGTCGCCTTGACGCGATGCTGGCCGACTCGGTCAACCTGGACGACGGTTTCCTGAAAACCGATGCCGGTAAAGGCTTCGCGTTTGTCGGCCCGACCTACGAAGACGCCAAGTACTTCGGCGGTGGTGCCGGTATTGCCGTGCGCAAGGGCGATAAAGAGCTGGCAGACAAATTCAACACCGCCATCACTGAAATTCGCGCCAACGGCAAGTACAAGCAAGTGCAGGACAAGTACTTCAACTTCGATGTTTACGGCCATTAATACGCCGTAGAGAAGTGGCCACCGTGGATGCGGTGGCCATTTTTTCATGCTGGACTTTGTGGGTGCGGGCAGGCTTGCTCCCACAAGAATGGCCTCATCGCACAGATATTCAGGAGTCCCCATGCAACGCATCGATCATTCACTGCCCTGGAGCCATCTGGGGACTGAACGCACGCTCAGCGTGTTTCGTTATGGCGCGGGTACTCGCAAGGTTTACATCCAGGCCAGTCTGCACGCGGACGAACTGCCGGGCATGCGCACTGCCTGGGAACTGAAGAAGCGTCTGGCCGAGCTCGAAACCCAGGGGCAACTTCAGGGCATCATCGAACTGGTGCCGGTGGCCAATCCCATCGGCCTCGATCAGCACCTGCAAGGCAGCCACATGGGTCGCTTCGAATTGGGCAGCGGCAAGAACTTCAACCGCTCGTTCGTTGAACTCAGCGCACCGGTGGCTGAGTTGATCGGCGATCAATTGGGGGGTGACGCCCAGGCCAACATCGTACTGATTCGCCAGACCATGGGGCAGGTGCTCGATGGTCTGCCGGCACCGCTTTCGCAATTGGAAGCCATGCACCGCTTGCTGCTGCGCCACGCCTGCGAGGCCGACATCACCCTCGACTTGCATTGCGATTTCGACGCGGCGATTCACCTGTATGCCTTGCCGCAGCATTGGCCGCAATGGCGCTCCCTGGCGGCTCGCCTGAAGGCCGGGGTGGCGTTGTTGTGTGAGGATTCCGGCGGCAGCTCTTTCGATGAGTCGTGCTCTACGCCGTGGTTGCGCCTGGCGCGGGCCTTTCCCGAGGCTGCGATCCCGCCGGCCAACCTGGCGACCACGCTGGAGCTGGGCAGCATGGGCGATACACGGGTCGATCAGGCCCAGGCCAATTGTGAGGCGATCCTGGGGTTCCTCGCTGAACAGGGTTTCATCACCGGCACCTGGCCGGAAGCGCCAAGCGAATGCTGTGAGGGCCTGCCGTTCGAAGGCACCGAGTACCTGTTTGCACCGCATCACGGGGTGGTCAGTTTCCTGCGCAATTCAGGTGAATGGGTGGAGCGGGGCGACGCGTTGTTTGAAGTAGTCGATCCATTGAGCGACCGGGCCACCACCGTGTGCGCCGGAACCAGCGGCGTGCTGTTTGCCATCGATCGCGGACGCTACACGCAACCGGGCACCTGGCAGGCGAAAGTCGCCGGACGTGAGCCGATCCGGGTTGGGAAACTGGTCAACGACTGACGTCCCGACGCGATTCAACATGTAGGCGCTGCTTCTTGCGGGGGCGCGGTGCATCAGAGGGAAACGGTGCATCGGCGGAAGAGATGTTAGGCTCTGCCCCGAATCCTGCGCGCTGTGAAGGAAGGTTTATGTTGAAGTTTCTCGCTCTGCTCACGCTCCTGGCGTCCACCGCCGTCCACGCTGAAATCCCGCTACACACCGATCTGCCGCTCAAGTACCTGGAACAGGCCAACGTTGAATCCCGTAACCAGCCCTTGGTGATTTTCCTGCACGGTTACGGCAGCAACGAGCAGGACCTGTTCGGCATCAAGGATGAATTGCCGCCGCAGTACACCTACCTGTCGGTGCGGGCGCCGATGACGTTGGAAGAGGGCAGTTACCAGTGGTTTCGCAAAAAGGGCGAGGGCGCCTATAACGGCGAGACTGACGACCTGAAAACCAGCCGCCAGGTGCTGCTGGATTTCGTCGCACAAGCGGCAAAGAAATATCACACTGAAACGGACAAGGTATTCCTGGTGGGTTTCAGCCAGGGCGCGATCATGTCCTATGAAGTCGCGTTGCGTCATCCCGAGGCGGTGGGCGGCATTGCGGCGTTGAGCGGGCGCATCCTGCCGGTGCTCAAGTCCGAACTCAAACCGGATGAAAAACGCCAGCCGCTGGCGATTTTCATCGGTCATGGCACCGCCGACAAACGCCTGCCCTACACCGACGGCACTGAGGCCGACAGCCTGTTGCAAAGCCTGTCACTCAAGCCCGAGTTCCATGCCTACGAAGGCGTCGGCCACAGTATCAGCGCCACCGAGATGCAGGATTTGAGCGCCTGGTTGCAGCGCCTCAATCCCTGAGCCGGTCGGGTTTATTTGCCGGTGATGATCTGGTTCACCAGCGTTTCGTGGCCGGTTTTGTCGTTGGGACGGGAGATGACCTGAATGATGGCCATGCGAGTGCCAGAGGCGGCCATCAGCGAGGTGTCGAGGGTCATGCCGCCGCCTTGGGTGGCGGTGCTGTCGATCTGTCGCAGGCCCAGCCCCGTGCTTTTCTGGGTCAGGCTTTTTTCGCTCAGCTTGTTGAAGTCCGGCAAGGCGTTGCGTTGCTCGGTGGCGAAGGCGGACACGGTGGCGTCGAGGAACTCACCGTCGTTGTCCTTGACGTTGGCGCCGCCGGGAATGGTGTTTTCAGCGGCAATCACCACGGTTTTAGTGGTCTGGTTGGTGTACATCGTGCCCGTCGCCCCGGCGGTACCGGTGGCCGCGTCGCCGGCGGGCAGCGGATTGGCGATGAAGCCCTTGGGCAGGGTGAAGGTGAACTTGCCGCCGAGCATCGAGACCTTCTGGGTCGGCGCTTTGTCGCTGGAAGTGGCCTTGGCCGCCTGCGCATTCAAGGCCCCCAGGCTGGCAGCCGCTGTCAGCAGCAGAACAACGGCTTTTTTACTCAACAATGACATTCAAACTCTCCGTGGGATGGTCGCGCTATGACGGCGATCATCCCATGGATTGCGATTTGTAGCAGCAGCCTCGCAAGCTCGACAGCTGCTACACAAGGCGTGTGGTGATCATCGTTGCCGTTCGTTGAAACGATAAGGCGCCGGGCGCAATGCCCGTTGTTTAGTCACCAACAGCATCCCGAGCGAGGCGCCTATCCCCAATGCAAATCCCATCCAGCCGAACCTCGGCAACGCCAACGCCAGCACCAGACAAAACGCCGCGAACGAATACATCCCGGTTGCCGTGGCCCTGAGCAACGCCGCCGTAAACGCTGGCCCGCGAGTCTGCTGGGAAAACACCGCCATCACACTGCCCAGCACCGGGAACACTGCGAGCAATCCGCTCCAGCGCTCGCCGACGGTGCTGGCCAGCAGCGTCACGGCCAACGTGAGCAGGGCGCCAGCCATCATGCGCAGCAGCAGTTTGTCGGATTTGGGCGCCGGGCCTGAAACGACGGGTTGCACCGAGGGAAACAGGTACGGCGCGGCCAGCAACGCGGTGGCGGCGGCGATCACCGAGAGCGCCAGCGATGGCGGGATCAGCGACAGCACAACAGCCACCGACGCCCAGACCAGCAGCGCCATCGTTAGCGCCCACGGCCAGCTCAAGCGTTGTGCGACCTGGGCATACGTCACGCAGAAGGCAATCATCGCGAACATGGCTGACAGCGCCGCCGTTGCCGCTTGAGCGGCGAACACATGGCCTTGCTCGATGGCGAGGAACAACAGAATCGGCCCGACCACCACCGGCAACCCCGACAGCCAACCGGCCACGCTTGGTCCCCAGCGTTTACCGGCCAGGGAAATCAGCAGCAGAAACCCCGGGATCACCAGCAGCTTGAGCATCAGCACGCACGCATCTCCATTTGTGTGTGCCGGTCACGTTAGCATTGCGGGCGATGGATTGCTTAAGGCGGTCTCTGCGCAAGCGTTGAGCGCCTACACCCGGGTGCGCGAAACGTCTAAGCTGCGCGCTCCCACCTGTTGACGGATGCTTGCGTGAAATTCAGTTTGCCCAAAGTCGGCACCGCGCCGTTTTGCCCACCGGAAGTGGCCGGCACGGTTGCCGTTGACCCTGGTGCTTCGTTCTACAAGCGCGTTCTGCGTTTTGCCGGCCCCGGTTTGCTGGTGTCCATCGGCTACATGGACCCGGGCAACTGGGCCACGGCCATCGAGGCCGGTTCGCGGTTTGGCTATAGCCTGTTGTTCGTGGTGTTGCTGGCGAGCATGGCGGGGATGGTGGTGCAGTGTTTGTGCTCGCGTCTGGGTATCGCCACCGGGCGCGACCTGGCGCAGTTATGCCGGGAGCGCTACAGCACGCGGACCGCACGGACCCAGTGGCTGCTGGCGGAAATTTCGATCATCGCCACCGACCTTGCCGAAGTGCTTGGCTGCGCCTTGGCGTTCCACTTGCTGCTGGGTTGTTCGCTGACGTTTGGCATCGCGCTCACCGCGTTCGACACGTTGCTGGTATTGGCCCTGCAAAATCGCGGCTTTCGTCGGCTGGAGGCGATCATGCTGGTGCTGGTGGGCACTATTGGCGCGTGTTTCTTCGTCGAACTGCTGCTGATCAAACCCTATTGGCCGGATGTCGCTCGCGGTTTCACACCGTCACTTTCGGTGATCGGCGATGCGGCGCCGTTGTACCTGGCCATCGGTATTCTCGGGGCCACGGTGATGCCGCATAACTTGTTCCTGCATACCTCGATCGTGCAGACGCGGATGATCGGCAAAGACCTGGCCAGCAAGCAGGACGCGGTCAAACTGGCGCGCATCGACACCATCGGCTCCCTGGCCCTGGCACTGCTGGTCAACGCGGCGATCCTGATTCTTGCTTCCGCGGCCTTCCACAAGACCGGGCACACCGACGTGGTGGACATCCAGGATGCCTATCACTTGCTCGATCCATTGGTGGGCGGGGCGTTGGCCAGTGTGTTGTTTGGTGTGGCGTTGCTGGCGTCGGGGCAGAGCTCGACCTTCACCGGCACCATCGCGGGCCAGGTGATCATGGAGGGCTACCTGAACCTGCGCTTGCCCTGCTGGCAACGGCGCTTGATCACTCGCGGGCTGGCGCTGATCCCGGCGTTTATCGGCGTGTGGCTGATGGGCGACGGGGCAATCGGCAAACTGCTGGTGTTGAGTCAGGTGGTACTCAGCCTGCAACTGCCATTCGCGTTGTACCCGTTGATTCGCATGACCAACGATCAGACGCTCATGGGGCCGTTTGTGAATCGGCTGCCAACTCGGGTGTTGGCGTGGGGATTGTTTACGGTAATCAGTGCGGCCAACAGCTGGTTGATTTTGCAGTTTGTGGGCTGAGTCATTCTTTTGATCTTCACCCCCGCTCAAACGCCTCAACCAGATAATCGATAAACACCCGGGTCTTGGCCGGCATCAACGTGCGGCTCGGGTAATACAGCGAGATCGATCCCGCGTCGGCATGCCAGTCCGGCAACAAGCGCAGCAGTTCGCCGTGCTGGATATGGGCGATGACATCGGGCGACACCAGCAGCGTCACACCAAGGCCGAGCAGGGCCGCTTCACGCATGGCGGCAGGGTCATTGAGCACGATGTTTTCACTCAGCTCGGCGCTGGCTTCATTGCCCACGCTATCCCGCATCACCCATTGGCGCACCCGCCCGGTGCGAATGCCGCGCATCACAATGCCGTTGTACTGAGCCAGGTCCGCCGGGCTGCTGGGCAGGGTGCGTCCGGCCATGTACGCCGGTGAGGCCACCGCCACCACATCCGCCGCTGCCAACGTCCGCGAGACGACCCCGGGTGTCAGCTCGAAACCGCCGCCGATGGCGGCGTCATACCCTTCGGCGATCAGATCGACCTGGCGGTTTTCAAAGTGCCATTCCAAGCGAATCAGCGGGTAGCGCGCCAGAAATTCCGGTAACAGCGGCAACACGTGGTCAATGCCGAACGTCGGCGCCAAGCTGACCTTGAGCACCCCCGCCGGCTCCCCGCGATCACTGGACACTGCACTGATCGCCGTCTGCAGCGCCTGCAGATTGCCGCCGATGCTGGCCAGAAAGCGTTCTCCGGCTTCGGTCAGTGACAGCTTGCGGGTCGAGCGCTGGAACAGCCGCACACCGATATTGCGTTCAAGCATCGCCACGTTGCGGCTGACGGCGGCGGGCGTCAGTGCGAGCAACCGTGCGGCGGCGGAGAAGCTGCCGGTTTCAGCGCTGCGCACGAAAGATTCGAGGTTGGCGAGTGTTTCCATCTCAGACACCTGATATTGATACTTGAAGATTATTCAACTCATTACCGTCTAATAAAGTAGTAATGGCAAGCGCAGTATTCACTCCACCAACCCACTACGGAGTGAACACCATGAGCACTATCGGAATCATCGGCGCCGGCGCCATCGGCACAGCCTTCGCCAAAGCATTGTCCCGTCAGGGCATTGAAGTCGTCATCGCCAACAGCCGCGGCCCGGAAACCCTGGCCTCACTGGTGGAAGAACTCGGGCCGACGGCGCGGGCCGGCACCCGTGAAGAAGCGGCCGCGCAGCCGATCGTTCTGGTCGCGGTGAACTGGTCGAAATTGCCAACGGCACTGGCCGGATTGCCGGATTTCGGCGGGCGGATTGTCATCGACGCGAACAATTCGATCGAGGCGCCATCGTTCAAAGCGGTGGATTTGCAGGGCCGTCCGTCCAGTGAAGTGTTTGCCGAATGGGTACCTGGCGCGCGGGTGGTCAAGGCCTTCAATCACCTTCAAGCGCATCTGCTTGAGAGTGATCCGGCGGCGGAGGGTGGGCGGCGAGTGTTGTTTCTTTCTGGTGACGATGCCGAGGCCAAGGCTCAAGTGGCAGCGCTGATCGAGCGATTGGGCTTCTTTGGAATCGATCTGGGCGAACTGAGTGTCGGGGCGCGGCTGGTGCAGTTCCCGGGCGGTCCGTTGCCGGTCTTGAACCTGGTGAAATTTGCCTGAGGGCCAGAGGTTTCCAGCCGTTGTGGTGAGGGGACTTGCCCGCGAAAGCGGTGTGTCAGGCGACATCAATGTTGACTGTGCCGCCGTCGTCGCGGGCAAGCCACGCTCCCACAGGTAACCGAGTGCTCTCGGGAGAATGCGGTCACCTGTGTGCGAGCCTGCTCGCGATGAACGACAACGCGGTCTCGGGCTAGCGCTCGATCGCCAATGCCACGCCCTGACCACCACCAATGCACAGGGTGGCCAGGCCTTTTTTGGCGTCACGCTTGATCATCTCGTGCAACAAGGTCACCAGCACCCGGCAACCCGATGCACCAATCGGATGACCCAGGGCAATCGCGCCACCGTTGACGTTGACCTTGCTCAGGTCCCATTCCAGGTCCTTGGCCACCGCCAGGGATTGCGCGGCGAAGGCTTCGTTGGCCTCGATCAGCTCCAGTTGATCGATGGACCAGCCGGCCTTGTCCAGGCAACGACGGGTGGCGCTGACCGGGCCGATGCCCATGATCGCCGGGTCGACGCCCGCGTTGGCGTACGCGGCGATTTTCGCCAGCACCGGCAGGCCGAGGGCCTTGGCTTTTGCGGCGCTCATCAGGATCACCGCGGCGGCGCCGTCGTTCAGCGACGAGGCGTTGCCGGCGGTCACCGAGCCGTCCTTCTTGAAGGCCGGTTTCAGCTTGCCCAGGGACTCGGCGGTGGTGCCGGCCCGCGGCTGTTCATCGGTGGCGAAGGCCAGTGGATCGCCCTTGCGCTGGGGGATCAGGATCGGGGTGATTTCATCGACGAAACGCCCGGCTTCGATGGCGGCCACGGCTTTTTGTTGCGAGGCGGCAGCGAAGGCGTCCTGGGCTTCACGGCTGATGCCGTACTTGTCCACCAGGTTCTCGGCGGTGATGCCCATGTGGTAATCGTTGAACGCATCCCACAAACCGTCGCTGATCATCGTGTCGACGATCTGGCTGTGGCCCATGCGCAGACCGGTGCGGGCGCCCGGCAGCACGTAATTGGCCAGGCTCATGTTTTCCTGGCCACCGGCGATGATCACCTCGGCATCGCCGCAGCGAATCGCCTGCGCCGCCAGGTGCAGCGCTTTGAGGCCCGAGCCGCAGACCTTGTTCAGGGTCATGGCCGGTACGGCGTGGGGCAGGCCGGCCTTGATCGCAGACTGGCGCGCAGGGTTTTGCCCGGCGCCGGCGGTCAATACCTGGCCCATGATCACTTCATCGACCTGCGCCGGGTCCAGATCGGTTTGCGCCAGCAACTGGCGGATCACCGCAGCACCGAGATCAACCGCGGACACATTGGCCAACGCGCCCTGGAAACTGCCGATGGCAGTGCGAGTGGCAGCAACAATCACAACGTCTTGCATGGACGGATTCCTCACTGGGCAGCGAACTGCATTTCCGGGACGTGGTCAGGCACGATCAGTTTGCCGGCGGTCTTGGCGACGATTTCCTCAACGCTCACGCCTGGTGCGCGTTCCTTGAGAATGAACGCACCGTTGTGGATTTCCAAGTAGGCCAGATCAGTCAGAACGCGTTTGATGCAACCGGCGCCGGTCAGCGGCAGGCTGCAGCGGGGCAGCAGTTTCGACTCACCGTCCTTGGAGGCGTGGGTCATGGTGACGATGATGTTGTCCGCACCGGCCACAAGGTCCATCGCACCGCCCATGCCCTTGACCAGTTTGCCGGGGATCATCCAGGAGGCGATGTTGCCTTCGACGTCCACTTCGAACGCACCGAGCACGGTCAGGTCGATGTGGCCGCCGCGGATCATCGCGAACGATTCGGCGGAGGAGAAAATCGACGCGCCGATACGCGCGGTCACGGTTTGCTTGCCGGCGTTGATCATGTCGGCGTCGACTTCGGCGTCGGTCGGAAAGGCGCCCATGCCGAGCAGGCCGTTTTCCGATTGCAGCATGACTTCCATGCCTTCAGGGATGTAGTTGGCGACCAGGGTCGGAATGCCGATGCCGAGGTTCACGTAGTAGCCGTCCTGCATTTCGCGGGCGACGCGCTGAGCCATTTGTTCGCGGGAAAGTGCCATTGTTGTTATTCCTTCATTCGGTCCGGGGGCAGGGGATCACTTACGCACGGTGCGCTGTTCGATGCGCTTTTCGAACGTGCCGCAAATGACCCGGTCGACGTAGATGCCAGGGGTGTGGATCTGCGACGGGTCCAGCTCACCGGGTTCGACGATTTCTTCGACTTCGACCACGGTGATCTTGCCGGCGGTGGCGGCCAGCGGGTTGAAGTTCTGGGCGGTGTGGCGATAGACCACGTTACCGAAATGGTCGGCTTTCCAGCCTTTGACGATGGCGAAGTCACCGGTGATGGATTCTTCCATCAGGTACTGGCGGCCCTTGAATTCGCGCACTTCCTTGCCTTCAGCGACTGGAGTGCCGACGCCGGTGGCGGTGAAGAACGCCGGGATGCCGGCGCCGCCTGCGCGCATTTTCTCGGCGAGGGTGCCTTGGGGGGTCAGGACGACTTCTATTTCGCCTTTAAGCAGTTGGTCTTCGAACAGTTTGTTCTCGCCGACGTAGGAGGCCACCACTTTGCGGATCTGCCGGTCCACCAGCAGCACGCCGAGACCGAACCCATCGACGCCGCAGTTGTTGGAGACCACGGTGAGGTCACGGGTGCCCCGGTGCTGGATCTCGGCGATGAGGTTTTCCGGAATCCCGCACAGGCCGAAGCCGCCGGAGATCACGGTCATGCCGTCTTCAAGACCGGCCATCGCTTCCTCATAGGAATACACGCGCTTGTCGAACCCTGCCATATGCACCTCTTTTATTCTTTGTGGGCGGCTGGCTAGCCGGATGGGGAGGGAGTGTCTCGCCGCAGGATTTATTTGTTAAGTTGATTTTTAAGGTTGATTGATAGATAAAACTCACCAATGAGTGCGCGCTACGTTGGAGACAGTGGCCATGACCGTTAAACAGATCCGCGCCTTCCTGGCCGTGGCCCAGAGTTTGAGCTTTGCCGTGGCTTGCGAACGGCTGCACCTGTCCCAGTCGGCGTTGAGCCTGACCATCAAGGCGCTGGAGGAGGGCCTGGGTGGGCGCCTGTTCACCCGCAATACCCGCAACGTCGCTCTGACCGCCGAGGGTGAATCGCTGCTGCCATTGGCCCGTCGGTTGATTGCGGATTGGGACAATGCCGAGGATGAACTGCGCCAACGCTTCACCCTTCAGCGTGGCCGCGTGACGCTCGCGGCGATGCCATCGTTTGCCGGCAACCTGCTGCCGCCGATCCTCAAGACCTTCCGCGCGCGTTATCCCAAGGTCAACGTCACGGTGAACGACGTGATCAACGAGCAGGTGCTGGAAATGGTCCGCGACCGTCAGGTGGAATTGGGCGTGGCGTTTGAGCCGACCCAGAGTTCGTCGCTGCAATTCACCCCGTTGTACATCGACCGGTTTGTGGCGGTGGTGCCGCTTGATTCACCGCTGGCGGACCTGGGCGATATCGATTGGCAGACCCTGCTCAAGGAACCGTTCATTACCTTGCAGCGACCGTCCACGGTGCGGGTGATGCTCGAAGAGCACTTGCAGGCGCGGGGCATGAAATTGCCGGTGGAGTTTGAAAGTCATCAGTTGGCAACGGTCGGGCGGATGGTGGCCAGCGGACTGGGCGTGAGCGCGGTGCCAGCGTTGTGCGCCGGGCAGATGCGCGAGCTGGGCGCGCGTTGCATCACCCTGCGCGACCCGGTGGTGGAACGGGCGATCGGGGTGCTGACGACGGGGCAAGAACTGTCGGCGGCGGCGCAGGCGTTGTTCGATATTCTCAAGGCCGAAAACCTGGGTGAGCGTCTGAGCTGATCACGGTCACCTGTTGAAATGGACTGTGGCGAGGGGGCAAGCCCCCTCGCCACAAAAGCACACCCCGACAGGGTGGGTTTAGCCTGCCTGGGTGATGCGCCTACCCTTATTTACGCGCCTCCAGAATCAGGTTGAACGGCGTTTCCGTGGCTCGCCGGAACTGGGTGAACCCCGCCTCGGTGAAGACCTTGCGCAACCGTGCCTCGCCCGCCTGGGCACCGAGCCCGAGGCCGACCTCCTGGGACAGTGAGTTGGGTGTGCAGATAAAGGTCGAGGCGGCGTAGAACAGCCGTCCCACCGGGTTGGCGTTCTCGTCTAGCGTGTCGTTGGCGAAGGGCTCCACCAGCAGCACCGTGCCGTCGGGTTTGAGCGATTCATAGGCATGCTTTGCGGCGCCGACCGGGTCACCCATGTCGTGCAGGCAGTCGAAATAGCAGATCAGGTCATAGTCGTCGCCCGGATAGCTCTTGGCGGTGCCCTGGAAGAACCGCGCCCGACCGGACACGCCACCTTCTTCGGCGCGCTGGGTGGCGACGGTGATCGAGGGCGCGTGGTAATCGAAACCGACGAACCGCGACTCGGGGAAAGCCTGGGCCATGATCACGGTCGAAGCGCCGTGGCCGCAGCCGATGTCTGCCACTTTCGCGCCGGCTTCCAGTTTGGCGACCACCCCGTCGAGGGCCGGCAGCCACTCGCTGACCAGATGCGCCTTGTAGCCTGGGCGGAAGAACCGCTCGGTGCCGCTGAACATGCACGGATGGTGATCGCCCCAGGGCAGGGCGCCGTTGCCGCGCATGGCGTTGACCAGTTTGTCCTTGTCATGGAAAAACGACGCAACCACCGCCATACCGCCGGCTACATAAACCGGTGAGTCTTCGATCGCCAGCGCCAGGGCTTGCTCTTCGGGCAGGCGGAACTGACCGTCGCGGTGTTCCATGTAACCGGAGGCGGCGTGGGCGCTGAGCCATTCACGCAGCAGGCGGGTGTTGCAGCCGGTCTTCGCGGCGAGTGTTTCGGGGGTGACGGGCTGACTGTCGGCCATGGCCCGGTACAGGCCGAGTTCTTCGCCGAGGATGACGTTGGCGAGCATCGCCGCGCCGCCCATGTCGCTCACCAGTTTGCCCATGAAATCATTGAGTCTGGCCTCGTCCATCTTGTGTGCTCCTTCAGCAGGATCACGGCCTGCAGGCATTGTTTGTCGAGGCATGCACCTGTGGGCGGTGATCGTGGGAATGAACAGGACGATAACCGCGTCCTGGCTCCCCCCCCGCGGGGGGTAATCAACAAGTCTAGTTCGTGTATCCCTCTGTATCTGGCTGCCTGTCCGATACAGTGCGCTGAGAAGAGGGGTGTTTGCGCACACAGACCCGACACACCGAGGCGCTTGACTGGGCCTGCCGGCCGGCACTGAGTGTTCAGGCGCTGGAGACCGGATCCCAGGATGAGATCGACACCATGCAAATTCCCCTCACATCTGCGCAGGCGACCGTCGGGCTAGGCTTGCGCCGCGGTTTGATGAAGGACCTTCAAGCAGCCTCGGCGGGCGCTTTCGACTTTCTGGAAGTCGCGCCGGAAAACTGGATCGGCATCGGCGGCGCGCATGGCGCGGCGTTTCGTGCCCTGGCCGAACGTTATCCGTTGTCCTGCCACGGCTTGTCCTTGTCGCTGGGCGGATCGGCGCCGCTGGACGTCGGGTTTCTGCGGGAAGTGCGGGTTTTCCTCGATCACTACAAGGTGCCGCTGTACAGCGAACACCTGAGCTACTGCAGCGATGACGGGCATCTTTACGATCTGCTGCCGTTGCCGTTTACCGAGGAAGCGGTGCATCACGTCGCCGCCCGAATTCGTCAGGCACAGGACATTCTCGGTCGGCGCCTGGCAGTGGAAAACGTCTCCTACTACGCCGCGCCGCAGCAGGACATGGACGAATTGACGTTCACCAACGCAGTGCTGCGCGAAGCCGATTGCGACCTGCTGCTGGACGTCAACAATGTCTACGTCAACTCGATCAATCACGGTTCTGATCCGCAAGCGTTTCTGGCGGGCATCGACACGGGGCGAGTGGTCGCGATGCATGTGGCGGGGCATTTCGACGAATCCGACACCCTGAAAATCGACACTCACGGCGCCTCGGTCAAACCGGTGGTCTGGGCTTTGCTGGCCGAGGCGTATGCGCGGTTCGGCGTACAGCCGACGCTGCTTGAACGGGACTTCAACTACCCGGCGTTCTCTGAATTGGTCAGCGAGTTGCAGACCATCCGCCGACTGCAAGACGAGGAGGCGAACCGTGGATAAGCCGACGCTGCACCAGCAGCAAGACACATTGACTCGCTACCTGCGCGACCCTGAGCACTGTGCTCCACCCGCCGGGATGGACGTGGCACGGGCGCAGGTTTATCGCGATCTGGTGTTCTCGAACCTGTCGTCGTTGCTCAGCGGCACCTTTCCGGTGTTGGTGAGAATACTGGGGGACAGTGACTGGCGTTCTCTGGTGCGAATCTTCCTGCGGGACTACCGCGCTCACACGCCAAAATTCGGCGAGATCGCCCGGGAGTTTGTCGAGTTCCTCGCATCGATGCCTCAGGCGCTGAACGATGGGCCGTGGCCACCGTTCATGGTCGAGCTGGCGCATTACGAATGGGTCGAAATGGCCCTGCAACAATCCGACGCTGAGCCGTTGCCGGCCAGTGATGCTGGATTGCTGCTGGATCAACCGTTGCAGGTTTCACCACTGGCCTGGCCGTTGGCCTATGGCTGGCCGGTGCAAAAAGTGGGGCCGGATTACCGGCCGCAAGTGCCACCGACTCAGCCGACGTTGCTGTTGGTGCGTCGGGCCGAGGACTGGAGTGTGCACTTCTCCGAACTGAGCCCGTTGGCGTGGCGATTGTTGCAGCGGATCGGGGAATTTCCTCAGCTCGATGGCCGGTCGCAACTGGAAGGGCTGGCGGTGGAGGCGGGGATGGCGGGGGCGCAGGCCTTTATCGATAGTGGATTGGCGTTGTTGCGGCAGATGCATGGGGAGGGGGTAATCGGCATAGCGGCCTGACCGTACGAAATCCCCCAAACACCAATCCCCGTGGGAACGGGCAAGCCTGCTCCCACTGGGGTTGGCGGTGTTTATTGGGGCTTCGGTAACTTGAGCTCCGCACACAACCCACCATCCACGCGATTGCTCAAGGTCAGCGCCCCGCCAATCGCCAGCGCCAATTGCTGGGCAATCGCCAACCCCAACCCGGTCCCGCCGGTGCTGCGATTACGCGAATTCTCCACGCGGTAGAACGGCTGCATCACCTGGGCCAATTGCTCTTCGGCAATCCCCGGCCCTCGGTCCATGACCTTCACCGACAAGCTGCCGTCGGCCTTCGTTTCCACCCACAACTCAGCCGCGCCAGCGAATTTCAGCGCGTTGTCCACCAGGTTCACCAGCACTCGCCGCAAGGCATGGGGCCGGGTGTCGATCACTGCGGCGCTTTTGCCGCCCAGCTGCACGTCTTTGCCCATGTCCTGATAGTCGAACACCAGGCTGTCGAGGAACGAATCCAGATCGGTGCGGCGACTTTCCTCGGTGGCGCCATGGATGCTGCGGGCGTAGGCCACGCCTTCGCGCACCAGGTGTTCCATCTCGCCAAGGTCATTCCACAGTTTGTCTTTTTCGCTGGAGTCGTCCATGAATTCGGCACGCAGTTTCATGCGCGTGATCGGGGTTTGCAGGTCGTGGGAAATCGCCGCCAACAGTTGCATGCGCTCCTTGAGATACGCCGCGATACGCGCTTGCATCGCATTGAACGCCCTGGCGGCGTAGGCGACTTCGGTCGGGCCTTTTTCGTCGAGGTGCACGGCGTGGGTGTTGGGGTCGAGGGTTTCCACGGCTTGGGCGAGGCGGGTGAGCGGGCGGATGGCGATTCTCACGGCCAGCCAGGTGCAGGCGATCAGCAGCGCCAGTTGTCCCAGCAATACCGCCGGCAACCACGGGGACAAAGGCACCATCGCGGGTCGCACGTCGATGGTGACGGGGCTGCCGTCCTTCAGTTTCAGATGGGCCTGGAAGTGTTTCTTCGGGCCGGGGATGTCGGTAAAAGTCAGCGGATATTCATGGCCGATGGCGTCCTGAATCGAGGGGACTGCAATCGGCACATCGCTGGGCGCCATCGGTGTGCCGGGCGAACCTTCATTCAGCAGATAACCATAGTTGGTGCGTTCCAGGCGCTGCAGCCAGCTCGCTCGTTCGTTGGCAGGCAAGCGGTCGAGGATGGCGAGGGAGGTCGAAACGTCGGTTTCCAGATTGCCCAACATCGTATTTTTCGCACTTTCATAACGCTCGTAGTACTGCGCGCCAAAGGACAGCGCCTGGGCGAGGATCAGGCCGATCAGGAAAATCAGCGACAGCCGCGAGGCCAGCGTGCGGGGCCAGTGCAGCGCAAGGTTCATGACGGCGCACCGAGCACTTCCACCGGCAGGGAAAACACATAGCCTTCGCTGCGTACGGTCTTGATGTAGGCCGGTTCCCGGGCGTCGTCGAGCAGGCGCTGACGCAAGCGGCTGACCAGCAAATCGATGGAGCGGTCAAACAGATCGGCGTCGCGCCCTTGAGTCAGGTTGAGCAACTGGTCGCGATTGAGCACCCGCTGAGGATGATCGAGGAACACCCGCAGCAAACGGTATTCCGCGCCGCTGAGGGCGACCATGGTGCCATCCTGATCCAGCAGATGCCGGGCCGAGGTGTCCAGGCGCCAGCGACCGAACGCCAGCAGGCGACCGCTTTCGGTGATCACCAGATTCGGCGGCAGCATCCGCGTACGCCGCAGCACGGCGTTGATCCGGGCGAGCAGTTCACGGGCGGCGAACGGTTTGACCAGGTAGTCGTCGGCACCCATTTCCAGGCCGATGATGCGGTCGGTTTCATCGTTGCGCGCGGTGAGCATCAGCACCGGCGTGGCCTTGTGTTTGCCGGCGCGCAGCTCACGGCAGAGCAGCAGGCCATCGTCGCCCGGCATCATGATGTCGAGCACGATCAGGTCCACCGGCGTGGTCTCCAGAAACGCGCGCATCTGCCGTCCATCCGCCACTACGGTGGTGCGCAGGCCGTTCTTCTTCAGGTAATTGCCTACCAGTTCCCGGATCTCGCGGTCATCGTCCACGATGAGAATGTGATCGACGTGTTCCATGGTCGCCATGCCTCTTGAGTAGGAGTTTTCGCGCAGTCTACCGAGTCAAGGCTCGCTCGCCCGCAGCGGTTTGTATTGCAGTGTATCTGGCCTGTCGGCGGATACACGGGGACGCAAAAAACAGCCGGTTTCAGGGGGTTTGTATCGCTGTGTATCGCCGGCCGGTGCTGATACATAGCAATTTACTCGCGCCTGTTCCAGACACAGACGGGATACCTCGCGGGCTTCTAATGGCTTCCATCGAGGCGAACCCAAACCGCCTCGGCCCCATCAACGATTTGGCAACGATTGACCCATTGAAGCCCCGAGGAAACCACCATGAATACCAAAGCCGTCTACGCCGCCTGCCTGTTTGCCGCCCTGAACATCTGCACCTTGTCGGCCCGGGCCGAAGCCAATGTCACCCCGCAAACCTACACCTATGGCACGCACCTGGACATCCAGAAAGTGCTGTCGATGAAAGAGGACGCCACGCCTTCCTGCGGGATTGTGAATGCGCGGATGACCTACCTGGATTCCCAAGGCAAAACCCAGGCCCTTGATTACCGCAAATTCGCTGACAACTGCAACGAAGACAACTGAGTCCTTTGCTCACCCGTTATCAATCCCTTTTTTGAAACAGGAATAACTCCATGAACAACGCCACCCGCTTTTTGACCGCCATCGTCTTTTCCATAGCCGGCGTCGCCGCTCATGCCAACGCGGCTGTTGAACAGAGCAGCTGTGTCAGCAGCACCTGCTTCCAACTGACGCCGCTGGTGGCTGAGGATGGTTCCAGCCGCACACCGCAGGGGCAATTGGTTGCGGAGAACGGCTCCAGCCGGACGCCACAGGGCCAGCAGTTGGAAAACCAGATGGCTTGAAGCCAGGCACTGTTCCGATGAACTCAATATTCCCAGTGTGGGAGCAGGCTCGCTCCCATATCGGACTCGTATATTCAAGGTGATCCCCATGTTTCTCATCGCATTCCTGGGCGGCATTTTGACCGTCCTCAGCCCCTGCATCCTCCCGGTCGTGCCGTTTCTGTTTGCCGGTGTTAAACGCACACGCACCTCGATCCTGCTCACCCTCGGTGGCATGGCCCTGACCTTCGCCCTGATCTCCAGCCTGGCCGTGGTCAGCAGCGATTGGGTGATACAAGCCAACAACACCGGCCGCCATGTGGCGCTGATCGTGATGGTGCTGTTTGCGCTGTCGCTGATCTCCGCGCGCATCGGCGGCTGGCTGGCGCGACCGTTCGTGTTGCTGGGCAATCGCCTCGACCCCAACACTCGCAAAATGTCCGGCCCGCTGGGCTCGGTGATGATTGGCGTCGCCACCGGTCTGCTCTGGGCTCCGTGTGCCGGGCCGATCCTCGGGGTGATCCTCACCGGCGCCATGCTGCAAGGCGCCAACGTGCAGACCAGTCTGCTGCTGGTGGCGTATGGCCTGGGCAGCGCGTTGTCACTGGGCACCTTGATCTTCGCCGGTCGCGGCCTGGTCAATCGCTTGAAACCGTCGATTCCGGTCACCGGTTGGCTGCGTCGCGGCGCCGGTGCCGGGGTGTTGGTCGCGGCGGCGGTCATCGCCACCGGAACCGATAACAGGCTGCTCGCCGGCACTTCGTCCGAAGGCGTCACGACCGTTGAACAGCAGGTGCTGGAAACCGTACCGAAAGTGGTCGATTACCTGGTCAGCAAGGTCAAGGCCGACCCGATGGACGCGGCCAAAGGTGCGATGCCGTCACTCTCCGGCGCGGTCGAATGGCTCAACTCGCCAGCGCTGAGCAACGACTCCCTGCGCGGCAAGGTGGTGCTGGTGGATTTCTGGACCTATGACTGCATCAACTGCCAGCACACCTTGCCCTACGTGAAGGACTGGGCGAAAAAATATGAAAAGGACGGCCTGGTGGTGGTCGGCGTGCACACCCCGGAATACGGTTACGAACGCATCCTCGACAATGTTCGCGATCAGGTGAAAAAACTCGGTATCACCTACCCGGTGGCGATCGACAATAACTACGCGATCTGGCGCGCCTTCGACAACCAATACTGGCCGGCTCACTACCTGATCGATGCCAAGGGGCAGGTGCGTTACAGCCACTTTGGCGAGGGTCGCTACGAGACTCAGGAGCAGATGATCCGGCAGCTGTTGGAAGAGGCCAAGGCGCCTGCTGCGTAACCTTTCCAATCAATGGCTCACAGGTTGCGCACCATGAGCCATTGGTCGTTTTCCCAGGCCTGAAAACGCTCCAGCTCTGTCCACCCGCGTCTGGCGTAGTAATCGCTTTGGTCCCGGGTGTGCAAATAGATCTTCGCCACGCCACGTTCCCTGGCCTGCGCGCATATCCCCTCAATCAAGCGCTCCGCCAATCCTTTTCCCCTTGCTTGGGGGGTGACGAACACACAAGCCAGCCAAGGACCCAGGTCAGGCCGGTGAGCCAGGTCGGCGGCGGCCAGTGCCGCACCACCCAGCAGGCGGTCTCCATCCAGGGCGATCAAACATTGCCATGTGCCGTCGAATTGGCCGTCAGCGAATTCCCGTTGCCACTGAGGCAAGGGCTGGTCGGCGTATTCATAGTGGAATTGTTGGTGAATCCATGAAGCAAAGATGTCGCTGTGGTGCATGTGGTGAGCGAGCCAGTCCAGGCGAGGCATGGGGGAATCCTTTCAAAAGACGGTGGCCCATAAGAGCTGATTCATGGCGCATCGGCAATCCCGGGGGCGGGTGTTAATCCTGCGTTACAAATGCATGACCATGTATCGGAGATCGGTGTATTTCGTGAGTCTGCCGGACGACCGGGCAGGACGGATACCTGTCCGGGAGCTTTAGTTTGTGGACGGGGTCACTTGCGACCCTGCCATCACCATCATGAAAGGGAGAGGGTTATGCCTAAGTTCATTATTGAACGCGAGCTTCCAGGAGCTGGCGCACTGCCGCCGCAGGAACTCAAAGCGATCTCGCAAAAATCCTGCGATGTGTTGCGCGGGTTGGGGCCGCAAGTGCAATGGCAGCAGAGTTACGTCACGGGCGACAAGATTTATTGCGTGTACATCGCGCCGAGCGAGGAGCTCATCAGGGAGCATGCCAAACAAGGTGGCTTTCCGATCAACAGCGTTTCCCGAGTCATGAGCATCATCGACCCCACCACGGCGGAGTAAGCCGAGACCCGTTCCAACCCGCAGCGGAGCAGACTTCATGAGCACACCCATTGATCTCACCGCCCTGAAAAACCGTCAGATGACTGCGTGGGCCAGCGGCGACTACGCCGTGATCGGCACCACTTTACAGATCGTCGGCGAACAACTGGCTGAAGCCTGCGACTTGCTCTGTGATGAGCGGGTGCTGGACGTCGCTGCGGGCAACGGTAATGCCACGCTTGCCGCTGCGCGCCGGGGCTGTAAGGTCACGTCCACCGACTATGTGGCCAAGTTGCTTGAGCGTGGCGAAGACCGGGCACGGGCGGAACACCTGAACGTGACCTTTCAGGTGGCCGATGCCGAGGCGCTACCTTTCGAGGATGCCAGTTTCGATGCCGTGCTCTCGACCTTTGGGGTGATGTTTACCCCGGATCAGCCAAAGGCTGCCGCGGAATTGGCGCGGGTGTGCCGCCCGGGAGGCCGGATCGGCCTTGCCAACTGGACGCCTGAAGGCTTCGTTGGCCAGATGTTCAAGGTACTGGGGCGCCACATGCCGCCACCCGTGGGCGCTCAACCGCCTTCAAACTGGGGCTCCGAAGCGTGGTTGCACTCGCACTTCGATCAGCGCGACTTCGTGCTTCAGGTGACACGACGCTTATTCAATTTCCGCTATCGTTCGGCCGCCCATTTCATCGACACCTTCCGCACCTGGTATGGCCCGGTTCACAAGGCTTTTGCGACCCTGCCACCCGAAGGGTCCGCCGCCCTGGAACACGACCTGACGGAACTGCTCAAGCGCCTGAACCGAGCGGGAGAGCGGTCGCTGGTGGTGCCCGGTGAATACCTGGAGGTGGTGATCACCCGGCGCTGAACCGGGAACGGAGCGACGAAAATCCTGTAGGAGCGGGGGGGGGGGGGGGGGGGGGGGGGGGGGGGGGGAGGGGGGGGAGGGGGGGGGGGGGGGGGGGGGGGGGGGGGGGG
>NZ_JBWKWT010000015.1:31646-124458 GCF_059422365.1 Pseudomonas sp. GW821-FHT01E10
AGGCTTGCCCGCGAAGAACGATGACGCGTAATAACTGAAAAACCGCGGTGCATTCTTCGCGGGCAAGCCTCGCTCCTACAGGTTCTGTGCCTTAACTTAATGGCATTGTCACTCATCCAGTGATTCGGTATACACCACCCACACGCTGCATGGCATTTTGTACAGCACATGCTCCACCGTGCTGCCGATCAACCGGCCCATGCCGCGATGGCCGATCCGGCCCATGACGATCACATCCACATCATGGGTCTCGGTGTAGTGGGTCAGTACCTTGGTGGGGTTGCCCATGATCATGTGCCGCTGCTCCGGCGCGATGCCGTTGCGCGCGGCCAGCTCGTTGAACGCATCCTCCTGGAGGTCGAACAGGGTCTTAATCTGGCCTGAAGAGAAAAGCGCCGAACCGTTATAGAAGTTGAACTCATCCGCGCTGATGGCTGAAAGGTCACAGGCGTAGACCACATCGAGCTCGGCATTGCAGGCGCTCGCCAGTTTCGATGCTTCGTGAAGGATTCTGTCGTTGAAGCTTTTGTAGTGATCGTCGCGATGAAGCGGGTCGACCGCGGCGACGATCTTGCGCGGCAACGCGCGAGTGGCATGGCTGACGAAATGCAGCGGCACCGGGCATTCGCGCAGCAAATGCACGTCGAGGGGCGTAAACACCAGTCGCGACAGCCGCGATTGATGCTCCAGCGCCTTGATCAGCACGTCCATCGGCTGCTCTTTGAGGTGAATCAGGATTTCCTCCAGCGGATGCTCGACCCAGGCTACCTCGGTGGTGACGTGCACACCGATCTTGCGCAAGGGATGGGCCTGTTCCTCAAGCCACTGGCGGTGACGCTCGATGTAGCCCAGGCGCATCTGTTCCAGGGCTTTTTCGTTGACCAGGCTGGCGGTCGCCAGACCTTCCAGATAGTCGAAGGCCACGATGTGCAGGGCCGCCCCCTCGGCCTTGGCCAGCATCGCGGCCCGGTCGAAGGCGGGGCTGTGTTCCATCAGCGGTGAAGCGACCAGCATGAAGCGTGATTCACCAGACATGACAAACCTCCCGTGGGTAAGCGAGCAGACGGTGGTCGTTCAATACATCTCAATCCTTTCATTATTGACCATGATCAACCCCTCGTCCGGTTCTAATGTGGGAGCGGGTTTGCTCGCGATGCGGTCTCAAGCGTCTTCCAAAGCTCGCGCATCGTCGGGTTCTGATTGGCGATCGAACAATACGAACGAATCTCCAGCCGGGTCTTCCATTCATCGCCGCCGGCCAGCACCAATTGCCCTCGCTCCAGCTCATCGGTCACGGCGCTCAGGGGCAGCCAGGCAACGCCGTAGCCCTCGATCGCCATTCTCATCAGCAACATGGCCATGTCCGCCTCAAAGCAACGATCAAGCACGCAAGCAGTCGGTGCATTCTTGATGACGATATCGGCCACGCGACCCAAAAAAGTGGTCGCGGTATAGGCCAGGTGCGGCACTGGCTTGGCGGCCGTCCCCGGCAGCCGATGCAACGGTTTGCCGTTATTGTCCGGCGCGCACAGTGGAACGAACGAATCATGCCCCAGGGTCAAGCTGCCGAACTTCTCGGGGTCGAGCTGGATCGGGGCGAGGGGATGGTGGTAGACGATCATCAAATCGCAGCTGCCTTCCTCCAGCGCAATCACCGCATCGTGGATGTTCGCAGCCACCACGCGAGCATTGAAGGGCTCATTCTGCTGTTGAAACTGGGTGAGCCATTTAGGCAGGAAGGTCATTGAAAGACTGTGCCCGGCGGTGACCTGAATCGAGCGCCCCGGCATTCGTTCGCCTTCGCGAAGGGCCAGGCGCAATTGCAGCAACGCCGACAGCGCCTCGCGGCCCTCTTCACAGAAGCTGCGGCCCGCTTGAGTCAGCTGGACAGGATAAGTGCCGCGATCCACCAGTTCGGCGCCCACCCATTCTTCAAGTGAACGAATCCGCCGGGACAACGCGGACTGCGTGACGCAACGCACTTCCGCCGCTCGGGAAAAGTTCTTCCATTCGGCAATCGCCAGAAGATCGTCTAACCATTTGGTTTGCATGCTGGCACCTCATTGCGTCTCTGGCGAAGAGTTTACTGCGGTGCGATGGCGCCATTGAGGGAATTTCGCAAACTATTCCAAAAACGCATCAGCCTATGGTGATTACTCATCATCCGGCGTGAAGGGCGTCCTTAGAATCGTTGCCACAACCCCGCTGCCGCAGAACATCGGGGCACTTCAATCTTGTCTCCTGCCAAGTAAAAAGACCTACAAAACCACTTGAGGAAATGCACCGTGAAAAGAAACAGACTACCCCGCCAGATTGCGATGGCTATCGCCTTGGGCGTCCTTGCAGGTTGGGCCTGCCATCATTTCGCAGCGGATGAGAAAGCCGCCCGGGAGATCGCCTCCTACTTCTCGATGGTGACGGACATTTTCCTGCGGTTGATCAAGATGATCATCGCGCCTTTGGTGTTCGCCACACTGGTCGGTGGTATTGCCAGCATGGGTAATTCCCGATCCGTAGGGCGGATCGGCGCGAGGGCGATGATCTGGTTCGTGTCGGCCTCAATCATTTCGCTGTTCATTGGCATGTTGCTGGTGAATGTGTTCCAGCCAGGCGCGGGTCTGGATCTGCAGGTGACTCAAGGCGCAGCGGCGCCGGCCGTTGTCAGCACGGGTGACTTCAGCCTCAAGGTATTCATCAGTCACGTGTTCCCTCGAAGCATCGCAGAAGCCATGGCCAACAATGAGATTCTGCAAATTGTAGTGTTCTCTTTGTTTTTCGGCTTTGCGCTGGCAGGCATCAAGCGCGCTGGCTATACGAAGATCACCGACAGCATTGAAGAACTGGGCAAGGTGATGTTCAAGATCACTGACTATGTCATGGCCTTTGCGCCAGTTGGTGTCTTTGCCGCCATCGCTTCGGCCATCACCACCCAAGGTCTCGGCTTGCTGGTCGATTATGGAAAACTGATTGCCGAGTTCTACCTGGGCATTGTGATTCTATGGGGTGTGTTGTTCGCTGCCGGCTACCTGTTTCTGGGGCGTTCAGTCTTTACCCTGGGCAAGTTGATCCGCGAACCCATTCTGCTGGCATTCTCGACAGCCAGTAGTGAGTCCGCCTATCCAAAAACCATGGAAGCCCTGGAGAAGTTCGGCGCACCCAAGCGGGTATCCAGTTTCGTACTGCCACTGGGGTACTCATTCAACCTCGACGGCTCGATGATGTATCAAGCCTTCGCCATTATGTTCATCGCTCAGGCCTACAACATTGATTTGAGCTTTACGCAGCAGCTGCTGATCTTGCTGACGCTGATGATTACCAGCAAGGGCATGGCGGGTGTTGCCCGGGCTTCGGTGGTGGTCGTGGCGGCGACGTTGCCCATGTTCAATCTGCCAGAGGCTGGCATTTTGCTGATCATCGGTATTGATCAGTTCCTCGATATGGCCAGGACGGCCACCAATGTGGTGGGCAACAGCATCGCAACGGCCGTGATCGCTAAATCCGAGCCTCTCGAAGAGCCGGACGACGTGCCGCAATCCGAGGCGTCCCCACTGCCTGTTCGCTCTGTAGCCACCGTCTGAGCGCTATCACCATGAAAACGAAATCAAAGCCATCCCGTGAGTCTTCATTGGTACACAAACTGGGCATCGTCGGCGGGCTTGGCTCACTGGCCGGCGGCGATCTTTTCTATAAGTTGGTGAAGTCCAGGGCGGTGCTGGAGGATCAAGGTCGCTATCACTTCCTGTTCGAGCAGCACCCGTTCAAAGATGTGCTGATGCCGTTGGACCGGGGCGCGAGCATGACCTCCAGAAAGTTCTATGTTTTCCAGGTCTGTCAGACCTTCGAGGCCAGCGGGGTCAGCGCGATCGTACTGCCGTGTTTTGCCAGTCACACTTTCCGCGAAGAGATACAGCAGGAGATAGGCATACCGGTTCTGGACATGATGGCCGCATTGCGCAGGCACATCGATCATGTTGTTGAACCCGGCACGGTATTGGGCATTCTCGCCTCAGACTATGTTCGTCACGCCGGTTTGTTCGAACGCTACTTCGGCTCCGACTTCAAACTTGTTTATCCAGGTGCTGACGAACAATCGGGGTTGATGGAAGCGATGTATGGCGTCAACGGCATCAAGGATGGATACCTTGACGGTGTACCGTTGGAATGTGTGTATCAGGCCTGTCTGTCGCTTCAGGAGCAGGGGGCCACGATGGTCTTGCCGGGCATGACCGAGCTTTCGTTGGTCTGCGGCGACCTGCAGCGGCGGGGCATCACGGTGCTGGACATCAATGAGATTTATGCCGGCTTCGCGACCCAGCAGAAAGGTCAGTCGAATCGCCCACCCTTCAAGCTTGGGATCGTGGGCGGGGTGGGGCCTGCGGCAACGGTCGATTTCATGGGCAAGGTGGTTGCGCATACACCGGCCGGCCGTGACCAGGAGCACATCAAGATGGTGGTCGAACAAAACCCCCAGATTCCTGATCGCACCGCCAATTTGTTGAATGACGAAACTGATCCGACGATGGCGATGTATGCCACCTGCAAGCGGCTTGAAAGCGCAGGAGCCAATGCGATTGCGATCCCGTGCAACACCGCCCACGCATTCGTCGAGCGCATCCAGGCACACTTGCGCGTACCCATTGTGAACATGCTTGCCGAGACGGTAGAGGCCATCGTTCAGCGGTATGGCGCCGGGAAAACAGTGGGGCTGCTGGCGACGTCGGGCACGATCAAGAGTCAGGTCTACCACGAGGCGGCCCGGCGAGTCGGGTTGCACATAGTCGCCCCCGGGGTGGATTACCAGGCGCTGGTCATGGATGCGATTTATGGGTCGCTCGGGATCAAGGCCGGGTTCACCGAGGGCCTTTGCAGGGGCCAACTCCTGATCGCCGCCGAGCACTTGTGTGAACTGGGCGCCGATGTGCTCATCCTGGGATGCACGGAGTTGCCGCTGGTGCTGCAGCATAGCGAGGCCTTCATGATCAAGGGGCATCAAGTGGCATTGATCGACCCGACGACCATTCTGGCTATGAAGTGTATTCAGCTTGCCCGTGAACATTCGGGCGAGCGATCAAATCTGCATCTTGGCTAAACAATTTTTGCGCCCCGTGCCTCCAGCAACTCCCGTAATACGGAGCGATGGCAGTGCGCTTCGTCTTCGCAATAACACCCCACGGCCAGTGAGGTTTGATGGGAGAGGGCGGCCAGCAGGTCCAGCAGCTGACTGGGCGCGGGATGGTTCATCTCGGCCTTGAACTTGCGCTTGAAGGTCTCCCAGGCTTTGGCATCTTCTGCCGCTTTGGCTTCGGCCACCAGTTCGGGGCTGGGGGACAGCAGCGGTTGCCACACATCATAGAAATCACGGCTGGCGAATTCGGCCTTCGGTACGCCACGGGGCGGGCGGCGTACCGTGCCCAGGCGCAGGCCTTCATTTGCGGTGCGAGGTGAACCGAGTCGCACGATATGGATGGGCATGAATGCAGTGCCTATTTGAGCCGCGAGCCGTCGAACCACTCCAGCGCCGTGCGCCAGATGCAGATCCCCAGGAAGTACGCCGACATCAGCAGCCACAGGCCCATCACCAGTGGATTGATGACCGGATGGTTGAGCACCAGCGACAAGCTGCACAGCAACCAGATGGCCGTCACGGCAATGTTGATCGGCATGAAGCGGCGCACGCGGAACGGGTGCAGGAATTTCATTCGAGTCACGGTCAACAGCGCCAGGCCGATCACGGTGAGCAACGTGATCCACGGCGACGGACCGATGATGTACAGGCACAACGCAACCACATTCCACGCGGCCGGGAAGCCCTGGAAGTAGTTGTCCTTGCTCTTCATGTTGACGTTGCAGAAGCAGAACAGCGACGACACCAGAATCAGCGACACGGTCAGCAGCAGGGTGTAGTCCGGCAACGGGATGTAACGGTAGATGAACAGCGCCGGGATAAACACGTACGTCAGGTAGTCGATCACCAGGTCGAGGATCGAGCCGTCGAAACTTGGCAGCACCGATTGCACATTGACCTTGCGTGCCAGCGCGCCGTCCAGCCCGTCGACGATCAGCGCCACGCCCAGCCACAGCAGGCAATGGGTGGGCTGGTTCTCCAGCAGGGCGAGGGTCGCGAGGAAAGCAGTGACCACGCCGGTGGCGGTAAAACCATGGGCGCCCCATGCTTTGAGCCTGGCGATGTGTACGGTGGATATCACGGGGGCGTTCTCCAGAAAATGAAGCAAGCCAGTTATCACCCTGCTATTGAGGGCGTCGGCAAACCGGATCGGGTTGCAGGTATCGACCGGATTTTCGGGGATAAGGTTCACCACCTTTGAATCTTAGACGCCGCACAAAAAAATACCCCGGAAATATCCGGGGTACGTCATGAGCCTTGTATGCCAGTGTTGTCAGCTTAATGAGGAAAGAACACACGCAGCCGATGGTTATCCGGGTCAAGGGCGACGAAGGTGCGTCCGAAGTCGAGTTCGGTCGGTGTTTGCAGCATGGTCAGCCCCAGGGCGCTCCACTTGGCAAACAGTGCATCGACCTGTTCGGCAGACTCCACCGGGAACGCCAGCTCGGTCCCGCCGCCCGTTACAGTCGTTGCAGGTTCGGCGGTATGCCGCGACCAAAGCCCCAGTTTATAGCCGTCGTCCAGGACAAACAGGGCGAAGGTCGGCGATTCTTCCACGGGCTTGCGCTCCAGCAGAAACTCATAAAACCGTGCACTGACGGCGGGGTTGTCCACGAAAAGCAAAATGAAACGGGGAGTGATCATGGGATTGCTCCATTAGAAGGTGGACGCAGCATAAAAGGAGGCGCTGTCAGTTTCTGTCAGGAGTGTGAATGGGCACCTTTTGGCGTCAGCCAGACGGAGTTGGCGGAATGTCCGGTTGCCGTACCTGCAACGACGTCACGAACGACGGGCGGCGGCTCCTGCAGAAAGTAAGTATTCCTTCCTGCAGGAGCTGGCGAGGCCCACGATCTTTTTCGCGGCCATAACGCCTAATCGGTCACCTTCAAACCCAATGCTGCAAAACACTCTTCGATCGATCGCCGCTGCGTCTCGGCATACAAGCCCAACTCATCAATCGTCGACCGTCCCAGCGCCTTTTCGAACGCCTGTTGGTTCGAATGCACGCCATAGTGGGTTTGCGCCGCGTCCCCCAGGTTCGACTGAAAAATCCCCGCCGCACTGACCGGCAGGAAATCTTCGTACACCAGCGGTTCAACCCGCACATACCCGTCGCGGAGCAAATCCTCCAGCGACGCGTCTTTCAGCCCATCCGCCGCCAGGCCTTTTTCGGTCACGAAGTAGCGAAAGTACGCCAGTTCCTGTTGGCGCATATCCTCAACGGTGTCAGGGAATTCGCCAAAGTGCTGCGTCATTAGCGCGTTGTAGCGTGCGGCATTGGCTTCGTTGGGGAACTCCTTGAGCTCATCCCGGGCAGCGTTGAGCAAACGGTCGTAAAGCGCCCGGCCCTTAGGCGTGAGCGCTGCGCCGCGCTGTTCGATTTCACCGAAGCGGGCGCTGTGGCTGCCACGCATCTCGGCTTGATCGGTAAAAGCGATCGGCTCGTCCAGCGCCTTGAAGCTGGTTTGACGCAGCAGAATCGGGCATTGGCGGCGGGGTGGGCCTTCGATCACCGCTTTGGGGGTAATGCCATGGGCGGGCATTTGTGCCTGGACGATGTCGATGTCCAGGGTGCGCGGCGTCAGGTGGTTAATGTGCGGGCCTTTGAACGCCACCACGTCGGCGATCAGTCGATGCTGGGCGCTGAGTTGCTGGTACTGCTTGGCGGTGACGGTGGCGCTGTGGTGCCAGCGGAAGGTTTCCAGGGCTTGTGCGACGAAGTCCTGCGCCTCGTATTCGGTCAGGCCGCCCTGGGTTTCGGCGCGCTCGATGAGCGTCAGCGCGGCCGGGGTGAAGATTGAACGCTGGTCCAGCACTGATTGGGCAAAGGCCCGCAGTTCGGTGTCTTCGATCAGTTCCAGGCGCAGTAGCGAGGTGAACACCCGGAACGGGCTGACTTGCAACGCCGCCTCATGCACGGCACGGAACGCGGTGGAATGCACCGGCACGCCGGCCGGGGTCAGGTCGTAATAGCCCACCGGTTGCATGCCCATCACCGCGAACAGGCGGGCGAGGGTCGCCAGTTCAGTGGCGGTGCCGACGCGGATTGCACCGTGGCGCTCCAGGTCCAGCCGCTGGATTTCCCCGGTGCTGTGCAGCTGTCGGGCGATTTTTGGGTCGTTGTCCAGCACGTGGCGGTTGGTCTGTTCCACCAGTTCCATCAGCGCGCCGTACAGCGGCACTTCTTCGCGGTACATGTCGGACATCGCTTTGGAGAAGCGTTGGCGGATCAGGTCAGGGCTGACGAAATTCGGGTGGCTCATGAAAAAAATTCCTGGCGCAGTGACGTAACGGATGCCGGAAAAGATCGCAGCCTTCGGCGGCGCCGACAAACGAAGTTTCTGACGAACTTCATTCTGCCAAGGACTGTTCTTGCCACTCAGGCTGCTCGGTCAACGCAGCACTTGGTCCACCAATTCGATCCAGTGCCTGACTGGGGTGCGCCCGGCGCTGTTGAGGTGGCTCTGGCAGCCGATGTTGGCGGTGGCGATGACTTCTGGGTGGCCGCTTTCCAGGGCGTTGAGTTTGTTGTCGCGCAGTTGCCGGGCCAACTCCGGTTGGGTGATCGAATAGGTGCCCGCCGAGCCGCAACACAAATGACTGTCGGGTACAGCTGTGAGATTGAAGCCCAACCGCGTCAACACGGCCTCGACCGCGCCGCCGAGTTTCTGTGCGTGCTGCAAGGTGCAGGGGCAGTGAAAGGCGATCCGCCGGTCGGTGGCGGCGCAGACCCGTTCCAACGGTTCATCGGCCAGCACTTGCACCAGGTCCAGGGCCATTTCGCTGACTCGCCGGGCCTTGGCCGCATAAACCGGGTCGCGCTCCAGCAGATGCCCGTAGTCCTTGATGAATGCGCCGCAGCCGCTGGCGGTTTGCACGATGGCTTCGGCGCCGCTTTCCAGGTACGGCCACCAAGCGTCGATGTTGCGTCGGGCGCGGTCCAGGCCCACGGCTTGGGCGTCGAGGTGATAGTCCAGCGCACCGCAGCAGCCAGCTTCCGGCACCGCAATCACACTGATTCCCAGCCGATCCAGCACCCGCGCCGTCGCGGCGTTGGTGTTCGGTGACAGACCGGGTTGTACGCAGCCTTCGAGCATCAACACCTGGCGCGCATGCCGAGGGACGGGGCGTTCGCCCGGAGCAGGGAGGTCGTGGGGTAACTTCGCCTCAACCCCCCGTGGCAGCAACGGCCGGAAAGTGGCGCCGATCTGCAGCAGGGTCTTGAACAGGTTCGGGTTTGGCGCCAATGCCCGCAGGCCCTGACGCAACAGTCGTTGACTGGCCGAGCGTGGCACCGCTTGATCGATCACGGCGCGGCCAATGTCCAGCAGGTTGTGATAATCCACCCCGGACGGGCAGGTGGTTTCGCAGTTGCGGCAGGTCAGGCAGCGATCCAGGTGCAATTGGGCCTGGGCCGTGGCGGGGGCGCCTTCGAGCACTTGCTTGATCAGGTAGATGCGCCCACGCGGCCCGTCCAGTTCGTCGCCGAGCAGTTGATAGGTCGGGCATGTAGCGTTGCAAAACCCGCAGTGCACACAGGTGCGCAGGATCTTGTCCGCTTCTTCGGCGCGGGGCAGTTGGCGGGCCTCTTCGCTGAGATTGGTTTGCATCTTACAGCTCCGCGTACATCCGGCCGGGGTTGAACAACCCTTGCGGGTCCAGTTGCGCCTTGAGTTGCCGGTGATAGCGCAGCAGCGCCGGGGCCAGGGGCTGGAAAGGCATTTCTGTGACGCCATGGCTGAAACAGGTGGCATGGCCGCCGTGCTGCTGAGCCAGTGATTGAATGTTATCGGCTGCTGATTTCAACCAGCGTTGCGCGCCACCCCAGTCGATCAACTGCTCGCCGGGCAAGTCCAGTGGCCCGAGGTTATTGGGCAATGACAAGCGCCACAACGGCAGGCCTTCATTGAAAAAGTCTAGTCGTTGTTCGTTCAGGTCGGACCAATAGGCCGAGTCCAA
The DNA here is from genome assembly GCF_059422365.1 of Pseudomonas sp. GW821-FHT01E10. Lineage (NCBI taxonomy): Bacteria > Pseudomonadati > Pseudomonadota > Gammaproteobacteria > Pseudomonadales > Pseudomonadaceae > Pseudomonas > Pseudomonas sp. GW821-FHT01E10. The sequence goes on from NZ_JBWKWT010000015.1 coordinate 41,731, forward strand.
CGGTTCGCCGCCGAGCCGTTGATGGGCCGCCGCGACCGAGCCTTCGCCACCTTCCAGGCGCAGGTACAAACGCTGGCCATCGTGGCTGGCAGCGCTGATGGGCAGCGGTTGCTGGCCCCATTGCGCCAGATTGGCCAAGGCGCGGGCGCAGTCGATGTCCAGGCTGATGCTCAGGCATTGCCGGGGTTTGGGCAGCACTTTGAGCGAGACTTCAGTCAGCACGCCGAGGCAGCCGTAACTGCCGACCATCAGGCGCGACAGGTCATAACCGGCGACGTTTTTCATCACTTCGCCGCCAAAGCGCAGGTGAGTGCCCAGACCGCTGATCACCCGCGTACCGAGGACAAAGTCCCGCACCGAGCCGGCCCACGGGCGCCGAGGCCCGGACAGCCCCGCCGCGATCATCCCGCCGACCGTGGCGCCTTCGCCGAACGACGGCGGCTCGCAGGGCAGCATTTGCCCCGCGGCATCCAGCGCGGCAAACAGTTCGCTCAGCGGCGTGCCGGCGCGAACGCTGATCACCAGTTCCGTCGGGTCATAGCTGACGATGCCGCAGTGGGCGCGGGTGTCGAGCACTTCGCCGGCCACTTCACGGCCAAGAAAGGCTTTGGTGTTACCCCCCTGAATACGCAGCGGCGTGGCGTTTTCCAGCGCCTGCCTGACCTGATCGAGCAGGGCTTCACTGGCATCGAAATCCGCCATCAGAAACGCTCCAGCTCAGGGAACGGCAGTTTTCCTGCGTGAATGTGCATCGCGCCGAATTCCGCGCAGCGGTGGAGGGTCGGGATGTTCTTGCCGGGGTTGAGCAAACCCTGCGGATCGAACGCGGCTTTCACCGCGTGAAACAAGGTCAACTCATCACTGTTGAACTGCGCGCACATTTGATTGATTTTCTCCCGGCCCACGCCGTGCTCGCCGGTGATGCTGCCGCCGACTTTCACGCACAGTTCGAGGATCTTGCCGCCAAGGGCTTCGGCCCGTTCCAGTTCGCCGGGCTGGTTGGCGTCGAACAGGATCAGCGGGTGCATGTTGCCGTCGCCAGCGTGGAACACGTTGGCCACCCGCAAGCCGTATTCTTGCGCCAGGTTGGCGATGCCCTTGAGTACGCCGGGCAGTTCGCGACGGGGGATGGTGCCGTCCATGCAGTAGTAGTCCGGCGATAGACGGCCGATGGCCGGGAAGGCGTTTTTGCGCCCGGCCCAGAACCGCACGCGCTCGGCCTCGTCCCGGGCCTGGCGCACCTCGCTGGCGCCGGCCTGTTGCAGCACCTCGCGGACTCGCTCGCAGTCGTCATGGACATCGGCTTCGACGCCGTCCAGTTCGCACAGCAGGATCGCTTCGGCCTCCACCGGGTAACCGGCGTGGATGAAATCCTCGGCGGCGCGGATCGCCAGGTTGTCCATCATCTCCAGGCCACCGGGAATGATCCCGGCGGCGATGATCTCGGCCACCGCGCGACCGGCCTTTTCCACGGAATCGAAACTGGCCAGCAGGACTTTGGCGACCTGAGGCTTGGGCAGCAGTTTGACCGTGACTTCGGTGATGATCCCCAGCAAGCCTTCGGAGCCGGTAAACAGCGCCAGCAGGTCAAACCCCGGCGCGTCCAGCGAGTCGGCGCCGAGGGTCAGGTGTTCGCCTTCAAGGGTCAGGATTTCGAGTTTCAGTAGGTTGTGCACGGTCAGGCCGTACTTGAGGCAATGCACGCCACCGGCGTTTTCCGCGACGTTGCCGCCGATGGAACAGGCGATTTGCGAGGACGGGTCCGGCGCGTAATACAAACCGAAGGGCGCCGCTGCCTGGGAAATCGCCAGGTTGCGCACCCCTGGCTGGACCCGTGCGGTGCGGGCGGCGGGGTCGATGTGCAAGATGTTGTTGAATCGCACCATCACCAGCAACACGCCTTTGTCCAGCGGCAGCGCACCGCCGGACAACCCGGTGCCGGCCCCGCGCGCCACCACCGGCACGTTCCGGGCATGGCAGAGCTTGAGCAGTGCCTGCACCTGTTCAAGATGCCGGGGCAGGGCCACCAGCATCGGCGTGGTGCGATAGGCCGAGAGACCGTCGCATTCGTAGGGCTTGAGTTCTTCCTCGCGCCAGAGAATGTCCAGGTCCGGCACCTCCTGTTGCAAGGCCTTGAGCAACACGGCCTTGTCGACATTGGGCAGGGCGCCGTCGATGCGTTCGTCGTAAAGAATGTTCATCAATCGCGCCTCGTATGAATCGCCGAGCATCCCCCCGAATTATCTGCCAACCCGTAGCAGCTGCTATGAGGCGGTGGGGGTCATGTGATGCGCCCGCAAAAACTCCCGGTACAAGCGTGCGGTTTTGGTCGGCTGCTCAACCATCGGCATGTGGCCGACACCGTCCCAGATTTCCACCCGCAGATCGGCGATGCCCTTGCTCCAGACGGGCACGCTGCTGACGTCGATCAAGCGGTCCTTGCGCCCCCACAGCAGCAGCGCCGGGCATTTGATATCGGGCAGTTTTGGTTCCATCGGCGGGCTGGCCCGGAAGTCCCTGAAGATTTCTTCCAGCTCGTCGCGCTGCTGTTCATAGCGCTGGGCGACAGCGTCCAGCACGATCCCCGGTACCCATGGCGGCGAAGCCATGGTCATGGCGTAGAAATGCTGAAACTCTTCACGGGAATGAATCAGGAACGGGTTATGGCCGCGAGCCAGGTGGCGATCCATGTCGCTGGGTTCCGGGGCAGTGACGCCAGCCGGATCGAGCAGCGCCAGCGAGACGATACGCTCGGGGTAATTGACCGCCAGCCACGCCGCGATGTAGCCACCCATGGAGTTGCCGATCACGTGCACCTTCTCGACGCCGCAGACATCGAGCAACTGGATCAATCGTTTGGCCTGGACCGGAATGTCGTAGCCACCACCGGCCTTGAAGCCGGTTTCGCCATGGCCGGCGAGGTCGGGGATGATCACCCGGTAGTCGTTGACGAAATGCCGGGCGAAGCGCAGCCAGATATTCTTGTCGGCGCTGTAGCCGTGCAGCATCAGTATGTTGCTGGAGGCTTCGTAGGGGCCGCCTTGCCAGGTCGAGACGGTCATTTCGGTGATCGGCACGATAAGCTTGTGCAACCGATACAGCCGGGCCTCCAGCGCCATGTTCAAGTCATAGAGCCAGTAACCGATGGCCGGGTAGCTCAACCAGCTCCAGGCCGCGAAAACGGCGATAGCGACAACCAACAAAAGCATCAGGCTATTCCTTTTGCAGTGATCAGGACGGAAGGTGGTTGGCGGAGCCTCTGCAGCGGCCTCCTGTTTATCGTGGTTTATCGATCCCTTACTTCATGTATAGACAAACATTGGGCACTCGCCTCATCGCGATACCACACTATTGGAGCTACCAGCTGTCAGACCGTCATCCGGTGATGGCTATTCGCCGTTCCCCTGATAGACTTCAATCACTTTCACCCATGTGATGTCAGGCTCGGTTCAGTAGTACAGAGGCCTCTATGGAAAAAAAGGGAGGAAAGGGACTTTCATTGGCCAGGAGGCTTTATGGGTCGCGCATCCTGGGTCTGGCCCTTGGACTATTGTGTGTCGGTGCAGGGATGTATCCACTTGACCCCGCGCCCTGGGTCTGGGTGGTGATGCTGTTCAACGGCGTCATCTGGCCGCATGTGGCCTATCAATGGGCGCGTCGGGCGAAAATTCCTTATCACGCCGAACACCGCAACATTCTGGTGGACGCGTTTCTCGGCGGTTTCTGGGTGGCCGCCATGCAGTTCAATCCGCTACCCAGCGCGGCTACGCTGTCGATGATGGCGATGCACAACGTGGCCATCGGTGGCTTGCGTTTTCTGTTGGCGGGCGCCGTCGCGCAGATCCTCGGGATCGGCCTCGGGCTGCTGGTGTTCATGCCGGCTTTTGTCCCGCAAACCAGTCCATTTCAGCTATACGCCTGTTTACCTTTACTGTCGATTTATCCGATGTCCCTGGGCTGGGTCTGCTTCCGTCAGGCCCACACTCTGGGCCGACACAAGCGCGAGTTGCTGGCCCTGAGCCGCACCGACAGCCTGACTGGCCTGCTGAATCACGGCGCCTGGAAAGACCAGCTGGAAATCGAGTTTCAGCGTTGCCGGCGCCAGCAGAAGGGTGGGGCGATTGCGTTGATCGACATCGACCATTTCAAGACCATCAACGACACCTACGGCCATGTCGCCGGGGACATCGTCTTGCGTCAGCTGAGCAAAATTCTCAAGCAGAACCTGCGGGCAGCCGATGTCGCCGGCCGCTATGGTGGCGACGAATTCTGCGTGCTGCTGCCGGACCTGCCGCTGGAACGTGCCGCCGTGGCGATGGATGCGCTGCGTGCTCGTTTCGCCACGTTGGGTTACGAGCAGAACCCGGCGCTGAAGGTCAGCTTGAGCATCGGCCTGGCGGCCTTCAACCCGGCCCACGACGAAGCGACCCTGTGGCTCAACGACGCCGACCAGGCGCTCTACGAAGCCAAGAGCACCGGCCGTAACCGCGTCATTTGCCATGGCGACGGCAAGCCGCGTAAAGAGTTGCTGGATTCTGTGTAACCCAATAACCACACAAGCCCGCTCCCACAGGGAATGTGTGGTCATGCAGGTTTGTATGTGTCGCATCCGGTGTAGAGCCTTGCGTCGTAGTCAGGTAGGGTCTAAAGACCCCCGACACGAAACAAGGATCGATTCATGACGTTCAAGCTCCCGCGTTCCTTCCTGGCCACCAGTCTTGGCCTGACCCTCGCCCTCGGCACCTTCACCCCCGCAGCCTTCGCCGAACCCCACAAACAAGTCCTCGCCGATGCTGAACAGTACAAGGCTGAAGCCCTGAAACTGCTGGAACGGCTGGTGAACATCGACTCCGGCTCCGGCTATGAACCGGGCCTGACCCAGGTGAGCGACATCGCCATCGAAGAGTTGAAGAAACTGGGTGCCACCATCGAACTGGTGCCCAACACCCCGGACGAGAGCAACCATGTGCTGGCTACCCTCAAAGGCACCGGCAAGGCGAAGATCCTGCTGATGGCGCACATGGACACTGTGTTCAAGGAAGGCTCCGCCGCCGAGCGTCCGTTCCACATCAAGGACGGCCGCGCCTATGGGCCGGGTGTGATGGACGACAAGGGCGGCATCGTCGCCGGGATCTACGCGCTGAAAATCCTCAAGAACCTCGACTTCAAGGACTACGCGCAGATCACCTTCCTGCTCGATGCCAGTGAGGAAACCGGCTCGGACGTCGCTACTGACCTGATCAAGAAAACCGCCAAGGCCCACGACGTGACCCTCAACCTCGAACCGGGGCGCCCGGCCGATGGCCTGGTGGTCTGGCGCAAAGGCAGCGCCACCGCCGTGGTCGAGGTCAAAGGCAAGGCTGCGCATGCGGGCGTTGCCCCGGAATTGGGGCGTAACGCTGCCATGGAAGCCGCGCACCAGATTTTGCAACTCGGCAAACTGGGCGATGAAGCGAAGAAAACCACCATCAACTTCACCGTGCTCAAGGCCGGCGACCGCACCAACGTGATTCCGGATCAGGCTACGGCCAAGGCTGATGTGCGGGCGGCGGTGCCGGAGGAATTCGACCGGATCGAAAAGGACCTGGCGCGGGTGTCGAAGGACAAACTGATTGCCGATACGCAAGTCACCACCAGCCTCAAGCGCGGCTTGCCACCGATGCCGCAAACGGCGGAATCGGATCGCTTGATGGCCATGGCTCAAGGCATTTACGGCGAAATTGGCCGCAAGTTGACGGAAGAAGGCAGCGGCGGGGCGGCAGATGCGAGTTTGTCCGCGGGTGTTGGCACTCCGACGCTGGACGGGTTCGGGATTGTCGGCGGCAATATCCATACGCCCGAGGAATATGCCGAGGTAGAAAGTGTGGCGCCGCGGATTTATTTGCTGTCGCGGATGATTATGGAATTGGCCAAGCAATAAGCCACACTGCCCGCTGATCGACAAACTTCGCAGGCAAGCCTCGCTCCTACAAGTTATGCGCAAAATCCTGTAGGAGCGAGGCTTGCCCGCGAAGACGGCAGTTCAGGCGCAACCCATCCGCCTACTCGATCGGTGTATCGATAAACACCTCAAGCCCTTCGGCATACGCCGTGAACGCGTTGATCAGTGGAAACTGCGCAGCATCCACCTGATCCGGCACCACCAGGTTGGTAAAACTCCAGGCCACCGCCAGGCTAATCCCATCCTGAGCAATCGAGCCATCGGTCTTCAGCGGCTGCTTTTCCAGCTCCCGCTCCAGCGCCGAATACGCTGCCGCCAATTGTCCTTCGACCCGTTTCACCCAAGGCGCGTACTGAATTTCCGCTGGCCGCAGGTTGCGTTCGTAGTAAAGCTGCACCGACTTCTCGCACGCGGCCAACGCCAGGCCGATCAGCCGCAGCGAGCGCAAGCGTTGAACCGGATTGTCGGATATCAGGCTTTTACCCGGAGCGGCCAGGGCTTCGAGGTAATCGATGATCAGCGTTGAATCCATCAACACCTCACCGTCATCCAGCACCAGCGTCGGCGCCTTCACCACCGGGTTGATCTGCTGGAACTGCTCGAAGTGCCTGAACACCGAAACCGACGCGTGTTCCAGCGGGATGCCCAGGCATTTGGCGGAAATGGCGACGCGCCGCACGTAGGGCGAATCCAGCATGCCGATCAGTTTCATTGAGCCTCTCCTTACAGACGGTCCTTGGGGATGGACAACCTTAGCCGAGGTTCAGCGACGTGCAAACGATTTCGCGCTGATCCTCAGGCCTATTGTTCATCCTCGAAGGCTAATCCTCAAAGCCTGCCTGCTCATGAATCTCATCGACCTTCAATTCCAGTCGATAAGCCACGGCGATGAACAGCGCCTGGCACAGGCACAAGGTGGCACTCAATGAACGGAAGGCAAACGAGCTGCCCTCGTTGACCAGCAGCACGGTGTTGGCGCGCTTGGCCAATGGCGAGAGGTTGCTGTCGGTGATGATCAGGGTTTTCGCCTGATGGTGCTGGGCGATGCGCAGGCAGTGCTGGGTTTCCTTGCCATAGGGCGTGAAGCTGATGGCGATCACCAGGTCGTTGGCGCGCACGCTGCGCATCTGCTCGCGGTAACTGCCGCCAAGGCCCGACACCAGGTGGATGCGCTTGTTGGTGTGTTGCAGGTTGTAGACCAGGTAATCGGCCACCGCGAACGAGCGGCGCACCCCGACCACGTAGATGTTGTCGGCATTCACCACCAGGTCCACGGCCTTGTCGAAAGCCTGGTCATCGAGTTCCAGCCCCAATCGTTCGATGCCTGACAGGGTGGCGTTGATGCATTCGCGCGCCAGGTCGCCGCCGCTGGCCTTCTGTGACTTGTTGGCGATCATGCTGCGGATGCGTTGCTGGTAGTTCTGCACCGGCGTGGTCTTGTGGGTGTAGGCCTCGCGGAACAGCGCCTGCATTTCACTGAACCCGCTGAAGCCGAAGCGCTGGGAAAAGCGCACGATGGCCGACGGGTGCACTTCGCACTCGCGGGCGATGTCGCTGATGCGGTCGACCATGATCCGGTCGCTCTGCTGGCTCATGTAGCTGGCGATGCGTTTGAGCTGGCGCGGCAGACTTTCGTACTCCTCGGTGATCAGCTGCAACAGACGCTCGGCATTGATCGGAGGGCTGGCGAGATCGCTGTCGGGCGAGCTCTCGGTCGTAGCCGGCTGATCGGTGCGGGACATAAGAAATCCTTCTGGCTTGTTCTTATAGGGATGACGGTTCTCGTCATCCCCTGACAATAGGTTGGCTGTGCGCAGTCTACAGGGTAGGCCGGAATAAAATCTTGAGCTTGCAATCGGCCTGGGGCCTGCTGAAACGATGCACGCTGTCTGGAACGCTTGTATCAAAGTTTATTGGAAAAAATATTCCACGTAAAAAATATATAGAATAAATATTGATTGTTCGGCCCCGGTCGTTTTAGTCTGCATCCACCAAGAGTGTTCGGCGCCTTCATCGCCCCGGACGCAGGCTGATAAAAATAACAGGAGCCAGCATGGGCCAGACTCGTTTTGCCAGTGGGCGTCAATTGGATCTGATTTGCCTCGGACGCCTTGGCGTCGATCTTTATGCGCAACAAGTCGGGGCGCGGCTGGAGGATGTGAGCAGCTTCGCCAAGTACCTGGGCGGTTCGTCCGCCAACATTGCCTTCGGCACCGCGCGACTGGGGCTGAAGTCGGCGATGTTGAGCCGGGTAGGGGACGACCACATGGGCCGTTTCCTCGTTGAATCCCTGGTCCGTGAAGGCTGCGACGTCAGCGGCATCAAGGTCGATCCGGAACGCCTGACCGCCATGGTCCTGCTGGGCCTCAAGGATCGCGAAACCTTTCCCCTGGTGTTCTACCGCGAAAACTGCGCCGACATGGCGTTGCGCGCCGAAGACATCAGCGAAGCCTTTATCGCTTCCAGCAAAGCCCTGCTGATCACCGGCACCCATTTCTCCACCGACGGTGTCTACAAGGCGAGCATTCAGGCGCTGGACTACGCCGAAAAGCACAACGTCAAACGGGTCCTGGACATCGACTACCGCCCGGTGCTCTGGGGCCTGGCCGGCAAGGCGGACGGCGAAACCCGTTTCGTCGCCGACCAGAACGTCAGCCAGCACGTGCAGAAAATCCTCCCGCGTTTCGACCTGATCGTCGGTACTGAAGAAGAATTCCTGATCGCCGGCGGCTCCGAGGATCTGCTCACCGCGCTGCGCAATGTCCGGCGCCTGAGCGCGGCAACCCTGGTGGTCAAGCTCGGCCCGCAAGGTTGCACGGTGATTCACGGGGCGATCCCGGCGCGTCTCGAAGACGGCGCGATCTATCCCGGTGTGCGCGTCGAAGTGCTGAATGTGCTGGGGGCCGGTGATGCCTTCATGTCGGGTTTCCTCAGTGGCTGGCTGGAGGACGCCGGCGACGAGCGCTGCTGCCAGTTGGCCAATGCCTGCGGCGGTCTGGTGGTGTCGCGCCATGCCTGCGCCCCGGCGATGCCGACCCGCGCCGAACTCGATTACCTGTTCAACAGCCCGGTGCCGATCACCCGGCCGGATCAGGACGTGACATTGCAGCGTCTGCATCAGGTCAGCGTGCCGCGCAAACAGTGGAAGCAGCTGTTCATCTTTGCCTTCGATCATCGCGGGCAACTGGTGGAGCTGGCCCACAAGGGCGGGCGCGACCTGAACGCTATCTGCGAACTCAAACAACTCTTTATCAAAGCCGTGGAACGGGTCGAGGCAGATTTGCGTGAGCAGGGCGTCGACGCCGATGTCGGCTTGCTGGCCGATCAACGTTTCGGCCAGGACTCGCTGAACGCCGCCACCGGTCGTGGCTGGTGGGTGGCGCGGCCGGTGGAAGTGCAGGGTTCGCGGCCATTGGCGTTCGAACACGGGCGCTCGATCGGCAGCAACCTGATCGCCTGGCCGCAAGAACAGATCATCAAATGCCTGGTGCAATTCCATCCCGACGACGAGCCTCTGCTGCGTCTGGAGCAGGAGGCGCAGATCAAGGGCCTGTACCAGGCCTCGCAGGTCAGCGGGCATGAATTGCTGCTGGAGATCATTCCGCCCAAGGATCACCCATCACCGCATCCAGACGTGCTCTATCGCGCCCTCAAACGCCTCTACAACCTGGGCATCTACCCGGCGTGGTGGAAGATCGAAGCGCAAAGCGCCGAGGAGTGGAAACAACTCGACGAGCTGATCCAGGAACGCGACCCGTATTGCCGTGGCGTGGTGCTGCTGGGCCTGAATGCCCCGGCGGCGACCTTGGCCGAAGGGTTCCAACAGGCCAGCCAGAGCCAGACCTGCCGTGGTTTCGCCGTGGGCCGGACGATCTTCCAGGAACCGAGCCGCGCGTGGCTGGCCGGTGAAATCGACGACGAGGCACTGATTCGCCAGGTGCAGGGCACCTTCGTCGAACTGATCGATGCCTGGCGCACGGCCCGAGCCTGAACACATTAATTGATTGATGGGGCTTTTGTGGCGAGGGAGCTTGCTCCCGCTCGGCTGCGAAGCAGTCGCAAACCTGTGAATGCGGTTTACCTGATACACCGGGCTGATTGATTCGGGACTGCTTCGCAGTCCAGCGGGAGCAAGCTCCCTCGCCACAGGTGATCGGTTGAACATTTTTGAGAAAACAATAAAAGGTGCAGCCATGCCCGCTATCCGAATTGGCATCAACCCGATCTCCTGGAGCAACGACGACCTGCCGTCCCTCGGTGGCGAGACGCCGTTGAGCACCGCCCTCAGTGAAGGCAAGGACATTGGCTACGAAGGCTTCGAACTCAACGGCAAGTTTCCCAAGGACGCCAAGGGCGTCGGCGATGTATTGCGCCCGTATGACCTGGCGCTGGTGTCCGGTTGGTATTCCAGCCGTCTGGCCCGCCGTTCCGTGGCCGAGGAAATCGACGCCATCGGCAGCCATGTCGAGCTGCTGGCGAAGAACGGCGCCAAGGTGCTGGTCTATGGCGAAGTCGCCGACTCCATTCAAGGCCAGCGCATTCCATTGGTCGAGCGCCCACGTTTCCACACCGAGCAGGCCTGGCGAGAATACGCCGACAAACTCACCGAACTGGCGCGCTTCACCCTGTCTCAGGGCGTGCGTCTGGCCTATCACCATCACATGGGGGCCTACGTCGAATCCCCGGCCGACATCGACAAACTGATGGCGTTGACTGGCAGCGAAGTCGGCCTGCTGTTCGATTCGGGCCACTGCTACATGGGCGGCGGCGAGCCGTTGCAGGTATTGCGCAAACACATCGAACGGGTCTGCCACGTGCATTTCAAGGACGTGCGCAAACCGGTGGTGCAACTGGCGCGCAACAACCTGTGGAGCTTCCCGGACTGCATCATCAACGGCACCTTCACCGTGCCCGGCGATGGCGACATCGACTTCGGCGCCTTGCTCGACGTGCTGCTGGGCGCCGACTACCACGGCTGGCTGGTGGTGGAAGCCGAGCAGGATCCGGCGGTGGCACCAAGTTACGTCTACGCGAAGAAAGGCTACGACACCTTGCGTGCCTTGCTCGACGAGAGGACCGCGCGATGAGCCTGCTGGTCAAAAGCAATGCCCGTGGCCGGACCATGGTCGAGTTGGGGCAGGGAGAGCTGGAATACGTCGGTTTTGCCGCTTACCGCCTGAGTCTTGGCGAAACCCTACCGGTCAGCGCGGGCGACAAGGAATTGTGCCTGGTGCTGCTCAGCGGTCGGGTCGGCATCAAGGGTGAAGCACCGGGGCAGGGCGCGTTCGACTGGGACAACATCGGCGATCGTCAGTCGGTGTTCGAAGACAAATCACCGTTCGCCGTGTATTTGCCACCCGGCAGCCAGGCCCAGGTGGTGGCGTTGAGCGACGTGCAAATCGCCGTGTGCGCGGCGCCCGGTTCCATCGCCGAAAACCTTGGCCCACGGCTGATCAAACCCGACAGCATGAAACGCAGCGTGCGCGGCAAGGGTGCCAACACCCGTTATGTCTGCGACATTTTGCCGGACACCGAGCCCGCCCATTCGCTGCTGGTGGTGGAAGTGCGTACGCCGTCCGGTCACTCGTCGAGCTACCCGCCGCACAAGCACGACACCGATGATCTGCCGCACCAGAGCTTTCTCGAAGAAACCTATTACCACCAGATCAACCCGCCCCAGGGCTTCGTGTTTCAGCGGGTCTACACCGACGATCGCAGTATCGATCAGGCCATGGCGGTGGAAAACAGCGACCTGGTTGTGGTGCCCAAGGGTTATCACCCGGTCAGCGTGCCCTACGGCTATGAGTCGTATTACCTGAACGTGATGGCCGGCCCGAAACGCGTCTGGCAGTTCCATAACGATCCGCAGCACAGCTGGCTACTGGATCTCTAAATTCCAACATTCAAAGGGAGAACAAGAACAATGAGCGACGCCCCGGTCATAGGCCATTACATCGACGGTCAGGTGCAGGACAGCGGTAGCGAGCGGTTCAGCAATGTCTTCAATCCGGCCACCGGCAGCGTTCAGGCGCGGGTCGGGCTGGCCAGCCAGAAGACCGTGGACGAGGCCGTCGCTTCGGCCATGAAGGCGTTCCCGGCCTGGTCCGAGCAATCGTCCCTGCGCCGTTCGCGGGTGATGTTCAAGTTCAAGGAGTTGCTCGACCGCCATCACAACGAACTGGCCGAAATCATCAGCCGCGAACACGGCAAGGTGTTCTCCGACGCCAAGGGCGAAGTGACCCGTGGCATCGAAATCGTCGAATACGCCTGCGGTGCGCCGAACCTGCTGAAAACCGATTTCAGCGACAACATCGGCGGTGGCATCGACAACTGGAACCTGCGCCAGCCATTGGGCGTCTGCGCCGGCGTTACGCCGTTCAACTTCCCGGTGATGGTGCCGCTGTGGATGATCCCGCTGGCGCTGGTCACCGGCAACTGCTTCATCCTCAAACCGTCCGAGCGTGATCCATCTGCCAGTTTGTTGATGGCTCGTTTGCTCACCGAAGCCGGGTTGCCGGACGGTGTGTTCAACGTGGTCCAGGGCGACAAGGCGGCGGTCGATGCCTTGCTGCAACACCCGGACATCGAGGCGATTTCCTTTGTCGGCTCGACGCCGATTGCCGAGTACATCCACCAGCAAGCCACCTCGCGCGGCAAGCGTGTACAGGCGCTGGGCGGGGCGAAGAACCACATGATCGTCATGCCCGATGCCGATCTGGACCAGGCGGCGGATGCACTGATCGGCGCAGCTTACGGCTCGGCCGGTGAGCGCTGCATGGCGATTTCGATTGCCGTGGCCGTGGGTGATGTCGGCGACCAGTTGATTGCCAAACTGCTGCCGCGCATCGATCAACTGAAGGTCGGCAACGGTATGCAGGGTGACAGCGACATGGGGCCGCTGGTGACTGCCGAACACAAGGCCAAGGTCGAGGGTTTTATCGGCGAAGGCGTGGCCCAGGGCGCGCAGCTGATTGTCGACGGGCGCAACTTCAAGGTGCCAGGCGCCGAGAACGGTTTCTTCGTCGGTGCGACGCTGTTCGACAAGGTCACGACCGAGATGAGCATTTACCAGCAAGAGATCTTCGGACCGGTGCTGGGCATTGTGCGCGTGCCGGACTTCGCCAGCGCCGTGGCGCTGATCAACGCCCATGAATTCGGCAACGGCGTGTCCTGTTTCACCAGCGACGGCGGCATCGCCCGCTCGTTTGCCCGCAGCATCAAGGTCGGCATGGTCGGCATCAACGTACCGATTCCGGTGCCCATGGCCTGGCACTCGTTCGGCGGCTGGAAGCGCTCGCTGTTCGGTGATCACCACGCTTATGGCGAAGAAGGCATTCGCTTCTACAGCCGCTACAAAAGCGTGATGCAGCGTTGGCCCGACAGCATCGCCAAGGGCCCTGAATTCAGCATGCCGACAGCCAAATAATTCACGTGTGCGGAGAACAACAAAAAATGAGCAAACCCCTGCGTTTCGCCTTGAACCGTATGGTCGCCCCACGTTTGTCCCTGCCGGCGTTCATCGAGTTGGCGGTGACCCTCAAGGCCGACGCCATCGAGATTCGCAACGACCTCAAAGGCGTCGAGATCGAGGATGGCACCGCACCCGAACACGTCCGTGAGCTGTGCGCGGCCAAAGGCATCACTGTGCTGTCGATCAACGCGCTGTATCCGTTCGATGTCTGGAATGACGAGCGCCGCGCACACGCCCTGAAGCTTGCCGCTTATGCCCGTGACTGTGGCGCACGGGGCTTGGTGATGTGCCCATTGAACGACCGCGCCGATCCACGAACCGAAGCGCAGCGTGCGTCCGGCCTGCGCACGGCGTTGAGTGAACTGGCACCGATCCTGCGCGATCACGGCATTCTCGGCTTCATCGAACCGCTGGGTTTCGAAGAATGCTCGCTGCGGCGCAAACGCACGGCAGTCGATGCGATCAAGGCCATCGGAGGGCTGGATGTGTTTCGTCTGGTGCATGACACCTTCCACCATCACCTGGCCAGCGAGCATGAATTCTTCCCTGAACTGACCGGGTTGGTGCACATCTCCGGCGTCGAAGATGCCGAGGCGCCACTGGCGACCATTCGTGACGGCCATCGGGTGCTGGTGGGCGAGGGCGACATCCTCGGCAATGCGGCGCAGATCGACACCTTGCTCAGTAGCGGCTATAGCGGCTACCTGTCGTTCGAACCGTTTGCCGACAGCGTCCATGGCCTGGCGGATATCCAGACGGCGATCGGCGCGAGTATGGATCACCTGCAGAAATCCCTGAGCTGACATCGGATTTGCATACGGAAAAGGTGCGAGCATGACCACAACAAGACTGACCATGGCCCAGGCCCTGGTGAAATTCCTCGATAACCAGTACATCGAGGTCGATGGGGTCCAGAGCAAATTCGTCGCCGGGATCTTTACCATTTTTGGCCACGGCAATGTGCTGGGTCTGGGGCAAGCCCTGGAACAGGACAGCGGCGACCTGATCGTCCATCAGGGCCGCAACGAGCAAGGCATGGCCCACGCGGCCATTGGTTTTGCCAAGCAACACCTGCGGCGCAAGATCTACGCCTGCTCTTCATCGGTGGGCCCGGGCGCGGCGAACATGCTGACTGCTGCCGCGACGGCCACCGCCAACCGTATTCCCTTGCTGCTGTTGCCCGGCGACGTCTACGCCTGCCGCCAACCAGACCCGGTGTTGCAACAGATCGAGCAGTTCCACGACCTGAGCATCAGCACCAACGATGCGTTCAAGGCCGTGAGCAAATACTGGGACCGGATCAACCGTCCCGAGCAACTGATGACTGCGGCGATCCACGCCATGCGCGTGCTCACCGACCCCGCCGAAACCGGCGCCGTGACCCTGGCCTTGCCGCAAGACGTGCAGGCCGAGGCGTACGACTATCCCGATTACTTCCTGCAAAAACGCGTGCACCGCATCGAGCGCCGTCCGGCCACCGAAGCGATGCTCGACGATGCCGTGGCGTTGTTTGAAGGCAAGCGCAAACCGCTGATCATCTGCGGCGGTGGGGTCAAGTATTCCGGTGCCAATGCAGCGTTGCAGGCCTTTGCCGAGCGCTTCGATATTCCTTTCGCCGAAACCCAGGCCGGCAAGAGCGCGGTGGTGTCGAGCCATCCGCTGAACGTCGGCGGGATCGGCGAAACCGGTTGCCTGGCGGCGAACCTGTTGGCCAGGGACGCAGATTTGATCATCGGCATCGGCACCCGCTACAGCGATTTCACCACCGCGTCGAAATCCTTGTTCAAACACCCGGACGTGCAATTTCTCAACCTCAACATCAGCCCTTGCGACGCCCTGAAACTCGATGGCGTGCAACTGCTGGCGGACGCCAGAACCGGCTTGAACGCCTTGGCCGCTGTGTTGGGCGACTATCGCTCCGGCTGGGGCGATCAACCCCGACAGGCCCGGGCGCAACTGGACGAGGAAGTCGACCGCCTCTATCAGGTCGAGTACCAGACTCAAGACTTCGTCCCGGAAATCAACGATCACCAGGACCCGGCGGTGCTGCGCGAATTCATCGAGCTGACCGGTTCCTGCCTGACCCAGAGCCGGGTGCTCGGTGTGCTCAATGAAACCCTGGCCGATGACGCGGTGATCGTCGCCGCCGCCGGCAGCCTGCCCGGCGACTTGCAGCGCAGTTGGCGCAGCAAGGGTGTGAACACCTACCACGTCGAGTACGGTTATTCGTGCATGGGTTATGAGGTGAACGCCGCACTGGGAGTGAAGCTCGCCGAGCCTGAGCGCGAGGTCTATGCGCTGGTGGGCGACGGCTCCTACATGATGCTGCACTCGGAGCTGGCAACCTCGATCCAGGAGCGCCGCAAGATCAACGTGGTGTTGCTGGACAACATGACCTTCGGCTGCATCAACAACCTGCAAATGGAACACGGCATGGACAGCTTCGGCACCGAGTTCCGTTTCCGCAATCCTGAAACCGGCAAGCTCGATGGCGGTTTCGTGCCGGTGGATTTCGCCATGAGCGCGGCGGCTTACGGCTGCAAGACCTACAAGGTGAACACGGTTGAAGAGCTGCGAGCCGCGTTGGCAGATGCGCGGTTGCAGACGGTGTCGACGCTGATCGACATCAAGGTCCTGCCCAAAACCATGATTCACAAATACCTGTCGTGGTGGCGGGTCGGTGTGGCGCAAGTCTCCACCAGCGCACGCACTGACGCAGTGGCCAAGACCCTCAACGAACGATTGGCCAAGGCCCGTCAATACTGATTGCCCTGAAACGAACAACAGGAGTGTTTATATGTCTTCGCTTTCCAATTCGTTGCGCATTGGCGTCATCGGCACCGGGGCCATCGGCCAGGACCATATCCGTCGTTGCAGCCAGACCTTGCTCAACAGTCAGGTTGTCGCGGTCACTGACATCAATTTGCAGCAAGCGGCCAAGGTCGTCTCCGATCTGAAGCTGACCGCCGAGGTCTATCCCGATGGCCACGCGCTGATCAAGGCGCCGGACGTCGACGCAATCCTCGTCACCTCCTGGGGCCCGAGCCACGAAGAGTTCGTGCTGGCGGCCATTGCGGCGGGCAAACCGGTGTTCTGCGAGAAACCGCTGGCGGTCACCGCCGAAGGCTGCCGCAAGATCGTCGAGGCCGAAGTGGCCCACGGCAAGCGATTGGTGCAGGTTGGTTTCATGCGCCCGTACGATGAAGGTTATCGGGCATTGAAATCGGTGATCGACAGTGGCCAGATCGGCGAGCCGCTGATGCTGCACTGCGCCCACCGCAACCCGACCGTGGGTGAAAACTACAAGACCGACATGGCGATCACCGACACGCTGATCCATGAGCTGGACGTGTTGCGCTGGTTGCTCGACGACGACTATGTGTCGGTGCAAGTGGTGTTCCCGCGCAAGACCAGCAAGGCCCACGCCCATTTGAAAGACCCGCAGATCGTGTTGCTGGAAACTGCCAAGGGCACGCGCATCGACGTGGAAGTGTTCGTCAACTGCCAGTACGGCTACGACATCCAGTGCGAAGTGGTAGGGGAGACGGGTATCGCCAAACTGCCGGAGCCGTCGCAGGTTCAGCTGCGCAGCGGAGCGAAACTGTCCAATGCGATTCTGATGGACTGGAAGGATCGGTTCATCGCCGCGTACGACGTCGAGTTGCAGGCGTTCATCGATGGCGTGCGCGCCGGGCAGGTCGGCGGGCCATCGGCGTGGGACGGTTTCGCCGCCGCCGTCGCTGCGGATGCCTGCATCGAGGCGCAGAACAGTGGCCAGATTATCAAAGTCGCACTCCCTGATCGCCCACACTTCTACGGTTAACCACTGACCCCTGTAGGAGCGAGGCTTGCCCGCGAAGACGTCGACACATTCAACATTGATGTCGGCTGAAGGTCCGTCTTCGCGGGCAAGCCTCGCTCCTACAGGGGATGGTGTCGATTTCTGGTTAAGGAGAACAAAAAAACATGCGCATCGCACTAGACCCCTACATGTACCGCAACCTGTCCCTGGGCAAGATGGTCGACAAGGTCGCCGAGCTCGGTTACGAACACATCGAGCTGTCGCCCCGAGAAGATTTCCTGCCGTTCTATAAAGCCCCGCGAGTCGACAAGGCGCGGATCAAGGAATTTCGCAAAGCCCTGAGCGACACCGGGGTCAAACTCTCTTCCTTATTACCCATGTACCACTGGGCCGCCGCCGATGAAGGTTTGCGCGTAGCTGCCGTGCGCAACTGGAAGCGGGCGATCCAGATTGCCGTGGAGATGGACTGCGAGCTGGTCAACACCGAGTTCACCGGCCAGTCGGACAACCCGTTGGTCTGCGAGAACCAGTTCATGCGTTCTATGGACGAACTGATCCCCGAGTTCGAACGCGAAGGCATCAAGCTCGATATCCAGGCCCATCCTTATGATTTCTGCGAGCGCAACAACGAGTCGGTGGACATCATTCGCGGTCTGGACCGCGACTGGATCAACTACCTCTACGCCGCGCCGCACACGTTTTTCTATGACGATGGCGTGGGTGACATCGCCTCGATGCTCAAGTACGCCGGCTCGAAGCTGAGTCACTTGATCATCGCCGACACCTACAACCACAAGGCTTCCTCGGGCTTGCGCTATATCGTCAACCCGCCGGGCGTCACCGCCACCGTGCACCAGCACCTGGACATCGGCCAGGGCGAGGTCGACTGGGAAGCGTTTTTCGGCACCTTGCGCGAGATCAAGTTCGATGGCATCGCCACCGTCTCGGTATTCGCCTGGGAAGACCGGCCGGACGAGTCCAACCGAATGATGCTCGAACGCGTGACCCGCGAACTCTGTCAATAGCCCCACCCCCTGTAGGAGCGAGGCTTGCCCGCGAAGAGGCCCTCAAGATCGCTAAAAGCTTCGCGGGCAAGCCTCGCTCCTACGGATCATGTGAACACAGGAATTAATTATGCGTATCGGACTTGTCGGTTACGGCCATGGCGGCCGGTTTTTCCATGCTCCGCTGATCAGCAGCTTGCCGGCGGCGACGTTTGTGGGCGTGGTCACCCGTTCCGCCGAGCGCCGACAACTGCTGGCCACGGAACATCCCGGTGTGCCGGCCTTCGACAGCATTGGCCAACTGGTCGAAGCCGGGGTTGATGTGCTGGTGGTGTCCACGCCGCTCAAAGGTCGTCCGGCGTTGGTGCTCGACGCAATCGAACACGGGGTGGCGGTGGTCAGCGACAAGCCGTTCGCCGCCGATACGCAACAGGCACAAACCCTGATCACCATGGCCGAGCGTCAGGGCGTGCATTTGAGCGTCTACCAGAACCGGCGCTGGGATTCGGATTTCCTCACCGTACGCAAACTCATCGGGTCTGGGGCCCTGGGCCAGGTCACCCGTTTCGAGTCGCGGATCGAACGCTACTCGCCACTGTCGGTGAACAACGGCAGCGGCGGTGGTTTCCTGCGCGATCTGGGCAGCCATCTGGTGGATCAGGCGTTGCTGTTGTTTGGCCCCGTCACCCGGGTTTACGCCGAACTGGATTACCTCGAAAAAGGCCAGACCTTCGACAACGGCTTCTTCATGTCCCTGACCCATGCCAGTGGCGTGATCTCGCACCTGAGTGGCAGTTGCCTGCAAAACACCCCCGGCCCGCGTTTTCGCGTGACCGGCACCCAGGGCTGCTACAGCGTCGACGGTCTGGACGGGCAAGAGGCGTCGGCCCTGGCCGGGCTCACGCCCAAATCCGAGGGCGAGCGCTGGGGCGTCGAAGAGCATCGTCGCTGGGGATGGTTCGAACAGGGCGAGGTGCGCGAGCGGGTGCCGTCCGAGCGAGGTTGCTGGAACCAGTTCTATTTGCAGCTACAAACCGCGTTACAGAGCGGTGGCCCACTGCCGGTCGAGGCCCGTGATGCACTGGCGACCACCCGCGTGCTAGACGCTGCGCGGCTCAGTTTCGAGCGCCATCAAGTGGTGGCGTTGAGCGCATTTGAAAGCCATGGAACAAAATCAGAATAAAATTCTAAAATGAGTTGATATAGAAATTATTTTCCAATAAAGTCGTTTCCAGGTTGCCGACTATCAACGTCCGATCACGCTCAAGCAGGCCTTGAACGAGTGAAGGACGCACCAAAAACAAGAAACAAAGCCAGGTACCGTCGATGAAAACCTTCAACTCTGCTCTGCATGCTTTACGTTCCGCGCTGCACCTCTCTCGCGACCTGCCTCGCGTCTCGTTTCATTCCGTCTCTCGCTTGCTTTGCGTCGAACGCAAGGGCGCCCTGGTCTGCTGCATTCCGGGAGCGCCGATAGTCCGCTTGCCCGCTTACTGAAATCGTCACGCCTTATCCATAAAACCAACAAGAATGTGGAGAAAGACCTTTCATGAAGACCAAGATCCGTTTCGCCTCGCTCGCCTTGTCCCTGATGCTCGCCAGCGGTGCCGCACTCGCGGACATGAAGATCGGCGTCAGCATGGCGCAGTTCGATGACACCTGGCTGACCTACCTGCGCGAATCCATGGACACCAAAGCCAAGTCCTATCCCGATGGCGTCAAGCTGCAGTTCGAAGATGCGCGCAGCGACGTGGTCAGGCAGTTGAGCCAGGTAGAAAGCTTCATCAGCCAGAAGGTCGACGCCATTGTGGTCAACCCGGTGGATACCGCCGCCACCAAGAAAATTACCGAAGCGGCGGTCAAGGCCGGCATTCCGCTGGTGTACGTCAATCGTCGTCCCGACGACCTGAACCTGCCCAAAGGCGTGGTCACTGTCGCCTCCAACGATCTGGAGGCCGGTCAGATGCAGATGCAGTACCTGGCGGAAAAAATGGGCGGCAAGGGCGACATCGTGATTCTGCTCGGTGATTTGGCCAACAACTCCACCACCAACCGTACCAAGGGCGTAAAAGAGGTGCTGGCCAAGTACCCGAACATCAAGATCGAGCAAGAGCAGAGCGGCATCTGGTCGCGGGACAAGGGCATGACCCTGGTCAACGACTGGCTGACCCAGGGCCGCAAGTTCGACGCGGTCGTCTCCAACAACGACGAGATGGCGATTGGCGCGGCCATGGCCCTGCAACAGGCGGGTGTCGCCAAAGGCAGTGTGCTGATCGCCGGTGTTGATGGTACGCCCGACGGTTTGAACGCGGTGAAGAAGGGCTCTCTGCTGGTCTCGGTGTTCCAGGACGCCAAGGGGCAGGCTGATGGTTCGGTCGACACGGCGGTGAAAATGGCCAGGAACGAGCCGGTCGAACAGGCCGTGTGGGTGCCGTATCGCTTGATCACCTTGCAAAACGTTGACCAGTTCAAATAGTCCGTCCGTTCGATAACAACAATAAGCACGCAAGGTTGCGACGCGACCTTGCTGATGGAGTACCTGATCATGTTCGCTTCAGCGACTGCTTCGAGCACCCCGTTGGTGGGTATCCAGCCAACCGCAACATCTGTCGATGAGCCGTACCTGCTGGAGATCATCAACGTCAGCAAGGGTTTTCCCGGTGTGGTGGCCTTGTCCGACGTACAGCTGCGGGTGCGTCCCGGTTCCGTGCTGGCGTTGATGGGCGAAAACGGTGCCGGCAAATCCACCCTGATGAAAATCATTGCCGGCATCTACCAGCCGGACGCCGGCGAGTTGCGCCTGCGGGGCAAGCCGGTGGTCTTTGAAACACCCCTGGCTGCGCTCCAGGCCGGGATTGCGATGATCCACCAGGAACTCAACCTGATGCCGCACATGAGCATCGCCGAGAACATCTGGATCGGCCGGGAGCAGCTCAACGGCCTGCACATGATCGATCACCGCGAAATGCACCGCTGCACCGCCAAACTGCTGGAGCGGCTGCGGATCAATCTCGACCCGGAAGAGCAGGTGGGCAACCTGAGCATCGCCGAACGGCAGATGGTCGAGATCGCCAAGGCGGTGTCCTACGACTCCGACATCCTGATCATGGACGAACCGACTTCGGCCATTACCGATAAGGAAGTCGCTCACCTGTTCTCGATCATTGCCGACCTCAAGAGCCAGGGCAAAGGCATCATCTACATCACTCACAAAATGAACGAAGTGTTCAGCATCGCCGATGAAGTGGCGGTATTCCGCGACGGCGCCTACATCGGCCTGCAACGGGCCGACAGCATGGACGGCGACAGCCTGATTTCGATGATGGTCGGTCGCGAACTGAGCCAGTTGTTCCCGGTGCGCGAGAAGCCGATCGGCGATCTGTTGCTGTCGGTACGCGACCTCAAGCTGGACGGCATTTTCAAGGACGTCTCCTTCGACCTGCATGCCGGGGAGATCCTGGGCATCGCCGGATTGATGGGCTCGGGGCGGACCAATGTCGCCGAGGCGATTTTCGGCATCACTCCGAGTGACGGTGGCGAGATCCGGCTCGACGGCGAGGTGGTGCGCATCACCGATCCGCACATGGCCATCGAGAAGGGCTTCGCGTTGTTGACCGAAGATCGCAAGCTCAGCGGCCTGTTCCCGTGCCTGTCGGTGCTGGAAAACATGGAAATGGCGGTATTGCCCCATTACGTCGGCAACGGCTTCATCCAGCAGAAAGCCCTGCGCGCGTTGTGTGAAGACATGTGCAAGAAGCTGCGGGTGAAAACGCCGTCGCTGGAGCAGTGCATCGATACCTTGTCCGGCGGTAATCAGCAGAAGGCGTTGCTGGCGCGCTGGCTGATGACCAACCCGCGAATCCTGATTCTCGACGAGCCGACCCGGGGCATCGATGTCGGCGCCAAGGCCGAGATCTACCGGCTTATCGCTTACCTGGCCAGCGAAGGCATGGCGGTGATCATGATTTCCTCGGAACTGCCGGAAGTGCTGGGCATGAGCGACCGGGTCATGGTCATGCACGAGGGCGACCTGATGGGCACCCTCGACCGCAGCGAAGCGACCCAGGAACGAGTGATGCAACTGGCCTCGGGCATGTCCGCGGTTCACTAATGGATGCCGGCGGTGGCCATGGCCGCCGTCGATGACGCAATAGAAGGGTGAGTGGTTATGAACGCGATACTGGAAAACAAGCCTGCAATGGCACCGGTCAAGAGTCGCCGGCGCTTCCCGACCGAGCTGAGTATCTTCCTGGTACTGATCGGCATCGGCCTGGTCTTCGAGCTGTTCGGCTGGATCGTGCGGGACCAGAGCTTCCTGATGAACTCTCAGCGCCTGGTGCTGATGATCCTGCAAGTGTCGATCATCGGCCTGCTGGCAATCGGGGTAACCCAGGTCATCATCACCACCGGTATCGACCTTTCCTCCGGTTCGGTGCTGGCGCTGTCGGCGATGATTGCCGCCAGCCTGGCCCAGACCTCGGACTTTGCCCGGGCGGTGTTTCCGTCCCTGACTGACTTGCCGGTGTGGATTCCAGTGATCACCGGGCTGGGGGTGGGATTGCTGGCGGGGGCGATCAACGGCAGCATCATTGCGATCACCGGGATTCCACCATTCATTGCCACCCTCGGCATGATGGTCTCGGCGCGCGGTCTGGCGCGCTACTACACCGAAGGTCAGCCGGTGAGCATGCTCTCGGATTCCTACACAGCCATTGGGCATGGCGCGATGCCGGTGATCATCTTCCTGGTGGTGGCGGTGATCTTTCACATTGCCCTGCGCTACACCAAGTACGGTAAATACACCTACGCCATCGGCGGCAATATGCAAGCGGCGCGCACCTCCGGGATCAACGTCAAGCGGCATCTGGTGATTGTCTACAGCATCGCCGGGTTGCTTGCCGGCCTGGCCGGGGTGGTGGCGTCGGCACGGGCCGCGACCGGGCAGGCCGGGATGGGCATGTCTTATGAACTGGACGCGATTGCCGCGGCGGTCATCGGCGGCACCAGCCTGGCCGGTGGCGTTGGGCGCATCACTGGCACCGTAATCGGGGCATTGATTCTCGGGGTCATGGCCAGCGGCTTTACCTTTGTCGGTGTTGACGCTTATATTCAAGACATTATCAAGGGGCTGATTATTGTGGTGGCGGTGGTCATCGACCAGTACCGCAACAAGCGCAAACTCAAGCGCTAAACCACGCGAAAGACGAAACTGCGCCACGCCTGACCCGCGTGGCGCAGCCGTTTGTCTTCTATATACAGCCGCTGGACTGAATTTCTTGCTATAAACGCACTCCGATAAGCGCCTCAAAGCTCGCCATAGAGCACTTTCAGGGCTTTGTCGGACAGATTTGCTGTCTTTTCAGTTGCTGAGGCCTCAAGTCGGCCTTAGACTGCCGCCCCTCGTAAATTGAGTGCCGGGTGGCGCTTGGAATAAACGGCGCCGTTCCAATGACCGCACAAGGCTCAACGGAACGCTCCCTAATTCGCCTTAATGCACGTTTTTTTATAGAGATATCAATGACAAAGGACAAGTTGCTGGCCATGCCGGCGGATGACTACATGAATGCCGAGCAACATGCTTTTTTCTCTGAGCTGTTGCAGAACATGAAAGTCGAAACCCATGAGCGCATCGAACAGAATCGCATCGCCATCGAGAGCCTGGACACCCCGGCCGATCCGGCTGACGCGGCTTCTGTCGAAGAAGAGCGCACCTGGCTGGTGAACGCGATCGATCGCGACCAGCGCAT
Organism: Pseudomonas sp. GW821-FHT01E10; assembly: GCF_059422365.1. Lineage (NCBI taxonomy): Bacteria > Pseudomonadati > Pseudomonadota > Gammaproteobacteria > Pseudomonadales > Pseudomonadaceae > Pseudomonas > Pseudomonas sp. GW821-FHT01E10. The sequence goes on from NZ_JBWKWT010000015.1 coordinate 65,696, forward strand.
GCTGCCTCAGTTGGAACAGGCCCTGGAACGCATCAAGGAAGACAGCTTCGGCTGGTGCGATGACAGCGGCGAGCCAATTGGCCTCAAGCGCCTGCTGATCAGCCCGACCACCAAGTACTGCATCGAAGCTCAAGAACGTCACGAGCAGATCGACAAGCACCAGCGTCAGGCCTGATTCTGTGAGGCAGCCAGCTAATAACTGGCTGCCTTGAAAAGATCGCAGCCTTTGGCAGCTCCTACAGGTTTATGTGAACCCGTGCAGGAGCTGCCGAAGGCTGCGATCTTTGCTTTTCGACGTCTGCGAAAACACCCGTGCACTTCTATTGATCTGCTGCAACCCCCCACTACTAACGGACCATAGATAATGGCCTTGTGGTGGCGTTTAATGCGGATACAACAATTAGAAGATGCCTGGGGTGACAAACGATGATGCGAGACGGGTCTCTGGCTGGGGCAGTGCCCGCAGCCGTACTTTTGCCGAAAAACCAGTGGCTCACGCCGACTCTGCAAAGCATCGCCCTGATGCTCTTGCTGTGTGGCATGGCATTGGCTGGCTGGTCGCTTTACCTTGGCCTGCCATTGGCTGTGCTGATTATCTGGCTGCCGCGCCTGCGCTCGCGCACGCTGCCGCAGGCAACCCCGGCTGACAACGCCAGCGCCATCGCCGGTTTGACTCGCGATCTTTCCTACACCACCAGTCATAACGCCTTGTCGGCCGCCGGCGTGGCCTTTTCGGTCAAGCAGCTGGCCGACAAGCTGCAATCGCAACTCGGCGCCGCAGCACAGATTGTCAGCAGCGCTGAAGTGATGATCGCCACCGAACAGGCTACCTCGACACTCAGCCGGGAAGCCTTGAGCGCGGCGAGCGAAGCCCATCAGAGCAGCGCGGCAGGGCGTACGGAACTGATCGAGTCCATCGCGCGCATGCATCAACTCAGTCAGCGTGCCAGCAACAGCCACGAGTTGATCGAAGCCCTGAGCCTGCGCAGTGACGATATCCAGCGGGTCACGCTGGTGATCCAGTCCATCGCCAGCCAGACCAATCTGTTGGCGTTGAACGCAGCCATCGAAGCGGCGCGGGCCGGGGAACACGGTCGCGGGTTTGCGGTGGTGGCCGATGAGGTTCGTGGCCTGGCCGCGCGCACGGCGACGGCGACCGGCGAAGTCGGGGAGATGGTCGCTGACATTCAACAACGCACGGCGCAAGTGGTGGAGCAGATTCGTCAGTTGGCCAGCGACCTCAATACTGGCGTTGCGCAGGTCGAGCACACGGGGCAGCACCTGGAAAACATCGCGCGCCTGGCGGCCGGTGTTGAAAGGCAGGTCGGGGAAATCGCTCTGGGCGCGGACACTAATCGCGAACAACTCGACAGCCTGTTCCACGCCATCGAACAAATGCGCAGCGACCTGGCGATCAGTGACCAACAAACCCAGCGCCTGGCCCAGGCGGCGGTGCAAATGGAAGGGCAGGCCGAAACCATCAGCGAACGCCTTGCCGAAGTCGGGCTGGATGACTATCACCAGCGGATTTACGACCTGGCCCGCGAAGGGGCGAGTCAGATTGCCGCGCGTTTCGAGGCGGATATCGACCAGGGGCGGATCAGCCTCGACGACCTGTTTGATCGCAATTATCAGACGATCCCCAACACCAGCCCAACCAAATACCAGACCCGCTTCGACCGTTACACCGATCAGGTCTTGCCGGCGATTCAGGAACCGTTGCTGCCGCGTCACGAAGGCCTGGTGTTCGCCATTGCCTGCACGCAGCAGGGGTATGTGCCGACCCACAACACGGTGTTCAGTCAGCCACTGACCGGCGACGTGCAAGTCGATACCCTGCAAAACCGCACCAAGCGCAAGTTCGCCGACCGCACCGGGATTCGCTGTGGCAGCCACCAGCAGGCCGTACTGTTGCAGACCTACACCCGCGACACCGGTGAACTGATGCACGACCTCTCGGTGCCGATCATGCTCAAGGGTCGTCATTGGGGTGGATTGCGGTTGGGCTACAAACCGGAAAAGCCTCGCTGATAGCCTGGCAATTGTTACCGCATATGCAACGAAGCTGTGCAGCGCTGTTGCTGTTTCCTCGAGGATGAACTCATTAACATGCCTGTATAGTTAGGTCGCTAATGAAATTCGAGAGGTCAACATGCAAAGCAAAGTCGATGTCGCGGTCATGATTGGCAGCGGCGTGCCCGCCAGTTTGCGAGCGATGGGGCAGAGCGTCTGTTGGGTGGTGCTGCTCAACGGTGAGCGCCGGGGGACGGTGTTCTCCAGTCGTAATGAAGCCGAGGAGTGCAGGGCTGCCTGGTTGGCACAATTGAACGTCGAAATGCCCGACAGCCTGCATTGAGCCTCAGCTAGTGAATCTGGTGCATGCGCAGGTTCAGGTCGTCGACCACGTGCGCCCAATCGGCGTCTTCACGCAGTTGTTCCTTGAGGAAGCCGGCTTGTTGCGGAGTCCAGAACTCGGCATCGATGAGTTTCTTGTCATCGGGCAACGGTGAATGCAGGGCAATGAAATCGTCGATGGCCTTTTCGCTGGAGTCCAGGCCGAGCTGGTCGAACAAGCCTTTCAAGTCATGTGTGGGTGAATCCATCTTCATCTCCTTGCAGATAATCAATCGCCTCGGGCGTGAGGTCTGAGGTGCGGCTTCATTGCATCTGAGGGGGCCGCGCGCCAGGGAGTTCGATAACGATGTTCAAAGCAGGGATGAGCATAGACTGTAAACCCGATGGTCAGCCCTTCAACGCACCCTCATCGACGGCAAGCTTCAGGGCTTTGGCGGACTCCTGGGCGGCAATCGTCGCGACTTCCGCAGTCTTGAACCAGCGATCCTTTTCGACCTGGTGATACGACACCGTGGTCAACGGTGGTTTGGCGCGCATGATAATGACTGCCTGGAATTCACCGTCGACCTCTCTGGCTTCGCCCCGGATAAAAAATTCACCGATATCAAATTCCGTCACGTAGCAGTCTTCCCTTTGAAATATTATGTTGTATTGAGCGCCGTCCACTCTGGAGACGGGTTTCATGGGGCGGGCAGTATGGCAGTAGTTGCCTGCCGGCGGCTGAGTTAAGTCGCCGGCGTGACGAAACGTCTATAAATGTGAATGCCGCAAGATGAGTCAGTTGCGAGACTCGAGCGAGCGGGCAAGGGCGCAGGCTTCGTTATGGTCGGCGCGGAAACCTCTGACACGTCCGGTGGATATTTCCCTGATGTGGAAAAAGGCGTTGCCGGCCAATACCACCTGAAAACGCGGGAGCAGATGCGCCTCAGGGAGGAAATCCTGCTGGTGGAGTACTATCGATTGCAGAAGTGACGAGCCGTTTGTGTGGTGTGTGTGAGGCTGGGCGAAGTGAGTCAGTGTGCACATATGAAGTCCTTTTCGTGGTTTTACCGACGTGCGTACGTTGTTTTGGGTAGTCTCGGTGAGCATGGCTGCTCTAGAATCGCTCTCACTGGTTGGCGATTGCTGCCCATCTAAAGCAATTTTTTACTGGCGATATGTCAGAAAAGTGCTTTTTTTAAAGAGATTTTTCCCTAAAGTTGGTGATCCGGTTTTTCTGGCCGTCAGAAGGGCGTTTTCCTTCAACCTCTGACGACCGCCAGGCAAGACGACGCGGGGGATGTTCCAGTAATCTTCCCAAACCTCGCGATGAATGAGCCCTCTGCTCGTTCCAGGATTACGACCCGGGTCATTTGGCTAAACCTCGGCATTGCCGCTTTTTTCTGCTGTGCGCGTTTCCTGCGTACGGCATCATTTTCAGATGTGGGGATGTTTCCTTGGCAGTAAGTAATCTCGATATGCATGCTTTGTTCGTACTGGGTGATTTGCGCGCAAAGCTGGTTAAACAGTTTCAGTCACGTTTCGTCTACATCACCGAACAGAACGCTGAAGGCATTTACATTGCCGAGATCGACACCGAAGCCGCGCTGGTGGTAGACGACAAGCCCGGGCTGAAACTCAAGGTCGGCGATCATTTCAGCGCTTCCGTATTGCCCAGCCGCGAAGGCGGAAAACTGGATATCAAGTTCCGCGAAATCAAATTGACGGTCTACGGACTGGGGGATTATGCGTTCGTGACCACCGCAGACGGCCACGGCATTGTGTTCAAGGAAGGTCATAGCGTGGTGATGGTGTTTGCGGCCCACCAACAATTGCAGGAAGGCCTGACCAAGACACTGAAAGCCGTGACTGCCAAGGCCGCCAAGTGGCGCAAAGGCGAACTGGTGACCTTCAAGGCCAGCGAGTAATGACCCAGACCCGCGCCGATTTCCATGAACAGAACCAGGCCAGTGCACACACCGAGGCCCAGCGCCTGTTGGCTGAAAAGACCGTTCTGCAGGGAGCCTGGCTGAGTTGGGTAGCGTCACAGATTTATATGTTGCGCCCGGCGGCGTACGCCAGCATGGTCAGAAGAGAGCTTGCGCGCTTGCAGGAACCTTCCGAAAAATAATCCTCGCCCCTCGAAAGCAGAAACCTCTACTACAGTCAGTTGACTGAGTATTCAGAGGCTTGTGGTCTTCTTTGTCAGGCCATCCTGCTATTGCTGTGAACAGCACGAGGTGCAAGAGCATGAAGGGATTACGACGGTTACTGGCCGCTACCCTGGCCACGTTCGGCTTGTTGGTTTCACCCGTTCCGGTATTCGCTGCCCAGGCACCGATTCACTTTGCCGACCTGAATTGGGAAAGTGGCAGCCTGATCACCGAGATTCTGCGGATCATCGTCGAGCAGGGCTACGGCTTGCCGACCGATACCTTGCCCGGAACGACCATTACCCTGGAAACCGCCTTGGCCAACAATGACATTCAGGTCATTGGCGAAGAGTGGGCGGGCCGCAGTCCGGTCTGGGTCAAGGCTGAGGCCGAGGGCAAAGTCGCGAGCCTGGGCGATACGGTCAAGGGCGCCACCGAGGGCTGGTGGGTGCCGGAATACGTGATCAAGGGCGACCCGGCCAAGGGCATCAAGCCGCTGGCGCCGGGGCTGCGCAGTGTCAGTGATCTGCCGCGCTACAAGGATGTGTTCAAAGACCCGGAAACCCCGAGCAAGGGGCGCTTCCTGAACAGCCCGATCGGCTGGACGTCGGAGGTGGTCAACAAGCAGAAGCTCAAGGCCTATGGGCTGAACGACAGCTACGTGAACTTTCGCAGTGGTTCGGGGGCGGCGTTGGACGCGGAGATCAGTTCGTCGATTCGTCGCGGCAAACCAGTCCTGTTCTATTACTGGTCGCCGACGCCATTGCTCGGCCGTTTCAAGCTGATTCAACTGCAAGAGCCGCCATTCGACGCCGAAGCCTGGAAAACCCTGACCGAGGCTGACAACCCCAATCCGAAACCGACTCGCTCACTGCCCTCGAAGCTGTCCATCGGCGTGTCCGCGCCGTTCCAGAAACAGTACCCGCAGCTCACCGAGTTCTTCAGCAAGGTCGATTTACCGATCGAAGCGTTGAACAAGGCCCTGGCGGAGATGAGTGAAAAACACACTCCGCCACGTCAAGCGGCCGAGGCGTTCATGAAGGCGAACCCGCAGGTGTGGCAGGCCTGGGTGCCCAAGGATGTGGCGGATAAAGTCGCTGCCCAGCTGAAATAAACTGCTCGGGTGTACATAAAACTCGTAGAAGCCTGCGATCTTTTGATTTTGCCGTTGGAAGCAAAGTCAAAAGATTGCAGGCTTCGCCAGCTTGTGCCGGGCGCTTTTAAAATCGCGCAAGGAAGTTCATTCTGCTGCAACATTTCACACGGGACGTCTGAATATGAGCCTTTTGGTCGCGCAATGGATTGCTGCAATCTTTCTGGTCATCAGCCTGATCCACCTGTATTGGGCGGTGGGTGGCAAGTGGGGTAGCGAGGCGGTGGTACCGAGCGTACCCGGGGAGGACGGTGAGGCATCAAGGCCGGCGTTCAAGCCATCGGGCTTTGGCACGCTGCTGGTGGCGGTGGGTTTGCTGCTGATAGCGATGCTGGTGTGCCTGCGGGTCGGACTGTATCTGCCCACGGTGCATCACTGGTCGTTGCAATGGGTAATTAGCGCGATTGCTCTGCTGATGTTCGCTCGGGCGATCGGCGATTCGAATCTGGTGGGGTTCTTCAAGCAGGTCAAGGATTCGAAGTTTGCCCGGCTCGACACTTGGGCGTATTCGCCGTTGTGCTTGGTGTTGGGGGCCGGGTTGCTGGCAGTGGCCTGGATCTGAGGGGGGGGCGGTCAATCGCTTTCGCGAGCAAGCCCGCGAAGAGATCCCGCCAATCAACACAAATCCCTGAACTAACTCCCGGGTTCCGTGCGCCGACTACTCACTTCCGCCGGCACATCATCCCCCGCCATGCGCTTGCGGAACAGTGCCGCCCGGGCCAGCAGCAGCGTGGTCACCGGCATCGTGATCGATAACAGAATCGGAATCAGCCAGGCATGCAACACCGGCCCCGACTTGAGCGCCGAAAAGTAAATGATCGAAGCCAGAGCCACACACCACGCGCCCAAAGTCGAGGCCAGCGCCGGTGGGTGCATGCGCTGGAAGTAATCCTTCATCCGCAGCAGCCCGACCGCGCCGATCAGTGCAAACAGACTGCTGAGCACCAGCAGAATCGCCACCGGTATTTCCACCCACAAAGACAGTTCAGCGTTCATTCGATCACCTCGCCACGCAACAGGAATTTGGCCAGGGCAAACGAGCCGACGAAGCCGAACAGGGCGATCAGCAGCGCCGCCTCGAAGTAAGTGTCACTGGCATAACGAATGCCCAGCGCGAGCATCATCAGCATGGCGATGATGTACAGGTAATCCAGGGCCAGAACCCGGTCCTGGGCTGACGGGCCCTTGAACAGGCGGATCAGGGTCAGAATCATCGCCAGCGAAAAGATGAACAGGCTCAGCAGGATCGCGTTCGACAGCAATGCGCTCATTCGAAGATCTCCATCAAGGGGCGCTCGTAGGTCGCCTTGAAGTGCTGGATGAATGGGCCTTCGTCATCCAGATCGAAAACGTGCAGCAACAGAATGCTGCGATCCAGCGCCAGTTCCGACCAGACCGTGCCGGGAATCACCGTGCAGATGATCGACAGCGCCGCCAGACCGTTGGCATCGCGCAAGTCCAGCGGCACCTTGATGAACCGCGAGCGAGGCGCACGCCGCCCGGCATTGAGCACGCCCCAGGCCACGGCGAGGTTGGACACCAGCACATCGCGCCCGACCAGCAAGAACAAACGCAAAATCACCCCTGGGCGACGAATGCGGATCGGCAACGGCCGCAACTTGCGCATCATCAGTGGGGCACAGAGGCCCAATACCGCGCCCAACAGCACATTGCCGGGGCTCATCGACAGGTTCAACAGCAGCCACAGCAGCCACAAGGACAGTGACAACCACGGCGCAGGAAACAGACGCTTCATGGTTGCACCTCCACCAGTGCTGCCCTGGCTTCAGGGCTCGGCACCGCACGGGTGCCGAGCACCGCCATCACGTATTGCTGAGGGTTATTCAATGCTTGAGCGGCGGCCTGGGTGTAGCGCAACAGCGGTCCAGCCTTGAACGTCAGCGCAATGCTCAGCCCCAGCAGAACCATGATCGGCACGCATTCCAGACGACGCAGCAAGGGCGATGGCCGCTCTTGCGGGGTCCAGAAACGCTGGATACCCACACGCGAGAAAGCGATCAACGAGGCCAATCCGGACAGGATCAACAACGCCAGCAACCCCCACGCGCCGTTCGATACCGGCTCGTCGCTGCCATGACCCAGGCCCAGCGGGTTGAGCAGGGCGCTGAGCAGGCTGAGTTTGCCGATAAAACCGGAGAGCGGCGGCATGCCGATAATCAATAAAGCGCAGGCGATGAAGCTCAGGCCGAGGAAGGCCATGGTCCAGGGAATCACCTGACCGACCACGGCTTTCTGGTCGTCATCGAGGTTGAAGCCTTTGGGCGGCTGCAAGGATTCCCGGGGCCGTGGCAGCAGCTCGCCGTCATCGTCCAGTGGCATTTCGTTGGCCGAACGCGAACGCTCGATCAACTCCGCCAGCAGGAACAGCGCGCTCAAGGCCAGGGTCGAGCTGACCAGGTAAAACAGCGCCGCGCCGATCAGGTTCGGCTGGGCGAAACCGATGGCCGACAACAAAATGCCTGCCGACACCAGGATGCTCAGGCTGGCCAAGCGCTCCAGGCGTTGCGCGGCGAGGATCGCCACGGCGGCGCAGACGATGGTCGCCATGCCGCCGTAGATCAGCCAGTCGCCGCCGAAGTACGCGGAGGCCCCGGCCTGACCGGAGAACAGCAGCGTCCACAGGCGTAGCAGGGTGTAGACGCCGACCTTGGTCATGATCGCGAACATCGCCGCTACCGGCGCGCTGGCTGCGGAGTACGCCGGCACCAGCCAGAAGTTCAGCGGCCACATGCCAGCCTTGGCCAGGAACGCCACTGCCAGAATCGCCGCGCCGGCATGCAGCAGGCCGCGATCGGCTTCCGGCACCAGCGGGATTTTCAGCGCCAGATCGGCCATGTTCAGCGTGCCGGTGACGCCGTAAATCAGCGCCGCGCCAATCAGGAACAGCGACGAGGCCAGCAGGTTGATCGAGATGTAATGCAACCCCGACGACACCCGCGGCCGGCCCGAACCGTGCAACATCAGCCCGTAAGAGGCGGCGAGCAGCACTTCGAAAAACACGAACAGGTTGAACAGGTCCGCCGTGAGGAAGGCGCCGTACAGGCCCATCAACTGAATCTGGAACAGTGCGTGGAAACTCGAACCGGCGCCGTCCCAGCGGGCCATGGCGAACAGCAGGGCGCTGACGCCGATGATCCCGGTCAGCACCAGCATCAACGCCGACAGGCGATCAACCACCAGCACAATGCCGAACGGCGCCTGCCAGTTGCCCGGCAGGTACACGCCGATGGAGCCGGGCACACCGGTGGTCTGCGTCCATTGCAGCAGCATTACGGCAATGCCCAGCCCCAACAGGCTGGAGAACAGATTGATCTTGGCCTTTAGCGGGCGGTGTTTCTCGCCCAGCATCAGCATCACGGCGGCGGTCAGCAGCGGCAGCAGAATCGGTGCAACGATCAGGTGAGTCATCGCCATCATTCTTTAGGCTCCCGGCCATCCACATGGTCAGTGCCGGTCAGGCCCCGGGAGGCGAGCAGCACCACCAGGAACAGCGCGGTCATGGCGAAACTGATGACGATTGCGGTCAGCACCAGCGCCTGCGGCAGCGGGTCGGTGTAGTGCAGCAAATCCTGAGGCACGCCGTCCTTGATGTTCGGCTCCTTGCCGATGAACAGGCTGCCCATGCTGAAGATGAACAGGTTGACGCCATAGGACAGCAGGCACAGGCCCATGACCACCTGGAACGTCCGTGGCCGCAGGATCAGCCATACGCCGGACGCGGCCAGCACACCGATGGCGATTGCGATGACTTCTTCCATCAGATGGCTCCTTGGGTGGCAACGGCTTTGGCCGCGGGCCTGATTTGCGCGCTGGTTTTATGACCGCGTACCGATTGGTGGGCGAGGGCGGTGAGGATCAACAGCGTCGAACCGACCACCACGGCGTACACGCCAATATCGAAGAACAGCGCGCTGGCGATATGAATGTCACCCAACAGCGGCAGCTCGAAATGCCAGGTGTGGGTGGTCAGGAACGGATACCCGACCGCCATCGCCCCGAGCCCGGTAACGGTGGCGAACAACAGCCCGGTGCCCATCCAGCGCAGCGGCCGCAAGCTCATTTGCGCCTCGACCCACTGGGTGCCGGCGACCATGTACTGCAGGATGAACGCCACCGACATCACCAGTCCGGCGACGAAACCGCCACCCGGTTGGTTGTGCCCGCGCAGGAACAGATAGAAGGAGATCACCAGAGCGATCGGCAACAGCAGGCGCACCAGCACCGCCGGCACCATCATGAAACCGAGCGCGGTGTCGCTGGCGTGACGCGGGTTGACCAGATCGGTGACCACATCGGGCGCCAGCAGACGCTGTTGGGCCGGCAGTTGCAGGCTTTCTTTCGGAGGGCGGAAGCGTCGCAGCAGGGCGAACACCGCCAGGGCCACGGCCACCAGCACGGTGATTTCGCCGAGGGTGTCGAAGCCACGGAAATCCACCAGCATCACGTTGACCACGTTGCTGCCGCCGCCTTCGGGCAGGGCGCGACTGAGGTAGAACGAAGAAATGTCGTTGGGCGTCTGGCGGGTCAGCATCGCGTAGGACAACAGCGCCATGCCGCCACCGACCGCTGTCGATAGCAGCAAGTCGCGAACCCGCCGTACCCGCGCCTTGCGCAGGCTGCTCGGCAACGGTGACACCTCTTCGATCCGTCGCGGCAACCAGCGCAGGCCGAGCAGGATCAGCACCATGGTCACCACTTCGACCACCAGTTGCGTCAGGGCCAGGTCCGGCGCCGAGAACCAGACGAAGGTCACGCAGGTCATCAGGCCGCAGACGCTGACCATGGTCAGGGCCGCGAGCCGGTGATACTTGGCTTGCCACGCCGCGCCGAGTGCACAGGCAATCGCCAGCAGCCAGAGGATCACGAACACGATCGAGCCCGGAATTTTCGCCCGGTCACCCCAGCTCAGGCTGCTGTGCAGCATCGGGATCACCCCGGCCAGCACCGCGGCGAGTACCACCAGGAACAGTTGGGTTTGCAGGCGCCGGGTGCTGATCCGCCGCTCCAGGCGACGGGCCAGACGCATCATGACCACCAGGCTGCGCTCGAACAGCCGCTTGCCATTGAAACGGCTGATCACCGGCGGGTGCGTGAAGCGCCCTTGCTTGAGTTGATTACGCAGCAACAGGTAAAGCACGATGCCGCCGGACATGGCAATCAGGCTCATGAACATCGGTGCGTTCCAGCCGTGCCAGATCGCCAGGCTGTACTCGGGCAGCGTGCCGCCCACCACCGGCAATGCGGCGGCGGCGAGCAGCGAGCCGACCACTTGAGCGGGGAAAATCCCCACCACCAGACAGGTGAGCACCAGCAACTCCACCGGCGCGCGCATCCAGCGCGGCGGTTCGTGCGGGGTGTGCGGCAGATCGGTGGCGGTCGGGCCGAAGAACACGTCGACGGTGAAGCGCAGGGAGTAGGCGACGCTGAACGTCCCGGCGATGGTCGCGACGATCGGCAGGGTCATCTCGATCCAGGCCGTGGCGTTGATGAACACGGTTTCGGCGAAGAACATCTCTTTCGACAGGAAGCCGTTGAGCAGCGGCACGCCGGCCATGGAGGCGCTGGCAACCATGGCCAGGGTGGCGGTGAACGGGATCAGTTTGACCAGGCCGCTGAGTTTGCGAATGTCCCGGGTGCCGCTTTCGTGGTCGATGATCCCGGCGGCCATGAACAGCGAGGCCTTGAACGTGGCGTGGTTGAGAATGTGGAACACCGCGGCCACGGCGGCCAGCGGACTGTTCAGGCCCAGCAGCAGGGTGATCAGGCCCAGGTGGCTGATGGTCGAGTAGGCCAGCAGGCCCTTGAGGTCGTTCTGGAACATCGCGCAGTAAGCGCCGAGCAACAGGGTGCAGGCGCCGGCCCCGCTGACGATGTAGAACCATTCTTCACTGCCGGACAGCGACGGCCACAGGCGCGCGAGCAGGAACACCCCGGCCTTGACCATGGTCGCCGAGTGCAGATACGCCGAGACCGGTGTCGGTGCCGCCATCGCGTGGGGCAACCAGAAGTGGAAGGGAAATTGCGCACTTTTGCTCAGGGCGCCGATCAGGATCAGGGGCAGCAGAATAGGGTAGAGGGCATGCGCGCGAATCAGCTCGCCGGCGGCCAGGACCTTGTCCAGGTCATAGCTGCCGACCACATGGCCGAGCAGCATGACCCCCGCCAGCAAACACAAACCGCCCGCGCCGGTGACCATCAGTGCCATATAAGCACCCCGTCGCGCATCGGCGCGGTGGTGCCAGTAGCCAATCAACAGGAACGAGAAGAGGCTGGTCAGCTCCCAGAAAAACACGATCTGGATCAGGTTGCCGGAGATCACCAGCCCCAGCATGGCGCCCATGAACGCCAGAAAAAACGCGAAGAAACGCGGCACCGGATCGTCCGGTGACATGTAATAACGGGCGTACAACGAAACCAGCGTGCCGATGCCCAGTACCAGCATCGAGAACAACCAGGCGAAACCGTCCATGCGCAGCACGAAGTTCAGGCCCAGGCTGGGGAGCCAGAAGAACTCTTCACGGATCACGCCGCCATGGGCGATTTGCGGGTACAAGAGGGCGACCTGGACGGTGCCGATCAAGGCAACCAGGCCAGCCAACAGCGATTCGGTATTACGCGCGTTGTGCGGCAGTAAGGCTGCCAGACAGCTGCCGATAAAAGGCAGAAGCAGTAGAACTATCAGGGACATAGGCTTCTAATCTGCGGAAGTTTGTGAAGCATCATACGTGCCAGCTCCCCGATCACCAAACGCCAAGCTGTCGCAGAATCCTACAAGATAGACGCAGAAACCCTGTTTATCATTGTTTCAAAGGAGATCGCGATCGTTCCCACGCGTGGGAACGATCAGTGTTCGGTTTCCTGTACCGAATCTTCTTCGATCTCGGGAACAACTTTCCCCTTGGTCTTCAACTCACTGACAATCACCGCCGCCACAATCAACCCCGCCCCAACCAGCGCAATCGCCGGCAAGCGTTCCCCGGCGAGCCGCCCGGCAATCCCGGCCCACACCGGCTCCCCGGCATAGATCAACGTCGCCCGGGTCGGCGAAACACTCTTCTGTGCCCAGTTCATCGCCACCTGGATCGCCGCACTCGCCGCGCCCAGGCCCAAAGCGCTGCACAACAGCAACCACGAGAAGTCGGGAATCACTTCCTGGGTCGGCACCACCATCAGGAACGACAGCACCGACGTCACCGCCAATTGCACCACCGTCACCCGGCGCACGTCGACCTGGCCGGCATAGGTGCTGATCAGAATGATTTCCGCGGCAATCGCCACGGCGCTGATCAATGTAGCGATTTCACCGGGGCTGAAATTGAGCGACGCGCCGGAAGGCCCCGACAGCAACATCAACCCGGTAAAGGCCAGCATGATCCCGATGCTCGGCATCAACCCCGGACGACGCCCCAGCACCAGCCATTGCAGCAGCGGCACGAACGGCACATACAGCGCGGTAATAAACGCCGACTGACTGCTGGGAATGCTCTGCAAACCCACGGTCTGCAAGCCGTAACCAAGCATGATCGCCACGCCGATAAACGCCCCGGCCTTGAGTTCGAACAGCGTCAGTTCACGCAGATGGCGCCAGGAGAACAGCGCCACAAGGCTCGCCGCCGCGGCAAAACGCAGGCCGACGAAGAACATTGGCCCGCTGACGGTCATCGCATGCTGCACCAGCAAAAAGGTCCCGCCCCAGACCATGGTAATCAGCACCAGCACGCACTCGGCCTTGCTGAACCGGGAGAAACGGGGGGAAGTATGAGAAGCGTTCATTGACGTCATGACCTTGCGCCCCATCTGAGGGAGACGCACAATGCGCCCGAAGTTGGGCAGTATACTGCGCAACGCCACCCAGTGAGCAATATAGTGCACAAAGATTCCACCCAACGGGCTTCGGTCCTCCAGCACGTCAGCCTGAACGTGCGACGTCTGCGCCACGCCGCCGACATGAGCCAGAGCGCCCTGGCCGAAAAGTCCGGGGTCAGCCGCCGGATGCTGGTGGCCATCGAGGCCGGCGAGAAGAACGTCAGCCTGACCACCCTCGACCGCGTGGCCGAAGCGCTGGACGTGGCCTTCAGCGACCTGATCCAGGCCCCCGACGCTCGCGACCCGAGCCGCATCAACGAACTGGCCTGGGCCGGTACGATCCCGGGCAGTAAAGCGGTGCTGCTGGCCAAAGCCACCGCCACCCGCGAAGTAGAACTCTGGGAATGGCGCCTGGAACCGGGCGAGCATTACCCCTCGGAGCCGGATGCCGAAGGCTACAGCGAACAGCTTTATGTGTTCGAAGGTTGCCTGACCCTGATGCTTGGCGGTCAGCCGCAGAAAATTGCGGCTGGCGAGTTCTTTATGTTTGCCAGTCATCAACCGCATTCTTATCGCAATGATGGGGACGTGGCGGCGCGGTTTGTGCGTAATGTGGTGATTTGACTGTTTACCGGCTAACACTGGATAAACACTTTGCTGTTTTAAAGCTGCAAGCGTTTCTTGAATAATTATTCAACCTGTTGAAATAAAAGAAAATTATATTCAGGTTCGGCTCCTGGGAAGCAGTGGGGATGGCATCGAGACGAGCAGGTGAGCTTCCTGATGGCCGAGCAAAATATTAACGTGGCACTCAAGTACGCTTCACAGGCTAGCGTCCGGTGAGTGACTGACACGGGGCGATCTGTACGACTTCTATTCAGGTAAACATTGACCAGTGAGAACGCCATGACTGACACCCCACGCGGACAGGCGAGCGACGCCATCCGCCACGCTGACATCCTGATCATCGGTGGCGGCCTGAGTGGCGCGATGCTGGCGGCGCAGTTGTTGCGTTTGCCCGGTCAGCGCCGGGTTCTGGTGATCGAGCCGCGGGCAGAACTGGGCCGTGGCGAAGCCTATAGCGCGGTGGAACTGGGGCATACGCTCAATGGCAACGCGGCGCGGATGAGCGTCGACCCGGACAACGCCGATGACCTGACCCAATGGCTGACCGAACACATCGCCGCCGGTGGCTGGCCGGAGTCGGATGAGCAACATGTGCCGGTCAGCGAACTGTTTCCGCCGCGCGGGCTGTTTGGCGTTTATGTGCAGCAGCGTCTTGCTGAAGCGCAGGCGGTGGGCGCATTGAAGGGGGCGCGTGTCGAACATGTGCGGGCCGAGGTGGTGGACCTGGAAACGTTGAGCGATTCGGTGCGGTTGAGCCTGAGTGATGGGCAGCAATTGCAGGGCGCTTACGCAGTGTTGGCGACCGGAATGTTTCCCGCCGCCCGCACGCCGCAGACCGAGTCCAGCGGTTTGAATGCAGCTGCACTCGACCCGTGGGATGTGGCCGCCATGCGTCAACTCGATCCGCAGTCGACGGTGCTGATCATCGGCTCGGGCCTGACCATGGTCGATGCCGTGGTGTCGCTGGAGCAGGCCGGGCATCGTGGGCCGATCGAAGTGTTCTCCCGTCATGGTTTGCTGCCGCATGTGCGCCGACAACCGCCGGCGTGGGTGGATTTTCTCGCCGAGGACCACAGTATTCGCACACCGCGTCAGCTGGTGCGCGAACTGCGCCGGCATTGCCGCGATGCCATCGCTCAGGGCATCGACTGGCAAGCGCCGTTGGATACCGTTCGGGCGCATATCGGGCGGTTGTGGAGTCAGGCGACCGATGTGCAACGCCGGCAATTTGTGCGGCATGTACGGCCATGGTGGGAAAGCCATCACCATCGCTCGCCGCCGCTGAGTGCCGAGTTGGTGGCGCGGCTACACGGGGAAGGGCGGTTGCGGATTCATGCCGCATCGTTCAAGGGGCTCGAGCCTGCGTCGGACGGTGAGGTCAGCATCCGCATTCGTCGTCGTGGTGAGGCGCAAACCTGTGTGGTGCATGGCGCGGCGCTGATCAACTCCAGCGGCATCGAATACGACTGGCGCCGGGTGGCGCGGCCGTTGCCCCAGCAATTGCTCGCTCGCGGGCTGGTACGGCCGGGGCCGTTGGGATTGGGCATTGCCGCCGCGGTTGACGGTGCAGTGTTAAGCGCCGACGGGCAGGTCGCCAGCCGTTTGTTCGCCATGGGGCCGCCGTTGCGCGGCATGTGGTGGGAGAGCACGGCGGTAACTGATGTGGCGAGCCAGGCCAAGTCTCTTGCGGCGCGATTAGTAAGCGATCTGTTGTAGCAGCTGCCGAGCCCGCGAGGCAGCTGCTACGGGCAGGCCAAGTCTCTTGCTCGCGAAGAGGCCAGCCCATCCACCGCAAAATCCACAGTAAGACCAATAAACAGGCGATGTTTAATCGACATCTCCAGATACTCACTCAGGCTACACAGCCTTGCGCCGTTGCCTACGACTACGCCAGAATCCGCCGGCTTGTGCGCCTTGAGGCCGGGCTCTATCGTTTCCGGGTCGCTGACGAATCAGCGATCGGGTTTAGCAGCTCGATGAATATCAAGGCACGTCAGTGTCGCCATTCGCGTTATGGCGGCTATGCGTGGGGCACTTCGGTGCGCCGGGTTCCTTGATCCCTGGTCTGCTAACCCGCGTACAGCCGCCACCTTCTTCGTTTAGCAGCGATAGATGTCGGCTCCACTGATCAAGGAGCTTCATTTATGTTCAAACCAACACCAAATCCTCCGGAAACCGACGACGTTTCCCCCTACGAATCCCTCGATTCGAAAAAACTCCACGAAGCCGCCGACCGCGCCCTCGACCACTACCTCAAACCACCCATCCCCAAAGCCACCAAGCGCAAACCCAGCACCATTTACCATGTGGGTACGAAGGTCGATAACGAAACCCTGCTGGTCAACGCCTGCGAATCCCTGGCGTCAGCGAGCATGATGCTCAGTGAGTTCGCCGGACTGATGGACATGCCACATCGCAATGTGATGTTGGGGATTCAATCGGTGGTCATGCTTGGGGAGTTGGCGGTGAACCGGGTGCTGGATAACCTCGATCCTCAGAACTGAGTGACCCATTGTGGCGAGGGAGCTTGTCGGATCGCCGCACCGTCCCGCTCGGCTGCGCAGCAGTCGCAAAACCGGCATATGCGGTGTGCCAAAAAAATGCGGTTGCTGGATTTGGGGTCGCTTCGCAACCCAGCGGGAGCAAGCTCCCTCGCCACAGTGGGCTCCACTGACTCAGTCCCCAAAAACAAGAAACCCCGCATCACGCGGGGTTTCTTGTTTCCGGTGGTTCGGGAAAGCGGGCCATCGCGGGCCTGCTTCCACAGGGTTTCGCGTATCAAGCCACCACTTGGTAACACGGCACATACGCCGCGCCACCCGGCAGTTTCATCCGGTGCTGGGCAACGAAGGCTTTGAGCAAATGGTCCAGCGGCTGCAAGACCTCGGCATCACCGCGAATCTGGTACGGCCCGTGTTCTTCGATCAGGCGGATGCCCTTGTCCTTGACGTTGCCGGCGACGATGCCGGAGAACGCGCGGCGCAGGTTGGCGGCCAGTTCGTGGGGCGGCAGGTTGCGGCTCAGTTGCAGGTTGGCCATGTTGGCGTGGGTCGGGTCGAACGGGCGCTGGAAGCCTTCGTCGATCTTCAGTAGCCAGTTGAAATGGAACGCGTCGTTGCGCTCACGGCGGAACTGTTTGACCGCTTTGAGGCCCTGAGTCATCTGCCGCGCTACTTCGGCCGGGTCGTCGATGATGATCTCGTAGTGCTGCTGCGCTTCTTCACCGAGGGTTGCGCCGACGAAGGCGTGCAGTTGCTCCAGATACGGCGCGGCGCTTTTCGGCCCGGTAAGGACCACCGGGAACGGCAGGTCCTGGTTGTCCGGGTGCATCAGGATGCCGAGCAGGTACAGGAATTCCTCGGCCGTGCCCGCGCCACCCGGGAAAATGATGATGCCGTGGCCAACCCGCACGAACGCTTCCAGGCGTTTCTCGATGTCCGGCAGGATCACCAGTTCGTTGACGATCGGGTTCGGCGCCTCGGCGGCGATGATCCCAGGTTCAGTCAAACCGAGGTAGCGACCGCCGTGGATGCGTTGCTTGGCATGGGCGATGGTCGCGCCTTTCATCGGGCCTTTCATCACGCCAGGGCCACAACCGGTGCAGATGTCCAGGCTGCGCAGGCCGAGTTCGTGGCCGACTTTCTTGGTGTATTTGTATTCTTCGGTGTTGATCGAGTGGCCGCCCCAGCACACCACGATTTTCGGCTCGACGCCGGGGCGCAGGGTGCGGGCGTTGCGCAGCAGGTGAAAGACGTAGTCGCTGATGCCCTGGGAGGTGCTCAGGTCGATGCTCAAGGCGTCGAGTTCGTTTTCTGTGTAGACGATGTCGCGCAGGGCGCTAAAGAGCATTTCACGGGTGCTGGCAATCATTTCGCCATCGACGAAAGCGTCGGCGGGGGCATTCAGCAGTTCCAGGCGTACGCCACGGTCTTGCTGGTGAATGCGGATTTCGAAGTCTTTGTAGGCTTCCAGGATGGTCTTGGCGTTATCGACGTGGGCGCCGGTATTGAGGATGGCCAGGGCGCACTGGCGGAAGAGGGTGTAGGTGATGCCGGATGATGCTTCGCTCAGTTGCTGCACTTCACGCTGGGAGAGCGTTTCCAGGCTGCCTTTAGGGCTGACCGAGGCGTTGATTACATGTCGTTGGGTCATTCAATGATCCTTAAAACGATGTCACCCGCCAGCAACGGCGCATGGCATCCGAATAGTGTGTATCCATGATGAAGATGGCACGAACTGCGCTGTATCGCCATGCTCCCGTTTGACGATGAAAAGATGAAAAGGAGCTCCAGCATAGCTAAATCCTTCGGGGAGGCGATAATGCCTCGCAGTCTTTTTGTCACAGCGCCTTTTACCATCGATGCAAGGAACCCCGTCGCGATGTTCGAAATCCAGCCAATGAATGCCGAAACCTATCGACGCCAGACGCGGCGCAGCACGGTGATCATCGCCCTGATGTTCCTGGCGCTGGCGATGGAGCTGTCGACGGCGGCGGTGACGTTGTTCGGTGAACCCGGCGGCGATAATCTGCGGTTCAACGTGGGCGGTGTGTTTGCCGCGTTGTTGCTGACGGTGGCGCTGATGCGCGGCAAGTTCTGGAGCCAGGAGTGGATGGCGCCAGCGGTCTATGGTTGGCAGCTCAAGCGCAGCCTGATGAGCGTCACCAACGTCATGCACCAGGTGACGGCGGCGGTGGAGCAGGGCGACCCTGCCGCCATGAAGCTGCTGCGCTTTTATCACTTGGGGCTGAGCCAGATGCACCAGTTGGACGGCAACTCCAGCGACCAAAGTCAGCTGACCCGAGAGATGGATCAGCACAAGGCACGGATGGACGCGTTGGGCATCGAGACCGAACAGAGGCGATTGAATCCGGCCTGGTTTGAGGCGATCAAACAGACGCCGATGTAGCGATTACGATCGCTGGCAATGAGCGTTTTTGTGTAAATCACCTATCGTATCGGTGTCGAGTTGTAATGGTTTGAGCGCCGGTCACGGCTGGCTGGCGCTAAAAGGGCGAACGGGAAAATTCGCCATGTCATAAGGGATTCAGGGAGCGTCATGGGGCATCCGTCCGTCAAAGATCGTATTGAACACACCCGGTTCGCCACGCCTTGGGTGCCCGAGCCGGTTGAGACAACGCTCAAGGTTCGATACGCGGTTTCTCTGCTGATTGCGGTGTGCCTGTCCTTGATGGCCATTGTGATCGGTGAAAGCTGGAACTCGCGTCAGTACCATCTGCGTGAGAGCGAAGTGGCGATGTCCAACCTGGCGCAAACCCTGGCCTCGCAGGCGCAGGCATCGATCAAACAGGCCGACACGCTACTGTTCTCCCTGGTGGACCGCCTCGAAATCGATGGCATGCAACCGGAAAAATTTCCCCGACTGCAACGTTTGCTCCAGGCTCAGCGCAGTGAGTTGGTACAGATCCATGGGCTGTTCGTGTTCGACGAAGAAGGACGCTGGCTCGCCAACGCCATTAACGTCATACCGCCCAATGCCAATAATTCCGACCGTGAATATTTCATCTACCACCGTGATCATCCCGACCGCGGTCCTCATATCGGTCCGTCGATAAAAAGTCGCTCGACCGGTGAGTGGATCATGACCGTGTCACGCCGGATCAATCACCCTGATGGCCGGTTTGCCGGCGTGGTGGTGGCTTCGATCTACCTCAAGCATTTCCTGGATTTGTATAACAGCATCGACATGGGCAATAACGGCGTGATCAACCTGATCTCCGATGACACCACCATTGTCGTTCGGCGCCCGTTCAACGAAGCCGATATTGGCACCAGTGTTGCCAAAGGGCCGCTGTTTACCCAGCTGTTGCCCAAGGGCGATTCCGGTACGGCAACGGTCAGGTCCTTTGTCGACGGGGTGGTGCGGGTCGTGGGGTTTCGACGGGTCGAGGGGTATCCGCTTGTCGTCTTTGCCGGGCTCGACAAGGATGAAGTCCTGGCCAGTTGGCGGCAGGAATCAATATTCAGTGCGGGCATCGTCCTGTTGCTGCTGGGGTTTCTGGGGGCTCTCGGTTATCGCCTGATCCGCCTCATGAAGCAGCAGAATCATATTCAGAACAATCTGTTGGAGACTCAGGACAAACTCATTGAGGTCAACCGCAGCCTGGAGTTGCTGGCACTGGAGGATGCACTGACCGGGCTTTCCAATCGGCGTCAATTCGACCTGTTCATTCTCGCGGAAATGGGCCGCGCCAGGCGTAGCCAGACCCATCTTGCGCTGTTGATGATCGATGTCGACCACTTCAAGAACTTCAATGATCACTACGGTCATTTGGCGGGCGATGAGTGTTTGCGCAAAATCAGCACGATCATCACCGAAAACATCAAGCGCCCCGGCGATCTCGCGGCTCGCTTCGGTGGTGAGGAGTTTACGGTGGTGCTGCCTGGTACCGACTACGTGGGGGCGTTTCTGGTAGCGGAAAACATCCGCCGTGCGGTTCAGCAGGCCGGCATCAAACACGTTGAGGGTGTGGGGGGCGTGGTCACGGTCAGCGTGGGTGTCTGCGCTTACGACCCGGCCTCGCAAGCCCAGCCCGACGACATTGTCGGCGCCGCGGACAAGGCGCTGTATGTGGCCAAGGCCAGTGGCCGGAACATGAGTGTTATCGCCAACTGAGTTCAACCGGACCGGTGGTTACTGCCTGAACGGGTCGGATGCTTCCATTGCCGGAACAGCCGCACATAGATCAGCACGTTGAGCGCCAGCACCACGCTGCCCAGTGCCAGTTGAATCGTGGGCGTCAGCCCGGCCGGGTAAATAATCGGCCACACGTAATGTTCGATAAAACCGCCGCCGTAACCGGTTTGCCCGGCCGCGTGGCGCATGCAGTTTTCCCATTCGGTGAGTGGGCACGCCAGGTGGAAGATTTCCACGATCACACCCCATGCAGCGGCGGGCAGGTGCCACCAGATCAGGTGGCGCCATTTGAGCACCAGCAGCCCGCCGAACAGCACGAACAGAATGAACAACAAGTGAGACAGCACCAGCCCGTCGGCGGCGATTCGGTAAAGCATGTCGATTCCCTGACGTGTTGGGTGAATCGCTCCATGGTACTCGGGCTGGACGCTTGTGCTCTATCGATTGCCGCCTTCAAGCGCTGCCAGTACTTCTTTCAAACGCACCGTCGTGCTTTCACTGCTGCGTTGCATTGGCGCTCGCAGCTCGTCGCGGATCAATCCTTCAAGGGCCAGGGCAGTTTTCACCGGGGCGGGATTGGGCTCGATGAACAGGCTGTGGATCAGTGGCAGCAACTGGAAGAAGGTCGTTCGGCCGGCCGCTAAGCGGTTGTCGCGAAGCTGTTGATACAGCGTCACGAACAGCTCGGGATGAACATGGGCCGAGGCGGCAATTGCGCCTTTGGCCCCCAGGCATAGCGCGCCGAAGATCTGATTATCTTCGCCGCACAGCACGTCGACGTTACCGCTGGAGAGCAGTGCCAAGGTGTTGGCTGGGTTGCCGCCGCAGTCCTTGATCGCGACGATCCGCTCATGGGCGACGATCCGGAGCAGGGTCGCCTGCTCGAAGGCTATGCCGGTGCGATAGGGGATGTCGTAGAGAATAGTCGGGGCGCTGGACGCATCGGCGACGGTCTTGAAAAAGGCTTCGAGGCCGGCCTGGGAAGGGCGGATGTAGTAGGGCGGCGGCACCAGCAAGCCCGCCAGGGGACGCTTCAGGATTTCGCTTTGAAAGTGCAGCAACTCGGTGAGGTTGTTGCCGGCCAGGCCCATGACCACGCGTTCTGGTGGAACCTGTTCCAGCACCGCATCGAGCACCGCCAGTTGTTCATGTTTGGCCAGCGCCGCGGCTTCCCCGGTGGTGCCGCAGACCACTATGCCATCGACGCCTTTTTCCAGCAGATGACTGACCAGCCGCCGCAATCCGGCAAAGTCGATCGCACCGTTGTGAAACGGCGTAACGATGGGAACCCAGATACCTTGAAACGATGACATGCACTTTCTCCTGAAGGTTGACCGATTTCGTCACCGTCAGAAGCGTAGAAGGAAGTCAGCAAGAGGAGGGGTGTCCGTCGCGCTCAATGTCCTGTCAGCTCATCTGACGGGACAGCGCGCCCCGGTCACATGAGCGACTGTTTCTTCGATTTAGGGGCGTGCGCAACGCAACCTTGCGCCTTGGCAATCAAGCCAATGACGACAGTGTTGAGGTTGAAGGTTGCGGACATGGTTGCTTACACCCTGAATGAGGCGCCCAGTTTTAAAAGCCGACGGGGTATTTGTCAATCGTGAAGTCGTTGCAAGTGCGCAAGATTGTTCAAGCCATCGGCCATGACTGCTGGCACAGTCTGAAGACTTTTCCTGGTTGTAGAGCGTTATGTCCAACTCATTCATGCCGCGCACTGCATTCCTTCGTGGCGCCGCGGCCATCATGCCGTTGTCCCTGGCGACCGCGCCCTGGGGGTTGCTGGCCGGTTCCATGGCCATCGAGGCCAACCTCACGCCCCTGCAAGGCCAGGGGCTGTCGAGCATCGTGTTTGCCGGCGCGGCGCAATTGGTCGCCATCGGCATGCTCAAGGGCGGCGCCGGGGTCTTTTCGATTCTGTTGACCACGTTGCTGCTGACCTCCCAGCATTTGCTGTACGGGATGAGCATGCGTTCGGTGATTTCCCCGTTGCCGGGCCGCTGGCGTATCGGGCTGGGCTTTTTGCTCACCGACGAGTTGTTCGCCCTGACCAGCCAGCATGACAAACAGCAGTTCAATCGCTGGTACGCCCTCGGTGTGGGCCTGACGTTTTACATCGCCTGGAACCTCTTCACCCTGACGGGCATTGTGCTGGGCAGCAGCATTCCGGGCCTTGAACACCTGGGGCTGGATTTCTCCATCGCCGCGACCTTTATCGCCTTGATCACGCCGGTGGTGCGCAACGTTCCGACGGTAGTCTGCGTGGCGGTCTCGCTGTTCTGTTCGGTGCTGTTCAGCTATTGGCAATGGGGCTCGGCGCTGGTGCTGTCGGGATTGGCGGGCATGACCGCAGGGTTCATCTGCAACAAACTCTACGTGGGGCGCACATGATGGTCTGGGCTGTGATTATCGGGATGGGCCTGCTGGTGTTCCTGAACCGCTACGTATTTCTCGAACCTCGGCTGCCGGTGCGCTTGAGCAGCAATGCCCGGCAGTTCCTCGGTTTCGCGGTGCCGGGCATGCTCACCGCGATCTGCGGGCCGATTGTGTTCATGCCCGACAAACAGTTGAACCTGCAGTGGGACAACCCCTACCTGATCAGTTCGCTGGTGGCCGTGGGCCTGGTGCTTTACACCCGCAATACTCTGCTCAGCATGTTGTTGAGCATGGGCTTTTTCTTTTTACTGCGCTGGTGGCTCTGAGTCGTCCGGCGCGAAACTGTTCTACGCTTAACGGATGATCCCTTGAGGACGGGAGGTGGACATGGCCACTGAACCAAAGCGTCCGGACCTGGATGATGAGACCGATGAACCGACAGAGGAAGAAATCGAGCGGCAGAAGCGTTCGACGCCGGACTGGAAGCACCCCGACGACGGCAAAGAGCTGTCGGACCGCGACCAGGAACGCCCGCTGAAGCCCTGATCGGTTTGCACATCCCCAAAGCCCCGCCAATTGATGGCGGGGCTTTTTAGTTTTTGTAGTTTGAAATGCAATCACCTGGGGAGCAGGCGCTGGAACCAAACACTGTGTACCCTTATCCAACCTCGGCTCGCAGCGATTGGCGGGCCGGTCGAAGGATGAATGGGCGAGGGGTTTTTGCCATTAAACGTGACGGTCGCAAGGTCTGGCCCAAGGCAAAACATGAAGCAGTTGATCAAGGTTCTATCCGTATTCGCCATCGCTGTCGGCCTGTTTGGCTGCATCGCCGCGCCCATTGAAATGACGCCGCAGACGCAACAGCGTCTGCAAGCGCAGGCGCCGATCCGCTTTCTGCTGACCTTCGACGACGGGCCCAGCGCGTCCGGTTTTTACAACCCGACCGCCACTGTACTCGACAGCCTGGCGCACAATCCGCTGCAACCGGACATCAAAGCCGTGTTCTTCGTGCAGACCCGAGCCTCGGGCGCCGGCGGCAGTGACGTGGGGCGCCAACTCATGCGGCGCGAACAGGCCGAAGGGCATCTACTGGGCTTCCACACGGCCACTCCCCACCACACCAACCATCGCTCCCTGGAGCCGGAGCAACTGGAGCAATCGCTGACCAACGGCAGCGCAGACATCGCCGCGATCACTGGCGCCTCGCCGATCCTGGTGCGTCCGCCGTTCTGGAATTATGACAAGCGCACTTTCGCGGCCTATCAGCAGCACGGCATGCATGTACTGCTGACCGACCTGAGCGCCAATGACGGCAAGATCTGGGGCTTCAACGCCAGCCCTCGGCGGCGGGCCAATATGCTGCGGCAGCTGTCCGAAGTCCGCGAGCGCATAGCCCTTGGCGAGTTGCCGACGGTGGATGGGGTGATCCCGGTGGTGGTGACCTTTCACGACCTCAACCGCTACACCGCCCGGCATGCCCGCGAATACCTGCAAATCCTCCTCGACAGTGCCAACGCCACCGGTCTGGCCATGGCGCAAAAACCGTTTTACGACGACACGGCAGCGCTACAGCGGGCGGCCATGGCGCGCACCGTCAAGCAGAGTTCCGAGCCTGTTCGTTTGCCGGGGATCTGGAATTGGATATGGGATGGGGATGCTCACTGAACCCGCTGGCGCATTGCGCAAGCTGAACTAATCTCAGTGGATCCAATCGGAAAACCGTCCATGGAGGGGCGTCTGTCATGGTTCCTATTGAGCAGCTTTGCCAGATTGTCGAGTCCGGTTTCAAGCCGCTCTCCTGCGAATGCACCGTGAACCAGAATGAAACCTTGCGGATCAAGGTTTTCGATCAGAGCTCCGGGCGGATTGAGTTGTTGATCACCGGCGTATCCCCCGACAAACTGATCAGTATTCGCGATATTTCCAACCTGATCGGCGAACTTCGCACAGAAATGCGTGCCGGTCGCCGAGCGTTCGCCGGTGTAGTGGCCTAACCGCGACTTCTTGTAGCGGCTGCCGAAGGCTGCGTTCGGCTGCGTAGCAGTCGTAAAATCGGAGATCGCGATACATCAGGCAGACCGCATTAGCCGGATTCACGACCGCTACGCAGCCTCGCTGGGGCTCGACAGCTGCTACGGATTGCATTTACGGCTCACTGTCGCGCGGCAGCAGTTCATCGATCATCTGCAAGCAATGATTCAACCCCGGCGACACATCGCCCACGCGCCTGCTGAGAATAATCGGCGAGATCGCGTTGTCTTCCAGCACCGGAGTGAAGCCAATGTCGTCGCGGTGCAGCAACTGCACCGAGGCCGGTACCAGCGTCACCCCGATTCCCGCCCCCACCAGACCAATCGCCGTTTGCAGCTCGTTGGTCCATTGCGCCACCTTGATGTGCACGCCACTGGCTTCGAACAATGCGATCACGTGGTCGGCGTAACTCGGGCGCGGGTTGCCGGGATAGAGCACAAAGGGTTCCTTGGCCAGTTCCCGAAGGCTGATGGGCCTGGCGAGGAGCGGGTGGCCGGCGGGGAGGGCGGCCACCAGTCGGTCTTCGGTGAGCACGGTCTGCAGGATGGCCGGGTCGTCGATGCGGATGCGCCCGAAGCCGACATCGATACGCCCGGCCTTGAGCGCCTGCACCTGTTGCAACGTGGTCATTTCCGAGAGCCCCAATTCCAGCGCCAGAGGCTCGCCGCTGCGCAACCGGCGAATCAGTTCCGGCAGCACGCCATAGAGGGTCGAGGGCGCAAAGCCGATGCCCAGCCAGGTCTTTTCGCCCAGGCCGATCCGCCGCGTGTTGTCGCAGACCTTGCCCAGTTGTTCGAGCAGGGCGGTGGAGTGTTCATGGAAAAAACGCCCGGCGTCGGTCAGCTTCAACGGTCGGCCGCGCTCCAGCAGCAGTACCCCGAGTTCGTCTTCCAGCTGCTGGATCTGCCGGCTCAGCGGCGGTTGGGCGATGTGCAGCAGTTCGGCGGCGCGGGTGAAGTTGAGGGTTTGAGCCAGCACCTGAAAATATCGCAGGTGACGCAGTTCCATGGGGCCTCCGGACGTCGATCTGTTAAATACCTTTAAGGTATCGAGTCAGACCAATTCTATATTGGCTTCCCGAAAAAAGCCGTACCAGAATCGGTTCCAGAACTTTAAGAACCTGACGGGTATCGCGACATGCTTGCAACAGCCATTGAATCGATCGAGACGATCATCGTCGATCTGCCGACCATTCGCCCACACAAGCTGGCGATGCACACCATGCAGAACCAGACCCTGGTGATCATTCGGGTGCGCTGTGCCGATGGCATTGAGGGTATCGGTGAGTCGACCACCATCGGCGGCCTGGCCTACGGCAACGAAAGCCCGGACAGCATCAAGACCAACATCGACAAACACTTCGCGCCACTGCTGATCAGCCAGGACAGCGGCAATGTGAATGCCGCGATGTTGCGCCTGGAGCGCAGCATTCGTGGCAACACCTTCGCCAAATCGGGTATCGAAAGCGCCTTGCTCGACGCCCAGGGCAAGCGCCTTGGCCTGTCGGTCAGTGAACTGTTGGGCGGACGGGTTCGCGATGCATTGCCGGTGGCCTGGACCCTGGCCAGCGGCGACACCGCCAAGGACATTGCCGAAGCGGAAAAAATGCTCGACCTGCGCCGCCACCGGATCTTTAAACTGAAAATCGGCGCTGGCGAGGTCAACCGCGACCTGGCTCACGTTATTGCGATCAAAAAGGCCTTGGGCGATCGCGCCAGTGTGCGGGTCGATGTCAATCAGGCCTGGGACGAAGCAGTCGCTCTGCGGGCCTGCCGGATACTCGGCACCAACGGCATCGACCTGATCGAACAACCGATCTCGCGCAATAACCGCGCCGGCATGGTGCGCCTGAATGCCATGAGCCCGGCGCCGATCATGGCCGATGAATCCATCGAATGCGTGGAAGATGCCTTTAACCTGGCGCGGGAAGGCGCCGCTTCGGTGTTCGCTCTGAAAATCGCCAAGAACGGCGGCCCGCGCGCCGTGCTGCGAACCGCCGCGATTGCCGAGGCGGCCGGTATCGGCCTGTACGGCGGCACCATGCTCGAAGGCGGAATCGGCACGCTGGCCTCGGCCCATGCCTTTGTCACACTGAATACCTTGAGCTGGGATACCGAATTGTTCGGCCCGCTGCTGCTGACCGAAGACATCCTCAGCGAGCCATTGGTCTACCGCGATTTCCAACTGCACGTCCCGTCAACACCGGGGCTGGGCCTGACCCTGGATGAAGAGCGCCTGGCGTTTTTCCGTCGGGACAAAAGCTCCACTGTCGTTCATCAAGCCTGAGGAGGGCATCATGCTGTTTCACGTAAAAATGACCGTGAATCTACCGGTCGACATGAACCCGGAGCGCGCCGCTCAGCTAAAGGCCGACGAGAAAGCCCTGGCCCAGCGCCTGCAAGAGCAAGGCAAGTGGCGTCATCTGTGGCGCATCGCCGGGCTCTATGCCAATTACAGCGTGTTCGATGTCGACAGCGTTCAGGAACTGCACGACCTACTGATGCAATTGCCGCTGTACCCGTACATGGCGATCGAGGTCAACGCGCTGTGCCGGCATCCTTCTTCCATTCGCGAGGATGACCGCTGAATCCAGCCTGTTCAGTTCGCTACGCTAATAAATACAAGATGAGGATCCACCATGAACGTCAAGATTTCCCACACCGCCAGTGTCCAGAAGTTTCTCGAAGAAGCCAGCGGCCTGCTCAATGAAGCCGGCGATCCGCGGGTCAAGGCGCTGGTTTACCGCATCCTGCGTGATTCGGTGAACATCATCGAAGACCTGGCCGTGACCCCGGAAGAATTCTGGAAAGCCGTCAATTACCTCAACGTGCTGGGCGCGCGGCAGGAGGCCGGTCTGTTGGTGGCCGGGCTCGGTCTTGAGCATTACCTCGACCTGTTGATGGATGCCGAAGACGAGCAGGCCGGCAAATCCGGCGGCACCCCGCGGACCATCGAGGGGCCGCTGTATGTGGCGGGTGCACCGCTGTCGCAAGGCGAAGCGCGTCTCGATGACGGCGTCGATCCGGGTGTGACTCTGTTCATGCAGGGCCGGGTGTTCAATACCGCTGGCGAACCGCTGGCCGGGGCGGTGGTGGATGTCTGGCACGCCAACACCGGCGGCACCTATTCGTACTTCGACACCACCCAGTCCGAGTTCAACCTGCGTCGCCGGATCGTCACCGATGCCGAGGGTCGTTATCGCTTCCGTAGCATCGTGCCGTCGGGCTACGGCTGCCCGCCGGATGGTCCGACCCAGCAACTGCTCAATCAACTGGGCCGTCATGGCCAGCGGCCGGCGCACATTCACTTCTTCATTTCGGCACCGGATCATCGTCACCTGACCACCCAGATCAACCTCGATGGCGATCAGTACCTGCATGACGATTTCGCCTACGCCACCCGTGACGAACTGATCGCCAAGATCACCTTCAGCGACGATCCGCAGCGTGCAGCGGCCCATGGCGTGAGCGGTCGTTTTGCCGAAATCGATTTCGACTTCACCCTGCAGTCGTCCGCCCAACCTGAGGAGCAGCAACGCCACGAGCGGGTGCGTGCGCTCGAGGACTGATACCCTCGACCAGCCGAACCGGGTCACGAGATAACCGACCGTTTATCTCGTGGCCTTCTGTGTTTCGGGCAGGACACTAGAATGGCGGCGCCACTGATAACAACAATGAGAGTGAACCGATGATGCAAGCGCAATTGTTGAGTCATCGCAGCAGAATCTTCGACCATGCCGACCCGTATGCAGTGTCGGGCTACGTCAATCAGCATGTCGGCAACCATTGCCTGCAGATGCCCAGGGCCGGCCGACCGCTGGCCAGCCTCGATCATCGCAAGTTCGCCAGCCTTGATCTGTGCCGCATCAGTTATGGCGCCAGCGTGCGGGTTACCTCTGGCGCGCTGGACAGCATCTATCACTTGCAAGTGTTGTTGCGCGGCAATTGTCTGTGGCGTGGCCACGGTCAGGAACATTACTTCGCGCCCGGGGAGTTGCTGCTGATCAACCCGGACGATCCGGTGGATCTGACCTATTCCAGTGATTGCGAAAAATTCATCCTGAAAGTCCCCACCCGGCTGTTGGAGTCGGTGTGCGAGGAGCAGCGCTGGCGGTATCCGGGGCAGGGCGTGCGGTTTCTGGAAAACCGTTATCAGCTCAATCAACTGGAAGGTTTCGTCGGCCTGCTGGCGATGATTTGCCAGGAAGCCGAGGCATCCGAGCCGATTCCTCGCGTGCAGGAGCACTATGCGCAAATCGTGGTCAGCAAGATGCTCGGCCTGATGAAAACCAACGTCATGCGCACCGATCCCGGCTCAGCCTCGGCCACGTTCGAGGCGCTGGTCGATTACATCGCCTGCAACCTCAAGCAAGACATCGACAGCGAAGAACTGGCGCGCCAGGCGCGGATGAGCCTGCGTTCGCTGTATGGGCTGTTCGAACGCAATGCGGGGGACACGCCGAAAAACTACATCCGGCAGAAGAAGCTCGAGCGTATTCACGCCAACCTGAGCGACCCGACCTGCAACGTTCGCAACGTCACGGAAGTGGCCATGGATTACGGCTTCCTGCACCTGGGCCGGTTCTCCGACAGCTACCGCAAACAGTTCGGCGAATTGCCTTCCGACACCCTCAAGCGCCGTCAC
Organism: Pseudomonas sp. GW821-FHT01E10; assembly: GCF_059422365.1. Taxonomy (NCBI): domain Bacteria; kingdom Pseudomonadati; phylum Pseudomonadota; class Gammaproteobacteria; order Pseudomonadales; family Pseudomonadaceae; genus Pseudomonas; species Pseudomonas sp. GW821-FHT01E10. The sequence goes on from NZ_JBWKWT010000015.1 coordinate 95,498, forward strand.
TGATTGCCAAGACGTTTGACGAATAACCGGTGGCGAGGGGGCTTGCTTGTGGCGAGGGGGCTTGCCCCCGTTCGGCTGCGCAGCAGTCGTAAATCCTGCCGACGCGGTGTGCCTGACAGAATGCCGGGGGCCGCTTCGCAGCCCAGCGGGAGCAAGCTCCCTCGCCACATTGGCAATCATCAACAACCGACCGCCCCTTGCACAAAACGGATACAGGTCTGCACCCGGCGGATAGTCCGCCCCATCCCCACGTCCTAGCATGGCCCTGCCTGAATAAAAACAATGGAGGCGGCGGCCATGTCCCTGCGACCCGAATACCTTCACTCCCTGCTTGAAGAAAACCCTGAACAGGGTATCTATCGCTGCAAGCGCGAGATGTTCACTGACCCGCGGCTGTTCGACCTTGAGATGGAACACATCTTCGAAGGCAACTGGCTGTACCTGGCGCACGAAAGCCAGATCCCCAACAACAACGATTTCTACACCACCACCATGGGGCGCCAGTCGATCTTCATCGCGCGCAACAAGGATGGCGTGTTGAATGCCTTTATCAACGCATGCAGCCACCGCGGGGCGATGCTCTGCCGGCACAAGACCGGCAACAAGAGTTCGTACACCTGCCCATTCCACGGCTGGACGTTCAACAACTCCGGCAAGCTGCTCAAGGTCAAGGACCCGGCGGCGGCCGGCTACCCGGCGAGCTTCAATTGCGAAGGCTCCCACGACCTGACCAAAGTCGCGCGTTTCGAGTCCTATCGCGGCTTCCTGTTCGGCAGTCTCAAGGCCGACGTGGTGCCGTTGGTGGAGCACCTGGGCGAGTCGGCGAAGATCATCGACATGATCGTCGACCAGTCCGCCGATGGCCTGGAAGTGCTGCGTGGTTCCTCCAGTTACATCTACGAAGGCAACTGGAAACTCACCGCCGAAAACGGCGCGGACGGCTATCACGTCAGCTCCGTGCACTGGAACTACGCCGCCACCCAGAATCAGCGCAAACAGCGCGAAGCGGGCGAAGACATCCGCACCATGAGCGCCGGCACCTGGGCCAAGCAGGGCGGTGGTTTCTATTCCTTTGACAAGGGCCACATGCTGCTCTGGACCCGTTGGTCCAACCCCGAGGACCGTCCGCTGTACGAGCGTCGCGACGAGTTGGCCCGGGACTTCGGCCAGGCTCGCGCCGACTGGATGATCGAGAACTCGCGCAACCTGTGCCTGTACCCGAACGTGTACCTGATGGACCAGTTCAGCTCGCAGATTCGCATCGCCCGGCCGATCTCGGTCAACCGCACCGAAATCACCATTTACTGCATCGCCCCCAAAGGTGAAAGCGACCACGCCCGATCGAGCCGCATTCGGCAGTACGAGGACTTTTTCAACGTCAGTGGCATGGCCACTCCAGACGATCTGGAAGAGTTTCGCTCCTGCCAGACCGGTTACCAGGGCAGCGTCACCACCTGGAATGACATGTCCCGTGGTGCCGAACACTGGATTGAAGGCGCCGATGACGCGGCCAAGGAAATTGACCTGCACCCATTGCTCAGCGGGGTGCGTACCGAAGACGAAGGCCTGTTCGTGCTGCAACACAAATATTGGCAGCAGACCATGCTCAAGGCCCTGGCCGCCGAACAGTCCGAACTGATTGCAGTGGAGGCCGTGCAATGACCATGACCTATGACGCGGTGCGCGATTTTCTCTACCGCGAAGCGCGCTACCTCGACGACAAGCAATGGGATGACTGGCTGGAGTTGTACGCACCGGACGCCACTTTCTGGATGCCGTCCTGGGATGACAACGACGAGCTGACCATCGATCCGCAGCGGGAAATCTCGCTGATCTGGTACGGCAACCGCACGGGCCTGGAAGACCGCATCTTCCGTATCAAGACCGAGCGTTCCAGTGCCAGCGTGCCGGACACCCGCACCTCGCACAACCTCAGCAACATCGAGCTGATCGAACAGGCCGACGGCCTGTGCAAGGTGCGCTTCAACTGGCACACCCTGAGCTTTCGCTACAAGACCGTCGACAGCTATTTCGGCAGCAGTTTCTACACCCTGGATGTGCGCGGTGAGAACCCGCTGATCTTGGCCAAGAAAGTGATCCTGAAGAACGACTACGTTCGCCAGGTCATTGATGTTTACCACCTCTGAGGCGGCCGTCATGACTCATTCCATTGCGTTCAATTTCGAAGACGGCGTCACCCGGTTCATCGACGCCAACGCCGGCGAAACCGTGGCCGATGCCGCGTACCGCCAGGGCATCAATATTCCGCTGGACTGCCGCGACGGCGCTTGCGGCACCTGCAAGTGTTTCGCCGAAGCCGGGCGCTACGACCTGGGCGAGGACTACATCGAAGACGCCCTCAGCGCTGACGAAGCGCAGCAGGGTTTTGTCCTGACTTGCCAGATGCGTGCGCAGAGCGATTGCGTGGTGCGGGTGCCGGTTTCATCGGATGTCTGCCGTACTCGTCAGGCCAGTTACGACGCGACCATCAGCGCCGTGCGTCAGCTGTCCGACAGCACCATCGCACTGTCGATCAAGGGCGAAGCCCTGAGCAAACTGGCGTTTTTGCCGGGGCAGTATGTGAACCTCGGGGTTCCGGGCAGCGAGCAGACCCGCGCGTATTCGTTCAGCTCGTTGCAGCGTGACGGCGAAGTCAGTTTCCTGATTCGCAACGTGCCCGGCGGCTTGATGAGCAGTTTCCTGACCGGCATGGCCAAGGCCGGCGACAGCATGAGCCTGGCCGGACCGTTGGGCAGTTTCTATCTGCGCGATATCCGCCGGCCGTTGTTGCTGCTGGCCGGTGGCACCGGTCTGGCGCCGTTTACCGCGATGCTGGAAAAAATCGCCGAGCAGGGCAGCGATCATCCGCTGCATTTGATCTACGGCGTGACCAACGATTTCGACCTGGTGGAAATCGATCGACTGGAAGCCTTTGCCGCACGAATCCCGAACTTCAGCTTCAGCGCCTGCGTGGCCAACCCCGACAGTCGGCACCCGCTCAAGGGCTACGTGACCCAGCACATTGAGCCACGGCATCTGAACGATGGCGACGTCGATGTCTACCTGTGCGGCCCGCCGCCGATGGTCGAAGCGGTCAGCCAGTTCATTCGCGAGCAAGGCATCGCGCCTGCGAACTTCTACTACGAGAAATTTGCCGCCAGCGCGGCCTGAGCCGCGCTGTTGTGGGAGAGATACATGAATAGATTCCACGAAAAAATCGCGCTGATTACCGGTGCCGCCCAAGGCATCGGCCGGCGTGTGGCGGAACGCATGGCCGCTGAAGGTGCGCGGTTGATTCTGGTCGACCGCTCCGATCTGGTGTTCGAGTTGCAGAAAGAACTGGGGCGGGACAGCCAGGTGCTCGCCCTGACGGCCGACCTTGAGCAATACAGCGAATGCAGCCGCGTGATGCGCACCGCCGTCGAGCGCTTCGGGCGCCTCGATGTGTTGGTCAACAATGTCGGCGGCACGATCTGGGCCAAGCCTTTCGAGCACTATGAAGAGTCGCAGATCGAGGCCGAAGTGCGACGTTCATTGTTCCCGACGCTGTGGTGTTGCCATGCCGCGCTGCCGTTCATGCTTGAGCAAGGCAACGGCGCCATCGTCAACGTTTCATCCATTGCCACCCGCAGCGTCAATCGCGTGCCTTACGGTGCGGCGAAGGGTGGGGTCAACGCGTTGACCGCGTGCCTGGCGTTCGAAACCGCCGGCCGTGGGGTACGGGTCAACGCGACCGCTCCCGGTGGCACCGAAGCGCCGCCGCGGCTGATCCCGCGCAACACCGCGGAACAAAGCGCTCAGGAAAAGCTGTGGTATCAGCAGATCGTCGACCAGACCCTCGACAGCAGTTTGATGAAGCGCTACGGCACACTGGATGAACAGGCCAGCGCTATCCTGTTTCTGGCCAGCGACGAAGCCTCCTATATCACCGGCATGGTCATGCCGGTCGGTGGCGGCGATCTGGGCTGACCTTTCAGGAGGGCGTCGGCTGTATTGAGCTACAAGCGACGCTGAAATGCTCTGACGATTCTGAGTGTGGCGTCGCTTGTGTTCAGGTTCTGGACGGCGTCCAGCGGGTACCAGATGCAGTCGAAGATTTCATTCTGGGGCCGCGCCTCGGCCACGTTTATGACCGATGCCTCGTAGACATGATGCCTGGTGCTGGTCGTGTCCAACTCCATCAAGTACAGCAGGCTGTCGACCCCAAGCCCGGTTTCTTCATAAAGCTCTCTTGTGGCCGCGCCCGCGATGGTTTCGCCAGGCTCGATTTTTCCACCCGGCAGGGTCCAGCGCCCCCTGGGTTTGCGCACCAGGAGAATGTGCCGGTCCTGCTCGCAAATGACGGTTGCGCGTACTTTCATGGATTACCTGACTGCCGGTTGTCATAAAACAGTCATAAAAATGCAATATTCAGACCGCAATCCGCAGACGTGTCTGCTTCAAGGGTTAGAGTCGACAGGGCGGTTGAAAGTGCAATGGAATGCCGGAATCCTGACGCGACGTCTGGTCGGCACTTCAGTGAAGGTCGGGTGTAAGGTAGCTAAGTGGACCCTGGACTATCACTGCCGAAATGGAGGTGACTAATGAGCGTTCCGATGCTGACCAAAATGCACATGAACGGCTATGACGTACTCAGCGTGAACAGTGGCCCGTGGCGGGTGTGCACCAAAGGTGACCGGCTTGGATCCTTTGGCAGCCGAGAAGAAGCACTGGCCTATGCGGCTGCGCTTCCCGCCTACAGAGCCCGGTCGGGCAGATCATCGCGTAGCCACAAATCAGACAAATAGTGTGCCTGAAGCCCCGGTACGCCGGGGCTTCTCGTTATTAAAGTCGTGGGCTCAGTAACCACCACCCATCCCGCCCGTGGACGGGGAATACGCTCTGGCTTTTTGTTGGACGCGACTCCACTCGGCGCAGGTCATGAAGGCTTTATGGTCGACCTGGCCCCTGCCATCAAAACTGACGCTGTACGGCTGCTGATTGCCGGCCTGGGTCAACTTGTAATCAAAGCAAGTGCCTGGCTCCACCGTGCGATCGGTGATCGATAGCGGCTTGCCGCCAATCTGCTCGACCTGATCCTTGGTCATGCCGGCTTCGACCTTGGCGACCAGCGGTTGGTCCCGGTAGATATGCGATTCCGTGTTACAGCCACCTGTCGCCGCCAGCACGGCGATCAGCGCGCATAGAGGCTTGTTCATGGCAATGCTCTCTAGTGAACTTTCGTTCGAGTGATGGTTTTTGCTTTCACTTCTTCAGCATAGCCCGCCAGCCGCTCTTCATCGCCCTGGAACAAGGAGCACAGCCTGAGCGTCGCCTCTGCGTCCACATCATTGCCGGCCAGGCGCAACTGCTCTGCGATGCGCAAAAGCTCTACCGCCGACCACCTCAGGTCCGACGCCACACCTTGCAGGTCGCGCCGTAGTTGCTGTTCATATTCGTTAAGCCACATGATGACCTCCTGCAATTCCCCGCTACGAAATAGTAATCCCATTTACCTCGATGGAGCGTTATGTTCGTCTGATCCAAAGAGAGTCGAAATCATGCAACAACCTGCCTACCAACTGCTGGAAGTCGCCAACGGCAAGCCGATCAAACTCTGGACCGAAGGCGTGCCGGTTGAAAGCGAAGCCCGGCAGCAACTGATCAATACCGCGAAGATGCCGTTCATCTTCAAGCACCTGGCGGTGATGCCGGACGTGCACCTGGGCAAAGGTTCCACCATCGGCAGCGTGATCCCCACCGTGGGCGCGATCATTCCGGCGGCCGTGGGCGTGGACATCGGCTGCGGCATGATCGCCGCGCGCACCTCGCTGACCGCTGCCGACTTGCCGGATAACCTGCATGGTCTGCGCACTGCCATTGAAAAGGCCGTGCCCCATGGCCGCACCTTGAGCCATGGCCGCCGTGACGAAGGCGCCTGGGAACACGTTCCACAGCAGGCCGATCAGGCCTGGGCGGCGCTGAACCCTCGGTTCAAGGCGATCACCGACAAGTACCCGAAACTCGCCAGCACCAACAACCGCCAGCACCTGGGGACCCTCGGCACCGGTAACCACTTCATCGAGGTCTGCCTGGACGAGGCCAATCGCGTGTGGTTCATGCTGCACAGCGGCTCTCGCGGCGTGGGCAATGCCATCGGTACTCTGTTCATTCAATTGGCCCAGGCGGACATGCGCCAGCACATCGCCAACCTGCCGGACCGTGACCTGGCCTACTTCAAGGAGGGCAGCCGGCACTTCGATGACTACGTCGAAGCGGTGGGCTGGGCTCAGGACTTCGCCCGGCAGAACCGTGCCTTGATGATGCAAGCGGTGATTCACGCGGCGCGGCAGGTGATCCGCAAACCTTTCGAGGTTGCGCTGGAGGCTGTGAACTGCCACCACAATTACGTGCAGAAAGAGCGGCATTTCGGCGAGGACATCCTGGTCACCCGCAAAGGCGCGGTGTCGGCGAAGAAGGGCGAGCTGGGGATCATTCCCGGTTCCATGGGGGCCAAAAGCTTCATCGTTCGCGGCCTCGGCAACGAGCAATCGTTCTGTTCCTGCAGCCACGGCGCCGGTCGCACCATGAGCCGCACCAAAGCCAAGAACACCTTCACCGTCGCCGACCAGATCCGCGCGACCGCCCATGTGGAATGCCGCAAGGATGCGGCGGTCATCGATGAGATCCCGATGGCCTACAAGGACATCGACAAAGTCATGCACGCCCAGCGTGATCTGGTGGAAGTGCTGCATACGTTGCGACAGGTGGTGTGCGTGAAGGGGTAGGGATGGGAGGTCCGCTGGTCGGGAAAGTCAACGGGAGTGGACAGCTCTGCTGTCGTATGGAGGTAGTGATCTATTCGCTGGGGCGAGGTATCTCAAATGACGGCGACTGATGATTTCAGACACCATGCGCATGAACTGATCGCGGACCTGGATGCGGCCACAACGGAAATGATGAAGTTGATTTCAGCTCATCAGCTCAGTGGGCCGGAATGGGAACGGGTCACGAAATGGCAGCATGAAGCCTACGAGCGGTGGATGAAGTATCTGAATGCGAGTTCGTATACCGATTCCGGCTCGGGGGTCGATCCGGGGCAGGGCGAAGCCTCTGTATAAGAAGCCTTTGTATAAAAAGCTGCTTTATAGCGGCGTAGCCCCAGCGTTTGCTGGATGTCTGCGCAAGTACAGGCTACATTTCCCGTTTTTCAGGATAGAGAAGCATCATGCGGATGTTGATAGCGGGAGTAGCGTTGGCTGCGTTGGCGGGCTGTTCATTGCCCGCATCCCTGGTGCCCGGTGAGCCTAATGTCAGCAAATACAGCGATAAGGCGCCCAAGGAATATGCCGGGTGTGTATTGCCATTGTGGCGCCAGGAGATTGCTGGAACGACGCAAACTGCGATTTCCAATGGCTATCGGATTACTGCACCGAGCGTCATCACAGCTGACGAAATTCTGGATATCGTGAAGTCCAAGGATGGCAGCCGGGTATCGCTTTACCAAGGGCCGCCATGGGCCAAGTCAGGAACGCTGCGCAAGGCTGTCCGGGATTGTCTGTAACGGTTTCTTCAGTAGATGACTCAAAAATAGTGTGGATATTTAATGGATTGCGAGATTTAGTAACTGGATGGTGAGTCAAAATATCTTGTTACAGATCAATTGATTGGGTAATATTGCCCCGCGTTCACCACCACGGTTTATGCATTTTTAAAGCCCAGGCGTCCATCAGCTGCCTGGGCTTTTTTTTGCCTGGCATTTGGGGATGACTTACAAGCACGCTGCCGGCAAAGCGCCAGCAGCGTCGGTGATGAGGTGGGTAAGCGCTATTGCTAAAACCTGTTGTTACCCGGCCGGATCAGCCTTGCGCCGATCACTGCCAGAAGGATTGCCAGTGTTTATAAGCCTTCTCTCGACCAGGACATTTCGCAGGGCCTGGCGTGCCGAAGGATCCAGTTGATGTTCTCTCTCCTTGAGTTCAAGCAAGATGGGGCTGGACCAGCCACGATAGGTTTGCTCGGTAATACGAGTAGGCGTCATCTATCTCTCCCTTGTGAGTCGCCCGACAACACAGTGGGCGAAGTCCTGTGCGATAAAGATCCTAGTCGAGGAAACGATTTGTCGCCAGCGATTGGCAGTGCCGACTGTCCTGCACAACGTAGGTTGTTGGTGATTCAGGCGTAAACTGAAAAGGCTACCTCATCAAAAGGAGCCGCATATGATCGCCGACCAAACGATTAGACAGGCGTCGGAGCAAAGCACTGTTTGGGACCAATATTTCTGTGCTGCGCTGATTGCCGAAAGCCATCTGACGGCACCGGTGGTAGGAGAAACCACCCACGAAGACAGGCAAAACATGCTGATCCAAAGAGCCAAAGCGCTCGCCGACAAGATGCTTGAAAACAGAAGATAAAACGGAGCCCGGCCATTGCGGCCGGGCTCTTCACTTATCGCCCCTTTGACAGGTCACCTGGCCAGGCTGTCACTGGGTGGCGCGATGGACTGCCCCGGTTTTTTTGGGCGCTGAGTTCTTTGTTCGTGGATCGTCTACAGTTGGTAATTCATGGATACGGAGATCGAACATGAAGTGCTTAATTTGTCACGCTGTCTCTAACACTGTTCATGTGGCTGAAGACTGGTCAGAAGTTGCATGCTCGGCTGGATGTGGACGCTTCAGGGTCTCGGCCAACCTGATTAAAAGCATGAAGGGCAGGAACGAATCCTTTGACATCGAGCGCACAAGACAATGGCTCAAGATGTCCCGCAATGACGAGCCGGTGCCGTTGATATCCCGCTATGACTACAACGTTGCCTTGTTGCATCGCGACACCGGGGAGAAGTCGGCCATCGCGCCGAGTCGCTCCAGGCAGCCGCTGACTTCGGATTAGATTCGCCCGGCTGTAACACCACCCTGGCAAAACCAGGCTCTTGGGACTTGCAGTTCTTCGAACATGAAGATTCCTGGCCCGCCGTTCACCGGCGGGCTGTTCAGGTTTATTCAGAATTGTGTTCGGGACACTGGGCGCAACTCTGGATAGAGTTCTCACCGCTCACCCAGCTTCGGCTCTTTACCAGGCACGGAGTGCTAGGCCTTGGTTGGGCGAGCACCCATTTTTGATTGTTCTCGACAGAGAGAATGACGGCGCACGCGAAACCGTGCCCCCTTCAGGCACCGTCCCTGAGCAACTGGCTGAACGCCTCCAGTTCACTTTTTTCCACATCGGAAACCAGCACGAAACGCATGTGGTTGGCTTGCCAGGACACCACGTTAAAGCCACGAATCGTCTGGGTCTGCCGCGGCTTGTCTGCCTCCGGCACGGGCAGGATAAACACATTGATGATGTGCTTGGCTCTCCCATAACTCAGCGCTGCCGTGGTCTGGTGTTGCAGATAATCCAGCCGCCCACCCAGTAATGGAAATCCCTGCGCCGAGTAATCGAACACCGGCGGCGAGAAGTCGAGTTTGCCGGTGAACCAGGGCTTCACGGTGTGGCGGTCGGAGGACACCACATCGTTCAGATGCTCGCCCATCAACGAGCGGACATGGCTGGAGACAGCCTCGTCCATCAGAGGTTGCTCGCTGCCCGGCGTCATCACATAAAGCACTGCCGCCAAGGCCAGCGCCGCCGCGGAAAACGTCGGTGCGAACCATTTCTGCCAGCGCTCGACGGCGCGAGTCGCGGGAGTACCTGTGGCAAACACGCTGGCCGCTAACGATGCCGGCGCCGGGTAATACGGCGCCTGGCGCTTCACACTGACCTTCAGCAGTTTCACTTCATCATGCAGCCGCGCGCACTCGGGGCATGCGGCCAGATGCGCAGCTACATCCGCAGCCGTCGCAGGATCGAGTTCGTGATCCAGATAACCATGCAGCCGTGTCTGGCAAACCGTGCAGTCGAGTTCATTCATGATCGTGCAACTTCAGTAGTTCGAGCTTGAGCATCGCGCGCCCCCGGGCCAGTCTCGACATGACGGTGCCGATGGGGATATCGACCACCAAAGCGATGTCCTTGTAAGGCATGTCTTCGAGTTCTTTCAGCACAATCACCTCACGAAACACTGGCGGCAGGGCGCACAGCGCTTGCTGGATCAGCGCCGCGTTTTCCGTGTGAATAGCCAGCAATTCCGGGGTCTGGCTGTGGCTCAGTGCGCCTTCGTCATCGCCGATGTCGTCATCGAAAGCAACCCAATGGCGCCCGGCCGAGGCTTTGAGCCAGGTGTAGCTTTCATTGCGCACGATGGTCAGAAACCAGGCCTTGGCGTTGCCATCGGCGAAACGCTGCAAAAACCTGAAGGCGCGCAGGGCACTTTCCTGCACGACATCGCGTGCGGCGGCGTCGTTGCCAGTGAGCCAGCGCGCGAGGTTGTAAGCGGCGTCCAGATGGGGCGCAATCAGGTCCTCAAATCGCTTCATAGTGGCTTCCGCACTGTCACACCCCTATAACCGTGGTGCGTGGTCTTTTATTCCCTGAAAAGAATTTGTTTTCCAGCACGGAATAAACACTCATCCCGCAAGGTTTACCTCGTGTCAGCTACATCACTGTAGTCCGCCAGCGAGGACATACCGATGGACATTCAATCAAAACACCCATTGCGCACCGACGACTTGCTGAACCCTGACCGCCGAACGCTGCTCAAGTGCTCGGCGTGGGCCGGGGCAGGGGTTATCTGGGCCCTGAGCGGCGGCATTCCCCGGGCCTTTGCGCTGGATGAGGCAGGCAACGTCGCCGACCCCAAGGCACTGGCCAGCACGTTTCACTTCGTGCAGATCAGCGACTCGCACATCGGCTTCAACAAGGAAGCCAACCCGGAGCCGGCAAAGACATTGCAGGTGGCGATCGACAAGGTCATCAAGCTGCCAAAACCACCGTCGCTGATTCTGCATACCGGCGACATCACGCACCTGTCCAAGCCTGAGGAGTTCGACACTGCGGCACAGTTGCTCAAGGGGCTGCCGTCCACCGTGCATTACGTGCCGGGTGAACACGACACCCTCGATGAGGGCGGCGGCAAGCTTTACCTGGAGCGATACGGCAAGGGCACCAAAGGCAATGGCTGGTACAGCTTCGATGACCACGGCGTGCATTTCATCGCACTGGTAAACGTCTTCAACTTCCAGGCCGGTCACGAAGCCACCCTTGGCGCCGATCAACTGGCCTGGCTGGCCGATGATTTGCGGGCGGTGACGACCAGTACACCCATCGTCGTGTTTACCCACATTCCGCTGTGGACGATTTATCAGCCGTGGGGCTGGGGCACCGAGGATGGTGATCAAGCGATTGCGATGCTGCGCAAGTACGGTTCAGTGACGGTATTGAACGGCCACATCCATCAAGTCATCCAGAAGGTCGAAGGCAACATCACCTTCCACACCGCCCGTGGCACGGCTTACCCACAACCTGCACCGGGTGCGGCGCCGGCACCGGGGCCGATGACGGTGGCCGCCGATCAATTGCGCAATTACCTGGGGATCACCGATGTGCGAGCGACACAGGGCGATCATCCGCTGGCGCTGATTGATTCGACACTGGTCTAGGGGAGGGCGGTCAGATGAAAACGCGACTGTTGGCGGTGGTGTGCCTGATGCTGTCGATGCCGGCGTGGGCTCAGGAGGTGAAGATCGATATCAAGGAGTTCATGTTTGCACCCAAGGATTTGACCGTGGCCGTGGGCACCAAAGTGACGTGGGTGAATGACGACCAGATTCCGCACACGGTGGCAGAAACCCACAAGGTGTTTCGCTCGGGGGCGCTGGATACGAATGACAGTTTTTCCTGGGTGTTCAATACACCGGGAGAGTTCGAGTATTTTTGTGCGCTGCACCCGCAGATGATCGGGAAGATTGTGGTCACCCAGTAAACAAAGGGCGCTGGAAGGTCAAAAGACCGCAGCCTTCGACTGTTCCGACGTCTGCCGGCTCAACCAGCAGGTATCCCCAGAAATGACAAAGCCCCGAATAATCGGGGCTTTGTCGTACGGAATCTGCTGACGACGCAGTTCGAGGAAGCGCCGCTCAGGTTTGTTATTTCGTAGTTGGCGGCTTCGTACTGTCGCCCGCGTTGGCAGTCGTCGCCCAATTACGCGTCTTTGGCGCCAATAATCGCTCGATGGCGCCACTCACCATGTTTTCCATCAAATTATCGCGCTCTTGTTCATCCAGCGAATGTTGCATCAGCCAACTGGGCGCGCTATTGAGCAAGGCTGCAATGGCTCGACCCGCGGCCCGTTGCGCCGGTTCGTTCACGCGGGGTTTGGCTCCCAGCATCAGCAGCAATTTGCGTTCGTATTGCTCGCGCAAGTGGCGAACCTGTTCCTGCTGCTCCTCGTTGAGGCAGCCACTGTCGCGCTCCGCCAGTCGAAAATGCCAGGGCATTTCCTGGTGCAGATTCTGGTGGGCGCGGATCAGGCTGTTGAGCCTGTCGCGTTTTGCCGGCGCCTGTTGTTCAAGGCGCCCCAAGGTTGCCAACAGCTCTTCGTAGAACTCCTCGATCAAGTCGAGCAGCAAGTGCTGTTTGCTGGGGTAATGGTGATACAACGAGCCTGGAGTGAGCCCCAAGCTTGTCGCCAGCTCACGCATGCCGACCTGACCGAAACCCTTGCTGGCAAACAGCTCCAGCACCTTGCCCCGGTACTCGGCAAACCGTGAGCAACGCTCAGGCATAGGCATGGAAGCCACGTCCCGTTTTACGCCCCAGGTAACCGGCGGCGACCATTTCCTTGAGTAGCGGTGCAGGGCGATATTTGCTGTCATTGAAGCCGTTGTAAAACGCTTCAAGAATGGCCAGTACCGTGTCCAGACCGATCAGATCCGCCAGAGCCAGTGGCCCGATCGGCTGGTTGCAACCCAGGCGCATGCCGGCGTCGATGTATTCGGCGCTGGCCAGGCCTTCCTGAAACACCAGGATCGCTTCGTTGATCATCGGCACCAGAATCCGGTTGACCACGAAGCCCGGACGGTTGCCCGCGGTGATCGCGGTCTTGCCGAGGGTTTTTGCCATGTCCAGCGCCAGGGCGTGGGTGGCATCGCTGGTTTGCAGGCCACGAATCACTTCGATCAGGCCCATCACCGGCACCGGGTTGAAAAAGTGCAGCCCGATGAAGCGTTCAGGCCGGCTCACGCTGGCCGCCAGTTGGGTAATGGACAGCGATGACGTGTTGGAGGCGATCACGCACTCGGCGCTGACCTGCGCGGCGATCTGTTGCAACACGCGCAGTTTCAGATCGAGGTTTTCGGTGGCGGCTTCGATCACCAGTTGTACGCTTTGCAGGCTGTTGTAATCGGTACTGGTGCGAATCTTGTCGAGGGCGGCGAGCTTTTGCTCCTGCGTCAGCGCGTCCTTGGCGACCTGCCGATCAAGGTTTTTATCGACGGTCGCGATTGCCTTTTGCAGAGCGCTCTCGGAAATGTCGATCAAGGTCACGTTGAAGCCGGCCAGGGCGCAGACTTGCGCGATGCCATTGCCCATGGTGCCGGCGCCGATAACGCCAATGTTCTGTAGGTTCATGCGTATGTCCTTGTGATCAAACCCGTTCGAACAACACGGCGATGCCTTGGCCGCCACCGATGCACATGGTCGCCAGGGCATAACGGCCCTGACAGCGGTGCAGTTCATGAATGGCTTTGGTGGCGATGATCGCGCCAGTGGCGCCCACCGGATGGCCCAGCGAGATGCCCGAACCGTTGGGGTTGACCTTCTGCGGATCGAAGCCCAGCTCTTGCGCTACGGCACAGGCCTGGGCGGCGAAGGCTTCGTTGGACTCGATCACGTCAAGATCGGCAACGGTCAGGCCGGCGCGCTTGAGCACCAAACGGGTGGCGGGAATCGGTCCCAGCCCCATCATTGAGGGCTCAACGCCTGCGTGGGCATAACCCACCAGTCGAGCCATGGGCTTGAGACCCTGTTCCTGAACAGTTTGACCGGTGGCCATGATCAGTGCGCCGGCACCATCATTGAGACCAGACGCGTTGCCGGCGGTGACGGTGCCGTCCTTTTTGAACGCCGGTTTCATGCGGCTCAATTGCTCGACGTTGACCTCAGCCCGTACATGCTCATCCGTCGCAAAGGAAACCGTCCCTTTGCGGGTCGCGACTTCGATCGGCACGATCTGCCCGGAAAAACGCCCCTCGGCAATCGCCCGGGCAGCACGCTGTTGGCTGAGAAGCGCCAACTCATCCTGGGCCTGACGCGTGATGCCATAGTGCCCGGCGATATTTTCAGCGGTGATCCCCATATGGAAACCGGCAAACGGGTCTTGCAGTGCGCCAAGCATGTAGTCGACGGCCTGCATGTCGCCCATTCGTGCGCCCCAGCGCGCCTGCGGCAACAGGTACGCGCCGCGGCTCATGGACTCGACGCCACCTGCCAGCGCAGCGCCCGCATCCCCCAGCATCAAACTTTGCGCGGCACTGACAATCGCCTGCAAACCCGAACCGCAAAGACGGTTGACGTTGAAGGCGGGAGTCTCTTTCGTCAGGCCGGCATTCATCGCTACGACCCGGGAGATGTAGGCATCGCGTGCCTCGGTCGGGATCACATGTCCCATCACCGCGTGGCCGATATGCTCGGGCGCCAGGCCAGATCGTTCGATAGCGGCGCGGCAAACATCGGTTGCCAACTGAATAGGCGGTACATCCTTGAGTGAACCGCCAAAGCTGCCGATGGCAGAACGGACGGCGCTCACTACAAAAATATCGGAATGGTTCATGTTGGCTCTCTTGAACAGGTCTTTTTTGTTGAGCACGAGTCTAGAATCAGCAGCGCCGCTGGCCTATGCCAAAACTGTTCAAGGGTGATGGCGTTTTTTGCCATGTTCAGATGTAACGAGAGAGGCATTCAAATGCGGGAAACGGATTCGGTGGCGGTTTACTTCATGTATCCCATGATCCATGCGTTGCGTGAGAAGCCGCAGCGTCTGCGGTCACTTCTTGAACAGGTGGGAATTGATCCGGCACTGATGGATCAGCCGACAGCACGGGTGCCGGCCACGGCTTTCGCCGCGTTGTGGCTGGCGCAGATTCGTGAGTTGAACGATGAATTTTTCCAGTTGGACTCCCATGGTATGCCGCCGGGCAGTTTTGCCTTGATCTGTCGGGCATTGATTCAGGAGCCGACGCTGGAAAAAGCCATGCGTCAGTGCCTGGCCAATTTCGCGTTGTTCCTGCGTGATTTTCGCGGCATGTTGAGTGTGCGTGGCAAGCGTGCGGTCATCAGCTTGCAGACCCGCTCGCAGAACAGCGAGGTCAGCCGGCTGGGCGAAGAAACGTTTCTGGTGTTGATGATCAGTCTGCTGTGTTGGCTGGGCGGGCGGCGAATTCCCATCGATCGTGCGGACTTTCGTCATCAGCGTTTGTCGCTGCGTGATGACGCCTTGCTCTGGGGGCCCAACCTGACCTTTGGTACCGAACACACCGAAATCGAGTTCGCCAGTCACTACTTGCGGCTGCCGGTGGTTCAGGACCTTGCCTCGCTGAAAGTGTTTTTGCGCACCGCACCGCAATGGCTGGTGATCCGCTTCCGCAACCAGCATGGGCTGGCATCGCAGGTTCATCAGCGCCTGCGCCATAGCCATTACAGCGAATGGCCGACCTTGCAGGACTTCGCCCTGGAACAGCACCTGAGCCCCAGTACCTTTCGCCGGAAACTGGGACGTGAGGGCTGTTCGTATCAGGAAATCAAGGATGAAGTGCGGCGCGGGGTGGCGTTTGAACGGTTGCGCCAGAGTAAGGCGAACATCAGTGATATTGCCGAACAGTTGGGGTTTCAGGAGCCGAGTGCGTTTCACCGCGCCTTCAAAAAATGGACGGGGGAGAGCCCGGGGCAATACCGTTTGCGGTTTCAAGGTCGGGATGATTGACCCATCCGGGAAGTCTTCTTGTGGTCTGTTTAGTTCGAGACGTGTTGAGCATTGCGCTCGGATATCTGCCTCAACCGAGAATCGCTTTTCCAGTGGTGCATTCAGGTCGTGAACTGATCAAAAGCCACTCGGCTGCGCTCATCCGTGCCGTGCGCAGCGGGGGTGATCTGCGCGAGGTCGTCACCTCTGGCTCTGCCTGCGCCGGTCTCTGCCCGGCGTACTCAGTGGCTGGCCTGATTACCGGTCAGGTGCCTGCTTTGCTACAGATCACACTCCGATGCGCTCTCAATGAGAGGGGCGGGCAGTTATCGTCAGGCTGACGTGACGCTGGTTGTCTTGCTCGCACGAAATGCGCGATTTCAGAGGTGGGTGATGGAAAGGTCGCTGATGATGCAGACCGAACCGTCTTGCGGGTCAGTGGTGTCGGAGTAATCGATCTGGTTGTACACACCGCCGTGGAAGGCGAGAGTTTTCGTGTCCCAGGTGTTGTCGAGGCGCATGATTGCAGAGGTGGATTTGACGCCATTACAGCTCGCCGAGACGGATACAGCGCCGCTCGAATTGGCGTGAATGTTGATTTTGAAAAGTGCACCGAGTGGCACGTCTTCCAGAATCGTCGTGTTCACCGGGTCTTCCTGGAGATAGCTCGACCGAAATCCCATCGTGATTCGGCCTTTGTTCCAAAACACTTTTACAGGTGGCCTTTCCGAACCCTGAACATGAATCTGGCTGATCACAACCTTCTGCAGCGAGTTGACCTTCGTGACTCGCATTTCTTGTCGGTTCCAGTGGTCAGCAGCGCTGGCGAACAACCAATAGCCCGGCTCTTTCCACTCGCAGCGCGTCCGCAGGGTGCTCTTGCTCGAAGCACCGAGCGTCGGCGCCGTCATTTGCAGCGAGCCATCTGGAAGCATCGAAACAACTTCCGGGCATTCAAGCAGTGCCCGCCAACCGATCAATTCAAGCGCGATCGGGTTGGTGTCGGAGATTGGAAGCGGTGTAGCGATTGTGTAGTTGCTGATGTCTACGGTCATGGTCATTTCCCTATTTCATTTGATGTCACCCTTTGCTCAGTTGAGCCTTACGTTTGGTGCTGCTGGGCCAGTGATGCGTTGGCTTGAATTGAAATATAGGTATTCCCGTAATTTATGTCAATGGGCATTCCCATAATTCAGCCGCTCCCACATTCCTATGGAGAGGGGGTCTGTATTTGGTGAGATTGGATGCGCTGAAATTCTTCTTGGGAGTGCAGCCACGCGCAGTACGACGAACGCCTCAAGCTCGTCCAGGCATTGAGGAGTGGCGTCCAGCAGAGCGTGTGTTCTGCCAAGGCTGCAACCGTTGGAGCCAACTCAGCCCTTCAACGCGAATACATCGCCCACCAGAACACATGCCCCAGAATTGAAATCTGCTGCTCCTGGATTTGCTGGAACGTGTAGTCCTCGTCCGGATGTTCGTCTCGGTTGAAGCTTCGCAGGCGAATTCCGGTGGGCGTGCGGTACACCTGTTTGACCCTTAGCTGGCCGTGGTGGTTGATCGCGTACATCTCGCCGTCGACGATATCGCTCAATGTGTTCTTGCCAACGTTCACGCCAACCGTGGCGCCGTCGCGCAGCACCGGCAGCATGCTGTTGCCGCTCACCGCGACGCACTTCGCGTTGCTGAACTGAACGTTGTTGTGGCGAAGGTCTTTCTTGAAGAAGCGCAGCCTGGCGCTGGTGCTTTCGGCAATCGCGAATCGGCCGGAGCCCGCTGCTAACTCCACTTCCTGGAGAAATGGCACGTAAACCTCGTCGTCATCGAGCGGGGTTTCGTCATCCCATGTCTCAATGTCTGACATTGCCACGTTTGGTTGAGTGCGCTCAGCGGTTACTGCAACACCTTTGAGCATGTCGCCACTGCCTTCAGCGAGCCACATAGGGGAGACACCACAGGCCGAAGCAATCTGAGCAGCAAAGGCTGTCGCCTTCGATTTGCCGCGCTCAAGGTCGGAAATTGATGTCTGCGTGAGGCCGGCGCGCTCGGCAAGCTCGGTCTGGTTTAGACCGGCATGGCGACGGGCGATTTTGAGTCTTTCTTTAAATTCCATCCGCGAAGTATTACGGGCGCTCCCATACTCTTGCAAATCGGTATTCCTATAATCATGTGGTATGGGTGTTCCCGTATGGGCGGTCCTCCCCAAAGCGCTCAATGTCTGGAAGCAATGCGCGCCGTGCAACGACCACAAGTCCGGTAGCGTTGTGATCACCACAGCCTGGGTGGGCTCACTAAATTCAGAGCCGCATCATTGGCAGTGGGCTCAGTGGGTTCGTTAGCAGTCGTTTGAGCGAAAGCTGAACTAAGCGAATGTGAAATCCTGCATCAGGAAAGGCCGAGAATATCTCACGTCGCTTCTGTCGTGAGAGTCCAAAAGTAACCGCACCACGGGAGACGTCGACCCAATCGGCTTTGCGAAATACCTCTGCAAGGTTCTGTGGATCGCGATGGGACCGAGTTATTTTATGGTGGTTGCGAATGATCATTCGACCTGACCAGTCATTTGCATTCGTTCTGACTACCGATTGCATCGGATTCGAGCAGCATGCTTTGCAACCATGTACGGCAGAGAACGGCCATAAGCGGTCAGCGGGATGCGCCTGGAAAACGAGTTGATTCAATGGGCATCAGAAATGACGGTGCGTGCGGACACGATGGCTGATATCTTTCCTGCGCACCAAATTGCCTCCAGTCGGCGCTGATCCCATCAAGGAAGATAGAAACAATGAAAGTGTTATTCATCGCTTCGCTAGGAATTGCATCGCTAATTCAAGCATCACTATCCTTCGCGGATAATGTTAATGGAAAAAATCTCTATTTACAGCGATGCAGCATGTGCCACGGAGTAGATCTTAAAGCAACAGGACCATTGGCTAATAAAAGCAATCCTCCTACGCCTGATCTAACAACATCTGCTTTCAAAAAGCGATTAAATGATTATCCGGGCGTAATTGTATCATCGATAATACTTCGTCCAAATGGAGACTTGATTCCAAGAACGTTGCGAGAGAATGGTGTAAAGCTATCGCCGTACGCTTGGAGGATTAAAGATCTACGCGATTTAAATGAATACATGGGTGGTGTGATTTCAAAGAATCGATGATTTTAGAGATGAGAGGCAGGCACAGAAATTTAAATGCCATTTCAGGTTTTAGGGCTTGTGGGGCAATGCCGGTGAGTCAGTCGGCCTCGCGCGGGCACATCGATAATGAACAATCTCCGATTAATACAAGCTCGGGTGGCTCTTCGCATCAAGCAGCAGTCGGCTGCGGTCGTGACAGGCAAGTAACGGCCAATTGCAGCCCTTCGCGACTGGCAGCAAACGGCCAATATTGAACTGCCTGAGTCGCACGCCAAATCGGATAATTGAATTAAAAAAATCGTCGCAGCAGTTAACGCAGTTGCCGAGGTGTTGCGTTCAGCATTTTTTTCATCAGTCGCCGCAGGGATGTGGGATCTCTGTATCCAACTTGTTCGGCAATGGTGTCGATTGAGTATTTACTGTTTGCCAGCAGTTCCCGGGCTTTATTGGCCTGGACACGCTGGATCAGCCGCAACGGGCTATATCCGGTGGCCTTGTGGATGTGTCGAGACAAGGTCCGCTCTGACAGACCAAAGTCGGATGCGAGTGTGCTGACGCTGATAATCGCCGGTAGCGAGGCTTCAATATGAGCCGTCAATTGTGCGATCAATTCGTTCCCCTGAGCCATCATTGCCGGAACCATAAAAGGCGATTGCAGTTGCCGACCATCGATCAGTAGCGCCCGAGCAACGCCATCTGCCAAAGCTGGGGAGAAATGGCTTCGCAGAAGATGCAACATCAGATCGCTATGACCTAGCGCTGCACCCGCAGTAATCAACGGCGGATCGAGGATTACCATGCGCTCGGCATCTACCTGGCACTCCGGCGCCCACAGCTGGAGTAAGGGTGCCATCCACCAAGAAGTGGTTACACAGCGCCCAGCGAGCAGGTTTGCAGCTTTTAGCACGAATACCGCAGAACATGATGCGGCTACGTTACCCCCGGCCTGCACATGCGCGCGTAATGCCGGAACCAGCAGAGCGATATCCGCCTGTTGTAATCGGTGCTCGATCATGGGGGCGTCAGCCACTCCGATGCCGGGGATGATCCAGCAAGAGCGGTCATCAGGGTTGATAGCCAAGGGCTGAACCGCAATCTGCATACCGTGGCCGAGCGTCACGCAATCCGTGTTCACCCCACAGACTTGCCAGCGAGGTACAGCGGAGCCCAGTCGCTGGGCGAGTACGGCCGCCGTTGAAAGGATATCCAGAGTCAGTGCGACACTGGAGGAAAAGGCGCCAGGAACTACCAGAATCGTGAAGTCATTCATTGGCTGATTATGCACGAAAGATGTCAAATCGGTCGCTGGTTGCAGTGGTCGAGGGCTGACTTAATAACGCTTCCATTTCATCGAGCGTTAACCCGTATGCCAAATATCCTGATCAAGGTGCCTCAAGGTTCTTTTACTTGCGAACAACGGGCACTGCTGTGCGAAGAGATTACGAAAGTGGCCATCGCGGTCGAGCAAATCGGCGACGATCCACGTCAACGGGGCCTGTGCTGGACTCTCATTGACGAAGTGGCTTCTGGCTCCTGGACATGCGGCGCAGTGGATATCAGCGCTCAAGCCATCCCCTGCATTGTGCAGGTTAAGGTCCCCGGCGGTGTGCTGAATGAGGCCATGCGAAGCGACTATGTGCAGCGTTTGCATCAAGCAGTAACCCGGTCGCAAGCAGCGGACGACCAGCGGATCATCATGACTTCGATCATCCTTGATGAAGTCAGAGATGGCTTCTGGGCAGCCAACGGAGCGATTTGGCATTTGGCCGATTTCATTCAGGCGGCTGGGTACCGACATCTGCAAGGGCAGGCGGAGCAGTAAGGTATTACAGCTCGCAGGACATTTGTCGCACCACTGCGAGTGGTTGCTATAGGGCGTTTTCAGTCGGTCGCGGCCGGCTGAAAACGGCCATTTCCGGTCAACCGTGACAGATACAAACTCGCCAGCAGGCCTTGCTGCGGCTCCAGATTTTTGCCGGGAGTGGGGGACGAGCATATCGGATTAACATTCCAACATTCTCAATGTCACATCTATCACATTTCATGTCGCAGATAATTGAGAACCTGCGACAGAGTCACGAGATATCACAAAGCCTTTACTGTCAAGCCCGAGTGAGTCGTCGCATAACTTAGAAGTTATGCGACAGTTTTTTAACGCCGCTACACCAGTATCAAAGCGCAAAGTCAATCGTAAAAAGTGAACTCACTCATCTTGAATGCTGCGCCCACGGCCACCCCTAAATTCATAAGTTCGTTAGTCATCATCAGCCATATGACCATGCGAGGGGTGTATTGCCGCTTACCTCACGTAAATTCCCGAGACGGCTCCCCATTAATATGTATGGCTTGAGTGAGGCAGTAGCCGCGATTTCTGACTGCGCGAAAGAGATGCCGTCCTCCTGCGTTTTTCTTGAATTTTATTTGCAGTCTACTCAAACTCATCTCCAGGCCGCGATAGAGCTCAGGATCTCTCCCAATACTACTAATTAGCTCTGCTCTACTGATTACGCGTTCCTCCTTGAGGAGCATGTTTTTTACAATGATGCCCTCAATATTTGTTAAGTGTATTTGAATGGCGTCGTCGAATAAGATTCGATTATTTATATCGAGCTTCCAGCATTGAGGGTGTTGAAGTGATGTCTCTGCAAGTTTTGTCATGGTTTCTGATTATAAAATTCATGAATGCAACAAAAAACAAATCGCAAAAACATTACTTATTTTTGTCTTCCGCAATGTAGTTCTAGGGGCGTATTTTTAAGTGTGAGTTCTATTAGGGTGAGTGCACAGTAGGTCGTGGGTTTTCAGTAATATATTTGTAGGTTGGGCATTAAGCGCTTACTAATGGAATTAGTTTTTTAAAACTCTTAATTATCCAGATTCAACGTTGAAGCAGGTAATCGTAGGATGTATCGATCAGCCGTGGCTTGATCGACCGCTCACTCATTGTCTCTTCTCCATTCGTGGGAAATGCGTGGATTTCTCCATAGGTGTTTCGCACCCGTGAGAGCCCTGGGCTTGCTGCGCAGGCTTGAGGAGGAGTTTATAGACGGGGCGCGCGCCAGCCTTTCATTTGGCGACAGCGCTTTTTCATTTCATGACAAACCATAACCTTTGGTTGATCTGACAATGCACATAGCATTGTTTGAGTCAGTTTTTGCGTGGTGGTCATGCCCCTCTCCAGACGTACCAATATGTCGTCAGTGGTGTGCAAATTCGCGGGCGGGGTCTGAGAGTACGAAATCCTGAGGGGTCAGCTTTGGGCCATTCTCTGCCGGTCATGTCCGCGAAACGTGCTGGTCAAATCCGTTGCAAATGACTGGTCAGGCCGAATGTAAATGGGTGGGCAAGTCTGTGCAATTACTCAGAGAACGCGCCAAGGGCTTTGGGGGCATTCGGCGAAATGATTTGTTACCTGGGTACCATTTTTCACCCATTTGGGGCGCACTGGGCCATTTCGTAGCGCACGGTGAGTACCACGCTGATCTATAGATCAGCGTCTCTTGAGTCGAAAATCCTTTCCAATTAAGCGCTTGAAGCAGTGCTACGCAGCCTGGCACGGTTTCTGCTGTTTTGAATCCATGGATAATTGGATACAAAACTGCAAAAGGTGACTTTATGCAATTCGCTCCCGCTTACATTGAGCGTCAGCCCCTGACTGCCGAGGAGGAGGCTTACAACTTTCTGCTGGAAGCGATCTGTGGCGGTCGTTACCGCAAAGGCGACCGGTTGATCGCCGAGGACATCGCCACTGAGATCGGCATGAGCCGCATGCCGGTGCGCGAAGCCTTCCGACGCCTCGATGCTCAAGGCCTGGTGACCTTGCGGCCTAACCGCGGGGCGATAGTCAGCGGCCTGAACATCGACGAACTGCACGAAGTCTTCGAGATGCGCAGTGCCCTCGAGGGCCTGGCCATCCGCGTCGCCGTAGCCAAGATCGGTGAGCGTCAGCTGGCGGCTCTGGAACGCATGCTGGACGAGATGGATGACTACCGCGACGAAAGCGCGGAATGGGTCAGCCGTCATCGGGCTTTCCATGAATACCTGTGCAGCCTCAGCGGCCGTCCGCGTTTGATGAAGCAAATCTCGGCCCTGTACTCGCTGATCGAGGCGCCCATGCGCCTGTGGCTGCAACACGGTGAAAAGCCCTTGAGTGCCCGCCAGGAACACGCGGTGATCCTTGATGCCATTCGCTCAGGCGATGCCGACCAGGCCGAGTCGGTGGTGCGTCAGCACATCGAGGGCACAGTGCCGGCGCTGATTCAGTTCCTGCAATCGGAAAAATAGAATCGGGCTCGAGCCCGACCGTGTGTTGACTTTGAGTACTGCCCCGTTACTAAACAACTGGAGTGTCTGGTCATGCATAAACGCCGTGTGTTGCTTGCTGCTGTATCCCTGGGATTCTGCGCACAGTGGGCGTTCGCCACGCCCCAAGTGCCGGAACGACTGCAAAAGGCCGAAAAACTCACGTATTGCTCGGGCATGGACTCGCCACCCTTGGTGTCTTTCGATGAGGCGCAAAAACCCAGGGGCCTGACTGTCGATCTGGGGCTGGAAATCGCCAAACGGCTCG
Source organism: Pseudomonas sp. GW821-FHT01E10 (assembly GCF_059422365.1). Taxonomy (NCBI): domain Bacteria; kingdom Pseudomonadati; phylum Pseudomonadota; class Gammaproteobacteria; order Pseudomonadales; family Pseudomonadaceae; genus Pseudomonas; species Pseudomonas sp. GW821-FHT01E10. Next base: position 119,021 of record NZ_JBWKWT010000015.1, read on the forward strand.
GAGACAAACCGGTGCAATGGCGGGTCATTCCATTCTCCGGGTTGCTGCCGGCATTGCTCGCCCAGCAGTGCGACATGATCGTTGATCAGCTGTTCGACAAGCCCGAACGCCGGGAAGTGATCGACATCGTCAACTACATGTATTCCAGCCAGTCAGTGGTCGTTCCCAAAGGCAATCCCAAGGGCATCAAAACCCTGGATGGACTGTCTGGGCACAAGGTGGCAGTGCTCAATGGCTCCACGATCAAAACCTTGTTGGACGCCGAGAATGAAAAGCTCACCAAGGCTGGCAAGACACCGATGAAACTGGTGGTTTACAACAGTGATACTGACGCCTTCCAGGCGCTGCGTATCAGTCAGGTGGACGCTTACGGCACCACCGTAGAAACAGCAGGTTACTACGCCGCAATGGCGCCTGATTTATTCGAGGAGGGGGTGCCAGCCTTCAGCCGGATTCTCACGGGTTTAGGGACCCGCAAGGATGATTCCCAGCTCACCACCGCAGTACAGCAGATCATCAGTGACATGCGCAGTGACGGCAGTTATGTGCAGTTGTTGAGCAAATGGCATGTTTCCAGCGACACACTCGACTGAGGCGAGCGCTCGATGAATTTCAATTGGGATGTGTTCTGGCAATACCTTTTGCAGCCCAGCGGGGTGTACCTCACTGGGCTCTGGTTGACCTGCCTGATCAGTGTGCTGGCAATGGTGTTGGGCTGCGTGCTTGGGCTGGCAGCGGCGCTGATGCGTCTGTCGCGCAACCCGTTGCTCAACCTGCCGGTACGGTTCTATGTGTGGTTGATGCGCGGCACTCCGCTGTTGGTGCAAATCGTTTTTCTCTATACCGCATTGGCGGCCGGCGGCATCTTCCGTTTCGAGGACGTGGAACTGTTTGGTTTGGTGGTGCCGGGCAATATTCAGGCAGCGATCATCGCCCTGGGCCTGAACGAAGGTGCCTACATGGCCGAGATCATTCGTGCCGGGATCGGCGCTGTCGACAAGGGACAGTATGAGGCTGGGCGTTCGCTGGGCATGACCTTCGCCAAACTGATGCGGCGTATCGTTTTGCCTCAGGCGTTCCGGGTCATCGTTCCGCCGTTGGGCAACGAATTCAACGTGATGCTCAAGAATACGACGCTGGTCAGCGTGATTGGCGTGCAGGAGTTGCTGCTGAGTACGCAAATGGTCACGTCGGCGACATTCCGGGTATTTGAACTGTACCTGGTGGTGGCGATTTATTTCCTGCTGCTGACCACCCTCTGGGGCTTCTTCCAGCGTTGGCTGGAAGCGCGTTTCGGACAGTCCGATCGACCCGCACCGCCAGCGGCCGGCAGTCGCATGTTTGGCCGCGGCACGCTCAAATTGCTGAGAGGGCGTTAAGCATGGCGCACAAAAGTGAAGAACTGATTATCGAGGCCCTGGACATTCATAAGTCTTTTGGCGACCTGGAGATTCTCAAGGGGATTTCCTTGCAGGTGCGGCGCGGTGAAGTGGTGGTGTTGATCGGTGCATCGGGTTCAGGCAAGACCACCTTCATTCGCTGCATTAATCTGCTGGAGGACATTCAAGGCGGGCGCATACGCGTCAACGGTCGCTCCATGGGGTATCGCGAGCGCGCCGACGGCAGCCTGGTGCGCGACTCCGAGCGCAACATCGCTCGCCAGCGTCGGGACATCGGCATGGTCTTTCAACGTTTCAATCTGTTCCCCCACATGACCGCGCTGGAAAACATCATTGAGGCACCGATCCAGGTGCTCGGCGTGCCACGCGCCGAAGCGTTGGAACAGGCCCGGGCCTTGCTCGCCCGGGTCGGCCTGGCGGACAAGGCCATGCATTACCCGTCGATGTTGTCCGGTGGACAGCAGCAGCGCGTGGCAATCGCCCGGGCGTTGGCGATGAAACCTCAAGCCATGCTGTTCGACGAGCCCACCAGCGCCCTGGATCCGGAAACCGTCGGCGAGGTCCTGCAGGTGATGAAGCAGTTGGCCGATGACGGCATGACCATGGTAGTGGTCACCCATGAAATGGGTTTTGCCCGGGAAGTCGCTGATCGCGTGGTGGTTCTCGATCAGGGCGAACTGATTGAGCAGGGTCCGCCGGAGCAGATCTTCAGTCGACCGACACACCCGCGAACTCGGGCCTTTCTCAGCCGCGTGCTGTGACCTTCTCAGTCAGGTTTTTTTACCCGGCAATGGAACCGGATACCTGCGGCCATTGAATCTTTGTTTGGAAGAGCTTTTGCCATGTTGAAATTTTCTGCCCACGAATATCCCTATCCGTCGCAACGCCAGAGTGTGTTTGCCCGCCGTGGCATGGTCGCGGCTTCACAGCCACTGGCCGCCGAGGCCGGCATCGAAATCATGCGCAACGGCGGCAATGCCATTGATGCCGCGATCGCTACAGCGGCGGCGCTAACGGTAGTTGAACCCACCGGCTGCGGCTTGGGCGGCGACGCCTTTGCTCTGGTCTGGAGCAAAGGCCAATTGCACGGACTGAACGGCAACGGCCAAGCGCCGGCGGCACTGACGATCGATGCAGTCAAGGCGTGTGGTCACGAGCGGATGCCCCTTTATGGCTGGACGCCGGTCACGGTGCCCGGTTGTCCTTCGGCCTGGGCGGAGTTGTCCAGACGGTTCGGCAAGCTGCCCTTTGCCGAGTTGCTGCAGCCCGCGATCAGTCTGGCCCGGGAGGGCTTCCCAGTGTCGCCGGTGGTCGCCCGACAATGGCAGACTGCTCTGGATGAATTCAGCCCCCATCGAGACCCGGTGCTAGACGCCTGGTTCGACACGTTCCTGATTGATGGCCGTGCGCCAAAGGCCGGTGAATTATTCCGCAACCCGGCGCAAGCCCGAACGCTGGAAGAACTGGCGGACAGCGCTTGCGAAAGCCTCTATCGCGGTGCTCTGGCTCAGCGTCTGGATGCCCATTCCCGCGCCACCGGCGGCTACCTGCGAGCCAGCGACCTGCAGGACTATCGCGCTCAATGGGTGGACCCGATCAGCATCAATTACCGCGGCTACGATGTGTGGGAAATCCCTCCAAGCGGGCAAGGATTGGTGGCCCTGATGACCCTGAAAATCCTTCAGGGTTTCGACTTCGATCACCGAGACAGCCAGCAGACCTGGCATCGTCAATTGGAAGCCATGAAGCTGGCCTACAGCGATGGCCTGCATTACATCACCGATCCGCTGCACATGCGTGTGGCGGTGGCTGATCTTCTCAGCGACACCTATAGCAGCCAACGCCGTGAACAGATCGTTGATCAGGCTCAGCAACCTGATCCCGGCGATCCTCACGCCAGCGGTACGGTGTACCTGGCCACGGCAGATGCGCAGGGCAATATGGTGTCCTTCATCCAGAGTAACTACCACGGCTTCGGTTCTGGCGTGGTGCTGCCAGACAGCGGCATCGCGTTGCAGAACCGTGGGCAGGAATTCAGTCTCGACCCTGACCACGCCAACTGCCTGGCACCGGGCAAAAAGACCTTCCACACCATCATTCCTGGCTTCATCAGTAAAGGTGACGCGCCGGTGGGACCGTTCGGCGTCATGGGTGGCTACATGCAGCCCCAAGGCCATGTGCAGATGGTCATGAACCTGGTGGATTTTGGTCTCAATCCTCAAGCTGCGCTGGACGCACCGCGATGGCAATGGCTGGGAGGCATGAAAGTCGGCATCGAGCAGGGGGCGTCGAGGGACTTGGCCGCTTCGCTGGCCCGGCGCGGACATAAGGTTCAGGTCGATTGCGACCTGATCAACTATGGCCGAGGGCAGATCATCATCCGCGACCCGGACACCGGTGTGTTGTGCGGCGGCACCGAGCCGCGGGCCGATTCCCATATTGCTGTGTGGTAACGGGTAGCTGAAAACAAACGAAGACGACTCGGTCTCTTCTGCGTGAGAAATACGCTGTGCATCCGTGCGCGGAACTGATGCACAGCGTGGCCTCGCGTGTTCTCTAGCCTTCTTCGGCTGGACGTGGTTGGGGCGCGGTAGGTTCAGTGGAGATTGCTGGGGCTTAGAGGGGCTGCTCGCTCGCATCCCCAGAAACGACAAAGCCCTGAAAGCACTTCAAAACCACTGATTGCTAAAGCAATCAGGATCCGAAAATAGCTCACTCGGTCGAAGGGACGGATGCTTTGCTGCCCAAGCGGATCAGCTCATTGGAAAAACACAGGCCGACGATGATCAGTACTGCCCCTGCGTACAGGCTTTCGCGCGGTACTTCATTGAGCACCACAAACGTCAGCAGCGCGGCGAACAACGGCTCGGTCAGCATTGCATTGATGACGATCCCTGTCGCTGATTTGTCGTTCGATAGAATGCCGCCCCACATCGATGGGACGTTTACTCCCATGCATCGCCGTGAAGGAGTGCTGAAGCGGATGGTTGAGGTGATTGCGGGTGGCGAGAAAAACGACTTTGGCCTTGGCAATCATCGGAATATGCTCGGCGAGCCTTGAAGGTAGTCAGATACGGCAACAGCGTTAAGCCACTTACTCATTCCGGGCAGATTCCGGAGCAGGGATAATGCGCCTTTCCCACCAATCGGGTGAATCAATCGCCCAGCACAAGCAGCCGCCTGGACTCGGCTGCCACCACTACAGGAAGGAGCTTTTACATGTCATACCGGCTTGCCATTTTCGACTTTGACGGCACGCTCGCTGATTCCTTTCCGTTCTTTGTTTCAGTGTTCAACCAGGTTGCTGACAGACACGCATTCAGTCGAATTCACCCGCAAGAGTTGGACGGTTTGCGCAAGCAGGGGGCTCGGGAGATCATGGCTCATATCGGAATGCCTCGCTGGAAGTTGCCTCTGGTGGCGCGAACCTTCATGAGCTTGATGAAGAAACATCGAAGCTCGATCCCACTGTTCAATAACATTGCAAATACCCTCGCCCATCTTGACGAGAGAGGACTGATTCTGGCGGTGGTATCTTCTAACTCCCAAGAAAATATCAAGCAAATTTTGGGCTCCAGCTGTCAACATATCCGGGCCTTCGAGTGCGGCGCCTCCATTTTCGGCAAAGCGTCTCGCTTGCGCCGTGTCATGCGCAAATTCGACGTGGCGCAAGAGGAAGTTATCTACATCGGCGACCAACCTACGGATGGTGAAGCAGCAGCGACTGCCGGTATCGCCTTTGGTGCGGTCGCCTGGGGGTATGGAGCATATGATGCATTCCACAGTCTTCAGTCCCATGAGTGGTTCGCCGATGTGAGCGAATTACGGCGACTGGCAGGAAGTGATACGCACCTTGAGTCATCCGCAAGTTTATAGGCTTGACCATTGAGTGGCGATTTCAGTCGATTTCAACAATCAGCCTCTGGCCGAAAGCTGTCAGTGGTGAGGGGAAACTTTCGACCCAGGCTGTGTGAAAACGTCAGCGTCGATAGGGACGGGGCGTCTCTACGTGAAGTCCGTAGATATTCGGAATCATCT
>NZ_JBWKWT010000016.1:0-121280 GCF_059422365.1 Pseudomonas sp. GW821-FHT01E10
GAAATGCAAAACGCCCGATGCGGTGCATCGGGCGTTTTGAGGGTGAAACAGGTGTAAACCTATTTCAGGACTAGACAGGGTACATTCTTGAAACCTTCAGTCAGTTCCAAGGCCCCTTCGCGGACAAGCCCGCAATGAACGATAACGCTGTCTTACGTGATCGGCGCCGGGTTGAACAAGGTGATGTCGTTATGCAGCTTGTGCTGCTCCGCCCACGTCTGTTTCTTGCCGCTGGCCACGTCCAGGTAGTAGTGGAACAACTCCCAGCCGAGGTCTTCGATCGACGCCCGCCCGGTGGCAATCCGCCCGGCATCGATGTCGATCAGGTCCGGCCAGCGCTGCGCCAGTTCTGTGCGAGTCGAGACCTTCACCACTGGCGCCATCGCCAATCCATAAGGCGTACCACGCCCGGTGGTGAACACATGCAGGTTCATCCCCGCCGCCAACTGCAACGTCCCGCAGACAAAATCACTGGCCGGGGTCGCGCAGAAAATCAGCCCTTTGCGCTTGAACCGTTCCCCAGGGCCAAGCACCCCGTTGATCGCACTGCTGCCGGACTTGACGATCGAGCCCAAGGACTTCTCGACAATGTTCGACAACCCGCCCTTCTTGTTCCCCGGCGTGGTGTTGGCGCTGCGATCCGCTTCGCCCTTGGCCAGGTAACGGTCGTACCAGTCCATTTCCCGCACCAGTTCCTGAGCGACTTCTTCAGTTTCCGCCCGGGACGTCAGCAGGTAAATCGCATCGCGCACTTCGGTGACTTCGGAAAACATCACCGTCGCACCGGCCCGCAGTAACAGGTCCGAGGCATAGCCCAGGGCCGGGTTGGCGGTGATCCCGGAGAACGCATCGCTGCCGCCGCACTGCATGCCGAGGATCAGCTCGGACGCAGGCACGGTTTCCCGGCGGCGTTGATCGAGCTTCTTCAAACGGGTTTCGGCCAGCGCCATGATCTGCTCGATCATCTCGGTAAAACCGTGACTGGAATCCTGCAAGCGATACAACCACGGCTCGCTCAAATCCACCGAGCTATCGTTCTCATGCATCACCTGCCCGGCCTGCAATTTCTCGCAGCCCAGGCTGATTACCAGCGCCTCGCCCCCCAGGTTCGGGTTGCGCGCCAGATTGCGCACGGTGCGGATCGGGATGTACGCGTCGGTGGCGGTGATCGCCACGCCACAGCCGTAACTGTGGGTCAGCGCCACCACGTCATCGACGTTCGGGTACTTGGGCAGCAACTCGTCCTTGATGCGTTTTACCGCGTGATCCAGCACGCCGGTGACGCACTGCACGGTGGTGGTGATGCCGAGAATGTTGCGCGTGCCGACGGTGCCGTCGGCGTTGCGATAGCCCTCGAAGGTGAAGCCTTCCAGCGGTGCCTGCGCGGCCGGCACTTCGGTGGATAGCGGCAAGCTGTCCAGCGGTGGCGCGGTGGGCATGCGCAGTTGATCTTCCTTGACCCAACTGCCGCGAGGAATCGGCTGCAACGCGTAGCCGATCGTCTGGCCGTATCGAATCACCTGGCCGCCCGCGGGAATGTCCTCGAGGGTGACCTTGTGGCTCTGCGGCACGAAATCCACGGTGACCAGGCCATCGGGGAATTGGGTGCCGGCCGGCACGCCCTGATCGTTGACCACGATCACCACATTGTCCCGCTCGTGCAGGCGGATGTAGCGCGGCGAGTCGGAATGTTCAATCAACTGCATGACGCCGCTCCTCAGGAATGCGCTTCAGATAACTTGTTGTTCGTTTCAGGACCGCTGACTGGCGGCTCTTTGAGTACCACACGTTTGATCGGGCCAACGATCACCAGGTAGCTGAATACCGCGACCAGCGCGTTGCAACCGACGAACACCAGCGCCCATTTGAAGGAGCCGGTGGAGCTGATGATGTAACCGATGACAATCGGCGTGGTGATCGACGCAATGTTGCCGAACATGTTGAACAGGCCACCACTCAAACCGGCGATCTGTTTCGGCGAGGTATCGGACACTACCGCCCAGCCCAACGCGCCCACGCCTTTGCCGAAGAAGGCCAGGGCCATGAAGCCGACCACCATCCATTCGATATCGACATAGTTGCAAGCCACGATGCTGCTGGAAACCAGCAGACCGGCGATGATCGGCGCCTTGCGGGCGAAGGTCAGCGAGTGGCCCTTACGCAGCAGATAGTCAGAAATCACTCCGCCGAGCACGCCACCGATAAACCCGCAGATTGCCGGCAACGAGGCAATGAAACCGGCCTTGAGGATGGTCATGCCGCGTTCTTGCACCAGGTACACCGGGAACCAGGTCAGGAAGAAGTAGGTGATGCCGTTGATGCAGTACTGGCCCAGGTACACGCCGAGCATCATGCGGTTGGTCAGCAACTGGCGGATGTAGTCCCACTTCGGACCGTCGACCTTTTTGCCTTTACCTTTGTCCTGGTCCATGTCGACCATGCCGCCGTTGTCGGCGATGTGCTTGAACTCGGCGTCGTTGATCATCGGGTGCTGGCGCGGACTGTGGATAACTTTCAGCCAGATCCCCGAGAAGATGATGCCGATCACGCCCATGACGATGAACACGTGCTGCCAGCCGAAGCTGTAGACGATCCAGCCCATCAGCGGCGCAAACAGTACGGTGGCGAAGTATTGCGCCGAGTTGAAGATCGCCGAGGCGGTGCCGCGTTCTGCGGTCGGGAACCACGCCGCTACGATGCGTGCGTTGCCGGGGAAGGATGGCGCTTCGGCCAGGCCCACCAGAAAGCGCAGCATGAACAGCGCGACGACGGCGGTGGAAAGCCCGAACTCACCGACATAGCCTTGCAGTACGGTGAACAGCGACCAGGTAAAGATGCTCAGGGCATAGACTTTTTTCGAACCGAACCGGTCCAGCAACCAGCCACCGGGAATTTGCCCGGCCACGTAGGCCCAACCGAATGCGGAGAAGATATAACCGAGAGTGACCGCGTCGATGCCGAGGTCTTTTTGCAGGCTGGAGCCGGCGATCGCGATGGTCGCCCGGTCGGCGTAGTTGATCGTGGTCACCAGAAACAGCATGAGCAAAATCAAATAGCGGACGTGAGTCGGCTTGGTCGATTGCATTGTAGATGTACTCCCACTGATTATTTTTATGCGGGTAATAACGATTTATTTGTAGGCGCCGGCTTTTATGGGAGCCGGCGCCTACAGGTATTGCGGCGTATCAGGAACCGATGTAGGCAGTTTTTACGACCGTGTAGAACTCTTGCGCATAGCGACCTTGCTCACGTGAACCATAGGATGAACCTTTACGCCCACCGAACGGAACGTGGTAATCCACACCGGCGGTCGGCAGGTTGACCATCACCATCCCGGCCTGGGAATGGCGCTTGAAGTGGTTGGCGTACTTCAGCGACGTAGTGGCGATACCCGCCGACAGGCCGAACTCGGTGTCGTTGGCCATTTCCAGTGCAGCGTCGTAATCCGCTACGCGAACGATGTTGGCCACCGGGCCGAAGATCTCTTCGCGGCTGATGCGCATCGCAGCTTCGCTGTCGGCAAACAGCGTCGGGGCGAGGAAGTAACCCTCGGTGTCGCACGTCACCAGACCACCGCCGCTGACCAGACGCGCACCTTCGGACTGGCCGATGTCGATGTACTTCAGGTCCTGTTCCAACTGCGCTTGCGAGACCACAGGGCCGATGTCGGTGCCGGACTTCAACGCATGACCGACCTTGATCGACTTCATGCGCTCAGCCATGGCTTCGACGAATTTGTCGTGAATCCCGGCGGTGACGATGAGACGGCTCGACGCGGTGCAACGCTGGCCGGTGGAGTAGAACGCGCTCTGCACCGACAGTTCGACCGCTTGCTTGAGGTCGGCATCGTCGAGAATGATCTGCGGGTTCTTGCCGCCCATCTCCAGCTGCACCTTGGCCTGGCGCGACACGCAATTGACCGCGATCTGCCGGCCCACGCCGACCGAACCGGTGAAGCTGATGCCATCGACTTTCGGGCTGTTGACCAGCGCCTCGCCGACTACTCGCCCGCTGCCCATCACCAGGTTGAACACGCCGGCCGGGAAACCGGCGCGGGAGATGATTTCCGCCAGTGCCCAGGCACAGCCCGGTACCAGATCGGCAGGTTTCAGCACCACGCAGTTGCCGTAAGCCAAAGCTGGAGCGATTTTCCACGCCGGGATCGCGATCGGGAAGTTCCATGGCGTGATCAGGCCGACCACGCCCAGCGCTTCGCGAGTGACTTCGACATTGACGCCCGGACGCACCGACGGCACGTAGTCACCGGACAGACGCAGGCATTCACCGGCGAAGAACTTGAAGATGTTGCCGGCGCGGGTCACTTCGCCGATGGCTTCGGGCAGGGTCTTGCCCTCTTCCCGGGCCAGCAACGTGCCGAGTTCTTCGCGACGGGCGAGGATCTCGCTGCCGACTTTATCCAGCGCATCGTGCCGAGCCTGAATACCGGAAGTGGACCACGCCGGGAACGCGGCGCGGGCGGCGTCGATGGCGGCGTTGACCTGCGCCAGATCAGCCTTGGCATAGTCGCCGAGGGTATCGCTCAGCTCGGACGGGTTGATGTTGGCGCAGTAATCACTGCCCGCCACCCATTCACCGTTGATGTAGTTATCAAAACGCTTTGCATCTGCCACAACAAATCTCCTCACGCAAAAAGCCGCTGATCGCTCAGCGGCCCTGGTTTTATCGAGTGTTACTGCGCGCCCTGCTTGTCGATCAGCGCGGCGAGCATTTCGTACTCTTCGCCCGTCAGATCAGTCAGCGGTGCACGCACCGGGCCTGCGTCATAGCCGGCGATTTTTGCCCCGGCCTTGACGATGCTCACCGCGTAACCGGCCTTGCGGTTGCGGATATCCAGGTACGGCAGGAAGAAGTCATCGATGATCTTGCCGACGGTGGCGTGATCTTCGCGAGCAATGGCGTGGTAGAAATCCATCGCGGTTTTCGGGATGAAGTTGAACACCGCCGAGGAATAAACCGGTACGCCCAAAGCCTTGTAGGCCGCGGCGTAGACTTCAGCAGTCGGCAAGCCGCCCAAGTAGCTGAAACGATCGCCGAGACGGCGACGGATCGACACCATCAGCTCGATATCGCCCAGGCCATCCTTGTAGCCGATCAGGTTCGGGCAGCGCTCGGCCAGTCGTTCCAGCAGCGGCGCGGTCAGGCGGCAGACATTGCGGTTGTAAACCACCACGCCGATTTTTACCGATTTGCACACGGCTTCAACGTGCGCGGCAACGCCGTCCTGGCTGGCTTCGGTCAGGTAGTGCGGCAGCAGCAACAGGCCTTTGGCCCCCAGGCGCTCGGCTTCCTGAGCGTATTCGATAGCCTGGCGGGTCGAACCACCGACACCGGCGAGGATTGGCACGCTGCTGGCGCAGGTGTCGACCGCAGTCTTGATGATTTCCGAATATTCGCTGGCCGCCAGAGAGAAGAACTCACCGGTACCGCCTGCGGCGAACAACGCCGAGGCGCCGTATGGGGCCAGCCACTCGAGACGCTTGATGTAGCCCGCGCGATGGAAATCGCCCTGGGCATTGAAGTCGGTGACCGGGAACGACAGCAAGCCGGAAGAGAGGATGGACTTCAGTTCTTGTGGATTCATTATTCGAACACCCTGGGTAGCAACGTTGTGTGAGAAAACCGTTCAGCTTTCGCCGAAGTTGTAGGTCATCGTACAACTTAAAATACAACCGTCAACTGCATTTCATCGCTGGGTGGGTATTTTTGTCAGACAACATTGTTGTTTAAAGGGGTGAAAGCGGCGCCTTTCAAGCTCAGAAGAGAGATACGTTGTCGGAAGAGCACCCTCGGGAATTTTTCACTCAACGCCCCAGGATCATTGCCTGCGCGCAGTGTTGAACCTTGAAATGCCTGGTCATGATCGGGTTCGGCAGATCACCGATGCGCCCGGTAAAGTGCGACGACTGCCGCGAAGGATCGCGGCAGATCTTTCAAGGAGAGCGATTCAACATGACTTTTGCTATTGCACACCTTCCGCAGTTCCCGGAGTACTCAGCCGATCGGGCAACCATCCAGCTATCGACCCTAAGTGAAGACTTGATCGTCCGCGTGCCGGACCCGAACGATATTCCGCCGAACTGGGATGTCTACCCGATCCTCGGCACAAATACGGAAGAGCCTGACTGGGAGGGCCTCGCAGAGCCTACCGGCGTCTGGGATGACGCCTGCGACGACATGGTAAAACTGACGGGAATTGAACTGCGAATCCCCAAAACAGAACTGGATAAGTACCTGAACACAGAAGTGGAATTGCGCTACAAACTCGCGGACGAGTCGAGTCTGGAGCCGTGTTCTGAGCCCCTGATACTGTTTATCGAAGCCTGACCCTCATCGTGCCTGATCGTTTACCGGTCAGGCGCTTTTTTGAGTAGAACGATTTCCTGCCACGCACCGTTCAACCTTGCGCCTGCGCCTCTTCATGCGCCTGGCGCAGCCGCTCGCGGCTATTGGTCAGGTGCAAGCGCATCGCCGCTCGCGCCGCATCGGAATCCTGCCGGGCAATCGCATCGTAAATCTCTTCGTGTTCACGGCTCAGGCGACTCATGTAGTGCTGCTGGTCGTCATGGGCCAGGCGCGCGGAGTTGAGGCGTGTGCGCGGAATGATGCTGGTGCCCAGGTGGGTCATGATGTCGGTGAAGTAGCGGTTGCCGGTGGCCAGGGCGATTTGCAGGTGGAACTGGAAGTCCGACGCCACGGCATCGCCGGCGTGGGCGGCACTTTCGTTGAGGGCGTCCAGCGCCTCACGCATCGCTGCTAACTGCTCCGGGCTGCGACGTTGCGCGGCAAGGCCGGCGGACTCCACTTCCAGGCTGATGCGCAGTTCCAGAATCGCCAATACGTCGCGCAAGGTCACCACGGTCGCCGGGTCGATGCGAAAACCGCTCGGGCTCGGGGTGTCGAGCACGAAGGTGCCGATGCCGTGACGGGTTTCCACTTGCCCTGCGGCCTGCAAACGGGAGATCGCTTCACGCACCACGGTGCGGCTGACGCCATGGGCATTCATGATCGCCGACTCGGTGGGCAATTTGTCGCCACGCTTGAGCTGACCGTCGCGGATCTGCTCGGACAACACCGTCACCAATTCCTGTGCGAGGCTGCGGCGCTTGCGAGGGAGGCGAGGTGCGTCGATCGGGTTTTCCATGGTGAACGTCTGTCTCGAAAAAACGGCTGAAACCGCATCATAGCGCATGCGGGTTGTACGATCACCGTTGACCTGTGGGAGCGTGGCATGCCCGCGATGGCCTTGACGCGGTTTCCTGACGAACCGCGTTATCGTTCATCGCGGGCAAGCCACGCTCCCACAGGTTCAGGCGGTCACGGCCTGGTCCACCAGGTGACCATTCTCGATGCGCACATGCCGTGGATGGAAACGTTTCAGGCTGCTGCGATGGCCGACGCTGACAATGCTCAGCCCCGGCAATTCATCGATCAACGCCTGATACAACGACGCTTCATCCTCTTCGTCCATCGCCGAGGTGGCTTCGTCCATGTACAGCCATTGCGGCGCATACAGCAGCGCACGGGCGAAGGCCAGACGTTGCTGCTCACCCGGCGAAAGCATGCGCTGCCAGTGATTGGCTTCATCCAGACGTGAAACCAGGTGCGGCAAGCGGCTGGTTTCCAGCACGTGGACGTAGCGCTCGTGCGGGTAGGTGTCGCCCGGTTGTGGATAACTCAACGCCTCACGCAGGCTGCCAATCGGCAGATAGGGTTTTTGCGGCAGGAACAGATAACGCGCCGTCGGCAGGCGAATGCTGCCGTGGCCGGCTGGCCAAAGGTGCCCCATCGCTCGCAGCAAGGTCGACTTGCCGCTGCCGGAACGACCGCTGAGCATGACGCGCTCGCCCTCCTCCACGGTCATGTCGGCATTGGTCAGCAAATGACGACCGTCAGCGAGGTCAAGACCAAGGTTATGCACCCGTAGTGCCGAACCCTGATTCTGCACGTCGATAGCCGGCGCGCGCTCTTCGTTGTCGGTCATGGCCTGACGGAAACTCAGCAGACGATCACAGGTGGCGCGCCACTCGGCAAGGTCCTGGTACGCGCTGATGAACCAGCTGAAGTTCTCCTGCACATTGCCGAACGCGGAGTTGATTTGCATCAGCTCACCAAGTTCGATCTTGCCGGCGAAGTAACGCGGCGCAGCGACCATGAATGGAAAGATGATTGCAATCTGGGCATAGCCGGCGGTGAAGAAAGTCAGGCGCTTGGACACTTTCATGATGTCCCAGAAGTTGTGCCAAACCAGGCCGAAGCGACTGCTCAGACGACGGTTCTCGTTGGGTTCGCCGTTGTACAGCGCAATGCTCTCCGCATTTTCGCGGACCCGCACCATGGAGAAACGCAAGTCGGCTTCGAAACGTTGCTGGTTGTTGTTGAGGCTGATCAAGCGACGACCGATCACATGCGTCAGCCAGCTGCCGACGGCGGCGTAAACCAGTGCGCACCAGAACATGTAGCCGGGGATCGTGAAGCCAAACACTTCGATGCTGCCCGACACGCCCCACAAAATGATCGAAAACGACACCAGGCTGACGATGTTCCGTATCAGCCCAAGGCCCAGGCCCAAGGTGTTGGTGGTGAACTTATTGAGGTCTTCGGAAATCCGCTGGTCCGGGTTATCGGTGTAACCGCCCTGCTCCAGCTGATAGTAATTCTTGCTGCCTAGCCAGCGGGCGAAGTGCTTTTCGGTGAGCCAGGCTCGCCAGCGAATGGTCAGCATCTGAGTCAGATAAAGCCGATACACCGCGCCAAGAATCGCCACGGCGGCGATGCCGCAGAAATACAGAATCAGCTGCCAGAAGGCTGCTTCGTCCTTCTTTTGCAGGGCGTTATAGAAGTCTTTGTACCAACTGTTGATCCACACCGAAATCGCCACGCTGAACAATGACAGCGCAATCACAGCGATCAACAGCGTCCAGGCCTTGCCCTTCTCTTCGCTGCGCCAGTAAGGCGTGGTCATCGCCCACACTTTGCGAAAAAACTGCCCGCGCACAGCATCGTTGACCGCGGAATATTCAGCGTTCTGATTCATGGATAAGGCTCGATAAAGAAAAGAACACACACGAACCGATCATAGATGATCGGCTCGTGTGATCGCGAGAGCTGGCGATAACCGTTCAGCGCTCGTTCAGCGACGGACCGGACGCTTCTGCAGTTTGCGCTGCAGCGTGCGGCGGTGCATGCCCAGGGCACGGGCGGTGGCGGAGATGTTGCCTTCGTGCTCGGTCAGGACGCGCTGGATGTGCTCCCACTGGAGACGGTCCACGGACATCGGGTTTTCCGGCACTAGGCTGTCGAGGTCGGCGTGCTCGGAGAGCAGCGCGGCCAGCACGTCATCGGCATCCGCCGGTTTGCACAGGTAATTGCAGGCGCCGCGCTTGATTGCCTCGACGGCAGTGGCAATGCTCGAGTAACCGGTGAGGATCACCACGCGCATGTCCGGGTCGAGTTCGAGCAGCTTGGGCAGCAACACCAGGCCTGAATCGCCGTCCATTTTCAGGTCCAGCGCGGCGTAATCAGGGATATCGGCCTGGGCGATGGTCAGGCCCTCTTCGGCGGAACCTGCGGTGCTGACGCGAAAACCACGGCGGGCCATGGCGCGGGCCATCACGCGGGTGAAGGTTGCATCGTCGTCTACCAGCAGCAAATGCGGCAGTTCTTCGCCTTCAACTTGGATCTCGTCACTCATGTTCGTCTCCTCGGGCGACACGGGGCAGGCGCAGCTCGGTGAGCGTGCCGCCTTCCTCATGACTGTAGAGTTTCACTGAGCCGCCGGCGCGTGTCACGCTGGCCTTGCTCAAAAACAGGCCCAGGCCGAAACCTTTGCCCTTGGTGGTAAAAAACGGTTTGCCGATCTGCTCGGCGATAGCCAGCGGTACACCGGCACCATGGTCGCGAATGCTGATGGTCAAGTCTTCGACGGTCCAGTCCAGGGTCACTTGCAAGCCTTCAGGGCAGGCATCGGCGGCGTTGTTCAGCAGGTTCAACAGCGCTTGAGTCAAATCCGGCGGCGGCGCCATGCGCGGCACCGTGCCCTGGCCCAGACGCTGGAAGCGATAACTGGCCTCAGGACGCATCAGGTGCCAGCGGTTGAGCGCTTCGTCGAGCCAGTCGGTGACATCCTGCATCTCCACCGCCATACGACGGTTGGCCTCGGCGGCGCGCACCAGTTGCTGCAAGGTTTCCTTGCACAACTTGACCTGATCCTGCAAAACCTTCAAATCGTCCTGCAACATCGGGTCGGGGTGATCCTGCTGCATCTCTTTGAGCAACACGCTCATGGTCGCCAGCGGCGTGCCCAGTTCATGAGCGGCACCGGCAGCCTGAGTCGCGACGGCCAGCAATTGCTGATCGCGCAGGCCTTCCTCGCGACGGATCGCACGCAGCTCTTCCTGCCGACGCAGCTCTTCAGCCATGCGTGCAGCAAAGAAGGTGATGACGGCGGCGGCCAAGGCAAAACTCAACCACATGCCGTAGATCTGCAGGTTTTCCCGGGCGATGGGGAAGGTTTCCAGCGGGTAGAACCGCGCCAGCAGCAACGTATACAGCGCCAGGGCGATACCCGACAGAATCACCGAATAGCGCCACGGCAGCGTCACGGCGGCGATGGTCAGCGGCACCAGGTAATAAGAGACGAACGGGTTGGTCGAACCACCGGAGAAATACAACAAGGCGCTGTGGATAAACAGGTCGCAGGCCAGTTGCAGGGCGTATTCAAGCTCGGTAACCGGCCACGAAGTGCGCAGGCGCACGGCGGTGAACACACACAACAGCGTCGAACAGCCCAGGGTCATCGCCAGCGGCACCCACGGCAACGGCAGCAGCTGGAGCCAGTAGGCCAGGCCTACGGAGCCGGCCTGGGCGGCGAGCACCAGAATCCGGATGAAAGTCAGCCGCCAGAGGTTCTGGCGAGTGGCGGAAGTCAATTGTACGGGGGCGAGCATGAGCTCTCCTGATGAGCGCTCCAGGCGGATCGCACGGAGTATAACCAAGCCGCGGGCCTGAGAGGCGAAAGTGCGGCAAACGACCACAGTTGCGGCTCATGGATTTATAAGTGAATGCTTCGCCGATGAGCCCCTGTGGCGAGGGAGCTTGCTCACGTCGGCCTGCGAAGCGGACCCCAACCATTCAACCGGGTGAAACTGGCAAACCACGCATACCGACTTTGCGACTGCTTCGCAGCCGAGCGGGAGCAAGCTCCCTCGCCACAAAAGCCCGGCACCGGTTGAGACTGTATAGAAGTTGTAACTGTGCGAAACGGACCATTGAAGCTAGAGTCTGATGGTTTCACGCAGGTTCGGACCCTAACCCCTGCGCATCGTCCAAGGAGCTTTTCATGCACACATTGCGCCGCAGCGCCGCCCTTCTTGCCCTAAGCGTTGGCACCGCCGCCAGCCTCCCGGCCCTGGCCGTCGACGAGTTGCATTACAACCAGATCTCCCTGCGCGCCGAAGTCAGCCAGGAAGTGGCCCGCGACCTGATGATCGTGACCCTCTACACCGAAGAACAAAACACCGACCCGGCCAAACTCGCCGCCGACGTCAGCACTACCATGAACAAGGCGCTGGCCCAGGCCAAACAGGTCAAGGACATCACCCTGCGCCAAGGCAGCCGCAACAGCTACCCGATCTACGACACCAAAGGCCAGAAAATCACCGGCTGGCGCGAACGCGCCGAACTGCGCCTGGAAAGCTCGGACTTCGCCGCCCTGTCCAAACTCACCGGCGAATTGCTCACCGACCTGAAAATGGGCGGCATGGACTTCGCCATCGCAACGCCAACCCGCAAAGCCAGCGAAGACGCCCTGCTCAAAGAAGCCGTGACCGCCTTCAAGGCCCGCGCCCAACTGGCCACCGACGCCCTGGGCGGCAAGAGCTACAAAATCGTCAACCTGAACCTCAACAGCAACGGCTATCCACAACCGTACATGCGCGGGCCGATGATGATGAAAGCCGCCGGCATGGATTCGGCACCGGTGACGCCAGAAGTTGAAGCCGGCACCAGCCAGGTCAGCATGACAGCGGATGGGGCGATTGAAGTGTTGATGCCTTGATGCGATAACCCGGACACGAAAACGGCAGGGCGGTGTACACGCGAGTAAACAGGCCGCCTCAGCTGCTTTTGATTTTGCATTTGCGAAAGCCCAGGAGCTAAGAGAAACTCCCTGCCTTTCCAGACTCGATAAGGACGCGAGCATTGAAGTTTGAAAGGGATCAGTTTTCCGGCAACCATGGAATTGTCTTCAACGTATCGCGCTTCACCCTGTCAGCCGGTGAACGGGGTAGCCTCAGAACACTGCATTTTGGTGAAGCGAAAGCCGCCCACTATGAAGTGAGCAATCTGGTGGTAGAGCTCTATGACAAAATGCTCGCCAAGGATTTGCCTTGCCAAATGATGGTCGGGATCTCCAAACCCCTGACCCGGCAACAGGGGGATTTACTCAATGCTCAACGAACAAGTATCGCCAACCTCACCAGTGGTGTTTTCGGGGCAGCGGCAGGTAAATTCATGCCCGGTGCGGCCATCCCGGTGGGATGGGCAGTCCGCGAGTTCACGCTGAGCAAATTGCCGACTTATCACGCCGGCGATGTCATCGTCAGCCTGGATGCACAGGTCAGCGGTGGCATAGGCCCTCAGCACTCAGGATCGTCCATGATCATCAAGACTCAAGGCGGGTGAGATCATGAACGAATATGGCCTGTACGCCGTGGCTTATGCAGTATTCCTGCTGTTGTTCTTCTATCTGAAATCCTATGGCCTCAGAAAATGGCTGGGCATCACCCTGTTCGCTCTGGGGTTTTCGAGTATTTTTATGCTGCCGCCTTTCATCGCCGGCTTCGATCTGGGCATCGTTTCAACCAATGCTATCGCCCTCGGGGCTGCGCTGTTTTTTAGTCGGGCCCGGTATACGGCGTGAGCCACGCGCTCATTCAAGCAACGTGAAACGGATTAACTTCACCCACAACGCCCGCCTGACACCGCTTTGCGTAGGAGCTGCCGAAGGCTGCGATCTTTTGACGTTGATTTTTAAGATCAAAAGATCACAGCCTTCGGCAGCTCCTACAGTCCGCCATCAACGCAAAGACCGGCAGACTATGCCCGGATAGAGGGGTCCCCCTCAAAAAACGATATTTCCACCCTCCCCGCCAACAACGCTACTCTCAGGAAAATATCGCTGCTCAAATCCCGGGGACTCCATGGAAAGAACCACCGTCAAACCACTTCTGCTCGCACTCGCCCTCGCCACAACCGCATCACTCGCACAAACCGCCCAAGCCGCCACCACCCTGGTCTACTGCTCCGAAGCCAGCCCTGCCGGATTCGACCCCAGCCAATACACCAGCGGCACCGACTTCGACGCCTCCGCCGAAACCGTCTTCAACCGCCTCACCCAATTCAAACGCGGCGGCACCGAAATCGAACCCGGCCTGGCAACAAAATGGGACGTATCCGAGGACGGCCTCACCTACACCTTCCACCTGCGCGACGGCGTGAAATTCCACACCACCGACTACTTCACCCCCACCCGCGACTTCAACGCCGACGACGTGCTGTTCACCTTCCAGCGCCTGCTCGACCCGGACAACGCCTTCCGCAAGGCCTACCCCGCCGAGTCGCCGTACTTCACCGACATGGGCCTGAACACCACGATCAAAAGCATCGACAAGATCGACGACCACACCGTGCGCTTCAGCCTGAACAACGTCGACGCCGCATTCGTGCAAAACCTCGCCATGAGCTTCGCCTCGGTGCAATCCGCCGAATACGCCGCCCAACTGTTAAAGGAAGGCAAAGCCGCCGACCTCAACCAGAAACCCGTCGGCACCGGCCCGTTCGTGTTCAAGCGCTACCAAAAGGACTCGCAAATCCGCTACACCGCCAACAAGGCCTACTGGAAACCCGAGGACGTGAAACTCGACAACCTGATTTTCTCGATCACCCCGGACGCCGCCGTGCGCTTGCAAAAACTCAAGGCCGGCGAGTGCCAGGTCAGCGGCTACCCACGCCCGGCAGACATCGAAGTGATGGAGCAAGACCCTAATCTGAGGGTGCTCAAGCAAGCCGGTTTCAACCTCGGCTTCCTTGCCTACAACGTGACCCACCCACCGCTGGACCAGCTCAAGGTGCGTCAGGCGCTGGACATGGCCATCGACAAGCCGGCGATCATCAAGGCTGTCTACCAGAGTGCCGGGCAACTGGCGCAAAACGCCTTGCCACCGGCGCAATGGTCGTATGACCCGAGCATCAAGGACGCCCCGCACGACCCGACCAAAGCCCGCGCGCTACTGAAAGAAGCGGGGGTTGCACCCGGCACTACAATTAATCTGTGGGCCATGACCGTGCAGCGCGCCTCCAACCCCAATGCGCGGATGTCGGCACAGATGATCCAGCAGGATTGGGAGAAAGTCGGGATCAAGGCCAACATCGTCAGCTATGAATGGGGCGAGTACATCAAGCGCGCCAAGAACGGTGAGCATGACGCAATGATCTACGGCTGGACCGGCGACAACGGTGACCCGGATAACTGGCTCGGCGTGCTCTACAGCTGCGCTGCGGTGAAAGGTAGCAACTACGCCAAATGGTGTGACCCGGTCTACGACAAACTGGTGCAGCAAGCCAAGGTGTCCACGGACAAACAACAGCGGGTCAAACTGTACCAACAGGCCCAGCAAATCCTTAAACAACAAGTACCTATCACACCCATTGCCAACTCGACGGTGTTCCAGCCACTGCGCAAGGAAGTCACCGACTTCAAGATCAGTCCGTTTGGCCTCACACCGTTCTATGGCGTGGGTATAAATAAGTAACACCAGGCTCCAACCGGGTGCGTCAACCGCCCCGGTCGCCCCTTATCGGTGCACGACTTGCACCGTAAAAAACCTGCGCAAACGGTCAAATACATCAGTTTTTACACATATGCGACATTAAGGTACGTTCGTGCCACTCTTTAGGACTTGTGGCCATTCCGGATCTTGCATTGGGTACGGCCCCTGCATAAGTATCCGCAGGTCGACTCACGAGGTCGTCCTCTAATCCAAAAATGACAACAAATCATGAGGCCACCATGCTTAAACACGCGGTCATTCCGTTTTTAGTCGGCGCAAGCCTGTTAGCCAGTGCACCTTTCGCCCAAGCGGCGTCTAACCTGGTGTTCTGCTCCGAAGGAAGCCCGGCCGGTTTCGACCCAGGTCAATACACCACCGGAACCGACTTCGACGCCTCTGCAGAAACCATGTTCAACCGCCTGACCCAGTTCGAGCGCGGCGGCACCGCCGTGATTCCTGGCCTGGCGACCAAGTGGGACATTTCCAGTGACGGCCTGACTTACACTTTCCACCTGCGTGAAGGCGTCAAGTTCCACACCACCCCGTATTTCAAGCCGACGCGTGAGTTCAACGCCGACGACGTGCTGTTCACCTTCAATCGCATGATTAACAAGGATGACCCGTTCCGTAAGGCGTACCCGACCGAATTCCCGTACTTCACCGACATGGGGATGGATACCAACATCACCAAGATCGATAAAGTCGACGACCACACCGTCAAGTTCACCCTCAAAGACGTAGACGCCGCGTTCATTCAGAACATGGCCATGAGCTTCGCCTCGATCCAGTCCGCCGAGTACGCTGCCCAGCTGCTCAAGGAAGGCAAGGCTGCCGACATCAACCAGAAACCGATCGGCACCGGCCCGTTCGTGTTCAAGAGCTACCAGAAAGACTCCAACATCCGCTACACCGGGAACAAGGACTACTGGAAGCCTGATGACGTGAAGATCGACAACCTGATCTTCGCCATCACCACCGACCCGTCGGTACGCATCCAGAAGCTGAAGAAGAACGAGTGCCAGATCACTCTGTTCCCGCGTCCAGCCGACCTGAAGGCGCTCAAAGAAGATAAAACTTTGAAGATGCCTGAGCAGGCTGGTTTCAACCTGGGCTACATCGCCTATAACGTGATGGACAAGGTCAAGGGCAGCAACGAGCCGAACCCGCTGGCCGACCTGCGAGTTCGTCAGGCGCTGGACATGGCCGTCAACAAGCCGCAGATCATCGACTCGGTTTATCAGGGCGCAGGCCAACTGGCCGTCAACGCCATGCCGCCGACCCAATGGTCCTACGACACCACCATCAAGGATGCCAAGTACGATCCTGAGAAAGCCAAGCAGCTGCTCAAGGAAGCCGGCGTCAAGGAAGGCACCGAAATCGTTCTGTGGGCGATGCCGGTACAGCGTCCGTACAACCCGAACGCCAAGCTGATGGCTGAAATGCTGCAGTCCGACTGGAAGAAGATCGGCCTGAACGTGAAGATCACCAGCTACGAATGGGGCGAGTACATCAAGCGCTCCAAAGGCGGCGAGAACCAGGCGATGATCATCGGCTGGAGCGGCGACAATGGTGATCCGGACAACTGGCTCAACGTGCTGTTCGGCTGCGACTCGCTGAGTGGCAACAACTTCTCCAAATGGTGCGACAAGAAATTCGACGGCCTCGTCAAGGAAGCCAAACGCACCACCGATCAGGCCAAGCGCACCGAACTGTACAAACAGGCGCAACACGTCCTCAAAGATGCTGTTCCAATGACACCTATCGCTCACTCGACGGTGTTCCAACCCATGCGCGCCAACGTGCAGGACTTCAAGATCAGCCCATTTGGCTTGAACTCCTTCTACGGCGTCAGCGTCAGCAAATAAGAAAAGGCAGCGGCGACGTTTTCAGTGTCGCCGCTGCTTTTTTCTGCCGAGAAGTTAGGAATTTGCCTACATCCAAATCCGCTGTCTGACGCAGCCAGGGGTTAGGACGCGTTGCCTTTTCCTACGAGTCTTTAGGACTCAGCGCATTTACTGCCAGACCCACGGCACCTACCGTCGGGTTCTGACCAGTGACTGTGTGGGCTATCGGTTTGCTGCCCGTATTGGTTTGAGCTCAATGCCGCCACAACGTCCACGGACGGGATCGCGGCGCATTGAATAACACTAAAAAAAGAGGGAGCGTCATGCGCCATTCCTTGGTTTTATCCGCATTGCTGGGCACCGGCCTGCTGGCCGCCACTTCCATCAGCCAGGCCGCCAATAACAGCCTGGTGTTCTGCTCCGAAGGCAGCCCCGCCGGTTTCGACACCGCGCAGTACACCACTGCGACCGATAACGACGCCGCCGAGCCGCTGTACAACCGTTTGGCAGAGTTTGAAAAAGGCGCCACCAATGTCGTGCCAGGCCTGGCAACCCGCTGGGATATTTCCGAGGACGGACTCAAATACACGTTTCATCTGCGTGAAGGGGTGAAGTTTCACACGACCAAATACTTCACGCCGACTCGCGATTTCAACGCCGACGACGTGCTGTTCACGTTTAATCGCATGCTCGATCCGCAGCACCCGTTCCGTAAGGCTTATCCGACCGAGTTCCCGTATTTCAACGGGATGAGCCTGAACAAGAATATTGCCAAGGTCGAAAAGACCGGGCCGCTGACCGTTGTGATGACGCTCAACAACGTCGACGCCGCGTTCATCCAGAACATCGCCATGAGCTTCGCCGCCATCCTTTCGGCCGAATACGCCGACCAGTTGCTGGCGGCCGGCAAGCCGAGCGAGATCAACCAGAAGCCGATCGGCACCGGGCCGTTCGTGTTCAAGAGCTACCAGAAAGACTCCAACATCCGTTACAGCGGCAACAAACAGTACTGGGACCCGAGCCGGGTCAAGCTCGACAACCTGATTTTTGCCATCAACACCGACGCCTCGGTGCGCGTGCAGAAGCTCAAGGCCAACGAATGCCAGATCACCCTGCACCCGCGCCCCGCCGACGTGACCGCACTGAAGAATGATCCGAAACTGCAGCTGATCGAGAAACCCGGCTTCAACCTCGGCTACATCGCCTACAACGTCCGGCACAAGCCTTTCGACCAGCTCGAAGTGCGCCAGGCGCTGGACATGGCGGTGAACAAGCAAGGCATTCTCAACGCCGTCTATCAAGGTGCCGGTCAACTGGCGGTCAATGCCATGCCACCGACCCAGTGGTCCTATGACGACACCATAAAGGACGCCTCCTACAACCCGGAAAAAGCCAAGGAACTGCTCAAGGCTGCCGGCGTGAAGGAAGGCACCGAAATCACTCTCTGGGCCATGCCGGTCCAGCGTCCGTACAACCCCAACGCCAAACTGATGGCCGAAATGCTCCAGGCGGACTGGGCGAAGATCGGCCTCAAGGTCAAGATCGTCAGCTATGAATGGGGCGAGTACATCAAGCGCACCAAGAACGGCGAGCACGACATCAGCCTGATCGGCTGGACCGGTGACAACGGTGACCCGGACAACTGGCTCGGCACGCTCTACAGCTGCGATGCCATCGGCGGCAACAACTACTCCATGTGGTGTGATCCGGCCTACGACAAGCTGATCAAGCAGGCCAAGGTCGTCACCGATCGCGACCAGCGCACCGTGCTCTACAAACAGGCGCAGCAGTACCTCAAGCAGCAGGTGCCGATCACGCCGGTCGCCCACTCGACGGTCAACCAGCCGTTGAGCGCCAAAGTCGAAGGGTTCAAGGTCAGCCCCTTCGGTCGCAACGTGTTCTCGGGCGTCAGTATCGACCAATAACCAATTAGCCAGAAACGCTGGGGGGCGGATTCCGCCCTCACGCAAGCGTATTGCCGTAATTCGTCAAATCGGCCTGCAGCAAACGTTTGCGAAGCCTGAATGAGTTCTAAACCAAATAGCCGGATCACCAAAAAAGACCGGCATTAAAAAAAGAAAGAAAGGAGCTTCACACATGAAACTGAGCAGCACCGCGTTATTGGCCTTGGCCATCAGCAGCGTGACCGCCACGGCTTACGCAGAGTCCCAGAGCCAGGCGTTCACCCCGGTTACCGTGAATGAGAAAAGTGCTCAGAGTGAAGCCACTGGCTTCGTCGAAGGGCAGTCGATCACCGGTAGCACGCGTAACTGGTATGCCAACGAGCAACTGAAACGTGGCGGCACGTTCAGCTACAAGAAAGACGGTGTATCAACCCCGACTGATCGTCGTATCAACTGGGTTCAGGGCACCATCCTCAAGTACAACTCCGGCTTCACTCAAGGCACCGTAGGTTTCAGCACCGAAGTGGCGGCCTACAACGCCATCGCTCTGGATCGTGATCGCAAGGATCTGGCGTCCAACAACGGCGGCGCACCGGGAACCCGTCCTGGCGCGGGCAACAACCGTACCCTGACCGAAGAAGGTGGTGACGCCGTCGGCCAGTGGAGCAAACTGGGCCTGGCCAACGTCAAGGCCCGTGTCTCCAACACTACCCTGACCGCTGGCCGCATGAACTTCAGCAGCCCGATGGTCGATGTCATCGGTAACCGTGCGCTGCCTTCGAGCTTCGAAGGTGTGGCCATCCACAGCGAAGAGCTGAACAATCTGGCTTTCGACCTGGCCACCTTCGATCGCAACTCTCCGCGTACCGAAGAAAGCCAGCGTAAATTCCGCACCGAATACGCCAACGGCATCGTTGAAACCGATCACATCTACACCGGCGGTATCACCTACACCCCATTCGCCAGCCTGACCACCAGCCTTTGGGCGACCCAGGCCGAAGACATCTGGAACCAGTACTACTTCGGCGCCAGTCATGTGCTGGGCGACAGCCAGGTCCTGAGCCTGACCACCGGCCTGAACTACTACAAAACCCAGGAAGAAGGTAAAGCCCTCATAGGCAAAATCGACAACGACACCTACTCCCTGTCGTTCGGCCTGACCCACCAGGCCCACAGCCTGACCTTCTCCTACCAGGAAGTGAACGGTAACGAGTACTTCGACTACCTGCACGAAACCAACGGCATCTACCTGGCCAACTCCCTGCTGTCGGACTTCAACGGCCCGAACGAGAAGTCCTTCCAGATTGCCTACGGTCTGAACATGGCCGAATACGGCGTGCCAGGTCTGAAGTTCAACATCTACCAGGCACGTGGCTGGGGCATCGACGGTACTCACTACACCGGCAATGAAGGCGTAGCAGGCAAGGGTTACGACGGTATCCAGGCCCAGGATGGCGAAACCCATTACGAATACGGTATCGGTGCGACCTACGCCCTGCAGAGCGGCCCGCTGAAGGCCACCACTGTTCGCGCAACCTACACCGCGCACCGTGCCAGCGAAAACCAGGCGGATGGCAGCATCAACGAGTTCCGTCTCGTGACCACCATCCCGTTCAACATTTTGTAAAACGCACGCCGGCGGCTGACTCATGACGAGTCGGCCGTTCGGTTTTTTCCTGTTCAACCGATTGCAGAGGGTTCTTGATGAAAATGCTTCCCCTACGAGCGGCCATCGCTGCCGCATTGCTGAGTGTCGCTGTTGGCGTCTCGGCCAAACCCTTGGTGGTCTGTACCGAAGCCAGCCCGGAAGGCTTCGATATGGCCCAGTACACGACTGCAGTCACAGCCGACGCAGTGGCCGAAACCATCTTCAATCGCCTGGCGGACTTCAAGCCCGGCACCACTGAAGTGATTCCGGCGCTGGCCGAATCCTGGGACATCAGTGAAGACGGCCTGACCTACACGTTCCACCTGCGCAAAGGCGTCAAGTTTCACACCACCGATTACTTCAAGCCGACCCGCGACATGAACGCCGACGACGTGGTCTGGAGCTTCCAGCGTCAGCTGGACCCGAATCACCCATGGCACAAGCTGTCGAGCGTGGGCTTCCCGTACTTTGAGAGCATGGGCTTCAAGGAACTGCTCAAAAGCGTAGAGAAAGTCGACGACAACACGGTCAAGTTCACCCTGACCCGCCGCGAAGCGCCGTTCCTGGCCGACATCGCCATGGCCTTCTCTTCGATCTACTCCGCCGAGTACGCCGATCAACTGCTCAAGGCCAACAAGACCGGCGACCTGAACAACAAACCGGTCGGTACCGGCCCGTTCATCTTCCAGCGTTACGCCAAGGACGCCCAGGTGCGCTTCAAGGCCAACCCGGACTACTTCCGTGGCAAGCCACCGGCTGATGCGCTAGTCCTGGCGATTGCCACCGACAACAACGTGCGCCTGCAAAAGCTCAAGGCCAACGAGTGCCAGATCGCGCTGTATCCAAAACCGGATGACATCCCGAGCATCAAGAAAGACACCAACCTGAAGGTTGATGAGCTGAACGCGATGACCGTCTCCTATGTCGCCATGAATACCTCCCGCAAGTACATGAGCGACGTGCGGGTGCGCAAAGCCATCGACATCGCGTTCGACAAAGAGGCCTATGTCAACGCGCTGTTCGGCAAAGGCAATGCGACGGTGGCGGTCAACCCGTACCCGGACACCCTGCTGGGCTACAACCATAAACTGACCAACCCGCCTCGCGACCTCGACAAGGCTCGTGCCCTGCTCAAGGAAGCCGGGGTACCGGAGGGCACCGTGTTCACCCTGTTCACCCGTAACGGCGGCGGCCCGACCAACCCTAATCCGATGCTCGGCGCACAAATGATGCAGGCAGATCTGGCCAAGGTCGGCATCAAGGTCGATATTCGTGTCATGGAATGGGGCGAGATGCTCAAGCGCGCGAAGAACGGCGAACACGATATGGTGTCCGCCGGTTGGGCAGGCGATAACGGCGACCCGGATAACTTCCTGACGCCTATGCTCAGTTGTGAGGCCGCCAAGAACGGCGAAAACTACGCTCGCTGGTGCAATGAAAAGTTCCAGGCGCTGATCGACGAAGCACGGGCCAAAGTGAACCCGGCTGAACGCACGGCGCTCTACGAACAGGCCCAGGACGTTTTCAATCAGGACCAGCCATGGATCAGCATGGCGCACACCCGCATGTTCACTGCAATGCGCACCAACGTAGAGGGTTATCACATTAGCCCCCTCACCACTAACAACTTCGCCACCACCCAGGTGAAGTAGATAAGAAACGCCCGGCATCGCTGACCCCAGCGATACCGGGCATGCCTAACCGGCTGATGAGGTACCACACAAGATGTTTAGTTTTATTGCCCGCCGATTGGGGTTACTGATCCCCACGTTCTTCGGCATCACCTTGTTGACTTTCGCGTTGATCCGCATGATTCCTGGCGACCCCGTGGAAGTGATGATGGGCGAACGTCGGGTCGACCCCGAAATGCATGCTCAGGCAATGGAACGCCTAGGTCTGAACAAACCGCTGTATGCCCAATACCTGGATTACATTGGCAAACTGGCCCACGGCGATCTCGGCGAATCCCTGCGTACCCGTGAAAGCGTCTGGACCGAGTTCAGCTCTCTATTCCCCGCGACCCTGGAACTGGCCTCGGCCGCCATGTTGTTCGCCGGCATCCTGGGCCTTCTGGCCGGGGTGATCGCGGCACTCAAGCGAGGGTCCCTGTTCGACCATGGGGTAATGGGTGTCTCCCTGGCGGGATACTCGATGCCGATCTTCTGGTGGGGCCTGATCCTGATCATGTTCTTCTCGGTGAGCCTGGGCTGGACCCCGGTATCCGGGCGGATCGACCTGCTCTACGACATCGAGCCACGCACCGGCTTCATGCTCATCGATACGTTGCTGGCCGATGACGTCGGAGCGTTCTTCGATGCCCTGCATCACCTGATCCTGCCAGCCATCGTGCTCGGCACCATCCCGCTGGCGGTGATTGCGCGGATGACCCGTTCGTCGATGCTCGAAGTGCTGCGTGAAGACTACATCCGCACCGCCCGCGCCAAAGGCCTGTCGCCATCGCGCGTGGTATTCGTGCACGGTCTGCGCAATGCGCTGATTCCAGTACTGACGGTGGTCGGCCTGCAAGTCGGCACGCTGCTGGCCGGCGCGGTCCTGACCGAAACCATCTTCTCCTGGCCCGGCATCGGCAAATGGCTGATCGAAGCCATTGGCGCACGGGACTATCCCGTGGTGCAGAACGGCATCCTGTTAATCGCCTGCCTGGTGATTCTGGTCAACTTCGTAGTGGACATCCTCTACGGCTTTGCCAACCCACGCATCCGTCATCAGCGCTGAGATCAATGACCATGACCACTCTCACTACACCGGTAGCAGTCGATCAAAGCCTGCTGTATCCGTCGCCCTACAAAGAATTCTGGCATGCGTTTTCCAGGAACAAAGGGGCCGTCGCCGGCCTGTTGTTCATGCTGCTGGTGATTTTCTGCGCGATCTTCGCCCCGTGGGTCGCACCGCATAACCCGAGCGAACAGTACCGCGACTTCCTGCTGACCCCGCCGTCCTGGCTGGAAAGCGGGCATATCCAGTTCCTGCTGGGTACCGATGAACTCGGTCGTGACCTGCTGTCGCGTTTGATTCACGGCTCGCGCCTGTCCCTGCTGATCGGCTTGTCATCGGTGGTGATGTCGCTGATTCCAGGCATCCTGATGGGACTGTTCGCCGGGTTCTTCCCGCGCGTGCTCGGCCCGACCATCATGCGTCTGATGGACATCATGCTGGCCCTGCCGTCCCTGCTGCTGGCGGTGGCAATTGTCGCCATCCTCGGCCCTGGCCTGATCAACACCATTATTGCCATCGCCGTGGTTTCGTTGCCGTCCTATGTTCGTCTGACCCGCGCCGCGGTGATGGGCGAATTGAACCGCGACTACGTGACCGCCGCGCGCCTGGCCGGTGCCGGTCTGCCTCGCCTGATGTTCGTCACCGTGCTGCCCAACTGCATGGCGCCGCTGATCGTTCAGGCCACCTTGAGTTTCTCCTCGGCGATTCTCGATGCCGCGGCACTGGGCTTCCTCGGCCTTGGCGTACAACCGCCAACCCCTGAGTGGGGCACCATGCTGGCTTCGGCTCGCGACTACATCGAACGCGCCTGGTGGGTGGTGAGCTTGCCTGGTTTGACCATTTTGCTCAGCGTGCTGGCAATCAACTTGATGGGCGACGGCCTGCGCGATGCGCTGGACCCGAAACTCAAGAACGCCGCCTGAGGAGATTCAAATGTCACTGTTAGAAATCAAGAATCTCAACGTTCGCTTCGGCGACGCCAACGCCGTTCCGGTGGTCGATGGTCTCGACATATCCGTGGAAAAGGGCGAAGTGCTGGCCATCGTTGGCGAGTCGGGTTCCGGCAAGTCCGTGACCATGATGGCGCTGATGGGCCTGATCGAGCGTCCGGGGATCGTCACCGCCGACGCCCTGAATTTCGACGGCAAGAACATGCTCGCGCTCAGCAACCGTCAGCGTCGACAGATCGTCGGCAAAGACCTGGCCATGGTCTTCCAGGACCCGATGACCGCGCTGAACCCGAGCTACACCGTGGGCTTCCAGATCGAAGAAGTGCTGCGCCTGCACCTGAAAATGTCCAGGAAGGACGCTCGCAAGCGCGCCATCGAACTGCTGGAAAAAGTGGAAATCCCCGGCGCCGCCAGCCGTATGGATGCCTACCCGCATCAACTCTCCGGCGGCATGAGCCAACGTGTTGCAATCGCCATGGCGATTGCCGGCGAACCAAAACTGCTGATCGCCGACGAACCGACCACGGCACTCGACGTAACGATTCAGGCGCAGATCATGGACCTGCTGCTGGCCCTGCAGAAAGAGCAGAACATGGGCCTGGTGCTGATTACCCACGACCTCGCGGTCGTGGCCGAAACCGCCCAGCGCGTGTGCGTGATGTACGCCGGCCAAGCGGTTGAAGTCGGTCAGGTGCCACAACTGTTCGACATTCCTGCGCACCCGTACAGCGAAGCGCTGCTCAAGGCCATTCCAGAACACAGCCTGGGTGCTGCGCGCCTGTCGACGCTACCGGGCATCGTTCCCGGTCGTTACGACCGTCCGCAAGGTTGCCTGCTGTCGCCGCGCTGCCCGTACGTGCAAGACAATTGCCGCACCCAGCGTCCAGCCCTTGACCAGAAAAGCAACAGCCTCGCCCGCTGCTTCTACCCGCTGAACCAGGAGGTGGCGTAATGGCCGTCGTACTTACCGCCCGCAACCTGACCCGTCACTACGAAGTGTCCCGTGGCCTGTTCAAGGGCCATGCGACCGTGCGCGCCCTCAACGGTGTGTCGTTCGAACTGGAAGCCGGCAAGACCCTCGCTGTCGTGGGTGAGTCCGGTTGCGGCAAATCCACCCTGGCCCGTGCCCTGACGTTGATCGAAGAGCCATCCTCCGGCTCGTTGAAAATCGCCGGGCAGGAAGTCGCCGGCGCCGACAAGGCTCAGCGCAAGCAACTGCGCAAAGATGTGCAGATGGTGTTCCAGAGCCCGTACGCGTCGTTGAATCCACGGCAGAAAATCGGTGATCAACTGGCAGAACCGCTGTTGATCAACACCAACCTTTCCGCCGCCGAACGTCGCGAGAAAGTCCAGGCGATGATGAAGCAGGTGGGCTTGCGTCCCGAGCACTACCAGCGCTATCCGCACATGTTCTCCGGCGGTCAGCGCCAGCGGATCGCCCTGGCCCGCGCGATGATGTTGCAGCCGAAAGTGCTGGTGGCGGACGAACCGACCTCGGCGCTGGACGTGTCGATTCAGGCGCAGGTACTCAACCTGTTCATGGATTTGCAGCAAGAGTTCAACACCGCCTACGTGTTCATCTCCCACAACCTGGCGGTGGTACGCCACGTTGCCGATCACGTGATGGTGATGTACCTCGGTCGTCCAGTGGAAATGGGGCCGAAAGAGGACATCTACACCCGTCCCCTGCACCCATACACCCAGGCGCTGTTGTCGGCGACGCCGACCATTCACCCGGATCCGGACAAGCCGAAAATCAAGATCGTCGGCGAACTGCCAAACCCGCTGAATCCACCGTCCGGCTGCGCCTTCCACAAGCGCTGCCCGTACGCGACCGAGCGCTGTGCCATCGAAGAGCCGGCCCTGCGTCTGCTCGACACACGCCAGGTGGCTTGCCACTACGCCGAGCAATTCCTCGACGGCGCGTCCTGAAAAAAACGCGCCCCGGTACCGGGGCGCGCTTTTTGCTGAGTTAACCAAACCCCTTCTGCCCCGACTGCGCATCAGTCAGGCAGACGGGGTTTTCTTTTGCCTGTCATTCAGGCTCAAGTGTCGTCTTCGTTGCTGTCCGGGTCGTCGGTCGAGTCATCATCGTTCGAGCTACCCGATTCCGATGCGGCGAGCATCAGCTCGCTGTGCACGCCTTGCCCGCTCCAGGCCTGTTCATCATGGTTCGTGCACTCCGCCCACGCCGCTGACGTGCCGAGGGATAGCATCACCAAAACCTTCAGCAGCAACACTATGCGTTGAATAATGCTCATAGCCGATTCCATCCTTTCTTGGGTGAAGCATGGGTGCCGGAATGGCGCAGAGAGAAATTTAGCGCGATTCTCCAGATAGGACGCTAACGAAGGTCGGGAAATGCCGTGAGAAGGGAGATTGGTTTCGAATAATGCCTATAACCAGATCAACTAAGTGATGCGGGCTCGCCGAGCACGGAAGGAAGAACCCTGTCGCACCCGGACAACCGAGTCGCTTCAGTGCGGTACACAGCCCAGACAATAAAAAGCCCCGAGACTCGCACATCGGGGCTTTGGGGTTTGCAACTCAGCGCTTAGTGATGCTCACGCGTCGCACGGAATTTCACGTCCGGCCAGCGTTCTTCCATCAGTGCCAGGTTGACCCGGGTCGGGGCCAGGTAGGTCAGGTGACCGCCGCCGTCGAGGGCGAGGTTTTCCACGGCCTTGTTGGTGAATTCCTCAAGCTTCTTCTTGTCGCCGGACTCGATCCAGCGCGCGGAATACACGGTGATCGGCTCGTAGGAGCACTCGACCTTGTATTCCTCTTTCAAACGGCTGGCGACCACATCGAACTGCAGCACACCGACGGCGCCGAGAATGATGTCGTTGCTGCGCTCGGGGAAGAACACCTGGGTGGCGCCTTCTTCGGCCAGTTGCTGCAAGCCTTGACGCAGTTGCTTGGATTTCAGTGGATCGCGCAGGCGTACGCGACGGAACAGTTCCGGGGCGAAGTGCGGGATGCCGGTGAAACCCAGGGTTTCGCCTTCGGTGAAGGTGTCGCCGATCTGGATGGTACCGTGGTTGTGCAGGCCGATGATGTCGCCGGCGAACGCTTCTTCCAGTTGCTCACGCTCGGAGGAGAAGAAGGTCAGCGCGTCGCCGATCCGCACGTCCTTGCCGGTGCGCACATGGCGCATCTTCATGCCCTTTTCGTATTTGCCGGAGCAAATGCGCATGAAGGCGATGCGGTCGCGGTGTTTGGGGTCCATGTTCGCCTGGATCTTGAACACGAAACCACTGAACTTCTCTTCCACCGGCTCGACGGTGCGCTCGTTGGCGACACGGGCCAGTGGTTGCGGTGCCCAGTCGACCACAGCGTCGAGCACGTGATCGACACCGAAGTTGCCCAGCGCGGTACCGAAGAACACCGGGGTCAGTTGGCCGTCGAGGAATTCCTGTTGATTGAATTCGTGGCAGGCGCCCTGCACCAGTTCCAGCTGCTCGATGAAACGCTCGTACTCGTCACCCAAGTGTGCGCGCGCTTCATCGGAATCGAGCTTCTCGATGATTTTGGTTTCGGTGCGCTCATGACCGTGGCCGGCGGTGTAGACGATGATGTAGTCGTCGGCGAGGTGATAAACACCCTTGAAGTCGCGGTAGCAACCGATCGGCCAGGTGATCGGCGCGGCCTTGATCTTCAGGACTGCTTCGATTTCGTCGAGCAGTTCGATCGGGTCGCGGATGTCACGGTCGAGTTTGTTGATGAAGCTGACGATCGGCGTGTCACGCAGACGGCAGACGTCCATCAGGGCGATGGTCCGTGGTTCTACACCCTTACCGCCGTCGAGGACCATCAATGCCGAGTCCACCGCAGTCAGGGTGCGGTAAGTATCTTCGGAGAAGTCTTCGTGGCCCGGGGTGTCGAGCAGGTTGATCATGTGGTCGCGATACGGGAACTGCATGACCGACGTGGTAATGGAAATACCCCGTTGTTTTTCCATTTCCATCCAGTCGGAGGTGGCATGGCGGTCGGACTTGCGAGATTTCACCGTGCCGGCAACCGCAATCGCCTTGCCCATCAGCAAGAGCTTCTCGGTGATGGTGGTCTTACCGGCATCGGGGTGGGAAATAATGGCGAAAGTGCGGCGTTTCGCGACTTCGGCGGCCTGTTTGGTCATGGGAAATCGCCTGGCGGTGATTCAAAAAAGGGCGGCGAGTATAGCTTAAAAAGTGATCTACGGACCACCACGCACAGGAGCTACCGATGGCCGTAATCAGCGCGGGCAGCTCCTTCTTGGTGGCTAAATGCTGCTGATTATGGAACCTTTTAAAAGCTGGAGACGTCCACTCCCCTGTTACGACCCATCGTCAGGGGCTGAAAAATCAGCAAGTTAGCCTGACGAGGCTGCGCTTATGGCTCTATCTCATGCGGTTTCATCAGCATGAAGAGCTGCTTCTCGCGAACGTTATTTTCCCGGCAGCCAGGAATGGCATGCCACACGGGACTGCGTTCGCCGACTGAAAAAAGGAGTCTGCCTGTGGCTATTCGCTATGGCAAAGGGCTGACAGGAGGTGCGGTTGTCGTCGCTCTTCTGGCCCTGCTGGTCCACTGGATTGGCATCAACACGATCGAACAGTACCGCGACGATTTGTTGTTTTACCTGCAAGCTCATCTGATTCTTGTCCTCGCTTCCATGCTGGCTGCCCTCGTTGTGGGCATCCCCGCCGGCATCGTTTTAAGCCGCCCGCCCCTGGTGGGACGCGCCGAACGCTTCATGCAGATCTTCAACATCGGCAACACCGTGCCGCCGCTCGCCGTACTGGCCATCGCCCTGGGCATCCTCGGCATCGGCAGCGGCCCGGCGATCTTCGCTCTGTTCCTGGCTTCGCTGTTGCCGATCGTGCGCAACACCTATGAAGGGCTGAAAAACGTTCAGGGTTCGCTCAAGGAAGCCGCCGTCGGCATCGGCATGACCCCGACTCAGGTGCTGTGCCGGGTCGAACTGCCGAACGCCGTGCCAATCATCATCGGTGGAGTGCGCGTGGCATTGGCGATCAACGTCGGGACCGCGCCGCTGGCGTTCCTGATTGGCGCCAACAGCCTGGGCAGCCTGATTTTCCCCGGCATCGCCCTGAACAATCAGCCGCAACTGCTGCTCGGCGCGGCCTGCACCGCCCTGCTGGCCTTGCTGCTCGACGGACTGGTGACACTCGCCAGCCGCCTCTGGCTCGAACGCGGCCTACGCCCGTCTTAAGCCTCGGCAAAGGAATTAACATGAAAAAAGTCTGCTTATTTTTAGGCTGCGTTCTGCTGTTCGCAGGAATCGCCCAAGCCGCTGAAAAACCCGTGATCCGCATTGGCGCCCGGGTGTTCACCGAACAAACCCTGCTGGCGGAAATCACCTCCCAATACCTGCGCACCAAGGGTTACGACACCCAGGTGACCGGCGGCCTGGGCAGCAATCTGGCCCGCAGTGCTCACGAAAGCGGCCAACTGGACATGCTCTGGGAATACACCGGCGTCTCGCTGGTGGCTTACAACCATGTCACTGAAAAACTCGACAGCGCGCAGTCCTACGCCCGGGTGAAAGAACTCGACGAGAAAAAAGGCCTGGTCTGGCTGACTCCGTCGAAATTCAGCAACACCTACGCCCTGGCCCTGCCGGAAAAAACCGCGAAGGCTTACCCGCAGATCAACACCATCAGCCAGTTGAACGAGGTGTTGCAAGCCGAGGCGAAGACTAATCACCTCGTCGCTTTGGACACCGAATTCGCCAACCGTTCCGACGGCCTGGGCGGCATGGTTGATCTCTACGGCATGAACCTGACCCGCAACAACATTCGCCAGATGGATGCCGGGCTGGTCTACACCGCCTTGCGCAACGGCCAGGTGTTCGCCGGTCTTGTCTACACCACCGACGGTCGCTTGAACGCCTTCAAACTCAAGTTGCTCGACGACGACAAGCATTACTTCCCCGATTACACCGCCGCGCCGGTGGTGCGCCAGGCCTACCTCGATGCCCACCCGAAACTCGCCGAAGAGCTCAAGCCACTGGCCGAACTGTTCGACGACACCACCATGCGCCAGCTCAACGCACGGGTCGATGTCGATCACGAAAGCCCTTCATCCGTTGCCGCCGATTTCCTGCGCCAGCATCCACTGCTGTCTGTTCAATAAGGCAGAGGAGAAAAAGACATGGAATTTCTCAACGCCTTTTCCCATCTCGATTGGCCGCTAGTGCTGCACCTGACCTGGCAGCACATCACCCTGGTTGGCATCGCGGTAACGCTGGCGATTCTGGTCGGCGTGCCGCTGGGCATCCTGATGACCCGCTTCCCGACATTGGCCGGCCCGTTGCAAGCCAGCGCCACGGTTTTGCTGACCGTGCCGTCGATTGCGCTATTCGGCCTGCTGTTGCCGTTCTATTCCAGGTTCGGCCAGGGCCTGGGCCCGATGCCGGCAATCACCGCCGTGTTTCTCTATTCGCTGCTGCCGATCATGCGTAACACCTACCTGGCGCTGACCGGCGTGGAACCCGGCATTCGCGAAGCCGCCCGGGGTATCGGCATGACCTTCGGTCAGCGCCTGCGCATGGTCGAACTGCCGATTGCCGTGCCGGTGATCCTCGCCGGTGTCCGCACCGCCGTAGTGATGAACATCGGCGTGATGACCATCGCCGCCACCATCGGCGCCGGTGGCCTCGGTGTACTCATCCTCGCTTCCATCAGCCGCAGCGACATGTCGATGCTGATCGTCGGCGCGGTGCTGGTCAGTCTCCTGGCCATCTTCGCCGACCTGCTTCTGCAATGGCTGCAACGCACGCTGACTCCAAAAGGACTGCTCAAATGATCGAACTTCAAAACCTCAGCAAGACCTTCCAAAGCAACGGCAAAGATGTGAAAGCCGTGGACTCGGTGAGTCTGACCGTCAATGAAGGCGAGATCTGCGTGTTCCTCGGGCCATCGGGCTGCGGCAAGAGCACCACGCTGAAAATGATCAACCGGTTGATCAAACCGACTTCGGGCAAGATCCTGATCAACGGCGAAGACACCACCGACCTCGACGAAGTGACCCTGCGCCGCAACATCGGTTATGTGATCCAGCAGATCGGTCTGTTCCCGAACATGACCATCGAGGAAAACATCACCATCGTTCCGCGCCTGCTCGGCTGGGACAAACAGAAATGCCACGACCGCGCCCGCGAGTTGATGAGCATGATCAAGCTTGAACCCAAGCAATACCTGACTCGCTACCCCCGTGAATTGTCCGGCGGCCAACAACAGCGGATCGGTGTGATTCGAGCACTGGCGGCGGATGCGCCGCTGTTGTTGATGGACGAACCGTTCGGCGCGGTCGACCCGATCAACCGCGAAATGATCCAGAACGAGTTCTTCGAGATGCAACGGGCGCTGAACAAGACCGTGATCATGGTCAGCCATGACATCGACGAAGCCATCAAGCTCGGTGACAAAATCGCGATTTTCCGCGCCGGCAAGCTGTTGCAGATCGACCACCCGGACACCTTGCTCGCGCATCCGGCGGACGATTTTGTCAGCAACTTCGTCGGCCAGGACAGCACGCTCAAACGCTTGCTGCTGGTGAAGGCTGAAGATGCGGCGGACAACGCGCCGTCGGTGAGCCCGGAAACCCCGGTGGCCGAAGCCCTGGAATTGATGGACGAACTGGACCGGCGCTACGTGGTGGTGACCTGCGCCGAGAACAAGGCCTTGGGCTACGTGCGCCGTCGCGACCTGCATCGCCAGACAGGCACCTGCGCGCAATACCTGCGCGAGTTCAACGCCACCGCGGCGTACGACGAGCATTTGCGCATCCTGCTGTCGCGCATGTACGAGTTCAACCGCTCGTGGCTGCCGGTGATGGACGCCGAGCGGGTGTTTCTCGGTGAGGTGACTCAGGAATCGATTGCCGAATACCTGAGCTCCGGTAAGTCCCGTGGGGGCAAGACCAGCATTGTTTCGCCAGCGGAAACTGCGTTGACCTGACTTGTATGAGGCTCTAGTGCTTTTGTGGCGAGGGAGCTTGCTCCCGTCCGGCCGCGAAGCAGTCGTGAAGTCAGCCGATGCGATCCTTCTGAAGAACCGCATTGCCTGATTTTGGGGGCGCTACGCGCCCCAGCGGGAGCAAGCTCCCTCGCCACAAAAGCCAACCAAGCTCCCTTCTAAAATCCTTGTCTTGGGAACATCACACTGTCACGCAGGTCGGTTACATCAGTAGCTGTCAGGGACCGCACGACGGAAGCGTGCAAAAACGCGACATTTTTTGTTGATCTCAAGCCCCTCACGCCCTAAAGTTCGCGCCGAACGTCCATGCTGGAAACGATCCATCCGGCTCAAGTACTGACGACGAGACAGCAAGGCCAAGGGAAGCACCGCCTCCCATGGCCTTTTTGCTTTCGGCGACATGCCTTGGGAAGTAGGCGAACCAAAGTGGGGATACGGAGGGCGTTCATTTGCACCCATTGATAATTTCAGTTTGCCAGTAGGAGTTCCCAGCATGTCGATCAACGTCGAAGACTATTTCGCGCGCGAAACCTTCCAGAAAATGAAGGCCTTCGCCGACAAACAAGAAACCCCGTTCGTGGTGATCGACACCGCGATGATCGCCCAGGCCTATGACGACCTGCGTGCCGGTTTCGAATTCGCCAAGGTCTACTACGCGGTCAAGGCCAACCCGGCCGTGGAAATCATCGACCTGCTCAAAGAGAAAGGCTCGAGCTTCGACATCGCCTCGATCTATGAGCTGGACAAAGTGCTGAGCCGTGGCGTCAGCGCCGACCAGATCAGCTACGGCAACACCATCAAGAAATCCAAAGACATTCGCTACTTCTACGACAAGGGCGTGCGCCTGTACGCCACCGACTCCGAAGCCGACCTGCGCAACATCGCCAAGGCCGCTCCGGGCTCGAAAGTCTACGTGCGTATCCTGACTGAAGGCTCGACCACTGCCGACTGGCCTTTGTCGCGCAAATTCGGCTGCCAGACCGACATGGCCATGGACCTGCTGATCCTGGCTCGTGACCTGGGCCTGGTGCCATACGGCATCTCGTTCCACGTCGGTTCGCAGCAGCGCGACATCAGCGTCTGGGACGCGGCAATCGCCAAGGTCAAAGTGATCTTCGAACGCCTGAAAGAAGAAGACGGCATCCACCTGAAGCTGATCAACATGGGTGGCGGCTTCCCGGCCAACTACATCACCCGCACCAACAGCCTGGAAACCTACGCTGAAGAAATCATCCGCTTCCTGAAGGAAGACTTCGGCGACGACCTGCCGGAAATCATCCTGGAGCCGGGCCGTTCGCTGATCGCCAACGCCGGCATTCTGGTCAGCGAAGTGGTGCTGGTGGCGCGTAAATCCCGTACCGCTGTAGAGCGTTGGGTGTACACGGATGTGGGCAAGTTCTCCGGCCTGATCGAAACCATGGACGAAGCCATCAAGTTCCCGATCTGGACCGAGAAGAAAGGCGAGATGGAAGAAGTGGTCATCGCCGGCCCGACCTGCGACAGCGCCGACATCATGTACGAAAACTACAAGTACGGTTTGCCGCTGAACCTGGCGATCGGTGATCGTTTGTACTGGCTGTCGACCGGTGCGTACACCACCAGCTACAGCGCTGTCGAGTTCAATGGCTTCCCGCCGCTGAAGTCGTTCTACGTGTAAGCACTGCACGCAGAAATCAAAAAGCCCATGACGTGTCATGGGCTTTTTTGTGCCTGTGCTGATCGCTCCCACACGGGGCGCGGGAACGATCTATCCTGGCGTCAGCTCCCGAGCACGCTGTTGATACTCGGTAGCCAGCCCATGAATTCTTGGATCGGTCGACGTCAATAGCGCCTTGCTCGCCACCCGCAAGAAATTCAAATTCCCGCCATCCAAGGCCTTGCGTAACCAGCCCAACGCCTCGT
Source organism: Pseudomonas sp. GW821-FHT01E10 (assembly GCF_059422365.1). Classification (NCBI taxonomy): domain Bacteria; kingdom Pseudomonadati; phylum Pseudomonadota; class Gammaproteobacteria; order Pseudomonadales; family Pseudomonadaceae; genus Pseudomonas; species Pseudomonas sp. GW821-FHT01E10. The sequence goes on from NZ_JBWKWT010000016.1 coordinate 33,816, forward strand.
CGACCTTGCCTTCATCCGCCAACACCGCCGCATAACTGAACTGACCGCGAAAATCCCCTCCTTCAGCCGAGCGTCGATACCAGTCACGGGCAGCATGCGGATCTGCCGGGCAATCGCGCCCCTCTTCCAGATATCGCCCCAGCAGGTTCATCGACTTTGCGTGGCCCAATTCAGCGGCATGCCGATAGAGATTCAGCGCTTGCGCCTGATCCTCGACCACCCCGCGCCCGGTAGCCAGCAGATTGGCGTAGTTGTACATCGCCCAATCCAGTCCTGCCTCGGCGGCGAGGCGATAATGCCCCGCGGCGCTCGTGGCGTTGGCGGTGCACCCCCAGCCATGTTCATGGCAACGACCAAGCATGTTGCGCGCCATCAAGTGCCCGCGCTGAGCCGCAATCTCGAACCAGCGCAGCGCCAGCGGCTGATCCCGCTCGATACCCCGCCCGTCCAGCAAAATCTGTCCCAGCAAGGCCTGGGCATCCAGCACACCTTCACGGGCGGCGATCAGAATCGCCTGGGCTGCGCGCGCCGGGCTTTCCTCCAGCATGGCCTTGAGGCGATCACCGTCGAGGACTTCCTCGCGGCGCAATTGATAACTCATACCTCGACCCAGCGACGCAACAGGTTGTGGTAAGTACCGGTCAGGCGGATCAATGAAGGATGGTCGGGCATGTCCTGGGTCAGTTGCTGAATCGCCCCGTCCATCTCGAACAGCAAAGCGCGCTGGTTGTCTTCACGCACCAGGCTTTGCGTCCAGAAAAACGATGCGTAGCGGGTTCCACGCGTGACGGCGTTGACCTTGTGCAGGCTGGTGCCGGGATACAGGACCATATCGCCGGCCGGCAATTTCACGCGCTGAGTGCCGAAGGTGTCCTGGATTTCCAGTTCGCCGCCGTCGTAATCCTCCGGGTCACTGAAGAACAGCGTCGCCGACAGGTCGGTGCGCACCCGCTCGATGCTGCCCTTGGGCTGACGCACGGCATTGTCGATATGGAAGTCGAAACTGCCACCGGCCGTGTAACAGTTCAACAACGGAGGGAAGACCTTGTGCGGTAATGCCGCTGACATGAACTGCGGATTTTTCCACAACCGCTCGAGCATCGCCGCACCGATTTCCTTGGTCAACGGATGTCCTTCAGGCAATTGCAGATTGTGCTTGGCCTTCGCCGACTGATAACCGGCGGTAATTTTGCCATCGGCCCAATCCGCCTGCGCCAGGGCCTCGCGAATGCGCTGCACTTCTTCTTTCGCGAACACGCCGGGAATGTGCAACAACATGGAAAGACACCTGAAAGCAAAGGGACGTTAATGGTATTGATTCTTATTACTTATGTAAAACCCAAGAGACGAATGAAACCGCAAAAACCGTAAAGGCAAATTGTAAAGAATGTAAATTCGTTGCTAATAGCAACGTTTCGCAATTGATACAGATACGTATTTACTCTACATTCCGCGACCTCAAATCCTTGGGGAGGGGAATTCACATGTCACGCCAACAACCACAATCAACGGTCAGTTCACCGCGTTTGCTCGCGTCTGCAATTGGCGTGGCGATCACCGCCGGCTCTGCGGGCCACATGGTTTTCGCGGCCGAGAAGACCGACGAAAAAGCACCCGGCAATGCGATATCCCTGGACGCGACCAGCGTTGTAGGCGAGCAGGATGACACCTCCTACAAGACCGATACCTCGGCCTCCAAGAAGTACACCGCGCCACTGCGCGAGACGCCGAAAAGCGTCACCGTGATCCCGCAACAAGTGATTCGCGACACCGGCGCCACCAGCCTGGTCGACGCCCTGCGCACCACCCCGGGTATCACCTTTGGTGCCGGCGAGGGCGGCAACCCGGCCGGTGATCGTCCGATCATTCGCGGCTTCAACGCCGAAAGCGATGTGTTCATCGACGGCATGCGCGACGTGGCGTCCCAGAGCCGCGAGATCTTCAACGTTGAATCGATCGAAGTCAGCAAGGGCCCGGGATCAGCCTTCACCGGCGCCGGATCCACCGGTGGCAGCCTGAACCTGGTGAGCAAGACCGCCAAGCTGGGCAATGCCTACAACGGCGGCTTCACCTGGGGTTCGGACCAGACCAAGCGCACCACCCTCGACCTGAACCAGCAAATGACCGACACCTCGGCGTTCCGGTTGAACCTGATGAAGCACGAAGCCAACGTCGCCGGGCGTGATGCCGTGGACGTCAGTCGCTGGGGCGTGGCACCGTCCTTCGCCTTCGGCCTGGGCACCGACACCCGCTTGACCGTCGGCTACTACCACGTCGAAACCGACGACATGCCCGACTACGGCATCCCGTTGACCCTGAGCCCCAACCGCAGCAAGTACAACGTCGACAAGCCGGCCAACGTCAACCGCGACAACTTCTACGGCCTCACCGGCCGCGACTATCGCCAGACCAGCAACGACAGCGGCACGATCAAGCTCGAGCACGATCTGAACGATAGCCTGACCGTGTCGAACAGCTTTCGCATGTCCCGTTCAACCCTGGACTACATCGTCACCAACCCTGACGACAGCAAGGGCAACGTGGCCAACGGCAGTGTCTACCGTGGCGCGAAGAGCCGTAACTCGACGTCCAGCGGCTGGATCAACCAGACCGACCTGAGTGCCAAATTCAACACCGGCGCCATCGAGCACAGCCTGGTGACCGGTCTGGAGTTTTCCTATCAGGACACCCACAACCGCCCGTACCTCCTGACCTCCAGCGCCAACGGCACCCGGTGCAACCGTGCCCTGTTCAACTCCGGCGACTGCACCAGCCTGTACAACCCGACGCCTGGGGATAACTGGAACGGCACGATCACCGACAGCAACGCCTTCACCGACACCGACACCAAGACCGCCGCGGCCTACGTGTTCGACACCCTGAAGTTCAACGAGCAATGGTCCCTGAACCTGGGCCTGCGTTATGACAACTACCAAGTCGAATCCAGCGGTTTCGCCAACGCCAGCAGCACGGCTCCAGCGGGCAGTTTCTCCCGTCAGAACACCAGCGACCTGGTGAACTACCAGATCGGCGTGGTCTACAACCCACTGCCAAACGGCAGCCTCTATGCCGCCTACTCGACGTCCAGCAACCCGGCCGGCGAAACCAGCGGCAACGGTGGCCTGGAACTGGCGGCGAACAACAGCAGTCTGGACCCGGAAAAGAACCGCAACTACGAGATTGGCACCAAGTGGGACTTCTTCGGTGACGACCTGTCGCTGACCGCCGCACTGTTCCGCACCGAGAAAACCAACGCGCGTATCAACGATCCGGACGGCGGCACCACCCAAGTGCTGGACGGCGAACAGCAGGTCAATGGCCTGGAACTGACCTACACCGGCAAGCTGACCCGTAACTGGCGAGTCTTCGGCGGCTACACCTACATGGACAGCGAAGTGGTCAAAACCACCCTCGCCGCCGATGAAGGCAACCACATGCCAAGCACCCCACGAAACAACTTCACGTTCTGGTCGACCTACGACCTGGTGCCGGACAAGTTGACCGTCGGTGCCGGTGCGACCTTCGTCGATTCCCAGTTCGGCAACGTCGCCAACTCGGTGGAGATTCCGTCCTATTGGCGTTACGACGCGATGGCCAGCTACCGCCTGACCAAGAACGTCGACCTGCAACTCAACGTACAAAACCTGGCCGACAAGCGTTACTTCGACCAGGTATTCCAGACGCACTACGCCCACGTGGCGCCGGGCCGCACTGCTCTGCTGAGTGCCAACTTCCACTTCTGATAACAGAAGCGTGAAGACCAAAGCGCTCAGGCAAAAGCCCCGTTCATCAAAGTGAACGGGGCTTTTGCGTGTAAAAAAGAATGCTTCTCGACAACTCACGGCATAATGCGCGCCGTGATGATGACTTTTGAACGAACAAGGCGAGCGACGTGTTGAAGAAATCCCTGTTCCAGTTGCACTGGTTTTTCGGCATCAGCGCCGGACTGGTCCTGGCCCTGATGGGCATTACCGGGGCGGCAGTCTCGTTTCAGGATGAAATCCTGCGAACGCTGAACCCCTCCGTGCTGCACGTCGAGAAGCAGATCGCCGGCGTGCTGCCACCGGCCGAACTGGTGGAGAAAATCGAAAGCGCTTCGGGCAAGATCGTCTCTATGCTCTGGGTCGAGACCGACAGCGGCAATGCTGCGCGGGTGATCTTCACGGCGCCGCCCGGCGAACGTCGCGGGCAGATGCGTTATTTCGATCCGTACACCGCCGAGTTCATGGGCGACGTCACCGGCCAGGACTTCTTCGGCCTGATGCTGCAGTTGCACCGCTTCCTCGCCATGGGTGATACCGGCCGGCAGATCACCGGCGCCTGCACGCTGATTCTGGTGTTCTTCTGCCTGTCCGGCCTGTACCTGCGCTGGCCGCGCCAGTGGAAAAGCTGGCGCGCCTGGCTGACACTGGACTGGAAGAAGAAGGGTCGCAGCTTCAATTGGGACCTGCACTCGGTGGCCGGTACCTGGTGCCTGGTGTTCTACCTTTTGGCGGCACTGACCGGGTTGTCCTGGTCGTACGAGTGGTACAACAAAGGGCTGACCAGGCTGCTTTCCGATTCGCCGCAAAACGAGCGGGTTCGCAGTGGTCGCGGCCCTGCACCAAGCGGCCCGGCCCCCACCGCCGATTACGCCGCGATGTGGAGCAGCATCTACAGCGCCGCCGGCCCTGGTCTTTCGTCCTACAACGTTCGGATGCCGCCAGTGGCCGGGCAACCGGCAACCGTGTTCTACCTGCTGAAGGATTCACCCCACGACCAGGCACGGAACCAGATCACCCTCGATCCGGTGACCGGCGCCGTCAGCCGTCATGACCGCTACAGCGACAAGAGCCTCAAGGCGCAGTTGCTGACCAGTATTTATGCACTGCACGTCGGCAGTTATTTCGGGCTGGTCGGGCGGATCATCCTGACCATCACCGCGCTGAGCATGCCGCTGTTTTTCGTCACGGGCTGGTTGCTGTACCTGGACCGCCGACGCAAGAAACGTCAGATCAAGGATGCCCGTAAAGGCCTTGAGCAACCGGGTAGCGACGCACCGGCATGGCTGATCGGCTTCGCCAGCCAGAGCGGGTTTGCCGAGCAGCTCGCCTGGCAGACTGCCGGGCAATTGCAGGCCGCCGGATTATCGGTGAAGGTTCAACCGTTGGCCGATGTCAGCGAACAGGACCTGCGAGATTCCAGCAACGCGCTGTTTGTGGTCAGCACCTTCGGCGACGGCGAAGCGCCGGACAGCGCCCGCGGTTTCGAACGTAAAGTGCTGGGGCGTGCACCGAGTCTTAAACGCCTGAACTATGCCGTGCTCGGCCTCGGTGACCGCCAGTATCAACACTTCTGCGGCTTCGCCCGTCGCTTGCACACCTGGCTGGGCGAGCACGGCGGCAAGACCTTGTTCGCCCCGGTTGAAGTCGACGGTGGCGACCCTTACGCCCTGCGTCACTGGCAACAGCAACTCGGTCTGCTGACGGGTCAGGCACCGGTCGACACCTGGCAAGCGCCCAGCTACGACAACTGGACCCTGACCCGCCGCGAATTGATGAACCCGGACAGCAGTGGAGCTCCCGTGTACTTGCTCGGCCTCACCGCTCCCAGCACCAGCAGTTGGCTGGCCGGTGATCTGGTGGAAGTGCTGCCGCGCAATGGTGCGTGGGCCATCGAGCATTTCCTCGAAGGCCTGGGAATTGACGGTCGAGCCACGGTTGAACTCGATGGCCTGTCGCAGTCTCTGGAGCAAGCCCTGGCCAGCCGCCAACTGCCCGAGAACCGCGCTCATCTGGTCGGCCTGCACGCGCAAGCGCTGGTGAATGCGTTGGTGCCACTGGCCCTGCGCGAATACTCCATCGCCTCGATCGCCGCCGACGGCGCGCTGGAATTGATCGTGCGTCAGGAGCGGCACCCAGACGGCAGCCTGGGCATCGGCTCCGGCTGGTTGACCGAACACGTGCCTGTAGGCAGCCACGTCAACCTGCGGGTGCGGCGCAACAGTGGTTTCCATCTGCCGAACGAACCGGTGCCGATGATCCTGCTGGGCAACGGCACCGGGCTGGCCGGGTTGCGCAGCTTGCTCAAGGCACGGATTGCCGACGGGCAACAGCACCACTGGCTGCTGTTTGGCGAGCGCAATCGGGAACACGATTACCTGTGCCGTGCGGAACTGGAAGAGTGGTTGATCAACGGTGATCTGGCACGTCTGGACCTGGCGTTTTCCCGCGATCAGTCCGAGAAAATCTACGTGCAGGATCGCCTGCGCGAGTCTGCCGGCGAGCTGAAGAAATGGCTGGCCGATGGCGCCGTGATTTACATCTGCGGCAGTTTGCAGGGGATGGCGTCAGGGGTGGACCAAGTGCTTAACGACGTGCTGGGTGCGGATGAAGTCGAGCGCCTGATCGAACAAGGCCGCTACCGCCGCGACGTTTACTAATAGCGCGGTACATGATCGTTCCCACGCTCCGCGTGGGAATGCAGCCTGGGACGCTCCGCGTCCCTTCCAGAGTCGAACGCGGAGCGTCCGTTGAGGTATTCCCACGCAGAGCGTGGGAACGATCATGCATCAAGCCCTCAAACCGGCTGCAACTTACGCTCGAACACCCCCACCCCATCCAGATCCCGCAGCACGACACTCAACTCCCCCGACTGCCCATCGATGTTCACCTCGCCAAAAAACTGAAACCCGGCAAACGGCGAGGTGTTCTGCGCTGCGGGTGCCTTCTGGAATACCACCTCGGGGCCGAAGGTTTTATCCAGCGCATTCGGCCCGAAGCTCCCCGCATTCAGTGGCCCCGCGACAAATTCCCAGAACGGTTCGAAGTCCTGGAACGCCGCGCGATCAGGATGGTAATGGTGCGCCGCGCAATAATGCACATCCGCCGTCAGCCAAACGAAATTGCGCACCTGCTGCGCCCGCAGAAAGCTCAGTAACTCAGCGATCTCCAGCTCACGGCCTTGAGCCGGGCCCGGATCACCGTTGGCCACCGCCTCCCAACGCGCCACACCGGGGCTGACTTCGCCGTCCGGGACGCCGAGGCCGATAGGCATGTCGGCGGCGATGACTTTCCATTGAGCCTGGGAGCCTTTCAATTCACGTTTGAGCCAATCCAATTGCTCTCGACCGAGGAACGGTTTGGCGGCACCAAGGTTGTCGTCATTGGCACCTCGGTAGCTGCGCATGTCGAGCACGAACACATCGAGCATCGGCCCATAACTCAGCTTGCGATAAATCCGCCCGCCACCGTCGGCGCTCTGCAAACGCATCGGCGCATATTCCAGCCAGGCCTGCCGTGCGCGGCCCACCAGGCTGTGGATATCTTTGCTCTTGTAGCGATCATCCAGTTGCTTGCCCGGCGACCAGTTGTTCACCACTTCGTGGTCGTCCCACTGCCAGATCTGCGGCACTTCGGCGTTGAAGCGACGGACGTTTTCGTCCATCAGGTTATAGCGGTAATTGCCGCGATACTCGTCGAGGGTTTCGGCGACTTTGCTCTTGGCTTCGCTGGTGACGTTGCGCCACACCCGGCCGCTTTCGGTGGTCAGTTGCGCCGGCACAGGGCCGTCGGCGTAGACGGTGTCACCGCTGTGGATAAAAAAGTCCGGCAGGCGCAGACGCATGGCTTCGTAGATGCGCATACCGCCGATGTCCGGGTTGATGCCGAAGCCTTGGCCAACCGTGTCGCCACTCCAGACGAAGCGAATATTCCGCCGAGCGCTGGGCACACTGCGCAGATGGCCGAACCACGGTTCGCTGGCGACACCGCTCTGGGCGTCTTCGAACGTCACGCGGTAGAAAATTGCCTGATCGGCAGGCAGGCCGGTGAGTTCGACCCGAGCGGTGAAATCGGTGCCGGCATCGGCCAATGGCGAGACGAATCGACGAGGGTTGCTGAACAGGCTGCGCGTGTCCCATTCCACCACCATCCGCGCCGCGCGATCGCTACGGCTCCAGATCATCGCCCGGTCGCCCAACAGGTCGCCGGACTGCACACCATCGGTGAGTTGCGGCCGATCCTTGACCGATGCAATCACCGCCGGCGCCAGCCCGGGCAGCAACAGCCCGGCTCCGACAGCTTGTATGACACGACGGCGGCCGAGGTCGAATTCGCTCATGGTGCTCTCCCTGAAAAAGGAAAACTAAAGCATGACCGCATGAATCAGGTATGACACAAAAAAGATCGCACCCTCCAGCAGCTCCAGGCTCGATGTACGCCGCCATATCGCGGTCGAACACTGTTCTGGCCGGGAGCTGCCAAAGGCTGCGATCTTTGGCTGTTAAGCGTTAGCCGGCTCCAGCGCCAGTTCCACTGTTTCCGGTCGCTTGAGCACCGAATACACCACCGCCGTCAGCAGACTCCCGGCCACGATCGCCAGCAGATACAACAGCGCATGGTTGATCGCATTCGGAATCAGCATCACAAACAATCCACCGTGCGGCGCCATGAGTTTGCAGCCGAAGTACATCGACAACGCGCCGGTCAGCGCACCGCCGGCGATGCTCGCCGGAATCACCCGCAGCGGGTCTTTGGCCGCGAACGGAATCGCCCCTTCGGAGATAAAGCACAGCCCCAGCACCAGCGCCGCTTTACCGGCCTCGCGTTCCGTCTGGGCGAACTTGCGCCGGGCAATCAACGTGGCGATGCCCAGGCCAATCGGCGGCACCATGCCGGCGGCCATGGTCGCGGCCATCGGTGCATAACTCTGCGATGCCAGCAGCCCCACCGAAAACGCGTAAGCCGCCTTGTTGATCGGCCCACCAAGGTCGACGCACATCATGCCGCCCAGCAGCACACCGAGCAGAATTGCGTTGGTGGTGCCCATGCTGTCGAGGAAATGGGTAAGCCCCGCAAGCATCCCGGCCACCGGTTTGCCAACCACGTAGATCATCACCAGACCGGTAAACAGGCTCGCCAGCAACGGAATGATCAGGATCGGCTTCAGCGCCTCAAGACTTTGCGGCAAGCGCGCATAACGGTTGATCGCCTGGGCCGCATAGCCGGCGATAAAACCAGCAATGATCCCGCCGATGAAACCGGCACCGAGCGTGCTCGCCAGCAAACCACCGATCATCCCCGGCGCCAGGCCCGGACGGTCAGCGATCGAGTAGGCGATATAACCCGCCAGCAGCGGCACCATCAGTTTGAACGCGCTCTCGCCGCCGATCTGCATCAGCGCCGCCGCGAGCGTGCCTTGCTCCTTGAACGCGGTGATGCCGAACACGAAGGACAAGGCAATCATCAGACCGCCCGCCACCACCATCGGCAACATGTACGAGACACCGGTCAGCAGGTGTTTGTAGATACCGGTCTTCTCTTGTTTGGCCGGGCCTTTGGCGCCGGTCGCAGCGCTTTCCTGCTTGCCTTCGGCCAGGGCTTTGTTCAGCGTCGCTTCGGCCTGTTTCAGGGCGATGCCTGTGCCGCAGCGGTAGATTTTCTTGCCGGCGAAACGCTCGGTGGCAACTTCGATGTCTGCCGCCAGCAGCACCACGTCGGCATTGGCAATCGCCTCTGCACTAAGCGGATTGCGTGCGCCGACCGAGCCCTGGGTTTCCACTTGCAGGTCGTAACCCAGACGCTTGGCCGCTTGCTGCAAGGCTTCGGCGGCCATGAAGGTGTGGGCGACACCGGTCGGGCACGCGGTGACGGCCACCAGGCGTGGCGCCTGTTTAGCAACCGCGGCAGGTTCAGCGGTGGCTGCGGGCGCGACGTAAACCTCGGCTTCCTCTACCCCACGGCGCAGCACCGCTTCGACATCTTGCAGAGCCTGGGCCGGGGTGCTCTGGAACACCCGTTTGCCGATAAACCGTGACATATCCACCGGTGCGCTGGTGACCAGCAACACCCACTCGGCGGCCTCGATGATCGCCGCCGACAATTGACGTTCCGGATGGGCTGCATCCACGACTTCGACACTGGTGCTCCAGCCCTGACGCTGGGCCGCTGCATCGAGCAGACGAGCACACAGCACACTGGTGACCATGCCGTTCGGGCAGGCCGTAACAATGGCTAATTTCATTGCAAACCCTCTTATTGTTCTGTCAGGGGGCGCACGCGCACGCCCTGTTCGAGCTGCGCCAGTTGCGCGGCGTCGCCGATGCCAAAACCGATCTGGGTGACGGCCATGGCGGCAATCGCAGTGGCGGTGCGCAAGGTCTGTTCAGGCGTATCGGCACTGAGCAAACCGTGCAGCATGCCCGCCAGCAGCGAATCCCCCGCACCGACGGTGCTGACCACGCTGACCTTGGGCGGTGTGGCATGCATCGCCGAGCCGACACTGAACCAGTTCACCCCGTCGGCACCGTGGGAAATCACCACGTGCTCGATGCCATGAGCGTGCAAACGGCTTGCGGCCTCGGCTTGGGCGCCCACGGAAACCACTTCGCAATCCAGTGCTTCAGCCAGCTCTTCAGTGTTGGGCTTGATCAGCCACGGGCCAGCCGACAGGCCGGCGCGCAAGGCTTCACCGCTGGTGTCGAGCGCAACGTTCAAGCCGCGTTTTTTCAAGCGCAGGATCAACTCCCGCAACCATTGAGCACTCACGCCACGGGGCAAACTGCCGGCCACCACGACGGCGTCATGCCCTGGTGCAATCTGGTCGAGCCGATCAAGCAAAGCCTGCTGCGCCGCTTCACTGACCCGCGGCCCCGGGCCGTTGATGTCGGTGATGCGCCCATCGTTTTCCGCCAGCTTGATATTGCTGCGGGTCTCACCAGGGACGCGGATAAACGCGTCGGTGAAGCCGCGTTTGGCGAACAGGGTTTCGAACGCCTGAAGGTTATCTTCCCCGAGAAATCCGCTGACGGTCAGCTGATGCCCGAGGTCGGCCAGCACCTGCGCCACGTTCACCCCTTTGCCGGCGGCATGGGTGTGCATTTCGTCGCTGCGATTGACCTGACCGGGCACAAGCATCGGCAATTGAACGGTAAGGTCCAGCGCCGGGTTGAGGGTCAGAGTTAAGATCTTGGCCATTACAGCGCCTCCACTAATGCGCGGACTTCGTTCGCGCTGCCCACGGCCAGGGCCTGTTGGGCAAGGGTTTGAGTCTGGGTCAGGCTGAGTTCGCGAATGCGCGCCTTGACCTCGGCAATGCTGCGGCCCGACACGCTCAACTCATCCACACCCAGGCCCACCAGCACCGGCACCGCCAGCGGATCGGCCGCCAGTTCACCGCACACGCCGACCCACTTGCCATGAGCATGAGCCGCACGCACGGTGATGTCGATCAGTTGCAGCACCGCCGGGTGCAAGCCGTCAGCCTGGGCCGACAAAGTGGGATGACCACGGTCGATGGCCAGGGTGTACTGCGTCAGGTCGTTGGTGCCGACGCTGAAGAAGTCCACTTCCTTGGCCAATACCGGCGCCAGCAAGGCGGCCGACGGCACTTCGATCATGATCCCCAGTTGCAGATCGGCGACCGGGATTTCCAGACGCAGACGTTCGGTCATGTCCCGAGCCTGGCGCCACTCATCGACGCTGCCGACCATCGGGAACATGATCCGCAAGGGACGGTTATCCGCCGCACGCAGCAAGGCGCGCAATTGCGCTTCCATGACCTGCGGACGTTGCAGGGTCAGGCGAATGCCACGCACACCGAGGAACGGGTTCTCTTCTTTGGCGATCGGCCAGTACGGCAGCGGTTTGTCGCCACCGACGTCGAGCGTGCGCACCACCAGCGGTCGCCCGGCCAGGCCATCGAGTACGCGACGGTATTCGACTTCCTGGGTGGCCTCGTCCGGTGCTTGTGAATGAGCCATGAAAATCAGTTCGGTGCGCAACAGGCCAATGCCTTCGGCGCCCTGCTCCACCGCGCTGGTGACGCCAGCGCTTTCACCGATATTGGCGAACACTTCCACGGGGTGGCCGTCGGTGGTCAGCGCCGGTTGATGGCGTTGTTCGGCGGCGGCTTTGAGGCGCAGTTCGCGGGTGTCGCGCTCTTCGGTGGCGCGCTGCAAGGTCGCGGCATCGGCGTCCACGTGCAGGCGGCCGCGTTGGCCATCGATCAACAGCGGCGTGCCCGGTTTCAGCAGCAACACGGCGGCGCCGGCGCCCACCAGTGCTGGAATACCCAGGGCCCGGGCGACAATCGCACTGTGGGCCGTGGCACCACCGCGAGCGGTGAGAATGCCGGCGACGCGCGTCGGATCAAGACGCGCCACATCCGACGGGCCGACTTCGTCCATCACCAGAATGTACGGTTGCGCAGGCTCCGCAGGCGTTTCGACGCCACACAAATGCGCCAGCACCCGACGGCCAATGTCGCGCAAGTCGGCGGCACGTTCGGCGAGCAACGCGTCCTGCAGCGCTTCCTGTTGTTTGGCGGCGGCTTCGATCACCGTCATCCACGCCGCTTCGGCGCTTTCACCTTGCTTGAGGCGGGTTTCGACTTCGTCGGTCAATTCCGGGTCGTCGAGCATTTCCTGATGGGTGATGAAAATCTCGCGAATCGCTTTGGCCTTGCTGCGCTCGATCAGGCCTTCGATGTCACGACGCACATCGGCCAGCGCTTGCTTGAGACGCTCGCGCTCGATGGCCGCGGACTCACCGCGCAGCGGGTAATCGATGACTTGCAGCACTTGAATATGCGCCGGGCCGATGGCGATCCCGGGGGCCGCGGCAATCGCCTGAATCAGGCTGCCGGACGCTGGCGCGAGCAGTGTTTCGACGACCTCCACCTCCACGAGCACTTCGCGCTGCTGGCTCACCACGGGCAGCGGCTCGACTTCTTCACCGAGGCCTTCTTCGATGGCCGCCAGCAAGGCCGGCAAGGCGTCGGCGGCGATGACCGGTTCGGCGATGAGCTCCAGCACCTGACCGCGACGGGCGCCAAGGCTGAGCAGTTTGCTCAAACTCTTCACCGACACCGCGCTGTCGTGACCATCGACGATGCGTATACGGATCTCGCCGTCAAAACTTTTCGCCAGTTGCGCGAGGATCTTCGCCGGGCGCGCATGCAAACCGTGGGCGTTGGCCAGGGCAATGCGTGCGCTCGGCCAGTCCGCCGGCACTTCACCGCCAAGGACCTCCAGCACCGCGCGGCTACTGGTGGCACGGCCCAATTCATGGCCGCGACCTTCAATCAGCAACGCGCAAAGACGTTCGAGCAGCGCCTGATGGGCTTCACCGAGGCTGGCCAGGCAGAACAGCCCGCTCAGCGGCTGACCGAGGTAGCGGATGGGTTTGTCCGGGGTAACGAACGCCAGGCCGGGACGCTTCACCGTTTGTTCGCTGTGCAGCCACCACAGGCCATCGCCCAGCGGCAGCGCTTCGACCTGCTGCAAGACGCCGGCAAAACCGTTGCTCACGCAATCGGCCTGACGCAGCAAACGGGCACCGCGCCAAACCAGCTCTTCGAAGTCATCGGCGGACACACCGAGGCCGATCATCTGTGCGTCCAGTGCCAGCTCTTGTGGCGCGCCTTGCAGCAGCTTCAGCAAGGCTTCGGCGGAACTGGCGCGGCGCAGGGCCTGGCCGAGGTCGGTTTCACCGAGGGCACGGGTCAGCAGTTGCAGCAGGCGCAGGTGTTCATCGGATTTGGCGGCGATACCGATGGCCAGATAAACGATCTGGCCATTGCCCCAGTCCACACCGTCAGGAAACTGCATCAGCCGCACGCCGGTGGCGAATACCTGATCGCGGGTTTCGGGAGTGCCATGGGGGATGGCAATACCTTGGCCGAGAAAGGTCGAGCCCTGGGCTTCCCGGGCCTGCAAGCCTGCGAGGTAACCGTCGGCCACCAGGCCATCGGTCACGAGTCGGTCAGCGAGCAATTGCAAGGCGGTGGCTTTATCCACAGCCGACTGGCCCATGGATATCTGCTCTATGGTGAGCTCGAGCATGCTTTCTCCTTTTTGGCGCCGTGTGACGCCAGGTATTGTTTTGATTGATTCAGCTTAGGCGTTTTGAGAACACCTTTTCAGACGCAGTTTTGGCGGTTTCGCGGCAGAACCGGCCAAAGCGACCTATAACGTAGAAAATACGCCTGCTGAAACGTTTAATCTAGAATCTTAGGCACGTTACTCGATAATGTCTCATCCTTGAAGTCCAATTATCGGATGTGCTGCGACAATGGTCGCCTGCCTCAATCGGGTAGGATTGGCGAAAATGTCGGGGCACGCTCTAAAAACAAGGAATACCGGGTTGAAACTCAGTGATATTGCACAATTGGCCGGTGTCTCCGTGACCACCGCCAGTTACGTCATCAATGGCAAGGCCGAACAGCAACGCATCAGCAGCGCCACTGTCGAGCGCGTGCGGGCAGTGGTCGAACAACATGGCTTCACGCCCAACCCGCAGGCCGCCGGGCTGCGCAGTCGGCACACCCGCACCCTGGGCTTCATTCTGCCGGACCTGGAAAACCCCAGTTACGCGCGAATCGCCAAACTGCTGGAACAAGGCGCCCGGGCGCGCGGCTATCAGCTGCTGATCGCCAGCTCCGACGATGCGCCGGACAGCGAACGGCAATTGCTGCAACTGTTCCGCGCCCGCCGCTGCGATGCGCTGATCGTCGCCAGTTGCCTGCCGGCCGGTGACGACAGTTATCGCCAGTTACAGGCCAAAGGCATTCCGATCATCGCCATCGACCGGGTGATGGAGCCCGAGCATTTCTGCTCGGTGATCAGCGATGATCGCGAAGCCAGCCTGCACCTGACCCGCAGCCTGCTGACCCCGCTGCCAAAACAGATCGCGCTGCTCGGCGCACGCCCTGAATTGAGTATCAGCCAGGAGCGGGCAGCGGGCTTCAAGGAAGCGCTGAACGGTTTCAAAGGCGAGGCGCTGATCGAGCACGGCGAGTCGTTCAGCCGTGAGTGCGGCAAACAACTGATGGAAGAATTGATCCAACGCCTGGGCCATTTGCCGGATGCGCTGGTGACCACCTCCTACGTGCTGCTTCAGGGCGTGTTCGATGCCTTGCACGATTTCCCGCTGAAAAGCCGCCCGCTGCGCCTGGGCACCTTTGGTGATACGCAGTTGCTGGACTTCCTGCCGCTGCCGGTCAACGCCATGGCCCAGCAGCATCAACTGATCGCCGACAAAGCCTTGGAACTGGCAGTGACCGCCATCGAACAGGCCGATTACCAGCCCGGCGTGCAGGCCATCGCGCGGACGTTCAAGCAGCGTATTCTTCAGGACTGAACCGTGGAACTGATCGACACCCACACTCACCTGGACTTTCCGGACTTCGACCCGGATCGTCAGGCGCTGCTGGCCGAGAGCCGCGCCCTCGGCGTGCGGCGGATGGTGGTGCTGGGGGTGTATCAGGCCAATTGGCAGCGGGTCTGGGAGCTGGTGCAAAGCGATCCCGATCTGCACGCGGCGTTTGGTTTGCACCCGGTGTATCTGGATGACCATCGCCCTGAAGATTTGACCGAACTCGGTGACTGGCTGACGCGGTTAGCGGGCCATCGCCAGCTATGCGCGGTGGGCGAGATCGGTCTGGATTACTTCATCGAAACTCTGGATCGTGAACGTCAGCAAACGCTGTTCGACGCCCAACTGCAACTGGCGGCGGACTTCAATCTTCCAGCATTGATTCATGTGCGACGCAGCCACGCAGCGGTGATCGCCACACTCAAACGGTTTCGCTTGAAACGGGCGGGGATCATTCATGCCTTCGCCGGCAGCCAGGAAGAGGCTCGCGAATACATCAAGCTCGGTTTCAAACTCGGCCTCGGCGGCGCCGCGACCTGGCCACAAGCCTTGCGCATGCACCGGGTGATTGCCGGTTTGCCCCTTGAATCGGTGGTACTGGAAACCGACTCACCGGACATGGCCCCCACCATGTTCCCCGGCCAACGCAACAGCCCGGCCCATTTGCCGGCGATCTGTGAGGCACTGGCCACCCTCATGACGATCAGCCCCGAACAACTGGCCGCTGCCAGCACGGCCAACGCCTGTGAGCTGTTCAACTGGTAATCCGTTGATTCCCACATTTGATCTGCTTCGTGGCATCAAACCCGGAACGCACTGATCAACTGCTTGAGCTCCACCACCTGCGCCGACAGCGCTCGGCTCGCATTCTCGGTCTGGTGCGCGCCTTCGGCGGTGCGCTCGCCGGCGCGGTTGATCTCGACGATGTTCTGGTCGATGTCGTGGGCCACAGCGGTCTGCTGCTCTACCGTAGCGGCAATCTGCTGGTTCTGGTCGACGATCATGCCGACGGCGCCGAGGATGTTTTCCAGCGCCTGCTGGACCTTTTCCGACTGCCCGACCGTGCCGCTAGCCATCTGATGGCTGGTGCCCATTGCCTTGACCGCCGCACCGACACCGCTGTGCAACTTGGCGATCATCTGCTCGATTTCTTCGGTCGATTGCTGGGTGCGCTTGGCCAGGGTCCGCACCTCATCCGCCACCACCGCAAAACCCCGGCCCTGCTCGCCCGCGCGGGCGGCTTCGATGGCGGCGTTGAGGGCCAGCAGGTTGGTCTGTTCAGCAATGCTTTTGATCACCTCCAGCACACGACTGATGGACTGACTGTCGCTGGCCAGTTGATTGATCACCCGCACCGACTGATCGATTTCGCTGGCCAGTGCAGCGATGCTGCCCTGCTGGGACTCCACCAATCCGCGACCGCTGACGGTCTCGTCATTGACGCTGTGGGCACTGCTGACGGCCGCAGAGGCACTGCGCGCCACCTCCTGGGAAGTGGCCGACATCTGGTTCATCGCGGTGGCGACCTGTTCGATCTGCGTACGCTGCCCCGCTACCGCCTGGTTGCTCTGGGCGGACACGCTTTCGACCTGCCCGGCCTGGCGCTCGACCTCGCTGACGGTCTGCCCCACTCGCTCGATCAGGTCATGGATTTTCTTCACTGTACCGGTGAACACCTCACCCAACTCGCCCAGCTCGTCGCGGCTGTTGGCGCTGAAGGTCACGGT
Source organism: Pseudomonas sp. GW821-FHT01E10 (assembly GCF_059422365.1). Lineage (NCBI taxonomy): Bacteria > Pseudomonadati > Pseudomonadota > Gammaproteobacteria > Pseudomonadales > Pseudomonadaceae > Pseudomonas > Pseudomonas sp. GW821-FHT01E10. The sequence goes on from NZ_JBWKWT010000016.1 coordinate 50,677, forward strand.
CATGTCACCGGCCGCCACCTTGTCCATCACCGCGCCCAGACGCTTGAGGGTGGTGCGAGTCGAAGCGTAGAACCCGCCATAGAGGTAAAAAATCAACACAAACACCAGCGCCAGCGCCACCGCCTGCAACACCATGTGGGTACGGTGCTGCTCCAGCCGCTGCTGCAACTGGGTGCCGAGAAACTTCAGGGTGGCTTCGTTGAGTTGATAGGTCTGGTCCATCAGGCCCGTGACCTGATCGAAAAAGGCCTGCCACGGCGCATCGAGGGTGTCGGCCATCACCACCTGTTCTTCGAACAATTCACTGGCCTTTTTCAGGGAGGCCTTGCTGCTTTCTGCCTGAGCCGCCAGGGTTTCGTGCGCGGCTTTACTGGAGCCCAGAGCGTCCTTCAACTTCAGGCCGTATTCGGCCTGAAGTTTCTCGATCTGCGCCAGCAACTCATCGAATCGGGTACTCGAGGCCGAATTGAGAAAACCCTGCCCCAGCGAGTAGGACCCCATCGCCCGGCCCTCGCCGAGTGTCTGGGTGACGGCCGGCGTGACGTTGGTAATGAGTTCGCTCAGCTGACGCATGTCGCTCTGGCTGTCGCGGCTCAGGCCGGCCTGACTGGCGATGATCTGGCTGAAAATCTGCGCGCTGCCGAGCAACTTGCCGATCAGCGCACTTTTGCTTTGCAGGGAGTTTTCCGCTTGCTGGGCCTTGAACGCGGCGATCATTTCATCGCGTTTACCATCGAAAAACGTGATTTGCTCCGGGTCAGTGGTCATCGCCGCCAGCCCCTGCAAACGGCTCAGGACGCTTTGCTCCAGGGCACTTATCGTCGATTCGACATGATTGGCCTTGCCGGACTGGCCCAGAGTGACGTTGATCTGTACCAGGTTGTTCAGGGTCTCCAGGTCCCGACGTAGGCTCAGGCCGCTGCCCAACAGGTCGAGGCTCTGCAACTCGATCCGGGTGCCCTGGAATTCGCGATAGGAGTCGCGCACCAGATAGAAGTTGGTCACCAGCATCGGTACGAGGAACAGCACGCTGATCAGGCTGAACTTCATGCCGAAGCTCAGGCGGTTCATCAGCGCGACGGCGGGATAGAGCAAGCTCTTCACTGTGAAGTCTCCCTTTGATTTCTTATTTTTATTGGCAGGCGCGCAGAGACAGCAGATAGCCACTATTGGCGCTGCCTCTGTATAGCCTAAATCGGAGGGAGGTTTTGTAACTTAAGGTTAACGACAGGTCGCCGTTGTTGGAGCGGATGAGCCCCTGTGGCGAGCCCCCTCGCCACAAAAGCGTCCGTAGATTGGAGTCAGGACAAAACAGTCCACAACGCAAAACCGGCATACCAAAGCACTGCCGCGCGCAGCAGCAGTTCCCAGATCCGGTCCAGGCTGTTGATGCCGTTCGGGCCGACCACCGGCGCCGGAATTTCACCGGCAACCAGTCCGACCTTCTCGATCAGTTGGGTGGCGCTGATGTTCCAGTTCAGCAGCTCATGCAGCATCACCCGGCTGACCGCGACAAAGTTGCCGACCAGCGCGAAGCTCGCCGCCAGCAACCGCACCGGCACCCAATCGAACGCGTGGCGCAGTTGTGTCGCGCGCTCGACCACGGCCGGGTTCTGCCCATGCTCTTCGGCCAGCGCCAGCAGCCGATAGCTCAGGGCCGCAACCGGGCCCAGCAGGAAGTACCAGAAGATCACCGCGAAAAAGCTCTGATAGGCCTCCCACAACAGATGCCCCTGCACCCGTTCCAGCAGTTGCTCGCCACTGTCGGCGCAGATATCCAGGTCGCGTTTGGCCACATGGGCGGCAGCCTGCAGGTCTTCCCGGCGCCAGGCATCGCGAAACGGCCCCAGGCCGGCCAGCAGATCGCCACGCCCCAGACTGTAAATCACCACCAACAGGTGCACGGGCAACGCCAGCAAGCCATAGGCCACCGGGTCCAGCACCACCAACAGCAACCCCAGCAGTGCCACCGGCAACAACACCAGCACCACCAGTATCAGCCACGGACGGTTGGTCATGCGTGGGCTCACTTCAAGCTTGTTCAGCTCACGCACCCAACCCGCATCACGTTGAACCCGATGGCGCAGGGCCGAGAATTTCTCGATCCAGACCGCTAACAGCAGCACCAGAAAACTCATTGTTGCTCCTCTTCTTCCTGAGCGGCTTTTGCCAGGTCCGCACGATAGCGCGCCCAGTCAAACGCCGGTCCCGGATCAGTCTTGCGCCCGGGTGCAATGTCGCTATGCCCACAGATACGTTGCGCGGTGATGCCCGTGAAGGCGCTTTGCAGCTGTCGGGTCAGAGTCGTCAACGCCTGATACTGCGCATCGGTAAACGGTAGATCATCCGTGCCTTCAAGCTCGATGCCCACGGAAAAATCGTTACAGGTTTCCCGTCCCTCAAAACACGAAACGCCGGCGTGCCAGGCGCGCTCAAGACAAGAGACAAACTGAGTGACGGTGCCGTCACGTTCAATCAGAAAGTGCGCAGACACCCGCAGGTCGGCGATCCCTGCAAAGTAGGGATGTTCCGTGACATCCAGACGATTCTGGAAAAATTCCTGCACCTTGCCGGTCAGAAACTGCGCGGGCGGCAGACTGATGTTGTGGATCACCAGCAGGGAAATCTCGCCCTCGGGGCGCGCATTGAAGTTGGGCGAAGGGCATAAACGCACACCCTGACACCAACCACTCGCGGGGTCCAACTGCATACAGGCTCCTTCAACGACGACTGTGTTGGCGCCCAGTATGCCGCGATAGACCCTCGGCGCGCGATCACTTGCCGCGATTGAGACGCCGCAGGTTGCCCAGCACCGATTCCAGCGCCCGATCGAACAGCAAGGTGTCGTCCAGCGTGCGCACCGCGCCACGCCGAAACTCCAGGGCCAGGCCGGTACGGTTGCGCTCCAGCACTTTCATTCCGGTACGGTCGACAAAGATGTACTTGCCGGTGGATTCAATGATTGCCGTCAATTTACAACGCAGGGTGTTTTCCTCGTCTTCCTGAAACTCGACCCAGCACCCCGGGCGCAGTTGATCGACTTGCAGTAGCGCGGCATCACCCTCCGGCAAACGCACCGAGGCCGTTTCGACCGGGCCTTCGTCAGCAGTGCGAAGCACGATTTCCTCCTGCACTTCGACCATTATCGGCCCCTCGACAGGCGTGCTGTTCTGGCTCGGACGTTCAAACAGTTGAACGTGCAGGGCTTCCAGCTCGCTGAAAAACTCGCTGGTAGCAAACGGGTCGAATGCCGAGCTGTTCAGCCCATCGCGCAATGACTTGAGCAACCCTGGCACCAGCGCCAACAAGCGCAGGCTCGCATCGGGTTCGTCATGGCGCTGCACGCTCCAGATCAACTGCTCCATGGTCTGCACATCGGCGTGCCATTCGGCGGACTGATCACCGTGCTTGAGGCCGGTCAGCAACAGCACTTTGCTCCAGGCCTCCTGAACAAACACCACCACGCTGTGCGGCAAAACCTTGCCCACCAACACCTGATTCAACGCCTGCTCGACGCGCTGACGGGCCAGTTCGGTCCTGGCGCGGCCTTCTTCGGCGTCTCGGGTGCGCTGCTCCAGCAATTCACTGCGACGACGCTCGTCATGGGTGAAGGCGAGGAAATCCGCCAGCAGTTCGGAAAAGATCGCCGGGTCATCGACAAAGTCGTTCAACAAGCGCTGCACCACCTGCTCAATGCGCAGGTACAGACTGTCGCGCTGATGGTCATCGCACTCGCCCCAGCCCATGGCCGCCGCGGCGATTTCGTTGAGCAAGCGCCGGGCGGGATGGCTGCTGCGGCTGAAAAAACTCTTGTCGAGCACTGCGACTTTCAGCATCGGAATCTGCAAGCGGCCAATCAGCGCCTTGAGGGAGTCCGGCAGGTTGCGGTCATCGAGAATGCATTCGAAGAGCATGGCGATCAGGTTGATCACGTCTTCATCAGCCACCCCGACCACCCGCGACCTGCCACTTTTGACGCTGACCCGGGTCAGCAGCAGTTCGAGCTGGTTACGCAGGTCGAAGTCGTCCTGAACCGCCAGCGCCGGCACATATTGCTGCAAGTGCGAGAGCAGTCGCAGCAGGTCGCGGGTGGAAATGGGCTGGGTCTGGGCACTGACCTCCAGGGTCGGCGCAACGCTGCCGCGCACATGGAGCAGCAACTCCTGCAAGGCGGCGAAAACTTCCTGCACCCCCTCGTCAATCTGTGGATTGCTGCTGCGACTCCCTGCCTCGACAGGGTCGGCGTGAGCACTGGCAGCCGCTCGATCAGTGGCACGCCGCGCCGGGGCGGGCTTGAGGTCCGGCAGCACACCGGTGGCGATCAGCAATTGATTGGCTTCGGCGTAGAGCTGATCGGCGTTGCTGAGCACATAGCGCTCAAACAGCTTGAGGATGATCAGCTTGACCTTGATCTCCATCCCCAGGTTGCGACCCGCCTGCAGGAAATACTCGCAGAGCAGCGTCGGCCCCAGAGGGTTGTGCTGTTCGACCAGTTTCTTGCTCAACAGGGTGCTCAGTCGGGCGGTGAGTTGGTCGAGGGCGAAGCCATCGCGGTTCAGCACTTTGCCGACCATGATCTCCACCGCCACATTACGCTCCATGTCGTCATGGGATAGCGACGCCGAGGTATCGAAAGCCAATGCCCGGGGCAAGGCAGCCTGTGAGGTGTCGCACTGCGTGAGTCTGAGGAAAGCCTCGAGGAACTGCTCGAGAAAACCGCGCTCGATACTTTTGCGCTTGAGGCGCAAATCGCGCATGGCTTCGAAGAAAATGTTTTGCTCGACATCGTTTCGGGCCCGGTCGGCCATTTCGAACAAGGTGTCGTCGGCGTTATCGAACAGCTCCTGCAAACCCTGCTTGAGCTGTTGGGCAGCTTTGTCGCGAACCTGAAGCAGAATCACGGGCAGGCGGGCGAGCAGCGAATGAGTCGCCTGATCGGTAGTTGCCTTGTGCAAAGGCACTACATTCCCGTCGTTGTGCATCCAAGCCTCCTGAAACGGTGATTCTTCGGTTCGGTAAGAAAGATCGAGCACGCCGGCCACACAGCCGGCGTTCAGCGGAGAACATTGCACACCCGCTGTCATTCAATAATCGGGAATCCAAAGGTACGTCAAAGCTATGACGTCAAATACAAGGCAGAATTATCTGCAAAAGACCTCTCTTGTGCCAGCAGACTCTGCGCTCCCAAAGAAACAGACGTTTATGAAAGACCCTTGCTTAGAGTCAATTGCTCACGCGAATCGACCAAATGCAGGTTCGTGAACGACGGGATGGTTGTTGATGCCTTGGGTTGCCTCGCGCCATGGCCCTATAATCGGGCCACTTTGTTTGTGGAGCCCGTTATGCCGAATCTACGTCTCGCCGATTTGACCGCCGAAATCGAAGCCAACGTGCGCCGTGCGTTGCTCGAGGACATCGGCAGCGGCGACATCACCGCGCAACTGATCCCGGCCGAACGTCTGGCCAAAGCCACCATCATCACCCGCGACGCGGCCGTCATCAGCGGCGCTGCATGGGTCGATGCCGTGTTTCGGCAGCTGGATCCGCGGGTCGCCGTGCACTGGCAGGTGAGCGATGGCGAGCGGGTGAAACCCAATCAGGCGCTGTTCCACCTCGAAGGCCCGGCACGCTCGCTGCTCACCGGCGAGCGCAGCGCGCTGAACTTCCTGCAGCTGCTTTCGGGCGTGGCCACGCGCGCGCAGTACCTGGCGGATTTCGTCGCCCAGACCCAAGTGAAGTTGCTCGATACCCGCAAAACCCTGCCGGGGCTGCGTCTGGCCCAGAAATACGCCGTGACCTGCGGCGGTTGCTACAACCACCGCATCGGCCTGTATGACGCCTTCCTGATCAAGGAAAACCATATCGCCGCCTGCGGTGGCATCCCTGAGGCTATTGCTGCCGCGCACAAGATCGCTCCGGGCAAACCGGTGGAGATCGAAGTGGAGAACCTGACGGAGCTCAAAGAAGCCCTTGCGGCGGGGGCCGACATCATCATGCTCGATGAACTGAGCCTGGATGACATGCGTGAAGCCGTGCGCCTGAATGCCGGCAAGGCAAAACTGGAGGCCAGTGGCGGCATCAACGAAAGTACGTTGCTGCCGATTGCGCAAACCGGGGTGGATTACATTTCGATTGGTGCGATGACCAAGGATGTGAAGGCGGTGGATCTGTCGATGCGACTGAGCCTCTGAGTTCTTCGCATAAAGAAAAACGCCAGCCCCGATGAGGCTGGCGTTTTTGTATCAGACCACCAGATTGTTCATCTCGCAGTACTCTTCCCACTCGACACCCAATACCTCGGCCGCTTCCTTGTGCAGCGCCAGGCGCGCAGCCTCGAACTCTTCCGGGGTTGAGGTGTACTTGAGCGTCAGCTCCCACGGCTGCAAGCCCTGGGCTTCTGCCTCATCCTCGAACGCCCACTGGATCTGGTCCTTCTGATCGTCGGCAGGCAAGTCCTTGATCTCTTCCAGTAACTGGGGTGCATCCAGTACGTACTTTTTCAGGGCTTCTTCGTGTCTGGCTTCTTGGGTCAATTCTTTAACGGTCATGGCGTTCTCGCTGATCTGGGGAATGGAAGATGGATCTGGATCATCAAGGATCTCTCTGACGCAAAAAAACCGTTTGAAGCCCGGTTTGTCTGGCCTTCAGAACCATTCGGGATCATCTGAAAACTGCTGGGCGATGCTCATGCAGGCAACGAATATAGGACGTTTTGCCGACGATTTACACGGCTCTTTACATCTATCCCGCAAAAAGCTGTGTGCAAGAGATGCTGGAGACCTCGGGGAACATAAATTCAAATCCCAAGTCATAGCGATGTGCCATATCGGCACTTCACAAGGAACCCCAGTGATGCGCAGTTTTTCGAAGCTTTCGTCTACCCGTCTTGCCGCTGCTACCCTGCTGCTCGGCAGCCTGACATTGGCCAGTGCAGCTCAAGCGGCTGTCGAAGTCGCCTCTGACCCTTCGCTGTACTCCGACAAAATCTCTGCCCTCCACAATTCATACGGCAAGGACACGCTCGTCAGAACCAGTGTCAGCATCGATGATCTGGAAAACCTGCAAAAAACCGTGAAGGCCAATGCCAGCGATCTCGAAAGCCAGAAGCGCACTATCAGCGAACAGGCCCGTCAGATCGAAGAACTCAAACGCAACAGTGGTTCCAGCACCAGCTCCAGCAGCAAGGAGATTGATGATCTCAAGCGCACGGTCAATGAACAGGAACGCGACCTGAACACTCTCACCAAACAAGTGGAAGAGCTCAAGCGCAACAGCGGTTCCAGCTCCAGCTCGAACAACAGCGAGATCTCCAGTCTTAAACGGGAAATCAGCGATCAGGATCGCGCGATGGATCAGCTCAAGCGCACCGTCGAGGAGCTGAGCAGAAAGGTGAAGTAAGCGGGGAAAATGGTGCCCGAGACAGGAATCGAACCTGCGACCTTCGCGTTACGAGTGCGCTGCTCTACCGGCTGAGCTACACGGGCTGTGGGCTAAACCTAGCACCGGTCTCGAGGTCCGGCAACTTGTGGCGAGGGAGCAAGCTCCCTCGCCACACCAAATTCCACGCTCAGCTTTTTCCTGCACACAGCAAAACGCCCCGAACCAGTCGGGGCGTTTTGCTGTTCAACGGTCAGGCGCGGGGGTAATTAAACGCCCGAAGCCTTGGCCGCTGCTACGTCTTTGATGGACAGCTTGATACGGCCGCGGTTGTCCACGTCCAGTACCAGAACTTCCACTTCCTGGCCTTCTTTCAGGATGTCGGTCACTTTCTCAACGCGAGCGTCGCTCAGCATCGAGATGTGAACCAGACCGTCCTTGCCCGGCAGGATGTTGACGAATGCGCCGAAGTCGACGATGCGCTCAACCTTACCGACGTAGATCTTGCCGATTTCAGCTTCAGCGGTGATGCCCAGAACGCGCTGGCGTGCAGCTTCAGCCGCTTCCTTGGTTTCGCCGAAGATCTTGATCGAGCCGTCGTCTTCGATGTCGATCGAAGCCTTGGTCTCTTCACAGATCGCACGAATGGTCGCGCCGCCTTTACCGATGACATCACGGATTTTGTCGGTGTCGATTTTCATCGCGATCATGGTCGGAGCGTTTTCCGACAGTTCGGTACGCGACTGGCCAATGATCTGGTTCATCTGACCGAGGATATTCAGGCGCGCTTCCAGGGCTTGGCCCAGAGCGATTTCCATGATTTCTTCGGTGATGCCCTTGATCTTGATGTCCATCTGCAGCGCGGTAACACCTTTGGCGGTACCGGCTACTTTGAAGTCCATGTCGCCCAGGTGGTCTTCGTCACCCAGGATGTCAGTCAGGACGGCGAATTTCTCGCCTTCTTTAACCAGACCCATGGCGATACCGGCAACCGGTGCCTTCATCGGTACACCAGCGTCCATCAGAGCCAGGGAAGCGCCGCAGACCGAAGCCATGGAGCTCGAACCGTTGGACTCGGTGATTTCCGACACGACACGGATGGTGTACGGGAACACGTCGGCAGCAGGCAGCATGGCCTGAACCGAACGACGAGCCAGACGGCCGTGACCGATTTCACGACGACCAGCGCCACCCATGCGACCACACTCGCCCACCGAGAACGGAGGGAAGTTGTAGTGCAGCATGAACGGGTCTTTTTTCTCGCCTTCCAGGGTGTCCAGCAGCTGTGCGTCACGGGCGGTGCCCAGTGTCGCGACGACCAGAGCCTGGGTTTCGCCACGGGTGAACAGTGCCGAACCGTGGGTCTTCGGCAGAACACCCACTTCGATGTTCAGCGGACGTACGGTGCGGGTGTCGCGGCCGTCGATACGTGGCTTGCCGTTAACGATGTTTTCGCGAACGGTGCGGTATTCAATTTCGCCGAAAGCAGCTTTGACGTCAGCAGCGGAAGGCTGGCCTTCTTCACCGGACAGCTTGGCAACCACTTGGTCTTTCAGTTCGCCCAGGCGAGCGTAACGGTCGGCCTTGATGGTGATGGTGTAAGCCTGGGAGATCGCTTCGCCGAACTCGGCACGGATAGCACCCAGCAGAGCAGTGGCTTCTGGCTGAGGAGCCCAGGCCCAGGTCGGCTTGGCAGCTTCAGCGGCCAGTTCTTTAACGGCGTTGATCACCACCTGGAACTCGTCGTGAGCAAACAGTACCGCGCCCAGCATCTGGTCTTCGGTCAGCTCTTTGGCTTCCGATTCAACCATCAACACGGCTTCCGAAGTACCGGCAACGACCATGTCCAGGCTCGAAGCTTTCAGTTGTTCGTAAGTCGGGTTCAGCAGGTAACCGGTGCTTTCGTGGAATGCAACGCGGGCAGCGCCGATCGGGCCATCGAAAGGAATGCCGGAGATAGCCAGCGCAGCCGAGGTACCGATCATCGCTGCGATGTCCGGATCGGTCTTCTTGCTGGTGGAAACGACGGTGCAGACAACCTGCACTTCGTTCATGAATCCTTCAGGGAACAGCGGACGGATCGGACGGTCGATCAGTCGGGAAGTCAGGGTTTCTTTCTCGGAAGGACGGCCTTCACGCTTGAAGAAACCGCCAGGGATCTTACCGGCGGCGTAAGTCTTTTCCTGGTAGTGAACAGACAGAGGGAAGAAGCCCTTGCCTGGATCGGCTTGTTTGGCACCGACTACGGTCACCAATACGCTGACGTCGTCGTCAACGGTGACCAATACTGCGCCGGAGGCCTGACGGGCGATACGGCCAGTCTCGAGGGTAACGGTCGACTGACCGAACTGGAATTTTTTGATTACCGGGTTCACGGTGTCCTACCTTCTTTGTGGCTCTTGGGGGAACTGGTTTCTTGCGAAATTCTTGGGCAACGCCGGGAATCGGCCCGACTGTCATTGTCCAGGGTAAAACTATTGTCCAGATAAAACTTGAGGCTGGGAGCCTGCCATGTACCTGCGGGAAACCCGCTGGCACACAGCAAACAACCAACCTCTAGCGCAATCGCTTATTAGCGACGCAGACCCAGGCGAGCGATCAGAGCGCTGTAACGGCTCACGTCCTTGCCTTTCAGGTAGTCCAGCAGCTTACGACGCTGGTTAACCATGCGGATCAGACCACGACGGGAGTGGTGATCTTTACCGTTGGCCTTGAAGTGACCTTGCAGTTTGTTGATGTTGGCGGTCAGCAGTGCAACTTGCACCTCTGGCGAACCAGTGTCACCAACAGCTTGCTGGTAGTCAGCTACGATTTGAGCTTTTTCTTGAACGTCGAGAGCCATGAGGCAATCCTTTTATCAGGAAACTGTTTCAGAAAAACAGTTTCAACAGGCCAGGGACAAATCCCTGTATCTAAAAATGAGTAGTGACCGTGCCTGTTAACAGCCACCCTCGTTCGGTCATTCTGACCGAATCAGTCGACGTGGCGCGATGCGCCCGTCTTCGCTCACTTCACCGATACCGATGAAGCGACCATTGTGATCCTGTACCCGTACCATGCCAAATTTCGGTGCATCCGGGGCACGTACCGGCTGGCCGTTGAGCCAGTAGAACGCGCTCGCTTCCGAGAACTGCAACAGTGGCCAATCCAGCAGGCCGCTGTCCGATGGCATCAGGAAGCGGTCGACCGCTTCGTTGCCGCCTTCGGCATGTACCGCTTCCAGCTCTTCCAGAGTGACGGTCTGTGCAAGCGTGAAAGGCCCGGCCTGGGTACGTCGCAATTCAGCCACGTAAGCGCCACAACCGAGTTGCTCACCGATATCCTCCACCAGGGTACGGATATAGGTGCCTTTGCTGCAATCCACCGCAAGCCGCGCAGTATCACCCTCAAAGGCCAGTAATTCCAAGCGCGCAATAGTAACAGAACGCGGTTCGCGCTCCACTACTTCACCTGCACGGGCCAGCTTGTACAGCGGCTGCCCATCGCGCTTGAGTGCCGAGTACATCGGCGGTATCTGACTGATTTGCCCACGAAATTTCGGCAACACAGCTTCGATATCGGCACGACCAACGGTCACCGGACGTTCCAGCAAAACCTCACCTTCGGCATCCGCCGTGGTGGTGGTCTTGCCCAGTTGCGCCAGGGTTTCATAACCTTTGTCGGAATCGAGCAGGTATTGCGAGAACTTGGTGGCCTCGCCGAAGCACAACGGCAACACGCCAGTGGCCAGCGGATCGAGACTGCCGGTGTGCCCGGCCTTCTCGGCATTGAGCAACCAGCGGACCTTCTGCAACGCCGCGTTGGAAGTGAACCCCAACGGCTTGTCGAGCAGGATGATACCGCTGACGTTACGACGGATACGTTTGACCTGAGCCACCGATTACTCCTTGGCGTCTTCGGGTTCAGCCGCAACCGGGTGCTGACTGTCTTCAGCCACCGCGCGTTCGATCAGGGCCGACAGGTGCGCACCACGCACGACACTTTCGTCGTAATGGAAGTGCAACTGTGGAACGCTGCGCAATTTCATCTCGCGAGCCAACTGCATGCGCAGGAAACCGGCGGCGGAGTTGAGCACCTTGATGCTTTGCGCGATGTCGTCGCGGCTGTCCTGCCCCATCACGGTGATGAAGATCTTGGCGTGACCGACGTCACGGCTGACTTCAACAGCGGTAATAGTGACCAGCCCGACGCGCGGGTCTTTGACTTCACGACGGATCAGCTGTGCCAGCTCACGCTGCATCTGATCGCCGATACGTTGGGTACGGCTATATTCTTTTGCCATGTCTTGTTACCTGTTACTGCCCCACGGTGAAACCCGAAGGGTCTGAAAGCGGCAAACGCCCGGCCTGACAAAAGCCAGACCGGGCGTTGCGTTTAGAGTCCGACTGATGCGCCGCGCAATTGCATGCGGCTGGCCATCACGGCTCTTGAAGTGCGCGAGTTAGAGGCTGCGAGCAACCTGAACCTTCTCGAAGACTTCGATCTTGTCACCGACTTTGACGTCGTTGTAGCTCTTCACGCCGATACCGCATTCCATGCCGGCACGTACTTCGGAAGCGTCATCCTTGAAGCGGCGCAGGGATTCCAGCTCGCCTTCGAAGATAACGATGTCTTCACGCAGTACACGGATTGGACGGTTACGGTGAACAACACCTTCGATAACCATGCAACCGGCGATCGCGCCAAACTTCGGCGAACGGAACACGTCACGCACTTCAGCGGTACCCAGGATGTTCTCGCGAACATCGCTGCCCAGCATACCGGTAAGGGCTTTCTTGACGTCTTCGATGATGTCGTAGATCACGTTGTAGTAACGCATATCCAGACCTTCCTGCTCGACGATCTTGCGAGCGCCGGCATCGGCACGCACGTTGAAGCCGAACAGTACAGCGTTGGAGGCCAGTGCCAGGTTGGCGTCGGATTCGGTGATACCACCGACACCGCCACCGACCACACGCACTTGCACTTCGTCGTTACCCAAGCCATTCAAGGCACCGTTCAACGCTTCCAGCGAACCACGGACGTCGGATTTGAGGACGATGTTGAGCGTCTTCTTCTCTTCCTGCCCCATGTTCTCGAAGATGTTTTCAAGCTTGCCGGCGTGAGCACGGGCCAGTTTGACTTCGCGGAACTTGCCTTGACGGAACAGAGCCACTTCACGGGCTTTCTTCTCGTCAGCAACTACGCTCATCTCGTCGCCAGCGTCCGGAGTACCGTCCAGGCCGAGGATCTCGACAGGGATGGAAGGACCGGCTTCCTTGATTGGCTTGCCGTTCTCGTCGAGCATGGCGCGAACGCGGCCATAGTTCGAACCGACCAGCACCATGTCGCCCTGGCGCAGGGTACCGTCTTGAACCAGAACGGTTGCAACCGGGCCACGACCTTTGTCGAGACGCGATTCAACCACAACACCACGACCAGGGGCCGATGGGGTTGCTTTCAGTTCGAGAACTTCAGCTTGCAGCAGAACAGCTTCGAGCAACTCGTCCACGCCGGTACCGACTTTCGCCGAAACCGATACGAACGGGGTGTCGCCGCCCCACTCTTCCGAAGTCACGCCGTGAACCGACAATTCGCTACGGATGCGATCGAGATCGGCGCCCGGCTTGTCGATTTTGTTCACTGCAACAACCAGAGGTACGCCAGCCGCCTGAGCGTGCTGAACAGCTTCAACGGTCTGCGGCATTACGCCGTCGTCCGCTGCAACCACCAGGATCACGATGTCGGTCGCCTTGGCACCACGGGCACGCATGGCGGTAAACGCGGCGTGACCAGGGGTGTCGAGGAAGGTGACCATGCCGCGTTCGGTTTCAACGTGGTACGCACCGATGTGCTGGGTGATACCACCGGCTTCGCCAGCAGCTACCTTGGCACGACGGATGTAGTCGAGCAGCGAGGTCTTACCGTGGTCAACGTGACCCATTACGGTCACAACCGGTGCACGGGAGAACGTCTCACCTTCAAACTTCAGGGACTCGGCCAGGGAATCTTCCAGGGCGGTGTCGCTGACCAGGGTCACTTTGTGGCCCAGCTCCTCGGCAACCAGTTGGGCAGTTTCCTGATCCAGTACCTGGTTGATGGTCGCTGGGGTACCCAGTTTGAACATGAACTTGATGATTTCAGCAGCCTTGACCGACATCTGCTGGGCGAGATCGCCAACAGTGATGGTCTCGCCGATCTTCACTTCGCGCACAACAGGGCCGGTTGGGCTCTGGAAACCGTGGGCGTTGCGTTTCTTCAGCTTGGCCTTGCCGCGACCACCACGACGGAAGCCATCGCTTTCTTCGTCGGTAGTACGTGGGGCAACGCGTGGAGCAGGCGCTTTTTCCTTGACCGAAGCACGATGTGGAGCGTTTTTGCGCTCGCCATCACCACTGCCACGACGATTGCTATCGTCGGCACGTGGTTTGTCCGGACGGCGCTGCTCGTCGCGCTTGCGAGTGTCGGCTGCCGGTGCAGGTGCAGCGGCCACGACCGGGGCGCTTTCACGCACAGGTTCGGCAACTGCAACAGGCGCTGCGACAGCTTCGACAGGAGCGGTTTGCGCAGCAGCAGGCTGGCGACGCGCTTCTTCTTCGGCGCGACGCTTGGCTTCTTCTTCAGCCTTCTGACGTGCAGCATTTTCTACTGCGCGACGTTCTTCCAGTTCGCGTTTGCGCTCGGCTTCGATTTCTTCCGGGCTGCGCTGCACGAAGACTTTCTTCTTGCGTACTTCAACGCTGATGCTTTTGCTGCCAGCAACACGCAGGGTGCTGGTGGTTTTACGCTGCAGCGTGATCTTGCGTGGTTCTTCCACTTTCGCCTTGTGGCTGCTTTTCAAGTGAGTCAGCAAAGATTGCTTCTCACTGTCAGTCACATGTTCTTCGGCGGCGGTGTGCGGCAGACCTGCCTCACGCATCTGCTGCAACAGGCGCTCTACCGGTGTTTTGACCTCATCGGCCAGTTGTTTCACCGTGACTTGCGTCATGCACTTCTCTCCTCAGGCCGCGCCTAATTACTCGAACCAGTGGGCTCGGGCGGCCATGATCAACTTGCCGGCACGATCATCGTCAATGCCGTCGATGTCGAGCAGGTCGTCAATAGACTGCTCGGCCAGGTCTTCGCGGGTAATTACGCCGCGCACCGCCAGTTCCATCGCCAAATCCTTGTCCATGCCCTCAAGCGAGAGCAGGTCTTCGGCCGGATGGGCGTCTGCCAGCTTTTCCTCAGTAGCGATGGCTTTGGTCAACAAACGATCCTTGGCGCGAGCGCGAAGCTCGTTGACGGTTTCTTCGTCAAAGCCGTCGATGTTGAGCATTTCTTCCAACGGTACGTAGGCAATCTCTTCCAGGCTGGTGAAACCTTCATCTACCAGCACCTGTGCCAGATCTTCGTCGACTTCCAGCTCGTCGATAAAGTTGCGCAGGATGTCGCCGGTTTCTGCTTGTTGCTTAGCCTGGATGTCCGATTCGGTCATCACGTTCAGGGTCCAGCCAGTCAACTGGCTAGCCAGACGCACGTTCTGACCACCGCGACCGATGGCCTGAGCCAGATTGTCTGCGCCAACGGCGATGTCCATTGCATGGGCATCTTCGTCAACGATAATTGCCGCCACTTCAGCCGGCGACATTGCATTGATCACGAACTGAGCAGGGTTATCGTCCCACAGGACGATGTCCACACGCTCACCGCCCAACTCGCCGGACACTGCCTGGACGCGCGAACCGCGCATACCGATGCAAGCGCCTTGCGGATCGATGCGTTTGTCTTTGGAGCGGACCGCGATCTTGGCACGCGAACCCGGGTCACGGGATGCAGCCATTACTTCGATCAGGCCTTCAGCGATTTCCGGCACTTCGATGCGGAACAACTCGATCAGCATTTCCGGCGCGGTACGCGACAGGATCAGCTGCGGGCCGCGGTTCTCGGTGCGGATTTCCTTGAGCAGCGCACGCAGACGCACGCCAACCCGGAAGGTTTCGCGAGAGATGATGTCTTCACGGGCCAGCAACGCTTCTGCGTTATTGCCCAGGTCGACGATCACATTGTCGCGGGTGACTTTCTTCACGGTGCCGGAGATGATTTCCCCCAGACGCTCGCGATAGGCATCAACGACTTGAGCACGCTCGGCTTCGCGAACTTTCTGCACGATGACTTGCTTGGCAGTCTGTGCAGCAATGCGGCCGAACTCGATGGATTCGATTTTTTCTTCGACAACGTCACCGACCTTGGCGCCAGGATGCGTTTGCGCAACCTTGCTCGGCCAGGTTTCGATCGCCGGATCGTCCAGGTCTGCTTCTTCGACGACCGTCCAGCGACGGAATGTCTCATAAGCACCGGTGTGGCGATTGATTTCCACACGCAGATCGACTTCGTCCTCGAAACGCTTTTTGGTAGCAGTGGCCAGAGCCAGCTCCAGCGCTTCAAAAATTACGTTTGCCGGTACGCCCTTTTCATTGGATACCGACTCAACAACCAGCAGTACTTCTTTGCTCATCGTACGCCTCGCCTTTCGCAAGCCATTGGATCCGCGGGATCCGCGTCTCAGTCAAAACTGGGAATAATGTTGGCCTTGTCGATCATATCGATCGGCAACAGGAACTCATGGTCTTCAACCTGCACCACGACGTCCTGCTCTTCTACACCGCGCAGAAGGCCCTGAAAGTTGCGTCGACCTTCAAAAGGCGAGCGCAGCTTGATCTTCACTTGTTCACCGGCAAATTTTGCAAACTGCTCAAGAGTGAACAGTGGGCGTTCCATGCCAGGCGAGGAAACTTCAAGGGTGTACTCAACGGAGATTGGATCTTCAACATCCAGCACACCGCTGATCTGGCGACTGACGATGGCACAATCGTCCACCAGCACGCCGCCTTCTTTATCGATATAAACGCGCAACATTGAGTGGCGACCTTGAGCCGAAAACTCAATACCCCAGCATTCATAGCCTAGGGCCACGACCACCGGGGCCAGCAAGGCCTGCAACTCTTCTAGCTTGCTCGACACCTGAACCCCCTCGTGCATGTATGTGCATGCTATGCAAAATAAAAAAATGGGCGAAACGCCCATCCTTGAAACGCCGCCGAATAGCGGCGTTGAAAGTGTCCAGCTAACAAAAAGCCCCTGAAAAGGGGCTCCTTAAACTGGTTGCGGGGGCCGGATTTGAACCGACGACCTTCGGGTTATGAGCCCGACGAGCTACCAGACTGCTCCACCCCGCGACAAAGCTGGGGCGGAAGTATACGACCGATCCCTAACAGGGTCAATGTAACCTTCCACCTACAAGAAAGCCCGCAACAGCGGGCTCTCCTGATAATTGGTACCGAGAAGGGGACTCGAACCCCTACACCCTATGGGCACAACCACCTCAAGGTTGCGTGTCTACCAATTCCACCACCTCGGCAATACTACGTTTGAAACTCTTCTTACTTCTGCTCTTGAGCTGGAGGCACGTCAGTCGCTGGAGTAGCCGACTTTTGCTCTTGAAGCACCGGGACATCATCAGAAGCCGGTTTTTGCTTTGGAACTTCCAACACTGCTGGGTTTGGCAAACCTACCTGAGTCAGCTGGTGAGCTTTCTCTTTAGCAAAGTAACCTAACCCCAAGCTGGTCACGAAGAAACCGGCGGCAAGTATAGCAGTAAACTTACTAAGAAAGGTAGAGGTACCTTGGCTTCCGAACACAGTATTTGAAGCACCTGCTCCGAAAGATGCACCAGCGTCCGCACCTTTACCCTGCTGCAGCAATACCAGAGCAACTACGCCCAACGCACCCAGCAGATGAAAAACGACTACGACTGTTTCCAGCATTTTTTCAGTTTCCCGCGGCGCGACAAATCGCACCGAACTCATCTGCATTCAGGGAAGCCCCACCAATGAGCCCCCCATCGATATCCGGCATGCCGAACAGTTCGGCCGCATTGGCCGCCTTCACGCTGCCGCCGTATAGAAGCCGCACACCTTGTGCGACTTCAGAATTCTCTGCCGCCAACTGGGCGCGAATGGCTGCATGCACATCCTGCGCCTGTTGCGGCGAAGCAGTCAGCCCGGTACCAATGGCCCAGACCGGCTCGTAAGCGATTACTGCCTTTGCAAAAGCACCAACACCCAGCTCCTCGATGATGCTGCCCAGCTGACGCCCAACAACCTCAAGAGTTTTTCCAGCTTCGCGCTGCTCGAGGGTTTCCCCTACACACAACACTGGAATCAAGCCACATGCCTGTGCTGCCGCAAATTTGCGATTCAGCGTCCCGTCGAGCTCGCCCATTATCTGGCGGCGCTCAGAGTGCCCGACAAGCACCAGGGAACAACCTGCATCCACCAACTGACTCGGTGAAATTTCACCTGTCAACGCACCCTGCCCGGATTCAATCGCAGAGTTCTGCGCGCCGACCGAAATCGACTTCCCTTGCAAACCATCAATCACTTGATTGATATACAAGCAAGGCGGGAACACCGCGACATCAACACCGCTCGGCAAGGCCAGATGACGAAGGCCGTCGATCAGCTCAGCGACGCTGGCGCGGGTACCGTGCATCTTCCAGTTACCAGCTACCATAGGGCGACGCATGCTGTACCTCGTCGGTCAAAGTGGGCGCAGATGTTACCCAACACAATCATGGCTGGCAAGCCGAAATCAGGCAGAAACTTCAGTTACCAGTTTTGCCAGCTCTTCGGCGTAATCGCGAACCTGCGTTTCGTCCTCGCCTTCGACCATGACACGCACCAGCGGCTCTGTCCCGGACTTGCGCAACAACACGCGCCCGCGGCCCGCCATCGCTTGAGTGACACGATCACTGGCCTCCTTGACGGTCGGATGCTCGAGCGGGCTCACACCACCGCCAAACCGCACATTGATCAACACCTGAGGGCACTTGCGCAACGCCTGACGCGACTGAGCCAGGCCTTCTGCGCGCCGTTTCAGCGCCATCAAGACCTGCAACGCAGCAATGATCGCATCCCCGGTAGTGGTGTGACTGAAGCAGACAATGTGCCCCGAGTTTTCACCGCCCACCAGCCAATCGCGCTCCAGCAACTCGGAGATGACGTAACGGTCACCAACGTTGGCCCGCACAAAAGGAATCGCCAGATCCGCCAGGGCCAACTCCAGCCCCAGGTTACTCATCAGCGTACCGACCACACCGCCCTGCAACTTGCCACGCTCTTGCAGATCGCGAGCGATGATGAACAGCA
This sequence comes from Pseudomonas sp. GW821-FHT01E10, assembly GCF_059422365.1. Lineage (NCBI taxonomy): Bacteria > Pseudomonadati > Pseudomonadota > Gammaproteobacteria > Pseudomonadales > Pseudomonadaceae > Pseudomonas > Pseudomonas sp. GW821-FHT01E10. Next base: position 69,222 of record NZ_JBWKWT010000016.1, read on the forward strand.
GCTCGTCACCATCGACGACAGCACCGGTGTGATCAACCATCTGCACCCGATCACCGTCACCGTCGAAGGCGATACCCAAATCGGCGCGCTCGGCCAGCACGGCCGCTTGCAGCGGCGCCATATGGGTCGAACCGCAATTATCATTGATGTTCAGGCCGTTGGGATGAGCAGAAAGCACAACGACATCAGCCCCCAACTCACGGAACACGCTAGGCGCCACTTTATAAGTCGCGCCGTGAGCACAATCGAGCACGATCTTCAGGCCGGCAAAACTGGTGCCGGTGGGAACGCTACTCTTGCAGAATTCGATATAACGGCCCGAGGCATCGTTGATTCGCGACACTTTGCCGATCTTGCTCGACTCAACCACGGTCATCGGGGTGTCTAGCAGCTCTTCGATCATCAGCTCGACTTCATCCGGGAGCTTGGTGCCCTTACCAGAGAAAAACTTGATACCGTTGTCGTCATGAGGGTTATGCGAAGCGCTGATCACGATGCCGGCTTCGGCGTGAAAGGTCCGCGTCAAATAGGCGATGGCCGGAGTCGGCATTGGCCCCAACAGCATCACATCAGCACCGGCCGAGGTCAGCCCAGCCTCAAGCGCCGACTCGAACATGTAACCGGAGATACGGGTGTCCTTGCCCACGAGCACCTTGCAGGCGCCCATGCTGCGAAATGCCATGCCTGCCGCCCAGCCAAGCTTGAGCATGAAATCAGGAGTGATAGGGTATTGACCGACCCGACCACGAATGCCGTCGGTGCCAAAGTATTTCTTACTCATAAGTACTCCATCTTTCTTATTCAGCTGATTCTACGGCGGCAATCATCCGCACCACGTCGACCGTTTCCGCTACATCATGGACGCGCAATATACGCGCACCTTTGACCGAAGCCAGCGCCGCAAGTGCCAGACCACCATGCAGACGCTCTCCCACAGGTCGATTCAAGGCCTGGCCGATCATGCTCTTTCGCGAAACACCGACCAACAGAGGCCGCCCCAAAGCATGCAGGGCCTCCATATGCTTAAACAAACTTAGATTGTGCTGCAGGGTTTTCGCGAAGCCGAAGCCCGGATCAAGAATGATCCGCTCAGCAGGGATACCTACCGAGGCACACTGAACCATGCGCTCGGCAAGAAACTCGCCGACCTCTTTCGTAACATCCTGGTACTGAGGGTTGTCCTGCATGTCGCCCGGCTCGCCGAGCATATGCATCAGGCACACCGGCAAACCGGTGGCCGCCGCTGCATCCAGAGCACCATCTCGACGCAACGAGCGTACGTCATTGATCAACCCCGCCCCCAGCCTTGCGGTTTCACGCATGACGGCAGGCGTGGAGGTATCGACCGAGATAATCACATCCAGTTCGCGACTGATGCGCTCAACGATAGGCGCTACGCGCTCGAGCTCTTCAAGCGGCGAAACGGCCCTGGCACCGGGCCGGGTCGATTCACCGCCGACGTCGATCAGCGTCGCACCGGCCGCCACCATCGCCTCGGCGTGGCGCAGGGCCGCGTCCAGCTGGCTGTATCGGCCGCCATCGGAAAAGGAATCGGGAGTGACATTGAGAATGCCCATGACATGCGTCTGGGCCAAATCAAGAACCCGGTTGCCGCAAGGCAACCGGGTCGAGGACTGAACAGAAGTCATTTCAAACCTTAAACGTCAGCAGCCGGGCCGCCGATAGGTGTTTCCGGACGCCCATCCTGCACCACTGGAGGCGTGCCGGAAGTGTCGTTGCCGCCAGACCAGTCGCGAGGTTCGCGAGGCGTACGACCCGCCATGATGTCATCGATCTGATCGGCATCGATCGTCTCGTACTTCATCAGGGCATCCGCCATCGCATCAAGCTTGTCACGGTTATCCGTGAGGATCTGCTTGGCCGTGCCGTAGCACTGGTCAATGATGCTGCGCACTTCGGAGTCGATCAGCTTGGCCGTCTCGCCAGAGAAACTGGCATGCTGACCACCGCCGCCACGACCGAGGAACACTTCGCCCTCTTCTTCGGCGTACATCAATGGACCGAGTTTTTCCGACAACCCCCACTTGGTCACCATGTTTCGTGCTATCTGGCTGGCACGCATGATGTCGTTGGACGCACCAGTGGTGACGCCATCGAAGCCCAGGGTCATCTCTTCAGCGATACGACCGCCGTACAGCGAGCAGATCTGGCTGATCAGTGCACGCTTGGACAGGCTGTAGCGATCTTCTTCCGGCAGGAACATGGTCACACCAAGTGCGCGACCGCGCGGAATGATCGACACTTTGTAGACCGGGTCATGCTCAGGCACGACGCGACCGACGATAGCGTGGCCGGCTTCGTGATAAGCAGTGTTCTGCTTTTCTTTCTCGGACATGACCATGGATTTGCGCTCGGCACCCATCATGATCTTGTCTTTGGCCAGTTCGAACTCTTTCATCTCGACGATGCGCTTGCCGGCACGAGCCGCAAACAACGAAGCCTCGTTCACCAGGTTGGCCAGGTCGGCACCGGAGAAACCAGGAGTACCACGAGCGATCACGGCCGGAGCGACGTCGTCACCCATCGGCACTTTGCGCATGTGGACCTTGAGAATCTGCTCGCGACCACGGATGTCCGGCAGGCCAACCACGACTTGACGGTCGAAGCGGCCCGGACGCAGCAACGCAGGGTCCAGTACGTCCGGACGGTTGGTCGCGGCGATGACGATGATGCCGTCATTCATTTCGAAGCCGTCCATCTCTACCAGCAACTGGTTGAGGGTCTGCTCGCGCTCATCGTGACCACCACCCATGCCGGCACCACGGTGGCGACCGACGGCGTCGATTTCATCGATGAAGATGATGCATGGCGCATGCTTCTTCGCCTGCTCGAACATGTCACGGACACGGCTGGCACCGACGCCGACGAACATTTCGACGAAATCGGAACCGGAAATAGTAAAGAACGGTACTTTGGCTTCGCCGGCAATCGCCTTGGCCAGCAAGGTTTTACCTGTACCCGGAGGACCAACCATCAGCACGCCGCGAGGAATGCGACCGCCCAGGCGCTGGAACTTGCCCGGATCACGCAGGAACTCGACCAGCTCGCCGACTTCTTCCTTGGCTTCGTCACAACCTGCAACGTCAGCCAGGGTGGTTTTCACCTGATCTTCGGAGAGCAGGCGCGCCTTGCTCTTGCCGAAACTCATCGGCCCACCCTTGCCACCGGCACCGCCCTGCATCTGCCGCATGAAGAACATGAAGACGGCGATGATCACCAGGATCGGGAAGCTTGCGACCAGGAGTTGAGTCCAGATACTTTGCTGCTCAGGTTGCTTGCCTTCGACCACAACGTGGTTATCCACGAGGTCGCCGATCAGACCGTTGTCCTGGATTGCCGGACGGATGGTCTTGAAGCTGTCGCCATCGTTGCGCTTGCCTGTAATCACGTAGCCATCAACCGCTACGCGCTCGACCTTGCCATCCTTGACCTGCTGGATGAAGTCGGAATAGTTGAGGGTCTGCGGCTCGTTAGGGCTGGAGAAGTTGTTCATCACCGTCACCAGGACAGCTGCGATGATCAACCACAGGATCAGATTCTTTGCCATATCGTTCAATTAACTACCCTCTGAAGCAAGCTCCGCTAATGGCGCGCGCTTCGCATGATATTCACCGGCCTAACTTACTACATTACCTACGGCTCTGGCAGGCGCCGTCTGTAACCCTTTGTGAAACACTTTCTACACAATATTCGCTAATGCACGCGGGGCGAAATATGAAAAACCTATCACCCCGCCAAAAAACCTCGTTTTACTCACTACGCCCGCGGTAACCCCAAGCCAACATGTATTGCTCGCGGGAACTGTCACGGGAAGAGTCTGGCTTGATCATCTGGATCTTGTCGAATTTCCGACGAGCATCCTTCAGGTAAACATCAAACCCTTCGCCCTGAAAAATCTTGATCACAAAATTACCACCCGGCTTGAGTATCCGTTCCGCCAAATCAAGCGCCAGCTCGCAAAGAAACATGGCTTTTGGCATGTCCACTTCAGGCGTACCACTCATATTGGGGGCCATATCGGAAATCACAAGGTCCACCTGCGAATTACCCACAGCTTCAAGGATCCGCGTGAGCACTTCGTCCTCGGTGAAGTCCCCCTGAATGAAAGTCACGTCCGGAATGCTGTCCATTTCCAGAATGTCCGAGGCAATCAGTCGCCCCTGACCACCAATCAGACGACTAGTCACCTGCGACCATCCGCCGGGCGCCGCACCCAGGTCGACAACGCTCATGCCGGGACGGATCAGCTTGTATTTCTCCTGGACCTCCAGAAGTTTGTAACTCGCACGCGAGCGGTAGCCATCCTTTTGCGCCTGCTTCACATAGGGATCGTTGACATGTCTTTTCAGCCAACCAAGGCTTGTCTTGGAACGCGCCATTGGGCACCTCGATGATAAGGGTCGTGATTAATTGGGCGGATCCACGAGCCCTCGGGTAAAATGGCCGCCATTTTACAGAATCCAGACGAAAGGGTCAGATTATGCCGCTCACTCAAGAGCAGAAGAAACAGTACAAGTCCATTGGCCACCATCTGAAACCAGTTTTGATTGTGGCTGACAACGGCTTGACTGAAGGTGTGTTAGCCGAACTTGAACGCGCTTTGGCGGATCACGAGCTGATCAAAATCAAGCTCAACATCCTCGATCGCGAATCGCGCCTGGCAGCCATTGCAGAACTCTGCAAGGCCGGCAAAGCCGATCTGGTTCAGGTCATCGGCAAGATGGCACTTATTTATCGCAAGAACTTCAGCGTCAACAAGCAGTTGTCGAACGTCCATCGCTTCAAGTGATGGCAAGGGTCAAGGGTGTGCTTCGCGCACCCTGACACTCCATCCAGGCACCGGCTGCATCACCAGCACCAGCCCGGAAAACCCCAGGACAAGATAGCTGAACAACTGCCAATGCAGCGCCTGCGGCCAACCGAAGCGTACTGCGAAATACATCGCGCACCCATACAGCGCCATCAGCAGCAGTTGCCCGCGAATATCCCGCCATAGACTGGCAAGACCCTCGGCCCGTACCAGCACCAAAGCCTGAAAAATCACACTCGCTGTGGCGAATCCCACCATCAGCGTATTCAGCGCACCTGCAATTTCGTCGATCAGCAGCGGCGCCAGGCCTATTTGCCCCAGCACCGGCAGCAGACCGATGTGCAACAACCACAAGCCGCCAACCCAGAGCATCTGGGTCAGCTGCCAAAGCATGGCCCCCGCACGTAGCGGGCGCCTTCTTTCAGATGTGGCGAACTTCGACAATCTCATACTCGATAACGCCACCCGGCGTTTTGACCGCCACCACATCACCCTCTTCCTTGGCGATCAAGGCACGGGCGATCGGCGAACCGACGGAGATCTTGCCGAGCTTGATGTCTGCTTCATCCTCACCAACGATCTGGTAAGTCACGCTTTCATCGGTCTCGACATTGGCGATTTCGACGGTGGTGCCGAAAATCACCTTGCCGGTGTGCTCGATGGTCGTTACGTCGATGACCACAGCGTTTTGCATGCGGCCTTCAATGTCACGAATCCGCGCCTCGACCATCCCCTGCTGCTCGCGAGCAGCGTGGTATTCGGCGTTTTCCTTCAAGTCACCCAACTCGCGGGCCGTACCGATATCCTGACTGAGTTTCGGACGAACGACCTTGGTCAGATGAGCGTGTTCTTCTTCCAGGGCTTTAGCGCCCTTGACGGTCATTGGGTATTTGATCATGCCTTCAATCCTGCGTGTAGATCCTGCAAGCGGCGCACGGTCTTCTCAGGACCGAACTTCAGCGCTTCGCAGATAGCTTCGCCAGCAGCAATAGTAGTGGTGCAGTAGATCTTGTGCTGCAAGGCATTACGACGAATGGAGTAGGAATCAGCGATCGACTGACGACCTTCGGTGGTGTTGATGATCAGAGTGACTTCGTCATTCTTGATCATGTCGACCACGTGCGGACGACCCTCGGTCACCTTGTTCACACGACGCACTTTCAGGCCTGCAGCTTCGATCAGCTTGGCAGTACCGGCAGTGGCGACCACTTCGAAGCCCAAGTTGATCAGATCACGGGCCACGCCTGCAACCAGCGGCTTGTCATCGTCGCGCACGCTGATGAACGCGGTACCACCGGTTGGCAGCACTTCACTGGCGCCCATCTGAGCCTTGGCAAAGGCTTCGCCGAAGGTGTCGCCCACGCCCATCACTTCACCGGTGGACTTCATCTCTGGGCCCAGGATCGGGTCCACGCCAGGGAATTTGGCGAATGGGAACACTGCCTCTTTCACGCTGTAGAAGTTCGGAATGATTTCTTTGGTGAAGCCGATTTCCTTCAGGGTTTTACCGGCCATCACGCGAGCCGCGACCATCGCCAGGGACACACCGATGCACTTGGAGACGAACGGTACGGTACGGGATGCGCGCGGGTTGACTTCGATGACGTAGATGTCTTCGCCTTGCAGCGCCAACTGAACGTTCATCAGGCCGACCACGCCCAGTTCCAGGGCCATTTTCTTGACCTGTTCGCGCATCTCGTCCTGGATATGTGCAGGCAGCGAATACGGCGGCAGGGAGCACGCGGAGTCACCGGAGTGGACGCCGGCCTGCTCAATGTGCTGCATGATCGCGCCGATCACCACGTCGGTGCCGTCGCAGACCGCATCCACGTCCATTTCGATCGCGCAGTTGAGGAAGTGGTCCAGCAGCACCGGGCTGTCGTTGGACACTTGAACCGCTTCACGCAGGTAGCGCTTGAGTTCTTCCTCTTCGTAAACGATTTCCATCGCACGCCCGCCCAGTACGTAGGACGGACGAACCACCAGCGGGTAACCGATTTTGGCGGCGGCACGAATCGCTTCGTCTTCGCTGCGCACGGTGGCGTTAGGCGGCTGACGCAGGTTCAGACGCTCAACCATCTGCTGGAAGCGCTCACGGTCTTCGGCGCGGTCGATGGCGTCAGGGCTGGTGCCGATGATCGGCACGCCAGCGGCTTCCAGGGCACGAGCCAGTTTCAGCGGGGTCTGACCGCCGTACTGAACGATCACGCCTTTTGGCTTCTCGACGCGGACGATTTCCAGCACGTCTTCCAGGGTCACTGGTTCGAAGTACAGACGATCGGAGGTGTCGTAGTCGGTGGAAACGGTTTCCGGGTTGCAGTTGACCATGATGGTCTCGTACCCGTCATCGCGCAGGGCCAGTGCTGCGTGTACGCAGCAATAGTCGAACTCGATGCCCTGGCCGATGCGGTTTGGACCACCGCCGAGGATCATGATCTTGTCGCGACCCGACGGCGCGGCTTCGCACTCTTCCTCGTAAGTCGAGTACAGGTACGCGGTGTCGGTGGCGAACTCGGCGGCGCAGGTGTCGACGCGCTTGTAGACCGGGAACACTTCCAGCTTGTGACGATGGGTACGCAGGTTCTTCTCGGTGACGCCCAGCAGCTTGGCCAGACGCTGATCGGAGAAGCCTTTACGCTTGAGGCGGAACATCAGGTCGCGGTCGATAGCGGACAGACCCAGGGTCTTGACCTTCTCTTCTTCCTTGATCAGATCTTCGATCTGCACCAGGAACCACGGGTCGATCATGTTCATGCCGAAGATGTCTTCGACCGACAGGCCCGCGCGGAACGCGTCAGCCACGTACCAGATACGCTCGGCACCCGGCACGGTCAGTTCGCGCTTGAGGATGCTCATGCTTTCCGGGTTGCTCAGGTCGAGCTTCTCGTCCAGGCCGCAAACACCCACTTCCAGACCGCGCAGAGCTTTCTGCAGGGATTCCTGGAAGGTCCGGCCGATGGCCATGACCTCACCGACCGACTTCATTTGAGTGGTCAGGCGTGCGTCGGCTTTCGGGAATTTCTCGAAGGCAAAGCGTGGCAGTTTGGTGACGACGTAGTCGATGGACGGCTCGAAGGACGCCGGGGTCTTGCCGCCGGTGATGTCGTTCGACAGTTCGTCGAGGGTGTAACCGACGGCCAGTTTCGCCGCGACCTTGGCGATCGGGAAACCGGTGGCTTTCGATGCCAGGGCCGAGGAACGGGATACCCGCGGGTTCATCTCGATGACCACCATGCGACCAGTGTTCGGGCAGATGCCGAACTGGACGTTGGAGCCGCCGGTTTCCACGCCGATCTCGCGCAGTACCGCCAGAGAGGCGTTACGCAGGATCTGGTATTCCTTGTCGGTCAGGGTCTGTGCGGGTGCAACCGTGATCGAGTCACCGGTGTGCACGCCCATCGGGTCGAAGTTTTCGATGGAGCAGACGATGATGCAGTTGTCCTTTTTATCGCGGACAACTTCCATCTCGTATTCTTTCCAGCCGATCAGCGATTCGTCAATCAGCAGCTCTTTGGTCGGCGACAGATCCAGACCGCGGGCGCAGATTTCTTCGAACTCTTCACGGTTGTAAGCGATACCGCCACCGGTGCCGCCCATGGTGAAGGACGGACGAATGATGCACGGGAATCCCAGACGATCGAGAACCGCATTGGCCTCTTCCATGCTATGGGCGATACCCGAACGCGGGCAGTCCAGACCGATGGATTTCATCGCCTTATCAAAGCGCGAACGGTCTTCAGCCTTGTCGATGGTGTCAGCGTTGGCGCCGATCATCTCTACGCCGAACTTCTCCAGAACGCCTTCGCGCTCCAGGTCCAGGGCGCAGTTCAGGGCGGTCTGGCCACCCATGGTCGGCAGCAGCGCGTCCGGACGCTCTTTCTCGATGATCTTGGCAACGGTCTGCCACTTGATCGGTTCGATGTAGGTGGCGTCGGCCATGGCCGGGTCGGTCATGATGGTCGCCGGGTTGGAGTTCACCAGGATGACGCGGTAACCCTCCTCGCGCAGGGCTTTACAGGCCTGGGCGCCGGAGTAGTCGAATTCGCAGGCCTGGCCGATCACGATCGGGCCAGCGCCGAGAATCAGGATGCTTTTAATGTCTGTACGTTTTGGCATGGGTTGTCACTCAAATCCGCAGGTCAGTCGGCAAGCCGTCTTGTTCAATCTCTGAAGCCTTGAGGGGGCCGCCGGTTTCGGGACCGCCCCCAGGCTTCGCTACATCAGGGCGAGCGATTAGCGTCGCTTGGCCATTTCGTTGATGAAGCGATCAAACAGTGGCGCTACGTCGTTCGGGCCAGGGCTGGCTTCAGGGTGACCCTGGAAGCTGAAGGCGCTCTTGTCGGTACGCTCGATACCTTGCAGGGTGCCGTCGAACAGCGATTTGTGGATCGCCCGAACGTTGCCTGGCAGGGTCGCTTCGTCTACCGCAAAACCGTGGTTCTGGCTGGTGATCATCACCACACCGCTGTCCAGATCCTGAACCGGGTGGTTTGCACCGTGGTGGCCGTGGCCCATTTTCAGGGTCTTGGCGCCGGAGGCCAGAGCCAGCAGTTGGTGGCCGAGGCAGATACCGAATACCGGGATCTCGGTTTCCAGCACGTCTTTAATGGCCTGGATCGCGTAATCGCATGGCTCAGGGTCACCCGGGCCGTTGGACAGGAACACGCCGTCCGGCTTCAGAGCCAGAACGTCAGCCGCCGGCGTTTGAGCTGGCACCACGGTCACGCGGCAACCGCGCTCGACCAGCATGCGCAGGATGTTCAGCTTGACGCCGTAGTCGTAGGCAACCACGTGATATGGCAGATCGGAAGCGTCGATGGTCGCGTGGCTGTCGGTCTTCAAGTCCCAGACAGTCGAGCGCCACTCGTACTTCTCTTTGGTGCTGACGACTTTCGCCAGGTCCATGCCTTTGAGGCCAGGGAAGCCCTGGGCAGCGGCGATGGCGGCTTCTTCGGAAATGTTGTCACCGGCCATGATGCAGCCGTTCTGCGCGCCTTTCTCACGCAGGATGCGTGTCAGGCGACGAGTGTCGATACCGGCGATTGCCACGACATTATTGGCTTTCAGGTAGTCGGACAGAGACATCGTGTTGCGCCAGTTGCTCGCAACCAGTGGCAGGTCACGGATGACCAGGCCAGCGGACCAGACGCGATCGGACTCGGCGTCTTCCGGCGTAGTACCAGTGTTGCCGATGTGCGGGTAAGTCAGGGTAACGATCTGTTGGGCGTAGGAAGGATCGGTAAGGATTTCCTGATAGCCGGTCATTGCGGTGTTGAACACCACCTCACCAACGGTTTGTCCGTCGGCTCCAATGGCTTCGCCGCGAAAAATGCTGCCATCAGCAAGGGCGAGTATGGCTGGCTTAGTCAAGAAGACCTCCCGTAAATAAAGCCTGAAAGGGCGATCGCAGGTTGTAAAAAAGCGGAGTGACGTATGGACACGTCACCCCGCTTCTTCATCGAATTATTCTGCGCGCTTTTAGTGGACACACTAAAGCTGTAGCTTACAGAAAAAGGCATTTTTGGTCTACCGCCAATGAGCCCTAAAGGCCGGAGAATGCGACAGGACGTCGCTTGGCGGTTTAAAACCGGGCTCAAAGGCTATGTTTGAACCCGGTTTCGGCTGCATCTTAACGCAGGTCGAGCACGTCTTGCATGTCGTAGAGGCCTGGCTCACGACCGTCCAGCCACAAAGCCGCACGTACCGCACCCTTGGCGAAGGTCATACGACTGGATGCCTTGTGCGTGATTTCCAGTCGCTCGCCCTCGCAGGCGAACAGCACCGTATGATCACCGACCACATCACCACCGCGAACAGTCGCAAAGCCGATCGTTTCACGCTCACGCGCACCGGTGTGACCTTCACGCCCATAGACCGCAACCTTCTGCAGATCACGATCCAGCGCATTGGCGATTACTTCACCCATGCGCAGCGCCGTGCCCGAAGGCGCATCGATCTTGTGCCGATGGTGAGCCTCGATGATTTCGATATCCGCATCATCACCCAGCACGCGCGCAGCCATGTCGAGAAGCTTCAGCGACAGGTTTACACCGACGCTGAAATTGGCCGCGAACACGATAGGAATATCCTTGCCCGCCTCGGCCAGCAACTGCTTCTGCGCAGCGTCCAATCCTGTCGTGCCGATCACCATGGCCTTGCCCGCCTTACGGCAGAAAGCCAGGTTTTTCAGCATGACTTCCGGGAGCGTGAAGTCGATCAACACGTCGAACTCATCGGCCACCGAATCCAGACTACCGGACAGCGGCACACCAATACGCCCCAACGAGGCCAGCTCGCCGGCATCCACGCCAATCAGCGTACTGCCGGGACGCACGATGGCGGCGGTCAGACCGGTCAGCGGCGCGCGCTGCTGCACCGCCTCGACCAGGATCTTGCCCATGCGGCCGGCGGCACCCATCACAGCTATACGTCGCATGCTCACTCCTTACAAATCGCCGAAGAAGCGCTTCACGCCTTCGAACCAACCAGTGGTTTTCGGCGAATGACTGTTGTCGTCCGCCAGGGAGCTGCGGAACTCTTCCAGCAATTCGCGCTGGCGACGACCCAGGTTGACCGGGGTTTCGACCGCCACACGGCACATCAGGTCGCCAGCGCCGCCGCCACGAACCGGCGCAACGCCTTTGCCGCGAACACGGAACTGCTTGCCGGTCTGAGTCCCCTCAGGGATCTTCAGCTTGACCCGACCATCAAGGGTCGGAATCTCCAGCTCGCCGCCCAACGCTGCGTCGACGAAGCTGATCGGCACTTCGCAGAACAGGTGCTTGCCATCACGCTGGAAGATCGCGTGCTCACGCACATTGATCACCACGTACAGATCGCCGGTCGGACCACCCTGCGCGCCTGCTTCGCCTTCGCCGGACAGACGAATACGGTCACCGGTATCGACACCGGCCGGCACTTTGACGGAAAGCGTCTTGTACTCTTCGACACGACCTTCGCCGTGGCAGGAATCGCACGGATCGGAAATGATCTTGCCCTGGCCATGGCAACGCGGGCAGGTCTGCTGCACCGAGAAGAAGCCTTGCTGCATGCGTACCTGACCGATACCGCCACACGTCGGGCAGGTGACCGGCGAGGAGCCTTTCTTGGCGCCCGAGCCATCACACGGCTTGCAGTTGACCAGTGTCGGAACACGGATATTCACGGTTGTGCCGCGCACCGCTTCTTCCAGGTTCAACTCCAGCGTGTAACGCAGGTCGCTGCCACGCTGCGCGCCGCCACGGGAGCCGCCGCGACCGCCACCGAAGAAGTCACTGAAGACATCGCCAAAGATATCGGAGAAGTTCTGGCCACCAAAACCGGCACCGCCGCCACCCATGCTCGGGTCGACACCGGCATGACCGTATTGGTCATAGGCCGCGCGCTTGCTGGAATCGGACAGCACTTCGTAGGCCTCGTTGGCCTCCTTGAACATATCTTCCGACGCTTTGTCATCGGGATTACGGTCCGGGTGGTGCTTCATCGCCAGGCGGCGGTAGGCCTTTTTCAGGTCTGCTTCGCTTGAGCCACGCTCAACACCCAATACTTCGTAATAGTCACGCTTTGCCATAAGTCTTTGCACTCTTAAGGACGTTCGACAAACCTCTCCTGAGCCTCGTCAAACTCGTTGAGCCCCAATACAGGCCCGGACCCAACTCACGTCAATTCAACGATCCTGGTCTTTGATTCGATGCGGCACTTTCGGCGCGGAAAGCAGGAGCATCCCCGGCCATGCCACCAACACGCGAGCGTTGTCGCATGCTGTAAAAATTCGCTAACTCCAGACACGCCAACGCGGGAGCAAGCTCCCGCGCGGCGACATCCTACCAGTCACCGCCTGAAGGCAGTCAACCGGGCGACCAACAACTTACTTGTGGTCTTTAACTTCTTCGAACTCAGCGTCGACGACGTCGTCAGCTTTTTCAGCCGCTTCGCCTTTCGGTGCCGCGCCTTCAGCTGGCTGAGCCTGCTCGGCATACATTTTCTGAGCCACTGGCGCGGAGACCTTGGACAGCTCTTCAACCTTGGCTTCGATCGCAGCCTTGTCGTCGCCTTTAACAGCGGCCTCCAGGGCAACGACTGCCGCTTCGATTGCAGTCTTCTCTTCAGCGCTCACCTTGTCGCCAGCATCAGCGACCATTTTGCGAGTCGAGTGAACCAGTGCGTCACCCTGGTTACGAGCGCTCGCCAGCTCTTCGAACTTGCGGTCTTCTTCAGCATTCAGTTCAGCGTCGCGAACCATCTGCTGAATTTCGTCCTCGGACAGACCGGAGTTGGCCTTGATCACGATCGACTGAGTCTTGCCGGTAGCCTTGTCTTTGGCGCCTACGTGCAGAATGCCGTTGGCGTCGATGTCGAAGGTCACTTCGATTTGTGGCACGCCACGTGGAGCCGGTGGAATCTCGGCCAGATCGAACTTGCCCAGGGACTTGTTCTGTGCGGCTTGCTTACGCTCACCTTGCAGCACGTGAATGGTCACGGCGCTCTGGTTGTCGTCAGCGGTCGAGAACACTTGCGATTTCTTGGTAGGAATCGTGGTGTTTTTCTCGATCAGCGCAGTCATCACGCCACCCATGGTTTCGATACCCAGGGTCAGCGGGCTGACGTCGAGCAGCAGAACGTCTTTCACGTCACCGGCCAATACAGCGCCCTGGATCGCAGCACCCATGGCAACAGCTTCGTCCGGGTTAACGTCTTTACGAGCTTCTTTACCGAAGAAGTCGGAAACAGCTTTCTGCACCATCGGCATACGGGTCTGACCGCCGACCAGAATCACGTCGTCGATCTTGCTGACATCGATACCGGCGTCTTTCATCGCGATGCGGCAAGGTTCGATGGTGCGCTGAACCAGGTCTTCCACCAGCGCTTCGAGCTTGGCGCGGGAGATTTTCACGTTCAAGTGCTTAGGACCGGTAGCGTCTGCAGTGATGTACGGCAGGTTCACGTCGGTCGACTGGCTCGAGGACAGTTCGATCTTGGCTTTCTCGGCAGCTTCTTTCAGGCGTTGCATGGCCAGCGGATCACCCTTGAGGTTCATGCCGCTTTCTTTCTTGAATTCGTCGACGAGGTAGTCGATCAGGCGAATGTCAAAGTCTTCACCGCCCAGGAAGGTGTCGCCGTTGGTGGCCAACACTTCGAACTGGTGCTCGCCATCGACTTCAGCGATCTCGATAACGGAAACGTCGAAAGTACCGCCACCCAAGTCGTAAACGATCACAGTGTGATCGCCCTTGGCCTTGTCCATACCGTAGGCCAGTGCGGCTGCGGTTGGTTCGTTGATGATGCGTTTTACGTCCAGGCCCGCGATGCGGCCGGCGTCTTTGGTGGCTTGACGCTGGCTGTCGTTGAAGTAGGCCGGAACGGTGATCACCGCTTCGGTCACAGGCTCGCCGAGGTAGTCTTCGGCGGTCTTCTTCATTTTCTTCAGAATTTCAGCCGAGATTTGTGGCGGTGCCATTTTCTGGCCGTTCACTTCAACCCAGGCGTCGCTGTTGTCAGCCTTGACGATCTTGTAAGGGACCATCTGGATGTCTTTCTGTACGACTTCTTCGTCGAAACGACGACCGATCAGACGCTTCACCGCGTACAGGGTGTTATGCGGATTGGTCACTGCCTGACGCTTGGCCGACTGGCCAACCAGGATTTCGCCATCGTTGGCATAAGCGATGATCGACGGCGTGGTACGCGCGCCTTCAGCGTTTTCAATAACTTTGGCCTTGCCGTTTTCCAGCACGGAGACGCAGGAGTTGGTAGTCCCCAGGTCGATACCGATAATTTTGCCCATGTTCACTCTCCCGAAACTTTGGATTTGGATGCCGCAGTAGTGGTGGCTGACTGCGGTAGCACTTAAACGCTTGACTTCTAAATGGGGGCCTTGCGGCTAATTTCAAGCCTGCTCGTCAATCGAAGGCGAAACCGGTGCAGGTGCCTTGCTGACCACGACCATGGCCGGGCGCAGCAGGCGACCGTGGAGCTGATAGCCCTTCTGAAACACCTTGAGCACGCTGTTTGGCTCGACGTCGGCGCTTTCCTGCATGGCCATCGCCTGATGATGCGAGGCATTGAAAGGTTCGCCTTCAGGATCGATGGCTTCCAGGTGATAGCGCTTCAGGGTGTCCTGGAACATTTTCAGGGTCAGCTCGATCCCTTCGCGCATCGAACGAATGTTTTCGTCGTCAGGGCTGGACAGCTCCAGGCCGCGCTCCAGGCTGTCAATGATCGGCAGCAGGTCGCCTGCGAATTTTTCCAGGGCGAACTTGTGAGCCTTTTCAACGTCCTGATCGGCACGACGGCGGACGTTCTGCAGATCGGCGGCTACACGCAAAGCCTGATCCTGCGCACCAGCCAATTGCTCTTCGAGCACTTGTACACGAGCCGCCAGGTCTTCACCCGAAGCCTCGGGGGTCTGGTTGGCGTCTAGATTTTGCGTATCCACTGTCTGTTCGTCAGCCATAGATTTCTCCTTCCAATATCGTCCGCGAGCTCAACTCACGCTTCTGCCCCGGTATATGGGGTCGCAAAATTCAGCTTCAAGGGCTATCCGATGATTAACCCTACAAAAAACAACTGCTTTGTCATTCCCAGGCGCACTAAGGATTTCTTTCAATCAAGCAAATCGACCTAAGCGGGGGCATTGTCAGCCAGAAACAAAACACTGTATAAATAACCAGACCTAAAGCCTGGGAGCGGCCTTCATGCTGGTGCACCTGTCCGTACACAACTACGCCATCGTTGAACATCTCGATCTCGAACTCGATCGCGGGATGAGCGTGATCACAGGGGAAACCGGCGCCGGCAAGTCGATCATGCTCGACGCCCTCGGCCTGACCCTGGGCGATCGCGCCGACAGCGGCGTAGTCCGCCCGGGGGCCGACAAGGCCGACATCCTGGCCACCTTCGACCTGATCGACATCCCTGAAGCCAGCGCCTGGCTGGCCGAACGCGACCTCGAGAACGACGGCCCGTGCATTCTGCGCCGCGTGATCACCGCTGAAGGGCGTTCGCGCGGCTATATCAATGGCACCCCCTGCCCTCTCGGCGACCTGAAGGCCCTGGGCGAGTTGCTGATCGATATCCACAGCCAGCACGAACACCAATCCCTGCTCAAAACCGATACCCATCGCCGCCTGCTCGACGAGTACGCCGGCGCCACGGACCTTGCCCGTCAGGTGCAACTGGCCGCCCAACGCTGGCGCCAGACCCGTCAGGAGCTGGAACGCCTCTCCAACTCCGGCGACGAACAGCGCGCTCGTCATCAGTTGCTCAGCTATCAACTCGAAGAACTGGAAAACCTCGGCCTCGGCGAAAGCGAGCTGGAGCAACTGGAGCAGGAACACAAGAACCTGACCAACGCCGAAACCTTGCTGGGCATTTGTCGGCAAGTGGTCGAACAATGCAGCGAAAGTGATTCCGGCAATGTATTGAACGCACTGACCGCCAGCCTCAATCGCCTATCGAGCGTGAACAATTCGATCGGCGCCCTGGGTGAAGCCAGCAACCTGCTGACCAGCGCGCAGATTCAGGTTGAAGAAGCGGTGGGCGAATTGAACCGTTTTCTCGACAATTTCGACGCAGACCCGGCACGCCTTCAATACCTGGAAGAGCGCCTCGATGCGATCTACACCCTGGCTCGCAAACACCGCATCCAGCCGACCGAGGTCGCCGAGATGCAACAGAAGCTACTCGACGAAATCGAAACCCTGAATGCCAACGATGAATCCATCGAACGCCTGGGCGATGAGCTGGCCTCCTACGCCCGTCATTATCAGGAGAAGGCTCGGGAATTGAGCGACCTGCGCCATCAAGCATCGAGCAGCCTGGCCAGCGCCGTGGAGCAGGAAATCCAGCGCCTGGGCATGCCCGGCGGCCGCTTCACCATCGAACTGCGCCCCAACAGCAGCGATGAACTGCTGCCCAACGGGCTAGAACAAGTGGAACTGCTGGTGAGCGCCAACCCAGGGCAACCGCTGAAAGCCCTGGCAAAAGTGGCATCGGGGGGCGAGCTGTCGCGTATAAGCCTGGCGATTCAGGTGATCACCGCACAGACCTCCCGCGTACCGACGCTGGTGTTCGACGAAGTGGACGTAGGTATTGGCGGCCCGACCGCCGAGATTGTCGGCCAGTTGCTGCGACGCCTCGGGGAGCGCGGGCAGGTTCTGACCGTGACGCACTTGCCGCAAGTGGCGGCGCAGGGGCATCAACATCTATTTGTGCACAAGGTCCGCGGTGAAGATGCCACGCACACAGCCGTCTCCAAGCTGAGCAAGAATGATCGTGTCGAAGAAGTGGCACGGATGCTCGGCGGCATCGACCTCACCAAGGAGTCCCTGGCTCACGCGAAGAAAATGGTTGTTACCGCGAAAATCTAAGAAGGGCAGAAAGCACGAAGGCGACCCTGAGGTCGCCTTCGTTCGTTTCGCGAACCTGAAGTTCGCGCGACATGCTTACTTTTTCTTGCGCACGTACAGTACAAGATTGTGATCGACCATCTCGAAGCCATACTTGTCGACGATTGCTTTCTGCAGCCGCTCGATTTCTTCGTCGAAGAATTCGATCACTTCACTGGTCTCGACGTTGACCATATGGTCGTGATGCTTGCCGTCGTCCAGTTCGAAGACCGCATGGCCTCCGTCGAAGTTGTGCCGCACCACAAGGCCAGCTGCCTCGAACTGGGTCAGAACACGGTAAACCGTGGCCAGACCGACGTCCTCACCAGCCTCCATCAGTGCTTTGTAGACGTCCTCGGCACTCATGTGGCGTTGCTCGGCGGAATCGAGCATTTGCAGAATTTTGACCCGTGGAAGGGTCACTTTGAGGCCGGCTTTGCGTAGTTCGCTATTTTCAACCATGGTCAGCTTTCTCGCGATGCTGCTTCGCAGCTTCTCTTAATGCGGGTATGATCGGCGTTTACGTTGTCCCAGCCAAGATAGTGGAAGTCGCCCACCGATGCAAAACACCAAGCTCTTGCTAACCAGTTTCACCTTTGTGGGACTGCTCGCACTCGCCGGTTGTTCATTCCCCGGGGTTTACAAAATCGACATCCAGCAGGGCAATGTCGTCACGCAGGACATGATAGACCAGTTGCGCCCGGGAATGACCCGTCGGCAAGTACGGTTTATCATGGGCAACCCTCTGTTGACCGACACGTTCCATGCCGATCGCTGGGATTACCTGTATAGCCTGCAACCCGGTGGCGGTGAACGCCAACAGGAACGCATTAGCGTTATCTTCAACCCAAATGACCAACTTGTCAGCCTCTCTGGCGATTTCATGCCAGGCGTGAGCCGCGACGAGGCCATTCTCGGCAAGGACAGCGGCACTACCGTGACCGCGCCGGCAGGAAACGCCGAGAAGCCGAAGCCAGAAAAACCGGTCAAGCCAGGCTCGCTGCTGGACCAGATCCAGAAGGACGTGGACAACGTAGAAACTGTCCCGGTCCCGACTCCAGAACCGCTGGAAACCTCGCCGCAATAATTTGCGACGCAATAAAAACCCCGGCATGTCCGGGGTTTTTATTGTCTGGCGTTTAATCGAATCACTGATTCCGGGCTTTGGCCTCGGCCGCCTTGGCTGCACGCAACCGCCGAACTTCTTTTGGATCGGCGAGCAACGGCCGGTAAACCTCGATGCGATCCCCTTCCTGAACCTGGCGAGTGGCCGGATCAGCGATCACTTTGCCAAAGATCCCGACCGGGCAACTGGCCAGATCAAGCTCCGGGAATTCGTCATTCAGGCCCGATTTGAACAACGCATCCCGCACCGTCGCACCCACCGGCACCGTTACGCTCAGCAGCACCTGACGATCAACGGCGGCATACACCACCTCGACCTTGATCACGGCCTCAACCATGCATTTGCTTCGCACGCTGGCAGAATGCGTCCATCAACGTATTCGCCGCCTGATTAAACAAAGGCCCCAACGTCGCACGCACCAGCGGCCCGGAGTAGTCGAACGACAGGTCCAGACTGATCTTGCAGGCCTTCTCGCCCAACGGTTTGAACACCCAGACGCCGTGCAACTGGCTGAACGGACCTTCCTCGAGGTTCATTTCGATCGAACGCCCGGGCACCAGGGTATTACGCGTTACGAAATGCTGACTAAGCCCACCCTTGGCCACACCGACGCTGGCGCGCATGAACTCGGGAGAGCTTTCCAGAATTTCGGTCGATGAGCACCACGGCAGGAATTCCGGATAGCGGGCCACGTCGTTGACCAGGTCGTAAAGCGCTTGCGCCGGATACGGCAGCAGGGCCGAACGTTGAATGTGTGTCGTCATGTCAGCGTTACTTCCACAGCTGTGCGGCAAACACTACAAGAATGCCGATGGGCGCCACATAGCGCATCAAAAACAGGGACAGGGCGAACAGTACTGGGCTGCGGATCGACAACTCGTCGCGCACCGCTTCACGCCCCATCACCCAGCCCGCAAACACCACGAAACACAAACCACCGAGTGGCAGCATGATCCGCGAGGTGAAGAAGTCGATCACACCAAAGAAGTCCAGGCCTCCGGCCGCCCCCCATTGGTAGAGATGGAACATCCCGCCTTCGTTCACGAAAAACTTGGCTTCCTTCCAGATATTGAAAGAAAACACGGTACCCAGGCCCACGAACCAGCAGGTGAATGCCAGCCAGAAGGTGACCCAGGCGCGGCTGATTTTCGTGCGTTCAACCAGGTAAGCCACCATCGGTTCGAGCAGGGAAATCGCCGAACTCCAGGCCGCAATCGCCACCAGTACGAAGAACACTACGCCCATCAACTGGCCGAACGCTACGTTACCGAAGGCGAATGGCAGGCTGACGAACATCAGGCCTGGGCCTTCGCTCGGGTTCAGGCCGGCAGCGAACACAATCGGAAACAATGCCAGACCGGCCAACAGCGAAACGAAGGTGTCGAGCAACGCCACACCGACGACGGTTCCGGAAATCGACGAGTGCTTCGGCATGTAGGCGCCGTAGATCATGATCGAGCCGACACCCACGCTCAGAGAGAAGAACGCGTGCCCCATGGCCGGCAGCAAGCCATCAAGCACCTTGTCCGGGTGGAAGTCGAACATGAAATGCACGCCCTCCATGAAGTGGCCGGTGGTCATGCTGTAACCCAGCAGGACAATCACCATCACGAACAGCAACGGCATCATGATCCGCAGGCTGCGCTCCAGCCCGGCGACCACCCCCTTGGCGATCACCACTGCCGACAACAGCATGAAAATCGTGTGCCAAAGTGTCAGGCGCCATGGGTCGGCGATCACATTACCGAAGTATGCGCCGACCTGATCAGCCGTCACGCCCCGAAAGTCGCCACGGCCCATGTCGATGATGTAATCCAGCGACCAACCGCCAACCACACTATAGAAAGACAGAATCAGCAACGCCGTGATCATCCCGGCAAAGGCGCCCCAGGACCACTTCGCCGAATGCCCCGCGTCCAGCGCCAGAACCTTCAAGGCATTGGCCGGGCTCTGCCGCGCGCGCCGGCCGATCAGGGTTTCGGCCAGCATGACGGGCATACCGATCAGCGCGATGCAGGCCAGGAACATCAGCACGAAGGCCCCGCCGCCATAGACGCCAACCATATAAGGGAATTTCCAGATACTCCCCAAACCCACGGCCGAACCGGTCGCGGCGAGTATGAAGACCCAGCGGCTAGCCCAACTGCCGTGGACAGAAACCTTGTCTGTCGACATCGTTATCACGCCCAAGCGTTCAAAAAAGAGGCCGCATTGTCCGGGATTCAATCAACCTGCTCAAGCACGTAGCGTCACCGTAGCCGACTCGCGCGCAACTCCCTATAATGCCGCCCCTATGGCTAAACAGAAGAAACACCCAACAGGGACCATCGCGCAAAATAAAAAGGCGCGACACGATTACTTCATCGAACATCGGTTCGAGGCTGGTCTGGTCCTGGCCGGCTGGGAAGTAAAAAGTCTGCGGGCAAGCAAGCTGCAACTGGTTGACAGTTACGTACTGCTCAAAGATGGCGAAGCCTGGCTGCTCGGCAGCCACATTACGCCTCTGACGACGGCCAGCACCCACGTTATCGCTGATCCGACCCGCACCCGAAAATTGCTGCTCAATCGGCGCGAGCTGGAGAAGCTGGCCGCTGCCGTGCAGCAAAAAGGTTACGCCTGCGTATGCCTGTCCTGGTACTGGAGCAAGCACATGGTCAAGTGCGAGATCGCTCTGGGCAAGGGCAAGAAGGAATACGACAAGCGTGATACCGAACGCGAACGCGATGCCGGCCGTGAATTGCAGCGTGCGGTGCGGAACAAGGGCAAGGAAGATTAATTTTCCTGCCTGATCGCGGCTTTTGTGGCGAGGGAGCTTGCTCCCGCTCGGCTGCGAAGCAGTCGTAAACAATCCGCCCACAATGCTGGCCGGGGGGCCGCTTCGCGCCCCAGCGGGAGCAAGCTCCCTCGCCACACACTACATCCCCTTGCGTCGCTCCGCCCGAGCCATGCGCTGCACTTCCTGACGCACCTCTTCCAGCACTTCCTGCACATACAAAATGTGCCGACTGGACACTTCTCGTGCCTCTTCCGCCCGCCCCTCAATAATCGCCTGGTACAACTCCCGGTGCTGCGCAATCAGCATGTCACGGGTTTCGACGCGCTGTTTGTACATGCCGCCAATGTTGGTCACCACGTTGCGCTTGAGCAGATCGAACAGCCCGCGAATGGTGTGCAGCAACACTGCGTTATGACTGGCCTCGGCGATAGCCAAGTGGAAATTCGCATCCGCCGCGCCCTCTTCCGCCCGACTCACTTCATCGTGGCGCGAATAGCAGTCCTGCAATTCGTCAAACGCCGCCGTCAGCCGCTCACGATCCACCTCGGTGGCGCGCAGTGCCGCGTAGTAAGCGCAGGACGCTTCCAGGGTATGGCGAAACTCCAGCAAATCGCGCTGGGCCTCGGGGTTGCTCTCCAGCAGGTGCAGCAATGGATCGCTGAACGTCGAGCCCAGGGATTCCACCACATAGTTGCCGCCGCCCTGACGACTGACCAGCAGCCCTTTGGCCACCAGTTTCTGAATCGCCTCACGCAACGAAGGGCGTGACACGCCGAACTGCTCGGCCAACGCACGCTCTGCCGGCAGGCGTTCGCCAGCCTTCAAGGTGCCCTCGAGAATCATCCCCTCGAGTTGCTCGACAATATCGTCAGACAAACGGCGTTGCCGAATCTGATCAAACCCCATCACTCAATTCTCCACGATCCCGGCGGCTCGCCGGGCTCTCTATTCTGGCCTATCGGCGCTGCGCCAGCACCTACCAGACGACGCTTGATCGAACAGATCAGATGCGTTCTGCACCGCTCATTCGACAAAAGTTTTAGGGCGGCAAATTGACACACCGCCTCCAAGGCTTTTACCCTAGCCAACAGCGATTGTAAATTGGTCTTACCAATTATCCAAGAACGCTGACCAGTGCCTGACCAACAACAATTAGGGGCCACCCCATATGCAAACCTGGCAACAGCTCTACAGCCCGCTCGGCAGTCTCGGCGTGTCCGCACTCGCGGCCGTCATTCCCATCGTATTTTTCTTCCTGGCCTTGGCCGTGTTCCGCCTCAAAGGCCATGTGGCCGGCAGCATCACCCTGGCGTTGTCCATTGCCGTGGCAATCTTCGCTTTCCAGATGCCGGTCGACATGGCTTTCGCCGCCGCTGGATATGGCTTTGCCTACGGGCTGTGGCCGATTGCGTGGATCATCGTGGCAGCGGTGTTCCTCTACAAACTGACGGTCAAGAGTGGCCAGTTCGAAGTGATCCGCAGCTCGGTGCTGTCGATCACCGACGACCAGCGCCTGCAAGTGCTGCTGATCGGCTTCTGCTTCGGCGCGTTCCTTGAAGGTGCCGCCGGTTTCGGCGCACCGGTAGCGATTACCGCCGCACTGCTGGTTGGACTGGGCTTCAACCCGCTGTACGCCGCCGGCCTGTGCCTGATCGCCAACACCGCGCCGGTGGCCTTCGGCGCCTTGGGGATTCCGATCATCGTCGCCGGGCAAGTCACCGGCATCGACGCCTTCAAGATCGGCGCCATGACCGGTCGCCAGCTGCCGTTGCTGTCGCTGTTCGTGCCGTTCTGGCTGGTGTTCATGATGGACGGCCTGCGCGGCGTTCGGGAAACCTGGCCAGCTGCGCTGGTGGCCGGCTTGAGTTTTGCCATCACCCAATACTTCACCTCGAACTTCATTGGCCCGGAACTGCCGGACATCACCTCGGCGCTGGTCAGCCTGATTTCCCTGACGCTGTTCCTGAAAATCTGGCAGCCAAAACGCGCTGCAGGCGCGCACATCGTCGGCGCAGTCTCGGCTTCCGTAGTGGCCAGCACCGGTGGTTTCGGCCAACCGCGCACCACCGTGGCTTCGCCCTACAGCCTGGGAGAAATTTTCAAAGCCTGGTCGCCGTTCCTGATCCTCACCGTATTGGTCACCATCTGGACGCTGAAACCGTTCAAGGCGATGTTTGCCGCCGGCGGCTCGATGTATGGCTGGGTGTTCAACTTCGCGATCCCGCACCTGGATCAAATGGTGATCAAGGTCGCACCGATCGTAACCAACCCGACAGCGATTCCGGCAGTGTTCAAACTCGATCCGGTTTCCGCGACCGGCACGGCGATTTTCTTCTCCGCACTGATCTCGATGCTGGTGCTCAAGGTCAACATTAAAACTGGTCTGACCACTTTAAAAGAGACGTTCTACGAACTGCGCTGGCCGATTTTGTCCATCGGCATGGTGCTGGCCTTCGCCTTCGTCACCAACTACTCGGGCATGTCGTCGACCATGGCTCTGGTATTGGCTGCCACCGGTGCGGCGTTCCCATTCTTCTCGCCATTCCTCGGCTGGCTCGGCGTGTTCCTGACCGGCTCCGATACCTCATCCAATGCGCTGTTCAGTTCGCTGCAAGCGACCACCGCGCACCAGATCGGCGTCAACGACACCCTGTTGGTGGCGGCGAACACCAGCGGCGGGGTGACCGGCAAAATGATCTCGCCGCAATCGATCGCCGTGGCCTGCGCCGCGACCGGGCTGGTGGGCAAAGAATCGGATCTGTTCCGCTTCACCCTCAAGCACAGCCTATTCTTTGCAACGATCGTCGGCCTGATCACCTTGGCTCAGGCTTACTGGTTCACCGGCATGCTGGTGCACTAAGCACTACACGCCACACGGAAAAAACCGACGCTGGGTTACGCCCCCGGCGTCAGCTATTCACAACCGGGTCTGCAAGGCTGCTGAAAGCTTCTCTCTCTATATTCAGCAGCCTCAGCGGACGGATAACCGGGACCACCCGGAGACACGCCTGATGAGCGAGCTTTTTTACAACGCTGTGCCGAACGCGACCCGCGTCGCCCCGCCACTGCCTGAACCTCGGCAATACCCCAGCGAAAAACCGTCACGGGTGTACCTGTTCGGGACCTGCGTGGTGGATCTGTTCTACCCCGAAGCCGGGATGGACGCGATCCACCTGCTGGAACGCGAGGGCATTCGTGTCGAATACCCGCAAGGGCAAAGCTGCTGCGGGCAACCGGCCTACACCTCGGGTTACACCGAACAGGCCCGGACCGTGGCGCGCTCGCAACTGGCGTTGTTTGCCGGGGATTATCCGGTGGTGGTGCCGTCGGGTTCTTGCGCGGGCATGTTGCGCGAACACTATGCCGACCTGTTCAAGGACGAGCCGCAAACGCTGAAACAGGTTCAGGCCCTCGCGGCACGGACTTACGAGCTTGCCGAGTTCTTGCTGTTTGTCTGCAAGGTGCAGCTCAAGGACAGCGGCGAACCGGTGAAAGTGGCGTTGCACACGTCGTGCTCGGCACGCCGTGAAATGAACACCCACCTGCATGGCCGTGAGCTGTTGGCGCAGCTGAGCAACGTGGAGCGAGTCGACCACAGCCACGAAAGTGAATGCTGTGGCTTTGGTGGGACTTTCAGCGTCCGTATGCCGGATATTTCCGGTGCGATGGTGGCTGACAAGACCCGTGCGTTGAAGGAATCCGGCGCGCACAAGGTACTCAGTGCCGATTGCGGTTGCCTGATGAACATCAACGGCTCGCTGGAGAAACAACAGGAAGCGTTGCGCGGTCAGCATCTGGCCAGCTTCCTTTGGCAGCGTACCGGAGGTGCCCGATGAGCAGCTCCACGATTATTCCTACGGTCGCCGTAGATGAAGATTTTCGCAGCCGGGCTCACAAGGCTTTGGCTGACACGCAATTGCGAAACAACTTTCGCAGCGCGATGGATTCACTGATGAACAAACGGGCAGCGTCCTTCAGCGATGCCCATGAAAGAGAACATTTGCGAGCGCTGGGCAATGCGGTCCGCGCCCGTGCATTATCCAAGCTGCCCGACCTGCTCGAGCAGCTTGAACAGAACCTGACCCGCAACGGTGTGACAGTGCACTGGGCGGAAACGGTGGACGAAGCCAATGGCATCGTCTTGTCGATCATCCGCGCTCACGAGGGGCGGCAAGTGATCAAGGGCAAATCGATGGTCAGCGAAGAGATGGAGATGAACCATGTCCTCGAAGCTCAAGGCATTGAATGCCTGGAGTCGGACATGGGTGAATACATCGTCCAGCTCGACCACGAGAAGCCTTCACACATCATTATGCCGGCGATCCACAAGAATGCCGGTCAGGTCGCGTCCTTGTTCCACGACAAACTTGGCGTGGAGTACACCAAGGACGTTGACCAACTCATTCAGATCGGTCGCAAAGTCTTGCGGCAGAAATTCTTCGAAGCCGACATTGGCGTCTCCGGCGTCAACTTCGCCGTGGCCGAAACCGGCACCTTGCTGCTGGTGGAAAACGAAGGCAACGGGCGGATGACCACCACGGTGCCGCCAGTGCACATCGCCGTAACCGGCATCGAAAAAGTCGTGGAAAACCTGCGCGACGTGGTTCCACTCCTGTCGCTGCTGACCCGCTCGGCCCTGGGCATCCCGATCACCACCTACGTCAACATGATCTCCGGCCCGCGCAAGGAACATGAACTCGACGGCCCACAGGAAGTGCACCTGGTGCTGCTCGACAACGGTCGCAGCCAGGCGTTTGCCGACAGCGAATTGCGCCAGACCCTGAACTGCATCCGCTGCGGTGCTTGTATGAATCATTGCCCGGTCTACACCCGAATCGGCGGTCATGCCTACGGCGAGGTTTACCCTGGGCCTATCGGAAAAATCATTACCCCGCACATGGTCGGCCTGGCGAAAGTCCCCGACCACCCGAGTGCCTCGTCGTTATGCGGCGCCTGCGGTGAGGTCTGCCCGGTAAAAATTCCGATCCCCGCATTGCTGCGTCGCCTGCGGGAAGAAAACGTCAAAGCGCCGGACAGCCCACATCAAGTGATGCGCGGTCAGGGCAGCAAGTATTCGCGCAAAGAACGATTTATCTGGAACGCCTGGGCCAGGCTCAACAGTTCGCCAACGCTTTATCGCCTGTTCGGCTTCCTCGCCACTCGCCTGCGAGCGCTGACACCGAGCAACGTCGGCCCATGGACCCAGAACCACAGCGCACCGAAACCCGCGGCCCGCTCACTGCATGACATGGCCCGCGAGCATCTGGCCAAACAAGGGGACCGTTGATGAGCGCCAAGCAAAATATCCTCGCCAAGTTGCGCAACAGTCTGACGGGCACCACGCCGGTGGCTGACAACTTCGATGTCGAACTGGTGACCGAGCCCTACACCTACACGCCGGAACAACGCATTTCGCAACTGCGCAAACTGATGGAAGCGGTGCACACCGAAATCCATCTGACGTCCAAAGAAGGCTGGCCCGAACTGCTGGCGCAACTGCTGCAGACTCGCCAGCTGCCGAGCCTGCTGATTGCGCCGACGACGCCCCACGGGCAACGCATCACCGAGCATTGGGCGAAAAACCCTGGCCTGCCAGCGCTCAAAGCCTACAACCGCCCGGTCGAGGAATGGAAAGCCGAATTGTTCAACGACACCCCGGCAAGCCTGACCACTACCCTAGGCGCGATCGCCGCGACCGGTAGCCTGATTCTCTGGCCGACGCGGGAAGAACCGCGCTTGATGAGCCTGGTGCCGCCGGTGCATTTCGCCCTGCTCAAGGCCAGTGAAATCCGCGACAACTTCTATCAGGTGCAGCAGGAATTCGAATGGGCCCAAGGCATGCCGACCAACGCCTTGCTGGTGTCCGGCCCGTCGAAGACTGCCGACATCGAGCAAGTGCTGGCTTACGGTGCCCACGGCCCGAAAGACCTGGTGGTGTTGATCCTGGAGGACCAATGAGTCTACCGGCGGCTTTTCTGCGCGATGCGCAGCAACTGATTCCTGAAGCACGACGTTTCGACGATCCGCTGTCGACCCTGGCCTTCGGCACCGACGCCAGTTTCTACCGGCTGATTCCAAAACTGGTGATCCGCGTCGAGTCCGAAGACGAAGTAGTGGCGCTGCTCAAACTGGCGCAACGGGACCACGTCCCGGTGACCTTCCGTGCCGCCGGCACCAGCCTGTCTGGCCAGGCCATCAGTGACTCGGTGCTGATCGTGCTGGGGGATAACTGGAACGGTCGCGAGATCCGCGGCCAGGGTACGCAAATCCGTCTGCAACCGGGCGTGATCGGCGCCCAGGCCAATGCGTGGCTGGCACCGTTCGGACGCAAGATCGGTCCGGATCCGGCGTCGATCAATGCCTGCAAAATCGGCGGCATCGTCGCCAACAATGCCAGCGGCATGTGCTGCGGCACAGCGCAAAATACCTATCACACCCTGGCCGGGATTCGTCTGGTGTTGGCCGATGGCAGCCGACTCGATACCGAAGACCCCAGCAGTGTTGCGGCGTTCCGAAAGAGCCACGCCGAATTGCTGGAGCGTCTGGCGACACTGGGCCGCGAGACCCGCGCCAATGCCGAACTGGCTGCGAAAATTCGCCACAAATACCGTCTGAAAAATACCACCGGGCTGTCACTCAATGCCCTGGTGGATTTTGACGAGCCTGTGGATATCTTGAGCCACTTGCTGGTGGGTTCCGAAGGCACGCTGGGGTTCATCAGCGCGGTGACCTACGACACAGTAATCGACCACCCGAACAAGGCATCGGCGCTGATTGTGTTCCCGGACGTGGAAACCTGCTGCAACGCGGTTTCCGTCCTGAAAAGCCAACCAGTGTCGGCCGTGGAACTGCTGGACCGTCGCAGCCTGCGCTCAGTGCAGGACAAGCCCGGCATGCCGGCTTTCGTACAACAACTGTCGCCTAATGCCTGCGCTCTGTTGATCGAATCCCGCGCGGCCTCCTCCACTTTGCTGCAGGAACAACTGGCGCAGATCATGGCGTCGCTGACCGACTTCCCAGTGGAAAAACAAGTCGACTTCACCGAAGACCCGGTGGAAAACGCCCGGCTCTGGGCGATCCGCAAGGACACCTTCCCCGCCGTCGGCGCGGTGCGCAAAACCGGCACCACGGTGATCATCGAAGACGTGACCTTCCCGGTGGAACAACTGGCCATCGGCGTGAATCGCCTGATCGAGCTGTTCGACAAACATCACTACGACGAAGCGATCCTTTTCGGACACGCCCTGGAAGGCAATCTGCACTTCGTCTTCACCCAAGGCTTCAACAGCGCGGAAGAAGTCGCACGCTACCAGGCGTTCATGGACGACGTGGCGCAGTTGGTGGCCGTGGAGTTCGGCGGCTCGCTGAAGGCCGAACACGGCACCGGTCGCAACATGGCGCCCTTCGTCGAACTGGAATGGGGCAGCGACGCCTACCAGTTGATGTGGCAGCTCAAACGCCTGCTCGACCCCAACGGCATTCTCAACCCGGACGTGGTGCTCAGCGACGATCCACAGATTCACCTCAAGCACTTGAAACCGTTGCCGGCCGCCGACGAGATTGTGGATAAGTGCATCGAATGCGGTTTCTGCGAACCGGTGTGCCCGTCGAAAGGCCTGACCTTGAGCCCACGCCAGCGCATCGTGATCTGGCGTGACATCCAGGCGAAGAAACGCGCCGGCATAGACACCGCCGAACTGGAGCAAGCCTACGAATACCAGGGCATCGATACCTGCGCCGCCACAGGCCTGTGTGCACAACGTTGCCCTGTAGGCATCAACACCGGCGAGCTGGTGAAAAAGCTCCGTGGCCGTAACGCGACCCATACGAAAACCGCCAACTGGATTGAAGGCAATTTCGCCACTGCGTTACAAGGCGCGCGCTTCACCCTGCATGTCGCCAACGGTGCGCGGATGCTGTTGGGGGCGCCACGCTTGGCGAAGCTTTCGGCAACATTGACCCGCTTGTCCAAAGGCCAGGTCCCGCAATGGACCAACGCCATGCCACAGCCGGAAAAGGCCATTCGCTTCAGCCCGAGCGTATCGGACGAACGCCCTCGGGTGGTGTATCTCGCGGCCTGCGTGTCGCGGGTCATGGGCCCGGCGGCGGGTGATAAAGAGCAAATGTCGCTGTACGACAAAACCCGTGGCCTGCTGGAAAAGGCCGGTTACCAGGTAGTCTTTCCAGACAATCAGGACAACCTCTGCTGCGGCCAGCCATTCGCGTCCAAGGGCTATGCCGAACAGGCCGAACACAAACGTCAGGAGCTGATCGGCGCACTGCTGCACGCCAGCCGCGGCGGGCTCGACCCGATCTACTGCGACACCAGCCCCTGCACGCTGCGGCTGGTTCAGGACCTCGGCGACGTACGACTGGACCTGTACGACCCGGTGCGTTTCATCCGTACGCATTTGATGGACCGACTGGACTTCACCCCGCAGGAAGCACCGATCGCGGTGCACGTCTCGTGCAGCACGCAGCATCTAGGCGAGAGCCAGGCGTTGATCGATCTGGCGCGCAAATGCAGTAAAAACGTGGTCATTCCGGAAGGCATTCACTGCTGTGGTTTTGCTGGCGACAAAGGCTTCACCACGCCGGAATTAAACGCCCATTCGTTACGCACGCTGAAGGACGCGGTACAGCAATGCAGCGAAGGGATTTCCACCAGCCGCACCTGTGAGATTGGTCTGACACAACACGGTGGAATTGACTACCACGGGCTGGTCTATCTGGTGGATCGGGTGACCCAGGCCAGAGCGGTCTGACACCGAAGCACAAAAAGAAGGGGCAATAACGCATAATGCAAAAACCCGTTCCCACAGGGATTGTGCGTTAGGCGTCATTGCCCCTTTTTCGCACCCTCCTCCCGGAAAATCTTTCACTCCCTCGCAAGCGAAAACAGAACCCTTGCACGCCGTCACAGTCCATTTGTTAAGCCCCAATCAGCGTGGCCCAATCCCCACCCCCGTTCCAGGAGATACCCATGAAGCGTTCCGCCCTGGCTGGACTGCTCCTCACTGCAACAATGCTGGCCTCCTCCGCATACGCCTCAAACGATAGCGATCAATGCGTAATGAAGCTCCAGGAGGTCAATAGCAAGCTGTCCAGCGCAGCCACGCTGGACGCCGCCACCAAAGGTGTCGTCGTCACCAAAGCCGAACAAGCCAAGGCCGCCCACGCCTCCAACAACGACAGAGAGTGTGTTTCCCTGGCGCAGCAAGCGCTTCAGGACATTCAAAGCCACATGAATAGCCATTAGGGCCGGGCCAGATAACATGCAGGTAAGGACAGAAGGTCGACTCGCCGCGCATATTGGCGTACACTTCGCTTACCTGCTGGTTACACACAGCAGGTTCGGGGCCGCTTTGGATTCGACGCCGGTTGCGAAACTTTAGGTGCATGCCGACTTGGTAACAGAAGTCGTAAATCCACTGTTGCAACTACTTATAGTTGCCAATGACGAAACCTACGGCCAGGAATTCTCTCTCGCTGCGTAAGCAGCCTTAGATCCTGAGCTTCTGGTACCTTCGGGTCCAGCAATCATCAGGGGATGTCTGTAAACCCAAAGTGATTGTCATATAGAACAGAATCGCCGTGCAGTACGTTGTGGACGAAGCGGCTAAAACTTACACAACTCGCCCAAAGCACCCTGCCCGTCGGGTCGCTGAGGGTTAACTTAATAGACACGGCTACGCATGTAGTACCGACAGCGGAGTACTGGCGGACGGGGGTTCAATTCCCCCCGGCTCCACCACTTCATCATCTAAAGACGTCCACGGACGTCTTTTTTTGTGCCTGAAATCCAGTAAATACGGGGGTTTCAGCGTTCATGGGAGCTCTGGAGGTTTTCTGAGTTCCAGCCGCTTTGGTATCCCAGGTGGTATCCCGGACTGCCAAATGCTATTTTCAGGATACCAAAACGGTGCTGGAGGTAGCCCCATGCCTACTAACGCAACCCGTCTCTCCGATCGCCAGCTCAAGGCAGTCAAGGCAACTGGTAAAGACTTCGTCCTCAGCGACGGCGATGGCTTACAGCTTCGAGTACGTGCGAGCGGCTCAATGATGTGGAATTTCAATTACCGCGAGCCGTTGACCAGAAGCCGTATCAACATGGCCCTTGGTCCATACCCCGACCTCTCGCTAGCCAACGCCCGGAAGAAAGCCGCAGAGGCGCGTGAGTTGCTCGCTTTGGGCACTGATCCCAAAACCCAGCGTGATGAGGTAAGGCAAGCCAAACTTGCTGAGACTGAACACACTTTCGAGAAGGTGGCCACTGCCTGGTTCGAGCTGAAGAAAGACTCCGTCACCAAAGCCTACGCCGAAGACATTTGGAGATCGCTGACGCTCCATGTTTTCCCAAGCATGAAAACAACGCCGCTCTCTCAAATCACTGCTCCGATGGTTATCAAGATCCTTCGCCCAATCGAGGCCAAAGGGAGCCTCGAAACCGTGAAACGATTGAGCCAACGACTCAACGAGATCATGACCTACGGGGTCAACTCCGGGCTGATATTTGCGAACCCCCTCAATGGTATTCGGGCGGTGTTCAAGAAACCCAAGAAAGAGAACATGGCTGCGCTACCACCTGAGGAGCTTCCCGAGCTCATGATGGAAATCGCGAACGCCAGCATCAAGCGAACGACCCGCTGCCTGATCGAATGGCAGTTGCACACAATGACCCGCCCTGCCGAAGCAGCCACCACACGATGGGCAGATATCGACTTCGACAAGCGCATTTGGACCATTCCGCCAGAGCGCATGAAAAAGCGTCGCCCGCACACAATCCCCCTTACCGATCAGGCACTGTCGTTACTGGAGACGCTCAAGCAACTCAGTGGTAACAGAGAGTACGTGTTCCCCTCAGATAGAAATCCCCGCACCCATGCCAATAGCCAAACCGCCAACATGGCGTTGAAGCGCATGGGCTTTCAGGACCGTCTAGTCAGCCACGGCTTGCGCTCGATGGCGAGCACCATCCTGAATGAGCATGGCTGGGATCCGGAACTGATCGAGGTCGCGCTGGCGCATGTCGACAAGGACGAAGTTCGTAGCGCCTACAACAGGACGGACTACATCGAACGCCGGCGTCCAATGATGGCTTGGTGGAGTGAGCATATCCAGAAGGCGGCCACCGGCAGCCTCTCGGCATCGGCCATCAATCAAACAAGAGACCGCAATGTCGTACCAATTCGCTGAGCATCCAAAAAGTACGCGACACCGGCTACGGTCCGTGCCGTGTAGCAGGGCGAAAGAAGTGACGACGGTCGCTAGATCTCTGGTATGCCTGCGCCTCTTCAGCCAAGCCCCTGAGTATGGGAAGGCTCCGCATTCCCATACTCAGGGGCTCACGCTTAAAGGTCTATCAGGCAACCACGACTTTTGCCTTTCTGCGGCGGATCAACCCTGCTGTTAAGTCGTAGTAGTAGACGGTAGCTGGAGCTGAGCATCGCAGGTAGTGCTTAAGAAACCATCTCACGTGCTTTTCTCTCCAGGACCAGGGAGTCGCGCAACCCCAGCGTTCACGAATCACCTCGTGCATCCTTTCTGCCTGCCTGATATGCCGCTGCCGTGTGGCATTTGCTCCTTTGAGCACGGGACTCAAAAACAACGCGATGTCGAACGCTGCTTTCATCGACGACCTCCGATGTAGGCACTCACCACATCGATGCGGTTATGTCCCAACTCACGGCTGATCTGCTGGCGTGCACGTTGATCGAGTGCTCGATCGTCTCGATGACCACGACCGCCATTGATGGGTGCGGAGAAGCCGGTCAGTTGCTCATAGCGCTCACACGCGTAAGCAGCTCGCAGCTCATGAAAGCCTTTCAAACCCTGCTTATGCAGGATGTCCCGTGCTGGTCGCACAACTGATTGCATAAAGTCTCTGTAGCTCTCGTTGGGTGCTAACAGGTTCCGACTGCCCGTGGGTGAGACCTCGCTGGCCCTGTCGAGGGCCGCGCGGACTTGATCCGTGACCGCGATCCAACGCGGTGCCGATGCCCCTGACCGACCACCTTTGGTGCCATCCTGGATGTTGATCTTTCCCAGTCGTTGAGCCTCCCGTTGCAGCCGTGGCAGGTCCGCCAAGATCGCTTCACGCAAGCGCATGCCGGTCTCCCGGGTAAGGAGCACAATGGCACTCACCCTTGCTTGCTGTTGCTCCAACAGCGCTTGCGCAATCAGCCTGACCTGCACACGGTCTTGGCCTTGCGGGGCCTCACTGCGCACGCTTGAGCGCTGCAAGCCCAGCGCCTTGCTCGGACTGGGGATTTTGACGTACTGATCACCGCGCAGCGCGGCCATGGTGCGGTTCACACTGGACAGCCGGTTCTGCGCGGTGGCAATGCTGACGTTGCCCTGATCAACCTGCTCCCTCACATAAGTGGCGTACCGCATGAGGATGTCACGGTCGATCTGTCGCGCGTCATTCAGCCTCGGCTCTTCCTCGGATCGACACCAACTCACGAAGGCTTGCCAGCGATCGCTATGGGCTTTGACGGTAGCAAAGTGGCCATCGCCAAACAGATCTTTCAATGCTTGTGGTCCGGCATAGCTGAGCTGGCGACCGAAGCCAAAATTACGTCCCGCTCGCTTACCGACCCGAGCCATTTTTCTGTTCCTGATCGACTGCAGCGAGATCACGCAAAAGGGCTTGCCAGTGCGTACTCACGATGGCGAGCTGGGCCCAATCCGTCGGACGAAAACACAGTCTGTTATCGGAGACGTAGAGATGCGCACCCTCCTCTTTCAACCATTGGATGATGGCTGTCGGCGAGATGATAGCTTTATGGGTGGTGGCGACACCGGCGACACCGGCGACAACTCTTGTCCTGCCTGGCTTTGAGCGTGGCGACAAAGTGGCGACAGTAGCGGCGACAAACCGCGCTTTCGGCTCCTTTTGGCGCTGAGCCAGATGGTTGCGCAGTGCCTCATCAAGATTGAACATGGCGCACCTCGAAGGTGTGGCCGTCGGTGATCAGCCACTGATGATCAAGCAACTCGACTAAAAGCTTGGTGGCATGGCGACTGCTCTTACGAGCAAAGCGGGGCCCGTTACGGTTCAGGTCTCGAATACTAAAGCGCTTCCAATCTTTGACCTGCAGCCAGCGCAACAGCCGGTCCGCCTCCTCCTTAACTCGACACACTGGCTCCTGCTCAGTCAGTCGCTGGATCTCGGTGAGGTAGTAGCCAACTAAGGCCGAGGCCCGTTGGATATGGTCGGCCTCCACGACTCTGCTCTCCTCCACCACTGCCAGAATGCCGGCGACGCGCAGCAGGTTGTCGGCGGCCTTCGAACCGCTAGGCCGTACGCTGGCCAACTCGCCAAACTCACCCAACTGCGCCTCGATGGCATCATGCAAATCAATCCAGCGGCGGCGGGCTAACGGACTGAGGGTTAGCGGTGATAACTGCAAAGCACCATCAGGAGACAGTGACCAAGGCTGATGAAACAGAGCAGAGAGGCGATGGTGATAGCGCTTTAGAGCGGCGTCTTTCGACAAGTCGACAGACTGATAACTGCGCTGCCCAGCCAGGCTGGTAGGCCAGGTCATCAGGCAGCGACCAAGGATGCCTTGCCCCTGCAGCAACGGGTCACTGAGTAACTGCATGGCCAAGTACGGTTGCAGCATCAGGTGCAAGCTCAAACGCCGGTCATAGGCTCGCAGACTTTCACCGGCCATGGCGCGGGCACGATCAATCGGACTACCATCCCAGAGTGACGACAAGGTCGTAACCGCTTTCAAACGGTTATCCCGACTCATGGTGCTGCTACCGAGGAATTGTCCTCCCTCATCACAGAACAGGCGCATGCTCGGTAAGTCATGACAGAGCCCCTTGATCAACGCCTCGATAGTCGGGTCCGAGGTGATCAACCTAGGGGCCGAGGGCTCCGCTTCGAGTGGCGTGCCGTTTGCAGTGTCGGGTTCGGTAGGATTGATACGCTGAGCCTGTTTTTGTATGGCACGGTATCGAGCAAGTTGTTCGCGATAGTGCTGCCACTGCTCACGCTCCCATTGCCGTGCTGGCAGCAAGGCACATCGATCTGCCGCCGTTTTGCGATCGCCGGACGCGGCCACCGTGATCAGGTACAGCGACAGCGGATAACTGCGTCCGTCGAGATATAAGCCGGCATGGCCTTGAGTGGCCAGCGCCGAGGCAGCCAACATCGATTGCGCGGCCAGCGCCTGAGGCACGCCGATGACCTCGGCCATGCGCTCCACCGCAGGCCCAAGAATCCCACCCAGTGCCTGCACCGGATAAGGCTGGGCCACGGGATTCGACTCGATCAGCGGTCGAGGCGGTCGTGGTTGTTCAAGCTTCGGATCTAACTGCTGCATGGGCCCCTCTCCTCGCTCATTGCTGGTTGTCCTCACGTAGTCCCGCCACGGCTGTTGAGTGTTATCAGGGATCAAGGCTCCTGCGGCCTGTGAGGTGTTCACTGACGCGGAACGAACGGCTCCTTACGACCGGGAGCAAGGGCATGAACCCATGAATCTGGCCTCCTTAAACGCATCCGAAGATGCGGGCGGGTGGAGGCTGTGCCGACTGACGAGTTCGGCACCTAGAGATCCTGGGTGAGAGAAGGCAAATACCTAGACACCTGGGGCATGCCTGACTGACAGTCAGGTGCAGCCTTTCCATGGGCTGCGGCACCGGTGTCTTTGTCGTTGCGGATGGCGACGAATCGTATTTGTCAGGCCGATTGTCACGAGGAGAGTTGCGGCAATGCCTTGTACAACGTGGCTTGCAGCAGTGGTACGAGTGCCCGTCTCTTTCCGGGAGAAAGAGACGGGCGCGGTCTGGCGCATAGAAGTGTGCCTAAAGGTGAGGTGGCTGCAGCGTAGCGAGGTAGGTCCATCGTCTGCCGCAGTGGGCAGCTAAGTCGAATAGGCATCCATCACTCTCTGGGAGTGACCGTGCGAGCCGCCGGACGCTAATCGCACTTGGGGAAGAACCACCACGCAAGTGGCGTAGCCTTGAAGGTTCTGGCTACCTGGGCTGGTGCTGTCAACGACAGCGATCCGTGCGCCAATTTTTATACCCACTCGGAAAGTCGGTCAAGCATCACGGCCAAAGCGTGCAAGAAGTGGCGACTGTCGCCACTAGTGTCGCCATGCCGCAGGCCATGTTTTACGCGGGTTGTCGCCGGTGTCGCCGGTGTCGCCAGATGTCTAACCGTAGTATTACGACAAGCTCGGCTCTAACGCTGAAACTGCGTTGCACTCGATAAAGATCGTAAGTAATTACTGGCGGGGAAACGACGGCCCTGCGCTAATCAAATTGAAATGGGAGGGTAGATCGAAGTGGCGGCGAGAAAAAGCGAGTGAACCCTCCGATCGGCGCGATCAAAGATCGCTGGATCGGAGGGTTTGGCGGGAAAAGCAAAGTCTCAAACGTCAATTACAGACTCAAGCATCAAAGCTAGTTGATTGGGAGGTAACGGCTTCACGCCGCATCATCAGCGTCTGCTGCAACCGCAGTAGAAGACCCGGTATCATTACCGACTAACCGCACGACTAATCATCGAGCGCTTACGACGCCCTCAATCATGGATCTTCGAAACCCACCAAATGATGGCATCGTGCCGCTGCAATTGAGCCGACAAAAATCAGGCATTCCGCCTTGTGTCAGATATGCTCTGCAAAGAGGAAACTGGTAGGATACGGCTCTTCGGAGGCAGGTCTATCATTCCTCAAATCCAACGCCATATGTGTGCAATCCGCCAATCTCGCTCCCCGGTTAGTACGTTAGCTCTGGATCTTATGCCTTGTGGCAGGGACCTCGGGATGGTTTTTTAATGTAAAACTCAGCCTTAAGGGCATGGAGAGAGGTCTTGATGGAGATGGGAATCCCCAGCGCTACAGCCTCCGCAACCGTTGACCGGGAGCCATGCGAAACCCTCCTTCCCTTGAAAGCAAAAGAATCCGGGCCGGAGTTCATGACGAAGAAACTCGATTTTCCCCCTTTACCAAATTTGAGTACTCCCCTGGCCTTCGCAGACCTCTTTGCAGGATGTGGCGGTCTATCTCTTGGGCTATCACTCGCGGGTTTGAAAGGCATCTTTGCTGTCGAACGCGACGCCATGGCTTTTTCAACTCTTTCTGCGAATTTGCTTGAAGCAAGGAAAGTACCGGTTGGACAGTTTTCCTGGCCATCCTGGCTAGAAAAGAAAGCTTGGCCTATCGATGAGCTCCTCAAAGAGCATCCCCTGAAGCTTTCCAAACTCAAGGGTTCGGTACAGATTCTCGCGGGCGGCCCCCCCTGCCAAGGTTTTAGCTTCTCGGGAAAACGCCAAGAATCCGACCCTCGTAACCAGCTGTTCGAGAAGTATGTAGAGATGGTCGAGATCTTGTGCCCTTCGGCCCTTGTTCTCGAGAATGTACCAGGCATGAAGGTTGCGCACGCCACGAAGACATGGAAGCAACTCGGTATTCTGGTTAAGCCTCAATCCTACTATGAAAAACTGGCTCAGAAACTCGATGAGATTGGTTATGACGTCCTCGGCCGCATCGTTGATTCATCACGCTTTGGGGTTCCCCAGAAACGATCCCGCTTGATAGTCATTGGGATTCGAAAGGATCTAGCCTGCCATCTAGAAGGCGGCGTTAGCAGAGCCTTCGAATTGCTCGAGGAGGCAAGACTCAGTCAGCTACAGGAGTTTGACCTTCAGGACGTGGTGACGGCTAAGGATGCCATTTCAGATCTGGAGACCCTTGGGGTTGAGAAAAAGCCATGCACCGATCCCTTTTCTCCCCCTGGATTCTCTGAGATTGTTTATGCAGGGCCCCGGACAAAATTTCAAACGCTAATGCACAACGGATGCGATGAGGCAGTGGACAGTCTTCGCCTCGCAAGACATAGGCCAGAGGTAAAAGACAGATTCGCTCGTATCATCGCGGACCAGGAGTGTGCCAAGGGTGTTCACATGAATGCCGCGTTGCGCGAAAAATACGGTCTTAAGAAACACCGTATTTGTCCAATGCAAGCAACTGCACCAGCCCCGACCATAACAACGCTGCCCGACGATGTGCTCCACTACAGTGAACCCCGAATCCTCACGGTTCGCGAGTCGGCACGGCTGCAGACCTTTCCTGATTGGTTCCAATTCCGAGGCAAGTTCACGACCGGAGGAAGTCAACGAACCAAGGAGTGCCCTCGCTATACGCAGGTTGGCAATGCGGTTCCTCCTTATCTTGCACGAGCTATAGGCATAGCCATAGTGGCGACAGTGCAGGAAGCTGTTGGTCTAGCTGTTCAGCGGGAAGGCCTAAAGCAAAAAGAAAAAATGATTGCTATCGCTTGAACATAGAGGACAAGGAAATATGGATAGCTCCAAACAGGAAGGAGCGCGCTATCCCGCCGCGCTTGTCGATTGGGCAGGTCATCACTCCGGCGGAGTAAAGCGACTACTAGATAAGAATAGCGGCCAACCAAACAAGCGATTGTTACAAACGAACCTCCTGGCCCGCCTTCGTAGCTGGGCCTACATGCTCGCGGATGCCAAGGCGGAGGTCCCTCGAATAGTCCTGCTGGTTGGAGGACCGGGCAACGGGAAAACCGAAGCGATCGAGTCCACCATCCGATGGCTAGATGAGAGCCTCGGTTGTGATCAACGCCTGATCGAAGAGCTATCGAAGGCTTTTCATCCACCCGCTGGAATTGCCGTCCCACGACTAGTAAAGGTAGATGCTGGCAAGCTTGCGAGAAGGGACAGCGACCTAGATCTGGACATTGTTCAGGATGCCTCCGCTACAGCCGGGCACGAAGGAAAATCAGCTCCCGCCCTTCTAATCGAGGAGCTCGGCCGGGTACTTGAAGGATCTAGCTCCCAAGCCTATTTGTGCTGCGTCAACCGCGGAGTACTTGACGATGCGTTGATCTATGCCCTAGAAAATGGACTTGAGCAAGCACGAATCCTTCTCGAAGCAATAACCAGGGCGGTCAGCCTGGTGTACAACGCGCCGTCGTGCTGGCCTCTGGAGGGTTTCCCATCGATAGCCGTTTGGCCGATGGACGCAGAGTCACTACTCGTAAAGCCAGACAGCGAGCCCACGTCACCTGGAGCAATTCTCCTCGGCCAAGCAACAGCGCCGGAATGCTGGCCCTCCGAGGGTACTTGTCCAGCGGGGGACGGATGTCCATTCTGCACCAGCCAAGCACTACTATCACGCGAAGAACACCAGGCAGCCCTGCTACAAATCCTGCGCTGGTACGAGCTCGCCAGCGGCAAGCGGTGGAGCTTTCGAGACCTCTTCTCGCTTGTATCCTACTTGCTGGCCGGACACCACCCGGCTGACCACAGCCAAACCCGGCAACTGCAGCAATCCACTCCTTGCGAGTGGGCGGCTAACCTCATTGAACTCGACCAAAAAACAACGGGCGCCAAGAAGCCGAGCAGACAGGCGCTCACCGCCATCTTCCACATCGTCACGTCCAGCTACCAGCAAGCCCTCTTCCATCGCTGGGACAGGGATAGCGCAGCCTCGTTGAAGCAAGACCTCAAGGAGTTGGGCCTAGAGAAGCAATACGAGCGTGAGGAAAACCGCACTCTAAATGGCCTTTACCATTTCCTTCAGGAACGCAAGGCTCCCTACCTCCCTGCAACGATCGCCCCCTTACTCGAAAGTCTCGTGGACTTTTTGGACCCTGCCCTGGCAAGTCCAGAAAACGAGGTCGCGGTAAGCAGTCGTAGCAAGATCATTTTAGGGGAGCTGGATATCAGGTTCAGCCGATCACTTGCTGGCGGCATTGAATTCATCCGCAAATACCAAGCGCTTTCGGCGACTGAACTTGAGTTGCTCAAGCGACTTTCCGCGGCCGACACCATGCTTTCGTTGCCAGCAATCCGACGCAAGAAGCCCACGGCGGCGAGCCGTATCCAGCGCATGCTGCGTGACTTCGCATGCAGGTTAGTAAGGCGCAGTATCTGTACCCGCTCCGCTGTCGTAGCGGATGCAGCAATCCTCAAGTCCTTCCAGCAGGTCGTTGAAGATGACGAGAAAAGGCAACATCTTTTCGAGATTGCGAGACAGGTGAAGGATCTTCTCAACAATGGCAAGGACTTCGAGGTTTCGCTGACGACAACCTTCGGTCAGCCCCTACCGCCCCGACAGCGGCAGGCAACCCTAGTTGTGGAACCACGAAAAGTCAGGATCTTGCCTCCAACACTGAAGAACCGACCTCGATCGCCAATATGTTTTCTCGAGGTGGGTACCGGCAGTTCGGCACAGCCCATTGCCTTGACCTATGACTTGTTCAAGGCAGTGAAGGAACTGGAGCGAGGCTTGTCGCCAGCGTCACTGCCCCGTACGGTCGTGGCGTTGCTGGATACCACGAAAGCGCGACTTTCAGGTCCAATCGTCCGCGACGAGGACTCGCTCGATGGCGCCAAGATCCGTATCGGCGCAGATGGTGTAGTAGTGGCCCATTCATGGAATGGCTTCGTGGCGAGCAAGGAGAAAGAGCATGACCCTCGCTGATTTCAAGCAGGCCCCCTGGAGGACTTCCCACCCCAGATACAAGGAATCGGCGCTAGCGATCAGCCCTGCACCTGAATACGCTAACTCCGAGGTGCTACTTGCCTCGCTCTACCGCACCATCGGTTTCCCATCGACCAGGGAAAGTAGCGTCCCACAATCGGGGCGCGATTTGGACAAACGAATCCAGAAGCTTCGCAACAGGCCCCTCGCAACGCCAACCGGAGGGGTCGTTGACGTGGAGACATGGAACACAGTTCTCCATGGGGTGCTGGAAAGCCCAAAGCTCCCGAACCAGTCGACCAAGCGCTTCCTGCAAGTCACCCCGCTCGTTCCTGGAACAGCACTTTTCTCAGGATCCGCCCGTTTGACCAGCAACTCCTGGCATGCCGGTGGACTTGTTAGACGGATGATCTGGCTAGGCTCCAAGGACGA
This sequence comes from Pseudomonas sp. GW821-FHT01E10, assembly GCF_059422365.1. Lineage (NCBI taxonomy): Bacteria > Pseudomonadati > Pseudomonadota > Gammaproteobacteria > Pseudomonadales > Pseudomonadaceae > Pseudomonas > Pseudomonas sp. GW821-FHT01E10. The sequence continues at coordinate 110,254 of NZ_JBWKWT010000016.1, forward strand.
TGAGTCGGCGCTTTCGCTTTGGAAGGACCTTTTCTCGGCATTGAGCGTAGGAGATAACGACGACATCTTTGCCCGCTGGCTGGATCAGGAAACTGTCGCCTGGGGAAGCAGCTCTGCACCTTGGGAGATGGCAGTGGTCCCAGAGGGGGAAGTGGCGTCACTTGCCATGGGCGATTTCGATGGTATTTCTTTCCTACCTGCGCGCCAGTTCACCAAAGACCTAAAAGCGATCATACAGGCAAAGGATGCCATGACCCGCCGGCAATGGATCAGCCTTCTCGAAGCAGTACTTCGACTGGCGACTGTATCGCATGTGACCTGGCTGTGCGATGTGCATTACAGGACCTGGGGGTGCCTATGGGCAGCTCTGACCAAAGGGGACGGGCCTGTAGAAGAAAGTGAAGCTAGATTTGCGATGTTTCCGGAGATGTCCCAGTACATGACTTACGGGGGGAAAGCATTTCAAGGGCTCAAGGATAAATTTTCCAGCTACCTCTCCGCGCGACTTGGTACCAATGCGCTCCTCTGGTCGCTCGAACAGGTGGGCGCCCCGTACGAAGGGGATCTTTCCTCCAGCGAGGGAATCGCCAGTCTTTGCCAACATATCCACAAACACAAGGATTCTCTTATTGCGCTCGGGGCCAGGGATATCATCCTGGACATACGCGAACGCGAGGCCAGGGCATTGCTGTGCAAGAAAGGCATTGGCTCAAACCTGTTCGAGTTCGCGCGACATGTACTGGGACAACGTCAGGCAGCCGTGCATTTGCTGAGGGGGTACGACCAGGGGTATGTGCTCAAGAAGAAAGGTAACAGCCCCTCCAGCCCGTGGGTCGTGTCCCTGGGACCAGTCGCCGTTCTTGCCTTTGTCCACTGCGCTCTTGCAGGTATGGGCGGGCCCCGATCAATCCACCGGCTAGGGCAGCATCTGGCGGCCTATGGCATGGCCGTGGATAGGCACGACATAGCCAAGAACGACTTGGGCTACCAACTCAGAATGCTCGGCCTCGTGCTCGATAGCCCGGATGCCGAAAGCGGCATGCTGCTGCTACCGCCTTTCCCCGCAAGCCTAGCCGTCCGGAACAACAGCTAATGAATAGACTCGCACAATCACTTGCGGCCCTTATCCGCGAGAAAGTCCTGAATGCAACCCAAGGACGCAGTGGTACTAATCTTGAGTCGCGACTGATTTTCCATGGGCCGCCCATCGAGATACTCGAAACTGTCTATGAAGAGTTGGCCCGAGATGGAGGGATACAGGTCCCCGATGGGGAGAATGGATATTTTGTCACGCTGCCCGTACTGCTGCAGTACCCCTCCAGTCTCGCCCAAGGCCCAAACCCAGAAATTGGGGCCTCTGGCAAGTGCGACGAGAGCCATCTGCTGCATATTCGCAACGATCCTAACTGTCCTAGTTTCGTGGCGCTCGTACCCCCTGGGCAGCACAACAACAAATCGGTTTCGTCGACGACCGACGAGTTCGGCATGAGCGCTACCACCAGCATGGGCCACGCGTCCTTTGACACCTGGTGGGATGACGGCTTCGTCCAGCGAGTAGTTACCAGTGGCTTGCAGAACGCTGGGATTCAGGAGCTTGACGATGCTAGACAGCTAGTCCAGAAGTCTGCTTCGTCCTTAGATGAAGTAGACACTAACGAAGGCATCCGCAACGCAGCTTGGCGCCTGCTATCACGCATCTACTCGATAGGTGCTAATTCGACAGGACTACCGCCGGGAACTGCACTCGCACTGGCTTGCGGTATCCCACCGATGCAAGACGGCGGCATCTCACCCAAGGCGCAACTCGGCATTCTGGAGAGAGTTGCAGACGAGCTTGCCGATGGTTTCAAAACAGGCATCGAACGCCTGCTTCAAGGCACCGCGGACGAAACAGGACGAGCCCTTCGCGGACTCCTTGCTCACTTGCAAGCAAATTGCGAGGTACCTACCGCCTTTGAGCGTGCCACGGAGGCCTTCTACCTGCCAGAAGATACCCTCCAGATCGAGTCCCCGCCTTCATGGTGGACAATATTGACGGCGGAACAATGGTCCGACCTCATTCTTGAAGAGCAAGAAGAGACAGCAGGCGACCTTTCCATCCAGTGCAGCAACTCCATCATCCCGGCTGGCAAAGGTATGCCTGCGGTGGTAGTAAACGAGGTCGAACTGACCATCTCCGCGGGGGAGGAGCGGCGAGCTGTAACGGTTTCGCTGACGGGAGGATCCTTTGGCAAGGTACCGACCCTGATCGATGTAGAAAATCAAGCCGCAGATGAGGACTCATTTCCACCTGCGCATAAGACGCCAATATCCTACAAGGTCACCGCAGCTGGACATAAGACCGCAACGACAAGGGTAATTTCGCTCAATAGCTGGACGCCTGGAATACTAGTATCTAGCCGTCTTGCGACAAAGCTGTCGCCCCCAAAGAAGCCGCGCAAGACAACTGCGGTAACGGAGTGGGAAACCTCGATGTCGCTGCCCGGCTCTGGGCGCTATGAATTGAGACTACACGCCTCACCGGGAACGAGCATCAGCAGGGCAGAGGGAATGCCCGACGATGCTACGGAGTTTGAAGAAAGCCGGGCCCCCCTCAAGCTCGAGGAGCTCAAGGACGGAAGCTATCAGGTAGAAATAGAAGCTGATGGCAAGTATCAGCTCGACATAACATTCACGCCGTCGGGCAGGAAGCCAGAGACCTGCCGGGTGTATGTATCCTGCGAGGAAACGAAGGAGGAAGGCTGTCGTAGCGAGTTCGAGCGACTTATCAAGTTGAACCGGAAGCATCTGGAAAAATTCGATGCAAAGGCAGTAGTTCAGCTTGATCGCCATGCCCGGTCTTCGAGCTTACAGTCCTGGATCCTCGACGAGCAAAACGTAGAAAAATCGTTTCGTCCCCTTGTGATTGCTGACGACTTTGTTACGCGCTGGGCACCGCCCGATTGGGATTTGCAAAATGGCCCAATCCTGTCGCAAGGCAGGTTTTTGCATGACCCCCGTCCCGGGCTCCAGATGTTCCAGCCGCCACAAGGCTTTATCGAAGCCAGGGTAGAAATCGCACGGTGCATCAGAAGTACTGACGAACAGTCAGGCCTTATAGAGTCGGCTCGGCTGGGGGAATGGCTTAAGTGCGATCCCTCGTTCCGACAGCAGGTAGAGATATACCTTAAGGCATACATGGACTGGCTGGCATCCGATAGGGAAACCGCCTGTTGGGTTGATGCCATCGCGGTTTGCTCCCTAGGAGCCGACGGCCACACGCTTGCGAGGATCCCCGATGCCATCATCCTATCCCCCTTGCATCCCTTGCGGCTCGCCTGGCACTGCCTGGCACAACAGGTTCTGTATGGGGAAGTGTCAGGCGACGACACACGCCCGTGTCCTGCAGCTAGCATCCTCGATCCAGATTGCATCCCCGATCTCCTGACGATGTCGATTCAGGCACCAGGGGGAGTTTCCATGGTCGATTTCCTATCCGTGGAATGCAACTCCGATTACTGGTCCGTACTCTGGAATGGCTCGCAGCTTGGGCAACTCGCCGATAGGTCTCTTCGGCCACCCTTCGACGGTTCATTTGGTCTTACCATCGGTGGGATCGCGAGCGGTTTTAGCCCTGCGCAAGTCGCGCGAGCGCTCGAAGATGTTTCTGACCTACTTGCAGCCAAGCCCGTCCTTAGCCTGGTAGTGTCCAGCGCCGGCGGTACGACCGACGCTTGTAACGATGGCCTTACAAGCTGGTGCACTAGGCGTTTCGGCGATGGCGAAAAAGGAAATCAGGGACATGGGGTTGGACCGAGGGTGCTGGAGGTGTTCGACATACGACCGGATAGCTCCCGACCTGACCAAGCCACGATCGCGAACTTATCCGAGGACACCAGCAATAGTGTCCGGTGGTTCAACAAGCAACCTCTCGGGACCAAGCCTGACCTAGGAATTGTTGCACAGCTAGACTCGGCGCAGCCGGAATCCACCGAGGTAGGAATGCGCTCCCCACTAGCCATGGGTGGATTGATCAGGCACCGGGTCCGGCGCCAACTTCACGGAGCCTTCCTTTGCGAATCCAGGCAGGGGTTGCAAATGCCGCCTTCCGGGGAAGAGTTCGCTGACAAGGTATCGGCCTGCATCCTTGCGCTGGAGGGCGGACTAGATCGTAAGGTCGGATTACAGTTTGCTCCGAACGTCCATGCAGTATCCAATATGCTCGTAGAAAAGCAGGCTGGATTCGTCGCTGTTTCCTCCTCCGCGATAGATCCTGCTTGTTTCCTCGGTGGCTGGATTGACGGGGCATACCTATGGGATTACGACCTTCCCGCATATTCGCATCGAGCCGGCGATACGAGCGGCTATTACCTATTGTCACAAGTCAAGGAAGCAGACCGCGAAGCCCTGCGGAGAGTCCTATTACCACTGCCCGGCTGCAAAGAGCTCCCAGGGGAACAAGTCGAGCAAATTCTCCTAGAGGTCGCACGAAGGGGCATCCCGACTGTGCGTGGTCTCTCTGGGGATGATACGGGAGCCACTGGTGATCTGGGACTGTTCTTGGCAGTGCGTCTCCTACAGGACCAATTTCGCCTCGAGGGCAACCTGAATAGTCTACTTCCGGTACTTACCGGTTCGGCAGACGACGCATCCCTCGCGATCATCATCCCTATCGACCCATTCCGTGGCTATATGGCCGACTTAGCTCGTTCGCTAGGGAAGGACCGAAAAGATACCTCACTGTCACGTCCCGATTTACTTGTAGTCGGCATCCACGCCAGCGATAGCAAAATACGCTTGCACCTCACGCCTATCGAGGTGAAGTACAGGCAAGGCGGCGTCTTCGGGGCAAACGACGCGACCGACGCTCTCGGTCAGGCCAAAGCACTCTCCACCCTTTTTAACTCTATCGAGGAGCGGGCAGGCAAATCCCCAATCTGGCGCCTTGCTTTTCAGCACCTACTGCTTTCCATGGTTGGCTTTGGCTTACGCGTCTATAGCCAACATCATGTTCTGGCCGGCAAGGCAGGTCTCTGGGCTAACTACCATGAGCGCATTGCTGCCGCGATCCTCAGCCCGGTCCCTGCAATCAGCATTGACTCCAGAGGCCGCCTGATCGTAGTGGACGGTTCATCCAATAGCGGCTCGCACGACAAGGATGGCGATGGGTGGTCAGAGACCATCGTAATATCGAACCAAGATGCAGGACGCATCGTTTCCGGCGACGCCCAAGCATTCTATGACTCGGTCCGTGCCCAAGTCCGCGACTGGGAGCTAATTCCCAGCCGGGAAGTTTCCGATACCCACAGTATCAAGCCAGATGTCGAAATAATCACTGCGGTGCCTGGCAAAGCCATCACGATCCCGGAAAAAAAGCTCCCCTCCCCGATAGAGTTGTCCAGCCCGTATCCAGAGGCGAGTTCCAAGCCTCCCCTGCCCTCTTATGCGATTGCCGAACCAAATGGGCAAGGCGACAAAATAGATAGCGGGATTTTGCTTTCCCTAGGAAGCACGGTCGATGGGTTCATGCCCCGCCCATTGGTCCTGAACATTTCGGACACCAGGCTCAATCAGCTGAACATAGGGGTAGTTGGTGATTTAGGTACTGGTAAAACTCAGTTCCTGAAATCACTTATCCTGCAAGTGACAAGAGCGAGCCATGAGAACCGAGGAATAAAGCCGCGATTCCTGATATTTGACTACAAGCGCGACTACAGTACCCCTGACTTCATAGAAGCTACTGGTGCTCGTGTGGTAAAACCTAACCAACTGCCATTAAACCTATTCGATACCACATCCATGGGCGAGTCCTCAGCCCCCTGGCTGGACAGATTCCGCTTCTTCGCTGACGTCCTCGACAAGGTGTACTCAGGCATTGGACCAGTCCAGCGAGACAAGCTCAAGGGAGCGGTCCGAAACGCCTACGAGACCACCAGTGTGCAGGGACGCCAACCAACAATCTACGATATCCACGCAGAATACCGCGAACTATTGGCTGGAAAGTCAGACTCCCCGATGGCAATCATCGACGATCTGGTAGACATGGAGGTCTTCACCCGCGAGCCTAGCAAAACGGTACCTTTTGACGAGTTTCTCGACGGCATAGTGGTGATATCCCTAGATTCGATGGGACAAGACGACAGGAGCAAGAACATGCTCGTTGCCATTATGCTGAATATGTTCTACGAAAATATGCTCAAAACTCAGAAACGCCCCTTCACCGGTACGGATCCTCAACTAAGGGTGATAGATTCATATCTGCTCGTGGACGAGGCCGATAACATCATGCGCTATGAGTTTGATGTGCTGCGCAAGCTTTTACTACAGGGGCGAGAGTTCGGCACCGGTGTCATCCTCGCTTCGCAATACCTCAGGCATTTCAAGTCCGGCGCGACTGATTATAGAGAACCGTTACTTACCTGGTTTATACATAAGGTACCCAATGTGACGCCAACCGAGCTGAACGCTCTGGGGTTCACTTCCGACATAGCTGAACTGTCTGATCGAGTGAAGACGCTACCCAACCATCACTGTCTCTACAAATCGTTCGATGTAGCAGGTGACGTCATACGAGGCCTTCCGTTCTACGAGCTTGTAAAGAAAATATGACATAACTTCGACTTTTCAGCCCTACACGAGGGGACATTCATGACCGATTTTCTCACTCCCGCAGAGCGATCGGAAAGAATGTCCCGTATCAAAGGGAAGCATACCCGTCCAGAAGTAACACTCCGTAAGGCCCTCCATAGACTTGGTATGCGCTATCGTCTACACGATGCCGGTTTGCCAGGCAAACCGGACATTGTATTCCCTCGATACAAGGCAATTGTATTTGTCCATGGATGCTTCTGGCATCGGCACCCCGGGTGTAGTATCGCTACCACTCCGAAAAGCAATACAGATTTCTGGCTGGATAAGTTCCAGAAAAATATCGCGAGGGATACCAAAGTAGTAGAGGCACTAGAGTTGCTGGGTTGGCACGTTTTCGTGGTATGGGAGTGCAACCTATCATCAGCAAAAAAAACAAGCTCTACTGCAGAGCAGATAGCTAAATTAATTAAAAATACAAATGAATAACTTGACCTAAAAACCTGTACGACACATACCCACAAGCGTGTTAATATATGGGGCGCCGCGAAATAGAGATAGCAATCAGATCTGCGCATTAGAAAACTAGCGAAGATTATCAGCCCCAATAGCCAGAAGTTTTGTTGAAATGTAAACGGACGCCTAGATATCAGGCAAGCGCATGAGATAAAAATGGCCACCAAAGAAAAATTCAGAGTTAGCTCTCATCTAAAAGACATTATTGGCCGTGACTTGGTTACAAATGAGTTTGTGGCAATATTTGAGCTAGTAAAAAACTCTTTTGATGCCCGCGCCACCAGAGTTGATATCGAATTCGACATAGAAAATTCTTCAATAACTATAATAGATGATGGCCAAGGTATGTCGATCGACGACATCAGGAACAAATGGCTGTTTGTTGCTTATTCTGAAAAAGCAGTATTTGACCCAGATACTTATCGAGACAAGATTAAACCAGCCGGCCAATTTGCAGGAAGTAAAGGGATAGGGCGATTTGCTTGTGACACGCTAGGCGAGCAGCTTGAGTTATACAGCATAACTACTGACAGTACAAAGATATCAAAACTGAATGTGGACTGGACGCGCTTTGAAAAAGATAGCAAAGAAGAATTTGATAGTGTCTTTGTAAATCTAGGCGAAACCAAAAATCTTCCTCAAATTGTTAATGCTAACCCCCCTGACGCTCATGGTACTGTTTTGGTGATAAAACATACCCGTCATGAATGGAATGTGGAAAGAATAGGTAGGCTTCGCCGAGACTTAGCCAAACTGATCGACCCATTTGGCGCTTCTAGGAATGTGGAAGTCTCAACCTGGTTAATTGATGGGACTACTGACACAATAGAAGGCGTAGATGGCCCTGTGGGCAACCAAATAGCAGAACTCCTTCAGGAAAAAACTAGTCGCATCGAGGTATTGATAGAAAATAATTCTATTCAATCTACGCTATTTGACCGCGGAAGAAAGATATATACAATAGCAGAACCATCACCTTATGATGAACTTAGCGGCGCCAGAATCGAAGGACAAGTATATTTCCTGAACAGATCTGCAAAAAAAACCTTTACTATGCGGATGGGTGTACGCCCTATTGAGTTTGGCAGCATATTCTTATTCCTTAATAATTTTCGAATATTTCCTATCGGGGAAGAATTTGATGACACACTTGGTTTAAATCGTCGAAAACAACAAGGCCAGTCTCGCTATCTTGGTACACGTGACCTAATCGGCCGCGTTGATGTCGCTGCGTATCCTAAAATGTTTCGGGAAGTTTCCAGCAGAGATGCAGGCTTGGTTGAAGATGCACACAGCAGGGCTTTGTATGAAGCAATTCTCCGCCATATGATAATCCGTTTAGAACGATATGTAGTAGGAGTGAACTGGAAAGACAAACAAGACCAAGATAGAGATACACCCGAGGGTTTAGAGACAGATAAAGCTAGAGAGAGGGTACTTTCTATAGTCGGTGGATTAGCGCGCACAAAAGATGTAGAAATCTTATACTATGACAAAGACTTAGTTAGAGTATCTGACGACCCTGATCAGATAACAGACAATGCTTTGAAGGCGATTTCAGAGGTTGCTCAAAGCCAAGGTGATACCTCACTAGTTAAACAAATCGAGGAAGCGAAGCGGAGAATCGATGACCTAAGAGTATCGAGAGAAGAAGCTCGTCAAATTGCCCAGCAGGCAGTAGCTGATCGTCATCGGGCTGACGCGCACATTGCAAGATTAGAAAAACAAGCTGCCTTTCTAGGGAGCAGTCAAGACGTGGATGTTGAACGTGTTCAGTTGCTTATGCATCAGGCGACTATTCATTTGGGGCATGTCCGATCTGCGATATTCAATGCCTCACATGAAGCTACGAATGTGCTTTCCGCTGCCGAGGCAGCAGAAAGTGGATCGGATGAACTAGAGGATATTGAAGACCTTATTGCATCAATTCGTCAGTCAGCCAGGCGCGCGTCCTCTTCGATAGCAAGTGCCAACTTGTCTGCAGAGAGGTTAGGTACAGTTCTTTCATTTGCTAGAAACATTCGCATAGATCTCCAGACAGATAAAATCCATGGCGACTTACTTCAATTCTTGCAAGAATACTTTGAAGTCATCATATCTGAAGTTTCCGACTTGCCCGACGCAGTCTTTGACGCAGATAACATTTCTCTCATCCGAGATTTTTCTCCCGTTGACATAGCAGTGCTTGTCGATAACCTACTTGATAATTCCCGAAAAGCCAAAGCCAAAAATGTAAAATTTAAAGCGATACAGAAAGGGCCGAACTCAGTAATTATCCGTGTAACAGATGATGGCCTGGGAATAGATGAAAGGAAAGTAGACTCCTCTAAACTGTTTGAACGGGGATACACAGGATCCGCCACCGGGACCGGCCTTGGATTATATAGCGTTTCACAAATATTAAAAATTATGGGTGGGTCAATTCAGATAGTCGGGGATGGAAGTCGTGCCGATTTCGAAATAGTCATTCCAGGAGAAAAGCAATGAATTTGGATTTCGGGATTTTATGGATTGAAGACTCGTTTAGTGTTGAAGAAGAGGACAACCTTAAACGGCGTGTGCGCGAAGCGGGATTTATTGCTCGAATTAGAACAATCCCTAACAGTCAGGGCATTGAAGACCTAGCCCGTGCTCACAGCCTTTATCATGACTATGATATAATTCTTCTGGATTATCGTCTAGAAGACGCAGAGAACGGTGCGGATATTGCTCCTAGGATACGAGAGCTATTTCCTTCAACAACTATATTGTTTTATTCGGGCAGCCTCGATGAATCTCAACTACGGCGTCTAATGGCGGATAATGTTGTTGAAGGTGTTTACTGCAGCGCTCGCAAGAGATTTATCGAGCGCACCGGCTCCCTAATCGATCAGACTGCTCGCTCTCTAGACAGACTTTCGGGAATGAGAGGGCTAGCCATGAGGGTCGTTGCAGAGTGTGATGCAATTATGAGGGAATCGGTGCTAGCGATATCTCAACGAGACCCGAACGGACCGAATAGCCTAAATTCACTCGACAAAGATGTTCTAGACCACATCAATGGCATGATTTCAACCTATGAAGCTTCACGCTCTGAAGGCCTTCAAGGTCGCCTAGACACTCGTGCTGTCGACAGCGCGAAGCTATTTAGCCATTTTCGGCGACTGACGAAGGTGGTAACAAGTAACGCTGGTATTTTTGGATTGAATGGCGATGATGTTGATCGTCTTCGCGAGCTCAGAGCACACAGTGCCCAGTATACAAAAGATGTTTTACTCAAACGCAACATACTCGGCCACGTGATTGAAGTACAAGATGAAAGTGGCTGGGTACTTACCGGAAGCAGTGATATCAGCGTGAGTGACTTCCCTGATATTCGACGCTCATTTGCTGCGCATATCGATGCGCTTCGGGGAATAAATACTATTTTAATAGTACGCGATTAGTATCCCTGGACTCTTACTAAGATAATCGCTTCGCTTGAGGATCAGTTTTGTGCTTAAGAGGTTGCATAGGGTCCTGTGAAAGCTAGATTGCTCGTTGGGATGCCATGTTCCATGCCGCACTCGAATCTCTGCCGCGCATATGGATCGTGATTTTTGACGATCCTTTCGACAATCCATCTATACCGTCGGGCGATCGCCCGGCGTTTGGTTGGGTTAGCTTACACCTACCAGATGTTGAAACTCATATGACTTGACGTTGTTGACCAAGCTTGCCACAGCGCTTCAGAGCGCTGACCAGCCGGTTCAAGAAGTTTGTTGGAAAGCTAGATCGTCACAGTGTAAATATGTGAAATGATCATGACCCAGAGTGATGTACTGCTGCGCACTCGAATGGCCGATGCAACGCGATAGCAAATAACCAATAAGACCGGACAGAACATCGGTAACCGCTCCATGAACTACACATTCAAAGCTGCCAAGTGATCCCGGATGCTGTGCTCCCGATTTCGTTCAGGAGCC
>NZ_JBWKWT010000017.1:0-104315 GCF_059422365.1 Pseudomonas sp. GW821-FHT01E10
GGGAATAGCTCAGTTGGTAGAGCACGACCTTGCCAAGGTCGGGGTCGCGAGTTCGAGTCTCGTTTCCCGCTCCAAATTCAAAAAAACGCCGCTCATTTGAGCGGCGTTTTTTTATGCGCGTAAAAAACCTGCCTCAACTTCCAAGGCTCTGCACCAGGCTTTCGAGTGCTTCAATGGTTGTATCTTCCAGTGGCGGTTGCGCTGCTACCGCTCTAAGTTGGCTGGCCAAACGGTATTCGCTGGGCGTGCAGTTGACGAACTGCTTGAAGGCGCGGGCGAAGTAGGAAGGATCCTTGAAGCCGGCTTCATAGCCGATGCTGGTAATCGGCATCTGGCTGTTGTCGAGCAGTTGTTTGGCGAAACTCATGCGCTTGTCCAGGATGTAATCGGTGAAACCGACGCCATTGGCCTCTTTGAACAGACGACTGAAGCGAAAAGTCGTCATGCCGCAGCGCTTGGCCAAATCCCTCTGATCGATGCTGTCCCGAAAGTGCTGGTCGATGTACAGCATGGTATGGCTCAGCGCCTGGTGTTTTTGGTGCCCGGAGGTCAGGCGGATGCTCTCTGGCAGAGTGGGCGAGTGGTCGATCAGCAATGTCTTGTCCTGACCGGCATTGCGGCGCAATTCGCAAAGCTGCAGCAGAGCCGTCAGGTAGCGCTTCCTCTCGGCGTTGGTGAGCGGGAGCACCATGTATTCCCAGACACTGGAGCGCATGGCCCAGACGGCCAATTCTTCTGAGTGCTGCACGGTGAACATGGTAATCGGGATGGTAGGGGTGGTGCGTTTGATCTCCAGCAACAACCTCAAGCCGGGGGTGTCGGGGCGATCGAAATGGATGCAGATCATGTCTGCCTGTTCCCCGCTGGGCAGCACGGAATTTTTCGCCAGTTTGCAGTCGCAAGTCTCCTCGAACTGCGCGATGAGTTCCTTCGTGGAACGATCGTGAGTCAGATCGAACCAAAGCAGCGATGGCCTTCTGGTCATGTTGGACGTCATGTCTCTACTCTGCGGTTCTACGGGCCCCTCTTCGCTGAGTAGTATTGCTAACGTGCCATCACTTTGCAGATTAAATACTGATAAGAAAGACGAATTTTAGTTCTATCCGCTCTATGCGTTGCCTGGAAATCAGTCCCAGGCAACAGTCTGTTGGTGTGTCGTCTATGAACCAGGTATCAGCCGCTCGTCGCTTGTAAATCGAAGTCAGTGGTATTCGCGAGCCATCCCTTGTTTTACCCCTCCTGCTACTTCTGCAAAGGCCAATAACCGTATTTGGCCGCACCCGCAAAAAAGTCCTAGTGATGTGCAAAATCTTCCTAACGCCCATGCCTTGCCCCTGACTAGGGTTGCATCAGGCAGTGCAGAACGTACTGCCTTCCGGAAAAAACAACATTCGAGTGAGGTGGGCAAAATGAATCTGCAGACAATCAAGGCTTCGGTAGTGAAGTTCGCCAAAGACGAAGACGGCCTGACCATCGTGGAATACGCCGTGGCCGGTGGGCTGATTACGGTAGCTGTTGCCGCTGCGTTCGTTCTTTTGGGCGGTGCCGTGAATACCAAAATCAGGGCGCTGTGCCAGGCCGTCAACGGCAACGTTGCGTGCTGATAACGAAATTTACGGTGGCGGGACGCGGCGAAGTCCATGAATGACCGGTTGTTGCTGTTTTGCTGATAGAGCGACCGGATAACTCAATGGACTTCGCGCTGTCCCCGCCAATGTACTTTCCGAGCCGTATGACCGCTGAAGTGAGGTACACAAAATGACTCTGCAAACAATCAGAACTTCGATAAGCAAGTTCGCCAAAGATGAAGATGGCCTGACCATTGTGGAATACGCGGTGGCAGGTGGGTTGATTACGGTAGCTGTGGCTGCAGCCTTCGTTCTTTTGGGCGGCGCCGTGGATACCAAGATCAGAGCGCTGTGCCAGGCGGTCAACGGCAACGTTGCCTGCTAACGATAATCCCGGTAGGGGAGACGCGCCATGTCCATGGAATTGCTGGTGTCGACTGTTTTACTGCTAGGACTGCTGGGCGTCGCGGTGGTGAGCGATCTGCTTCGCCACCGTATCCCCAACACGCTGGTCCTGTTGGGCATTGCCCTGGGATTGGCCGGTCAGACTTATTCAGGTGGTATCAGCGGATTGGGTGACAGCCTGTTGGGTATCCTGATCTGTTTTGCGTTCTTTCTGCCGATGTACGCCCTGGGAGGCATGGCTGCTGGCGACGTCAAGTTGATGGCCATGGTCGGCAGCTTTCTTCCGTTCCATTTCGCCTTGTGGGCAGCCATGTTCAGCCTGATAGCTGGTGGGGTGTGCGGTTTCCTGATCGTGCTGGTTCGCGGGCAATTGTTGCAGACCCTGGGGCGTTATTGGCTGATTCTCAGGGCGCAGGCCTATCTGGCGCCGACTTCGGATGAAGTCGCCGGCAAACCTTTTCCTTATTCGATCGCAATCTTGATCGGCACTTTAAACAGCGTCTACTGGCAACTGGTTGCCGGTGGATTGGGAGGTTAGTCATGCACGTCATTGTCGATAGTGATGCCTACTCCAGCGATCGGGAAGCGGTGCAACGGCTAGCTCCTCAGCCTTGCACAATCCGCGAGACGGGTCTGACCGACAGTTTTCTCGGTGAGTTGGTATGCAAGCATTTGTACGACGCCGGCGTGCTGGACATGCCGCGACTGGTGGAGCGCCTGGCGCTGACTGGCGCCGTACTTGAAGAAGTCCTGGCGTTTCTGCGCAAGGACGGTCGTGTCGAAGTCCTGGGTCAGGTGGGGCAATCGGGTGGGCAGCTGCGTTATAGCCTGACCGAACGCGGTCGCAGTGCTGCCCGCGATGCCCTGTCACGCAGCGGCTATATTGGCGCGGCCCCCTTCCCGGTGAGTACCTACCGTTCCCTGATCAAAATCCAGACCATTCACCATGGTCGCATCAGCTCAAGCGATATGCACAAGGCCCTCACCGGCGTAGTGCTCACGGAGGGGATGCTCGATCAACTGGGTGTGGCCCTGAACTCCGGGCGCGCAATCATGATTTATGGCCCCGCGGGTACCGGCAAGACCTACGTCAGCAGTCGGTTGATTCGTCTGTTCGCCGAGGCCATCTGGGTGCCTCATGCCATCGTGATCAACGAGTCGGTGATCGAGATCTATGACCCGCAGGTGCATCAGCGGCTGGATGACAACGGTCAACAGAACAATCTGATGCTCAACGAAGGGATCGATCGTCGACTGCTGTGCTGCAAACGCCCGGTCGTCATTACGGGCGGTGAGTTGAGCATGGAACAGCTGGATGTTCGCTATGACCCCTTCACCCGCCAGTACCAGGCCGCCTTGCAGCTCAAGGCCAGCAATGGCCTGTTCATCATCGATGACATGGGCCGCCAGCGCATGGCACCCGCCGAGCTGTTCAATCGCTGGATCGTACCGATGGAGGAGAAGCGCGACTTCCTCAATTTGGGCGGTGGTCGGCATTGCGAGCTGCCATTCGATCTGATTCTGGTGTTCTCCACCAACCTCAATCCCCTGGAACTGGCTGATGAGGCCTTCCTGCGGCGGATTGGCTACAAGTTGCAGTTCGGTTACCTGAAGCCCGAGGAGTACGAAAAGATCTGGCGTCAGGAAAGCGAGCGTCTGGGCATTCCTTTTGACCCACTGCTGCTGCGTTATGTACTGCAAAGGCTTTATGCAAGTGAAGGCATGCCCCTGGTGCCTTGCCATCCCCGCGATCTCCTGAACATGGCCCTCGATCGTCAGCGTTATATGGGCGGTTCCGGAGCCTTGTCGCCACAAGAGTTGGAATGGGCCTGGCACAACTACTTCGTCCAGCTCGACTTTCTTTGATACGGAGATACTGACATGAGCTCTCGTACTGTTTCCCTGATAGGCGTTTCCCTGGTCATGGGCCTTGGGGCTGCATGGATGGCCGACTCCTGGCTGAGCGCGCGGCTCAATGCTACTCCGGATGACCATCTTCGAAGCGTGGTGGTTGCCACGGTAGAGATTCCATTCGGGCAGATGGTCGAGGCCCAACAGGTCACGACCGTACGCATGCCGATGGACACGATCCCGGACGATGCTCTCGACTCCAGCGACAAGGCCGTGGGCAAGATCGCAACGTTCGACATCTTGCGTGGCGACGTCATGCGCAGCGCACGCCTGAGCGAGCATCTGGGCGGCAGTACCCTGGCCTCTCTGATTGCCACAGACAAACGTGCCATTTCGGTACGCGTGGACGATGTGGTGGGTGTGGGCGGATTCCTCCTGCCAGGTAACCGGGTCGATGTACTGGCGACCAAAACCACCAGTGCCGGCAGTAACAGTGCCGTGTCCAGGACCATCCTTGAGAACTTGCGGGTGTTGGCGGTGGATCAGACGGCGGGTACCGACAAGACCCAACCGGTGGTGGTGCGCGCAGTGACGCTGGAGATGACGGCCGCCGAGGCGGAAACCCTGGTCACGGCGCAAACGGAAGGCAAGCTGCAACTGGCGCTGCGCAATCCGCTGAACTCCGAGAAAAAAATCGTGACCGCCGCGCCTGCTGCGCCGGCCTCCATGGTTGTGGCCGCTGCCCCAGTGCAAAAACGCGTGGTGCACCGTGCCGAGGGTGGCGGGGCTGTCACCATCATTCGCGGGATCCAGACCAGTTTAGTGAAAGTTCGTTGACAGAGCGGTAGGGGTGCCTGTGCACCAAGGTATTGGCGGAGCCGATCCGGATCAGTATCGGCAAACGAGGGCTTGATGATGAATCTTCGTATTCAGCGGCCGTTCACTGCGACGCCAAGGCGCCAGGGAGGAGCGGTGAGCGTACTGATGGTGATCGCCCTGGCGGCGATTTCCATGATAGCGGCGTTGGCTCTGGACGGCGGGCACATGATGTTGAACAAGACGCGCCTGCAAAACGCTGTGGATGCCGCCGCCCTGAGTGGCGCCAAAACCCTGCTTGAGGTGGCAGGTGCTGCCTCCATGGCCAGCGCGACACGCACTGCCGCGCTCAATACGCTGACGCAAAATGCCAATGCCACGGGCAACACCGAATTGGCAACGGCGGTCGCCGGCAACCCAGGCGCATTTGCGACGGTGGAACTCTCCAGCAGCGTCTATGGCCCGTTCTCCTATCCCGGGCCGGCAAATGCCAAGTACGTTCGGGTATCGGTACCGAGCTATCAACTGACAGGTTTTTTCTGGAGCTTCGTTCAGACGTTAGGCACTGCGGGCCTTGGGAACAAGGCCGTGGCGGCGATCGCCACCGCCGGCCCCAGCCCTACCAGCCCCTGTGATCTTGCCCCATTGATGGTCTGTGGCGACCCGACTAAATACAACCCGGCCGCCGGCGTGTTCTGGGGCTTCCAGTTTGGCGATTTGCAGGTGTTGAAGACGGCTGCCGGCAATTCATCTCCCATTGGCCCAGGCAACTTTCAGTTGCTCGACTTTGGCTCCGGCGGCAGTACCGTCAGGGATGACCTGGCCGGAGGCGGCACGGTTTGCCGCAACGTCGGGCAAAACGTCCAGACCGCCCCTGGCAACAAGGTCGGCCCTACCTCTCAAGGGTTGAATACGCGCTTCGGCATCTACAACGGCCCGGTCAGTGCCTCGGACTACCCGCCAGATCTGGTAACAACGTCCAGCACCCCCGCGATCACATACGACGATGCAACGGGACAAAAGATGTACAAGGGGCAAACCGTCACATCGAGCGGCGGCAATCTCACGGCGGGCGCCGACGCGATACTGGACTACAACGACTGGCGTGCGAGCACTGCCGCGTGTGTGGCCGGGACCGGCAGCGGCTGTCAGAGCGGTGGGGTGTTCGAGCGTCGGATGCTGAAAATCGTGGTGGGCGACTGCACCGGTAAACAGGGGGGTACAACCTCGGTGCCGGTCCTGGGTTTTGGTTGCTATTTCGTGGTACAGCCCATGAGCAACGGCGGCACGGAATCGCAGATATTCGGCCAGTTTGTGAAGGAGTGCGAAGGCGATAACGTAGCCGGCCCCTCGCCGTCCACCGATGTCGGCCCGCAGATCATTCAACTCTACAAAACCTATATTGGCAGCGGCACTGGCACTCCGAGCACAGACTCGTAGGAGGCGTCATGGGACTTCACTCATTCAAGCGACCACAGGCTCAGCAAGGCGTGGCATTGGTGGAATTCACCCTCGTCCTGCCGCTGTTGCTTCTGTTGTTACTGAGCCTCGGCGAATTCGGCCGCATGCTCTACCAGTACAACGTCCTGTTGCAGGCCAGCCGTGATGCCGACCGTTTTGTCGCCAGCCAGGCCTGGGACTCGACGCTCGGCGCTATCGCTCTGAGCAATACGCTGCTGACCCAGACGAAAAACGTCGCGGTCTATGGCGTGCCCAGCGCTACCGGCAGCGCTGTGGTGTCAGGGTTGACGACCGCGAACGTCGCGGTCGCCGCGGTGGGCACCGACCATGTGCGAGTCACCATCACCTACAGCTTCTGCCCGGTGATCGGCAGTGGCAATTGTGTCGGCACGTTCCCTGGTCTTATCGGTGGGCAGTTTGCGCTGGCCATTCCGTTGGTTGCCACCACTGTCATGAGGGTGCTGTGATGAATAAAAAACGCATGCACGGCACCTATGTCGTGGAGTTCGCTTTCATCGGCATGCTGGTGTTCATCCTGTTGTTCGGCGTGGTGGAAATGGGCCGCCTGTACTTCACGGTCAGTGCGCTGGATGAAGCCGCGCGGCGTGGTGCGCGTCTGGCGGCGGTGTGCAACATCAGCGATCCGGTGGTCTTGCGGCGGGCAATCTTCAACGCCTCGACCGACGCTGGTACGAGCCAGCTGATCACAAGTCTGGCCACCACCAACCTGACGCTGACCTATCTGGACGTTAACGGTGCTGTGGTGGCCAATCCCGGCGACCTGGTCAGCGCCACTGGTTTTCGTGCCATCCGTTATGTCCAGTTGAGTCTGCAAGGCTTCGTTTTCAATCTGTTTATTCCCGGGTTCGGCGTGCCCATTACCTTGCCTGCATTCAAGGCAACTTTGCCACGCGAAAGCCTCGGGCGTCATTCCGATTCCGGGGAGATCACACCATGCTGAATACCAAGGACACCCCGCTCTCCAGCTCGACCGGCAAGACCGGGCTGCGGTTGCTGATCAGCAGTCGTGATGCCACCTCGTTGCGCGATCTGCAGAGCGTCTGCCAGCGCATGCCCTGCCTGGAGGTGAGCACTCGCCTGGTGAGCAATGGGCATGTTGACCCACTCTACGGCCTGGACCGGATGCCTGATCTGTTGCTGCTGCGTGTCAGCCACCTATGGCGTGAGGAGCTGGCTGCGCTGTTGCAGCGTCCGGCCCATGAGCGTCCACCGATGTTGGTGTGCGGCCTGCTCAGCGAACAGGAAGGCATGCGCCTGGCGATGCAGGCCGGCGCCCGTGACGTGCTGCCGGAGCCTATCGCCGAGACCGAACTGGTTGCCGCCTTGAATCGCCTGGTCATGGAGGTTCGCACCGGCAGCGGGACAGAAGGGAAATTGATCGCCGTGATGAGCGCCAAGGGCGGCTCCGGCGGAACCTTGCTGGCCTGCAACCTGGCTCAACAGCTCAGCGTCAGGGGCGGCAGTACCCTGCTGCTGGACATGGACCTGCAATTCGGCAGCGTGACGCATTACCTGGACGTGGCGCAGACGCACAGCCATCTCGAGGTGCTGCATCAGATCGATGGCATGGACAGCGTCGCGCTACGCGGTTTTTGCAGCCACTTCAGCCCGACCTTGCATGTGCTGGGTGGTCGGGCCGGTGAGCTGTGCCTGCCGCAGGATGCCCAACCCGAGCAACTTGACACCCTGTTGCAACTGGCCCGCGCCAGCTATGACTGGGTGGTGATCGACCTGCCGCGGCAAATCGACCACCTCACCGGCTCCGTGCTGGAACAGGTGGACCGGGTGTACGTGGTGGTGCAGCAGAGCGTCAGTCATCTGCGCGATGCCAGCTCCCTGGTGCGGATTCTTCGCGATGACCTGGGCGTGCGCGGCGATCAGTTGCAGATCGTGGTCAACCGCTATGACAAGGCCGCAGCGATCAGCCTCAAGGATATTGGCGAGGCACTGCGCTGCACCAATCTGTCGAAATTACCCAACGACTTCAACCTGGTCAGCCAGAGTCAGAACACTGGCGTGCCGTTGGGGCTGCATGCGCCGAGGGCCGCGATTACTACCGCCCTGCGCGACATGACCGAGGACCTGGTCGGTCAACAGGTGGCCGGGAACAAAGGCTTACTCAAACGCGCCTTCAACCGTTTCTTCGGGGGATGACCCATGATCAGCGACTTTCGTAACCGCTTGCGCAAACAGTCCGGTAAACCCGCAGCATCGTCAGCTGCTCAGGGCGACGACCTGCTGGATCCGGCAGAGGAAATAATGGCGTGGGAGCGTGCAACACCGGACGTTCTTTACGAAACCAGAAGCCAGGTCACCCCGGTGGAAGCCGAGTGGCGGGAAAAAATCTACCAGCAATTGCTCAAGGTCATGGACCTGTCCTTGCTGGACTCCCTTGAACAGGCCGAGGCCTCACGGCAGATCCGTGATATTTGCCAGCGCCTGCTCGACGAGCATTCGGCACCGGTGAGTACCACCAGCCGCCAGTTGATCATCAAGCAGATCACCGACGAGGTGCTCGGTCTGGGGCCTCTGGAGCCGTTGCTGGCCGATCACAGCGTGTCCGACATTCTGGTCAACGGCTATGCCTCGGTCTATGTCGAGCGCTTCGGCAAACTGCAACGGACCGATGTGCGTTTTCGCGATGATCACCATTTGCTGAATATCATCGACCGCATCGTGTCCAGCC
This sequence comes from Pseudomonas sp. GW821-FHT01E10, assembly GCF_059422365.1. Lineage (NCBI taxonomy): Bacteria > Pseudomonadati > Pseudomonadota > Gammaproteobacteria > Pseudomonadales > Pseudomonadaceae > Pseudomonas > Pseudomonas sp. GW821-FHT01E10. The sequence continues at coordinate 8,809 of NZ_JBWKWT010000017.1, forward strand.
TGGGTCGGCGTATCGACGAGTCCTCGCCCTTGGTGGACGCCCGGCTCAAGGACGGTTCGCGGGTCAACGCGATTATCCCGCCGCTGGCCATCGACGGCCCGAGCATGTCGATTCGCCGTTTTGCGGTGGACCTGCTCAATACCGACAGCCTGATTCAGGTGGGGACATTGACCCCGGCCATTGCGCTGCTGCTCAAGGCGATTGTTCGTGGGCGCCTGAACGTGCTGATTTCCGGCGGTACCGGTAGCGGCAAAACCACCATGCTCAACGTGTTGTCCAGTTTCATCCCGCACAACGAGCGGATCGTCACCATCGAAGACTCGGCCGAACTGCAACTGCAGCAGCCCCACGTGGTGCGCCTGGAAACCCGGCCTTCGAACATCGAAGGGCGTGGCGAGGTGAGTCAGCGGGAGTTGGTGCGTAACAGTTTGCGGATGCGCCCGGACCGCATTGTGATCGGCGAAGTGCGCGGTGCCGAGGCGCTGGACATGCTGACGGCCATGAACACCGGCCATGACGGTTCATTGACCACGATCCACGCCAACACCGCGCGCGATGCGTTGGGGCGAGTCGAGAACATGGTGTCGATGAGCGGGGCGACCTTCCCGATCAAGGCCATGCGTCAGCAGATCGCGTCGGCCATCGATGTGGTGATCCAGCTGGAACGTCAGGAGGACGGCAAGCGCCGGCTGGTCAGCGTGCAAGAGATCAACGGCATGGAAGGCGAGATCATCACCATGACCGAAATTTTCTCCTTTGCGCGCCAGGGCATGGGTGAAAACGGTGAAGTGCTTGGCGATTATCGTCCCAGCGGCATGATTCCGGCCTTCCGCGATGTGCTGGCCAAGCGCGGCATCGAGTTGCCGCTGACGATGTTCAGGCCTGAATGGATGGAGGCACGGCAGCCATGAGCCATATTCCTGCTGAATTCATTGTGATGTTCCTGGGCATGGTGTTTATCGCCGTGTTCCTCTTGTCCCAGGGCGTGGTGGTGCCGGTGTTCGGCGAAGCGGGCAAGATGCGCAAGCGCATCCGCGGCCGTTTGCATGTACTGGAAAAAGCCAACAATTTGCCCAACATGCAGACGGTGTTGCGGCAGAAATACCTGACACGTTTGTCGCCACTGGAGGCCATGCTCGAGCAGTTGCCGTTCATGGCGAGCCTTACGCAGATGATCGAGCAGGGCGGCCATGAATACCGCGCTTATCGAGTGATCTTGCTGGGGCTGTTCCTGGGTGCGTGTGCGGGCATCTCGATCTGGATGGTCGTGACCGTCTGGTGGATGGCGTTGCTGGCAGGCTTCGGGGTGTTCTGGTTACCCCTGCTGAAAATTTCTCGTGACCGTAGCAAACGTTTCGCTGCGTTTGAGGAAGGCCTGCCGGATGCGCTGGATGCCATGTGCCGGGCCTTGCGTGCCGGGCACCCGTTCAACGAAACCCTGCGTCTGGTCGCCGAGGAGCACAAGGGGCCGGTCGCTCATGAGTTCGGCCTGACCTTTGCCGACATCAACTATGGCAACGATGTTCGCCGGGCCATGCTCGGCCTGCTGGAGCGCATGCCCAGCATGACGGTGATGATGCTGGTGACTTCGATCCTCATCCACCGCGAGACTGGCGGCAATCTGACGGAAGTGCTGGAGCGTCTGAGTCGGCTGATCCGCGGGCGTTTCCGCTTTCAGCGCAAGATCAAAACCCTGTCGGCGGAAGGGCGCATGTCGGCCTGGGTGCTGGTGGCGATTCCCTTTGTGCTGGCTATTGCGATCGTGCTCACAAGCCCCAGCTACATGCCTGTGCTGCTCAATGATCCCATAGGCCACAAGCTGATCATCGGGGCTTTCTGCGCCATGTTGATCGGGATTTTCTGGATACGAAAAATCATCCGGATTCAGGTTTAAGCGATATTCGCTACCGGGAGGTACAGGTCATGGACTTTTTACTCGGGTTGTTCAGTCGGTTCACGGGGAACGAGGAAGTAGCGCGCCTGTTGTTCCTTGGCGCGATCGGTTTGAGTACGGTGCTTGCGGTCGTCGCCTTGATGTTGCTGATGCTGGGTCTCCAGGACCCGGTACAGCGTCGTCTGGCGCTGATCAAGCGCGGTTATTTGGGCAATACGGCAGGGCAGGAAGCTCCGGGTAATCTGCAGCTGTTGCTGGAGCGGGTCGGCCAGCGTTTTGCCTCGGCTGAATCGGCCCAGGCGTCAGTTACCCAGACTCTGTTGACGCATGCGGGTTACCGCTCCTCTTCGGCGGTGCAGATGTACTGGGCGGTGCGCTTGATGTTACCGCTGTTGATGGTCGGTCTTGCGTTGCTGCTGTTGCCGCTGATTCCCAAGGTTTCCCTGGCTGTGGGGCTGTTGTTGGTGGTCATGGTGGCCGGTATCGGATGGTTGCTGCCAGCGCTGTATGTCGCCAAGCGTAAGCAGGCGCGTCAAAACCGGCTGCGTATCGCGTTTCCAGATGCGCTGGATCTGATGGTGGTCTGCGTGGAGTCAGGCCTGTCACTGCCCACGACCATTGAACGGGTGGCTGAAGAGATGTCGGTCAGTCATGTTGAACTGGCTGAAGAGCTGGCCCTGGTCAATGCGCAGATCCGCGCGGGCATCACCAGTACCGAGGCGCTCAAACAACTGGCCATACGCACCGGTCTGGAGGACGTGCAAGGGTTGGTCAGCTTGTTGGCGCAGAGTATTCGCTTTGGTACCAGCGTGGCCGACACCCTGCGCATCTATGCCGATGAATTCCGTGATCGGCGTACGCAGGCCGCCGAAGAGGCGGGGGCGAAAATCGGCACCAAGCTGATATTTCCACTGATTTTCTGCCTGTGGCCGAGCTTCTTTCTGGTCGCCATCGGCCCGGCCATGATTGGCGTAATGAAAGCATTCGGAAATATGTAAGAGGATCGGGTGGGGGGCTGTCGAATCAGATGGCCTTGCCACCCGAACCTGATCTGTACTTCCCCTCCCAAGATCTACACCGCTCGCTCCTACGGGCAATGTTGTTCACTTAAGCCGTAATGCGATCTGTCGCAGCTGGCGAAGCCTGCGTTCGGCTGCGAAGCAGTCGTAAAATCAGCCATTGCGGTGCGTCAGGTACATCACGGCAGCCGGACTCACGACTGCTGCGCAGCCGAACGCAGCCTTCGGCAGCTGCTACAAAGAATGCGTCGCGGCTGAAACTGTTTAAGTGAACAGCATTGCGCTCCAGGGGGACTCGGTCAGAACTGAACAATGTGTAGATGCCAATACTTTCCAGCAGACGTGATTAAGCCTGGCGTTTTAGCCAGGCTACTCTGGACGATGCCAGAGGTTGATCATCCATTGACGTCCCTCAGTTGCTGCTGGAGGTCATTTTCCCCCCAGCCTTCTGCTCAAAGAACATCGGGATCGGGTAGGTGAAGCTGTTCAGCCAGCGCTGGAAGGACAGGTCACGCTCAGTGACCGATGCAGTTTGTCGAAAAGGGGAGGCAACCACACCACGAATCTGTAGCTGCATCCACTGTTCGGTGCCCTTTTGCGGCGCCGAGGAGGGACCTGGCTCAATAGCCCAGGCACTGGTGGACAGGCAAGCCATGCACACAATCAACAGCCCTTTGGTATTCATCTCGACTCCTCGTACGTTCTACTTGATCGCAGCATTGGCTGAGGCATCGACTACGGCCTCAGTCTTGCGATTCCCCTCGGAAGCCACCGCTTTTTTGGCAGAGGCCTTGAGTTTTTCCGCTCGGGTTTGAGCCTCTGCAACTTGCTGGGGACTCAAGCTGGCGCGGTTCGCGAGTTCGGCAGCCGCCTTCCAGTTATCCTGATAGATCAGCAGCGTCACCATGTTGAGTGCCGCCAGTGAATCCGCCTGCTTGAGCTCCATGGCCGTCATGAACTCGAAGCGTGCTTCAGGGATCCGTCGCTGATTGAGGTAGACGACCCCCAGGTCATTGCGCATCTTGTCGTCGGTGGGGGACATCTTCACCGCGCGTTCGAGGTGAGTGGTAGCGCCGGCGTTATCATTTTTGGCCGCGGCCAACTGGCCCAGGCCATGTTCCCCTTCAGCGGCCAGACAGGTGCCGAGCAGGCTTTGATACAACGGCTCCGCATCTTTACGCCCCATCAAGCGCAGCACCCGGGCCTTGCGCAGACGAACCTGGACCAGGTCATCGGGCAAACCTTCCAGGTTCGCCAGGCTGGCGTACAAACGGCCTTCGTTGGCCATGTTGTCGGCCAGGTTCAGGGCCAACTCTTGCTCCGAAGCGGGTTTGGCACAACTGCCCGGTCGCGAAACGATACCGTTGGTGGCACAACCTGCGAGCATCAATGTCGCCGTTATTGCAATGACTGCTTTCATCGAGTGTCCTCTGGCTACAACACGTTGAACGCCTGGCCAATGGCAATACAGCTGGCCCGCCAAGCGCTCAAGGTCACCGTTAAGAGTGAGGGCGAAAGCCCGGTTCAGCGTCTGGCTCCGGTTCATTGCGAGAGCCCGGTCTTACTGTCGAAATCACCATTTTCGAGGAAGAACATGCGGTAGAAGTTCGGGTCGTAATTGCGCAGCTGCTCGCCAGGCAACGACGGCAGTTGTGCATTGGCAGCCAGGGGCTGGACCAGATGCGGGGTGACGATCATCAGCAGTTCGCGCTCCTCACGGTTGACGGAGTTGTCGCGGAAGAACGCGCCCAGAATCGGGATATCGCCCAGCCCCGGGAATTTGTTCACCTGGGAATTGTTGCGAGTGCTGATCAGGCCGCTGATGACGAAGCTTTCGCCGTCGGCCAGGGAGATGCTGGTGTCGGTACGGCGTATGGTCAGCGCCGGAACTATGGTGCCGGCGATGCTGACGGCGTTGGTGAAGTCCAGTTCACTGACTTCCGGCGCCACCTTCAGGGCGATACGGTTTTTCTCGATGATGGTTGGCGTCAGGGTCAGGCGGATACCGAACTCCTTGTACTCGATGGAGATGTTATCGCTGCCCGAACTGGGCACCGGAATCGGTACTTCACCGCCGGCCAGGAAGCTCGCACTCTGCCCGCTGAGCGCCACCAGGCTTGGCCGCGCCAGGGTATAGGCGAAACCGCTGCCTTCCAGCGCGTTGATCGCTACCAGGGTATTACCGGTAGCAAAGTTGAGGTTGAACATGCCGTTGTCCACCGGCACCGACGGTGTGACGACGCCGCCAATGGTAGGCAAGGTTCTCGGCGAGCCGAACAGGAAGTTGCCGCGGGTGCCGAAAATAGACGCTGAGGCTTCCTTGAGTTTGGTCCGGCTGACTTCAACGAAGCGAATATCGGTCTGTACCTGGCTCGGCAGCAGCGGGTCTTCGTAAGGTCCGGTCGACGCGCTGGTCAGCGCCGAGGTGGCCCGGCCCTTGACGAACACCATGCTATGGCGCGGCTCTTTCGAACAGCCGGTCCAGACCATCAGGCTGGTGGTGCCCGGTGTCAGACCAGTGAGCAGGAAGGCGTTGGGGTTGTTGCCGCTGGGTTGCACATCGGCAATTTTCGGGTCACCCACGGCCAGTTGCGTCACCGGAACCGGAGTGCGCAGTTCACTCTGAAGCCCCTGACCGACCTCGAACGTTGTCGGCATACTGTCCATCTGCGAACAATTGGCCGCCGCGGCCTGAGCCGCGTCCACGCTGAGGCCCATCCAGAACAGGCCATGGATAATTCGCTTGAAAGCGGGCACGGTACGATAGCTCATTAAGTGCATCCTCGCTGAATAGGCCATCTACAAGGCAAACCAAGTTGCCTTGGATCACTACAAGGGGCCTGAGTCGACCCTCAACCTCGCCAGAGCACTTACCACTAACGATTAATGCCCCCGGCAATATTCCTTGGTGCTACACGCAAGCAGGTGCAATACGCTGATCCGAATGAACAGCGAGCAACCTTCTAAAACGGCTTTTAGTGATCCAGATACCTGGGCTGCCGACCCGAGCAACAGGCTCAGGCTCGACAACCATCGCGGTTATAGGCGGCACTTCCCGCCAACCTGACTCCCCTAAAAAGCAACCGGCAACCACAGCTCTGCGCCGGAAAACGCCTGTCAGGATCATAGTGAGGTAACTCCTTTTGCCAATTCGCTATCTGATCTCTGAACCTAAACGTCAAAATTCAAACCGTTATGACTTCTTCTTGTTTGAAGGTAGTTCAAACAAAGCAAAGCGCCATGATTTAAAACAAAACTTTAAGGGCAGAGTGCGGAGATAGCCGTGTTGCTGGCGTGGGAGCCGCATAAAGTGCGGTTCGACGAGGCGACTAAGGCAGCATGACTTACATGGACAGAATCAGGCGTCCTGCGAACAGAATGAGGATCACCCCCATGGTTCTTTCGAACCAGTGGCCCATGCGCATGAACAGCAGTCGCACCCGGGCGCTGGAAAAGAACAGGGCCACGATCACGAACCACAAGGCGTTCACGAAACACATCCACAACCCGTATAGCGCTTGAATCTGCAGCGGTGTCGTAGCGCTGATGATGGTGGTGAAAATCGCCAGGAAGAACAGCGTTGCCTTGGGGTTGGTGGCGTTGGTCAGAAACCCGGTGCTGAAAGCCTTGAACAACGTCTGTTGCTCAGTTGACGCTGCCGCGCCGTTGTCGCCTTCAATCGCCACTTTGGGTTTGCTGCGCAACAGGCTCACACCGAGGTACAAAATGTAGGCCCCCCCGATCACCTTGGCCACCGTCAATAGCCAAGGCGTGGTGTGCATCAATGCGCCGACGCCGAGCAAGGTGTACAGCACATGCACGGAAATGCCCGCGCCGATGCCCAGCGCCGTGCAGATGCCCACTAAACGCCCGAAACGCACGCTTTGGCGGATGGTCACGGCGAAGTCCGGACCGGGAGCTACCACGGCCAGAAAATGGATGGTTGCCAGCGCCAGAAACTCGCCCAGGTAATTCGAAAACATCTCAACTCCAGAAAGTCAGGGGGGAAGCATTGCCGCGATAGCCGACAAAGAAAGAAAGGCTCAATCGCGGATCGTCCACACCCGGCGTCACCGAGTGCATGCGGCGTGAATTGAACATGATGAAATCACCGGGCTCAGGGCGAATTTCCAGGGTCGGAGGGCCGAGCAAGGCCGGATCGATGCCGTAACTGTCGCCACGCATCTCGTCGAACTGGTCCGGGGAAATGTCGTGGTCCCACATCTGCAAAGCGCCGCCCTCGGTCGGCATGTTCAGGTAAACATTGCAGGCGAACTGCGCTTCCAGGCTTCTGGCCTGGAAGCTGTCCGGGGCGTCCTTGGCGAAAATGTCGTGATGGGCAAGGAAGCACACGCCGGGTTTGACCACGCGCGATAGCCCGACATACATCTTGCGGCCATAGAGATTTTCCAGATGCGCCCCCGCCGGCCAGGACTCATCGAGCATGCAGCGCAGGGTGTCGACAGGCGAGGAGTAGGGCGCACAACGGCTGCGCAACTCGGCAATGTTGCTGGTGGCGCGCTCGAAATAGTCTTCGATCAGCAGTGGCTGGTTTTCCGCTTCGTAAAACGCCATGCCGATGCGACCGATGCTCGGTGCGTTGATGTAGCCTTCAAAGCCGGGGGCGAGGATCTTGTCGCCGATCTGGATCGCCAGTGGCCGAGGCAACAAGCCTCTGACGCGGATGGCGAGGACTTCTTCGTTGGCCAGTTTTTGTATGCACGTCTCATCGAGACGCTCGACGTCAAGCATCATGTCTTAGGTCCATCTATCAGATAGTCAACAGAGCCCGCGAACGCAGGCTCCTCCGGCGTCAGGCGATGACGGGGTCGACATCGCCCAAAAGCTCAATCCACGTGGTAGTGGACTGACAGCGTTCCCTTTTTCTGCGAAAGGGAAGCGATCGTGACCTTGCCCAAATCCTTCAGGCTACGTACATGGGTGCCGCCGCAGCCGTAGGCGGGCAGCTCACCGAAACCGATTTCACGGGCGCCTTCGCGCAACGACGTCAAGCGTGGCAGATCATGGGCGATCCATTGCTTGATGCCGTGCTGAATCGTCTGGGCATCAACCTCCTGCGCGCCATCGCCCGGTTTGAATTGCACACGTCCTTCATCCGGCCAGTGATGAGCCTTGATCGGCATCCAGCCCATGGCCTGGACGAAGTGACCGATCAGGTGCCCCGCCGAATGCATGCGCGTATTGAACTGGCGGCGTTGCTCGTCGACCCGAATCTGGATCATGCCGAGTTTTACCGGGTGGTCGACGAAATGGATGATCCGCTCCGTTTCCTGCACCACGCGCAGCACCTGGCTTTCGCCGATCCAGCCGGTATCACAGGGTTGCCCGCCGCCCTGGGGGTGAAACAGAGTGGCGCGCAGCACCACGGCGAACTCGTTCTCATAGGGCGTGCAATCCAGGACTTCCACGTTGGCCCTGAGGTCATCACTATGGAAAAAGAGGCGAAGCGTCATATTCCATGCCCTTATTAAAGTTTCTATTTTTATTATATGAACCGTGGAATTGCGTGATAATCCGTTCAACCATCAAAGGACTGTTGCGCTGTGAGCATAAATCTTCCCCTGCCGCTGCTCGGTGAAATGGCGATTTTCGTCAAGGTTGTCGAAACCGGCAGTTTCTCCGAAGCGGCGCGTCAGTTGGGGTCTTCCCCCTCGGCGGTGAGTCGCAGCATTTCGCGGCTGGAGAAGGCGCTTGCCACGCGTTTGTTGCAACGAACCACGCGCAAGCTACGCCTGAGCGACGGAGGCGAAGAGGTGTTCAAGCGCTGCCAGGAGATGGTCAGCGCGGCGAAGTCGGTGATGGAAATCAGCGGTCAGTTCACCCAGGAAGCGGAAGGGCTGGTGCGCGTCAGCGTGCCCAAGGCCGTCGGGCGATTTGTGATTCATCCACATATGCCGGAGTTTCTGCGGCGTTATCCCAAAGTGGATGTGGAGTTGTTGCTCGAGGACCGCCAGGTGGATTTGATCGATGACAACGTCGACCTGGCCATCCGTATTACCGATCGGCCCCCTGCGGGGCTGGTGGGGCGCCAATTGCTGACCATCGACCATTTGCTCTGCGCCACGCCGCAGTACCTGGCCGAGCACGGCACACCGACTCATCCCCACGACTTGCTCAATCACAGCTGCATCTATCTGGGCGAAACCCCGAGCGATGCGCGCTGGAAGTTCAAGAAAGGCAGTAAAGCCGTGACCGTCGGCGTGCGCGGACGTTACGCCGCCAATCACACGGGCGTGCGATTGGGCGCGGTATTGCAACACATCGGGATCGGTAGCCTGCCGTACTTCACCGCCCGTTATGCGCTGGAACAGGGGCTGATTGTGCAGGTATTACCGGACTGGACCTTTCTGGCGTCCTACCACGGAGGCGCCTGGCTGCTGCATTCGCCCACCCGCTATCTGCCGCCCAAGTTACGGGTATTCATCGACTATCTGGTGGAATGCCTGGAGAAGGAGCCGACCTTGAGCAATCCGGGCAAGCCAAGCGCGATGGGCAAGGGCGCGGCAGCGTATGAGTTGCCGGAGAGTGATGGGTTGTTTTGATCTTTACCCGGCCAACAAAAAAGGCCCGCATGATTAACCATGCGGGCCTTTTGCGTTACTGATTGGAGATCAGTGCTTGCTGTCCTGGTTCGACATCGCCAGCAGCTGTTTTTCCTGATTCCAGTCGAACGGTTCATCGTTCTGTTCGGCTTCGAAGCGACGTTCTTCCAGTGCCTGGTACAGGTCGATTTCATCATCGGGCATGTAGTGCAGGCAGTCACCGGCGAAGTACCACAGCAGATCGCGCGGCACCAGGTGGGCGATTTGCGGATAGCGGGTGATGATCTGGCACAGGATGTCCTGGCCCAGGTATTGGCTTTCGATCGGGTCGACCGGCAGCAACGCACGCAGTTCGTCGAAGCGCTCCAGGAACAAGGCATGGCTTTCTTCGGGAACCTGTTCGGCCTCACCTACGGCGACCAGGATACTGCGCAGGTGGTCGAGCAAGACGAGATGATCGGCAACGACATTGGACACGAGATAAGTCCTCAAGAGCAAAACGGGCGCAGGAGTATAAAGCTCCCGCGCCCCTTTTTCACAGGGTAAAGCGCCCCATGATGGTAAGGCGACACACGGTCCTCTGGATTAGCGGACCTTGCCCTTGCCCAGCACCAGCACCTCTTTATCGAAATCATCGACGTCGATCACCTTGCGCCGCGCCACCTCCACCTCACGCAAGGTCTCCGCTTCAACCGGTTGCAAGACGCCAGCCTCCAGTGCGGCATCGATGACCGACTCCCCGACAGAGGGTTTGACCTGGCGACTTCTCAGCGCCGTGTTGAGTTTTTTCTGTAGCGGTTTGGCGGCGTTCAGCAAGTCGCAGGCGTGCTGCAAGGCGCCGACCGGATCCTCTGTCGATTGCGGGCGATAGCAGCCCGCCAATAACTCCTCAAGGGTCGGGTCGCCCTTGGCGCGGCCGAGGACTGCGGCGACTTTGGCCGCCAGTCTGTCCGACGGGCCTCTGTGCCGGCGACCGAACGGGAACACCAGTACCCGCAGCAAGCAGCCGAGTACCTTGTTCGGAAAGTTGGTCAGCAGTTCGTCCAGCGCACGCTCGGACTGGCCGAGGCTCTCTTCCATCGCCCAGGCGAACAACGGACGCATATGCTCCGGCGAATCGAGATCGTGATATCGCTTGAGCGCGGCGGAGGCCAGATACAGGTAGCTGAGCACATCGCCCAGACGTGCGGACAAGCGTTCGCGGCGTTTCAGGTCGCCGCCCAGCAGCATCATGCACTGGTCTGCAAGCATGGCAAATGCTGCGGCCTGACGGTTGAGGGCGCGCACGTAGCGTTGGCTGAGCTTGTCCCCGGGCATGTGTTCGAAATGCCCGAAGCCAAGGTTCAGCACCAGGGTGCTGGCGGCGTTGCTCACGGCAAAACCAATGTGATTGAGCAGCAGGGCGTCGAATTCGATCAGCGCCTGTTGTTTGTCTTCGCGGTGGACAAGGGCCATTTCCTTGAGCACGAACGGATGGCAGCGAATAGCCCCCTGGCCGAAGATCATCAGGTTGCGTGTCAGGATGTTCGCACCTTCGACCGTGACGGAAATGGGCGCACCTTGCCAGCTACGCGCGAGATAGTTGTTCGGGCCCATGATGATGGCCTTGCCGCCGTGAACATCCATGGCGTGGCTGATGCACTCGCGACCGCGTTCGGAGAGGTGGTATTTGATGATGGCGGAGGGCACCGACGGCTTTTCGCCGAGGTCGACGGCGTTGGCGGTGAGCATCCGCGCGCTGTCCATCAGCCAGGTACTGCCGCCGATCCGCGCCAGTGCTTCCTGAATCCCTTCGAAGGCTGACAGCGGTGCGTTGAATTGCTCGCGAACCTGTGCATATTGGCCTGTCACCAGGCTGCTGAACTTGCCCGCGGCGGTACCGATGGCAGGCAGCGAAATGGAACGCCCGACCGACAGGCAGTTCATCAGCATCATCCAGCCTTCGCCGAGCATTTCCTGACCGCCGATGATGAACTCCAGCGGTATGAACACATCCTTGCCGGCGTTCGGGCCGTTCATGAAGGCGGCGCCCAGCGGCAAGTGACGGCGGCCGATGTCTACACCGGGAGTCTGGGTTGGAATCAATGCGAGACTGATCCCCAGGTCGACTTTATCGCCCAATAGATGATCCGGGTCATAGGCCTTGAAGGCCAGGCCGATCAAGGTCGCCACCGGACCGAGGGTGATGTAGCGTTTTTCCCAGTTCAGGCGCAGGCCGAGGGTTTCCTGGCCTTCCCATTCACCTTTGCAAATCACCCCGGTGTCGGTCATGCCCCCGACGTTGGAACCGGCCATCGGGCCTGTCAGGGCAAAGCAGGGGATATCGTCGCCGCGGGCCAGCCGTGGCAGGTAATGATTGCGTTGTTCGTCGGTGCCGTAGTGCAGCAGCAGTTCCGCCGGGCCGAGGGAGTTGGGCACCATGACGGTGGAGGCCAGGTCACCGCTGCGGGTCGCCAGTTTCATCGCGATCTGGGAGTGCGCATAAGCCGAGAAGCCTTTGCCGCCGTACTCCTTGGGAATGATCAGGGCAAAAAAGCCATGCTGCTTGATGTGATCCCAGGCCTTGGGCGGCAGATCCATCAACTGGCCGATCTGCCAATCGCTGACCATGGCGCAGAGCTCTTCGGTCGGGCCATCGATAAACGCCTGTTCCTCTTCGCTCAGCTGCGCTTTTGGATAGGCCAGCAGCTTGTTCCAGTCCGGACGACCGCTGAACAGCTCGCCATCCCACCAGACCGTGCCGGCTTCAATGGCTTCACGCTCGGTTTGCGACATGGGCGGCAGGTTTTTTTGAAACCAGTTGAATATGGGCGCCGTGAACAGTTTTCGGCGCAGGTCCGGCAGCAACAGGGGGGCGGCCACGGCCGCGAGCAACACCCAGAAAATCAGCAGCAGCCAGACGGGGGCATGGCTCGCATGTCTGAAGATGCCCATCGCCAGCAGATAGACAGCGATGATGCCCAAAGCGGGCAGAGGTGCGGTGCGGCGATGTGCCAGCCAGGCAATCCCGACCACCAGAACCAGTATCCACAACAGCAGCATAATTAATTCTCCTGAAGCCAGGGGCAAAACCACTCTCAGAGCTTAGACGGCATCCATAAAAGTGGGTGGTCGGAGCGATCGGGTTGAGCTTGTAGGACGAAACGGCCGGACTTCGTCAGTTATTTCGATGCAGGGCTCGTCAACAGGGCGGGCAAGCGCTGATATTTGGCCGAAACGTCGTTATCTCTGTGCTGAAGGTGTCGCTAGACTCGTGGCTTCCCCCAGGAGATAGCTCCCATGCACGCGTATCTGAGCCCCGGCCGCTTCATCGACAGTGACCATCCCTCGGTGGTGGAGTTCGCCGAAAAACATCGTGGCGCCGGGCGCGATCCGCAGGAGCAGGCGATCAATCTCTATTACGCCGTGCGCGAGGCCGTGCGCTACAACCCCTACACCTTCAGCCGTGATCCGCAGACCTTGCGCGGCAGCTATGCGCTGGCGGCCGGGGAGAGTTATTGCGTGCCCAAAGCCACGCTGCTGGCAGGTTGCGCTCGGCATTGCGGGATCCCGGCGCGTATCGGTCTGGCGGATGTGCGCAATCACCTGTCGACGCCGCGCCTGCTCGAACTGCTCAAGAGCGATGTGTTCGCCATGCACGGCTACACCGAGCTGTATCTGGACGACCATTGGGTTAAAGCCACGCCGGCTTTCAATCAACAACTCTGCGAGTTGTTCAATGTCGCGCCGCTGGAGTTCGACGGGATCAACGACAGTGTGTTCCATCCCTTCAACCGTGACGGCGAGCAACTGATGGAATACCTGGTCGATCACGGCCAGTTCACCGATGTGCCTGAAGCGTTTTTTTTCGAGCACCTGGAAAAGTGCTATCCGCATTTGTTCGGCGAGCGGCTGCCGCTGCAACTGGGTGACATGCAGAGCGATTTGAGTCGCGCCTGATCCGGCGTATGCTGCCTGCGCATTCATCCAACAAGGGGCGGTCATGCTGAAAATCTGGGGTCGGAAAAATTCGTCGAATGTCAGAAAACCGTTGTGGGCCGCCGAAGAGCTGGGCCTGGCCTATGAAGCCATCGACGCCGGCGGTGCCTTTGGCGTGGTCGACACGCCTGAGTACCGGGCGATGAATCCCAACGGTCGCGTGCCGGTGATCGAAGACGACGGCTTCGTGCTGTGGGAATCCAACACCATCGTGCGTTACCTGGTGGCTCGCCATGCCAGCGGCACTGCCTGGTATCCGACGGACCTGCAAGCCCGTGCCTCGGCCGAAAAGTGGATGGACTGGACCACCTCAAGTTTTGCCGCGCCGTTTCGCACGGTGTTCTGGGGCGTGTTGCGCACCCCGCAAGAGCAGCAGGACTGGCCGGCCATCAAGGCTGCGATCAAGGAGTGCGACGATCTGCTGTCGATGGCCGATCAAGCGCTGGCGGTTAAGCCATACCTGTCGGGCGATGAGATCGGCATGGGCGACATTCCCTTGGGCAGCTTCATTTATGCCTGGTTCGAGATGCCGATCGAGCGCGCGCCGCTGCCACATCTAGAAGCCTGGTACGCACGGTTGAAACAGCGTCCGGCCTATCGCAAAGCCGTCATGACCGCGTTGACTTAATACTCACTATCAACACGCGTGACTGTACTTGTGTGGCGGCGACAAGCACCATTGCGCTCATGCGCCGCGGTTGCATTGCTCGCCGCCCGCCCTTATTTATTCCTTTCTTCCCTTCCTGGTGCGTAAATCCGATATGAGTTCCGCTCTGTCCATCCGGCAGCTAACCAAAACCTACGGCAACGGTTTCCAGGCCTTGAGCGGTATCGATCTGGACGTCGCCGAAGGTGACTTTTTCGCTTTGCTCGGCCCGAATGGCGCCGGCAAATCCACGACCATCGGCATTATCTCGACCTTGGTGAACAAAACCAGCGGCACGGTGAATGTGTTCGGTCACGACCTGGACAAGGAACCAGCGGCGCTCAAGCGCTGCATTGGTGTGGTGCCCCAGGAGTTCAACTTCAACCAGTTCGAAAAGACCTTCGACATCGTCGTGACCCAGGCCGGTTACTACGGCATCCCGGCGAGAATCGCCAAGGAACGCGCCGAGCAGTACCTGACCCAACTGGGGTTGTGGGACAAGCGCGATGTGCCGTCACGCTCCCTGTCCGGCGGCATGAAGCGCCGACTGATGATCGCCCGGGCGCTGGTTCACGAGCCACGCCTGCTGATCCTCGACGAACCGACGGCGGGGGTGGACATCGAATTGCGTCGCTCGATGTGGACCTTCCTCACTGAACTGAACAAGAAAGGCATCACCATCATCCTCACCACCCACTACCTGGAGGAGGCTGAGCAGTTGTGCCGCAACATCGGCATCATCGACCACGGCACCATTGTCGAGAACACCAGCATGAAGCAGTTGCTCAGCCAACTGCATGTCGAGACGTTCCTGCTGGACCTGAAGAACACCTTGCAAGTGGCGCCGCAGTTGCTTGGTTACCCGGCCAAACTGATCGACAGTCATACCCTGGAAGTCCAGGTCGACAAGGCCATGGGCATTACCGCGCTGTTCACCCAGTTGGCGCAGCAGAACATCGAAGTGTTGAGCCTGCGTAACAAAACCAATCGCCTTGAGGAGTTGTTCGTGTCCCTGGTGGAGAAAAATCTGTCGAAGGTGGCGGTATGAGTTCCGAGCTGCAACCCAACCTCGTCGCCCTCAATACCATCGTTTACCGTGAGGTCAAGCGCTTCACCCGGATCTGGCCGCAGACTTTGCTGCCGCCAGCCATCACCATGGTTCTGTACTTTGTGATCTTCGGCAATCTGATCGGTCGGCAGATCGGCGGCATGGGTGGCTTCACGTACATGGAGTACATCGTGCCGGGGCTGATCATGATGTCGGTGATCACCAACTCCTATGGCAACGTGGTGTCGAGTTTCTTTGGCAGCAAGTTCCAGCGCTCCATCGAAGAACTGATGGTGTCGCCGGTGTCGCCCCATACGATTCTGATCGGCTACACCCTGGGCGGCGTGCTGCGCGGGTTGATGGTCGGGCTCATCGTGACGCTGCTGTCGCTGTTCTTCACCACGCTACAGGTGCATCACCTGGGCGTGACCGTTCTGGTGGTGCTGCTGACGGCGACGATCTTCTCGTTGCTGGGTTTCATCAACGCGGTATTTGCGCGCAATTTCGATGACATCTCGATCATCCCGACCTTCGTGCTGACACCGCTGACGTACCTGGGCGGGGTGTTCTACTCGATCAGCTTGTTGCCACCGTTCTGGCAGACCGTTTCGCTGGCCAACCCGGTGCTGCACATGGTCAACGCCTTCCGTTACGGCATTCTTGGCGTGTCGGACATCAAGATCAGCGTGGCGATCGCTTTCATGCTGGTAGCGACTGTTGTGCTGTACATCGGTTGTGCGCGGCTGCTGGTGAGTGGGCGTGGGATGCGTACCTGATCGAGCTCCTTCGCGGGCAACATGTTTTTTGATGGTGTACATATCCGTTCCTTTGGTAACGGCGGCTGGCGGTTTCGCTCTTACAGCGAGTCACTTTGAAAAGCCCAAAGTAACCCAAGGCTCTTGCCCCTTTCGTTCGGCCCTTCGCCTAGGCTCAGGGTGCCCTCGCTCCGGTCCTGCTCCGTGGGCCCGCCGCCATCGGCCATCCATGGCCGGGGGCGGCTAACCCGGCATCCCTGCCGGGTTGCCCACTGCGCAGAACCTCCACTCGGCCTCTCGATGGGGCGTGCACCGCCAAAACCAGAGCGAGGCGGCCTACCGGCCGGCCTGATCTCATGGGCACGCACTTCCCTGTAGGAGCTGTCGAGCGAAGCGAGGCTGCGATCTTTTGATCTTGCTGTGGCTTCTGCTTTGGCTTTGGATCTGGATCTGGATCTACCGCCCCTTTCCCAGAGGCCGAACGCAGGTATTGCGCAGGGGGCACCGCGGCAGGGATGCCGCGGTAGCCGCCCCCGGCCATGGATGGCCGATGGCGGCGGGCCCCCGGAGTAATGCCGGAGTGAGGGCATGCCGAGCCTAGGCGAGGCACCGAATGGAGGGGCAAAAGCGTTTTGGTTACTTTGGGGCTTTTCCAAAGTGACCCGCCGTAAGGGCGGAACCCTAAGTGGCCGTTACAGAAAAAACGGATATGTACGCCACCAAAAAGCCATAAAAAAACGGCCTCCCAAGTGGAGGCCGTTTTTCATTCCTGCATCCGGCTGCGCTTACGCCGTGCCCACTGCCGACTCACCCACCAGCGCCAATACATCATCACCAGACAATAAGCCAACGCCCCAAGCACCAGCCCCGTTACCACCGAACCCAGTAAAAACGGTTGCCACAAAGTCGAGAGCTCGCCGCTGATCCATGCCCAGGTCAACTCGTCCGGCAAGCTCCTGGCGGGGACGTCCATCAACCAGGCGCCGGTCTGGTAGGTGCAGAAGAACACCGCCGGCATGGTGATCGGGTTGGTCAGCCAGACCAGGCTGACCGCTATCGGCATGTTGCCGCGCACCACGATGGCGAGGATGGCCGCCAACAGCATTTGCAACGGGATGGGCAGGAACGCCGCGAACAGGCCGACGGCCATGGCCCGCGCGACGGAATGACGATTGAGGTGCCAGAGGTTCGGGTCATGCAGCAGGGTGCCAAGAAAGCGTAAGGATTTGTGTTCCCTGATGCTGGTCGGGTCTGGCATGTAGCGTTTGAATAAGCGCCGGGGCATAAGGCTTCTCGGTCGGTTAAGGCGGCAAGTATGTCTGGATTCTACGAACCGCCCATTCAGACTTTGTGACAATTGTTAACGACGCCTGTGCGGCGCGACGGCTAAGCCTAGGGAGGGGACTCTCAAGGACGGGCTTATGCGCACAGGGATGATGGCGCTGGCGTTGGGTCTGCTGGCCCTGCGTTTTTTGCCGGCACTGCCGCCGGCAGGGTTGTGGCTGTTGTTGCCGGTAGTGGGTTTGATGTTGCTGCCGTTTCGAACCTTTCCACTGGCATTTTGGTTGTTTGGCTTCAGTTGGGCGTGTGCGAATGCGCAGTGGGCGCTGGATGATCGCCTGGCGCTGAAGCTCGATGGCGAGACTCGCTGGGTCGAAGGCCGGGTTACCGGGTTGCCGCAGCAGGCCGAGGGTGTAGTGCGTTTCGAACTGACAGACAGTCAGTCGCGTCGCACCCAACTGCCCCGGCACCTGCGTCTGGCCTGGTATGGCGGGCCGCCCGTCAACAGTGGCGAGCGGTGGCGGCTGGCAGTCAAATTGAAGCGTCCTGCCGGGCTGCTCAACCCTCATGGTTTTGATTACGACGCCTGGTTGCTGGCCCAACGTATTGGCGCCACTGGGACCGTCAAGGACGGTCAGCGACTGGGGCAAGCGCAGTGGGCCTGGCGCGACGGCATTCGTCAGCGTTTGCAGGCCGTGGATGCGCACGGGCGAACGGGAGCGCTGACGGCGTTGGTGCTGGGGGACGGCGCCGGGCTGAGCCGTGAGGACTGGCAGGTGCTGCAAGACACCGGCACCGTGCATCTGTTGGTGATTTCCGGGCAACACATTGGTTTGCTGGCGGGGCTGGTGTATCTGCTGATCGCCGGGCTGGCGCGCTATGGCTTATGGCCCAGGCGCTTGCCGTGGCTGCCATGGGCGTGTGGGCTGGCGTTCGCGGCAGCGCTCGGTTATGGGCTGCTGGCCGGTTTCGAGGTGCCGGTGCGTCGGGCCTGCCTGATGATTGGTCTGCTGTTGTTGTGGCGGCTACGGTTTCGTCACCTCGGCGCCTGGTGGCCGCTGTTGCTGGCGCTTGACGGTGTTTTGCTGCTGGACCCGCTGGCAAGCCTGCAACCGGGTTTCTGGTTGTCCTTTGCGGCAGTAGCGGTGCTGATTTTCACCTTTGGCGGGCGATTGGGCCCGTGGCGTTGGTGGCAAACCTGGACCCGTGCCCAATGGCTGATCGCAATCGGTCTGTGCCCGCTGCTGTTGGTACTGGGGTTGCCGATCAGTCTCAGCGGGCCGCTGGCCAATCTTCTGGCGGTGCCCTGGATCAGCCTGCTGGTCTTGCCGCCGGCCTTGCTCGGAACGCTGCTGTTGCCCGTTCCCTATGTGGGCGAGGGGTTACTGTGGTTGGCTGGCGGTCTGATCGACCTTTTGTTCAAGGGGCTGGTGTTGGTGGCCGGGCAATTGCCCGCGTGGGTGCCGGTGGCGGTTCCGTTGTGGGTTTGGGCGTTCGGCGCGCTGGGCGCATTTCTGCTGTTACTGCCACCGGGGGTGCCGTTGCGCCTGCTGGGCTGGCCGATGTTGCTGTTGCTGGTTTTTGCGCCCCGGCACACGCTGCCTGAAGGCGTCGCCGAAATCTGGCAACTGGATGTCGGCCAGGGGTTGGCCATTCTGGTGCGCACCCGCCATCACACTCTGCTGTATGACGCCGGGCCACGGTTCGGCGATATCGACTTGGGTGAGCGGGTGGTGTTGCCAACATTGCGCAAACTGGGGGTGAATGGACTTGATCTGATGCTGATCAGCCATGCCGACGCCGATCACGCCGGCGGTGCGCGAGCGATTGCCAGCGGTGTACCGGTGACTCGGGTACTGAGTGGCGACCCACTGGCCCTGCCGGAGGAGCTACATGCCGAGGGCTGCGAGAGCGGTCAACAGTGGACCTGGGACGACGTGCGGTTCCAGCTCTGGCAGTGGTCGTCGGCCAGCGACAGCAATCAGAAATCCTGCGTGCTGCAGATCGAAGCCAACGGCGAGCGGTTGTTGCTGACCGGCGATATCGATACCGCGGCCGAGCGGGTGCTGCTCGAAGGTCCATTGGCGGTGCCGACGGACTGGTTGCAGGCCCCGCACCACGGCAGTCGCAGTTCATCTTCGATGGCGTTGCTCAGCGCTCTGCTGCCTAAAGCGGTGCTGATTTCCCGTGGCAACGGTAATTCTTTCGGTCATCCCCATCCCACAGTCGTGGCGCGTTATCAAAAGCGTGGCATGGCGATCTACGACAGCGCCGAGCAGGGTGCCATTCGTCTACAACTGGGGCGCTTCAAACCACCTTGGACGATGCTTCAGGAACGGCGTTTCTGGCGCGATCCGCCAGCATTGCGCCAGTAGCTCGCGTCATTAAAGCCCGACCGGATGCGACATCGCGGTCTTCGGTGCGCCCACCCCCTATGTTAGAGTGGCGCACTTTTTCGAGGGGACTGTCACTGTGTGGGAATTGGTCAAATCCGGCGGCTGGATGATGCTGCCGATCATTCTGAGTTCCATCGCGGCCATGGCGATCGTCGCCGAGCGTCTCTGGACCCTGCGCGCCAGCCGCGTGACCCCGGAGCACTTGCTCGGGCAGGTCTGGGTCTGGATCAAGGACAAGCAACTCAATAAAGAAAAACTCAAGGAGTTACGCGCCAACTCTCCGCTGGGCGAGATCCTGGCTGCCGGTCTGGCGAACTCCAAGCATGGTCGCGAGATCATGAAAGAGTGCATCGAAGAGGCCGCCGCGCGGGTGATTCATGAGCTCGAACGTTACATCAACGCCTTGGGCACCATCGCCGCCATGGCTCCGTTGCTGGGGCTGCTGGGTACGGTGCTGGGCATGATTGATATTTTCAGTGCGTTCATGGGCACGGGCATGGGCACCAACGCCGCGGTGCTGGCCGGGGGTATTTCCAAGGCCTTGATCACCACCGCCGCGGGCCTGATGGTCGGTATCCCGGCCGTGTTCTTCCACCGCTTCCTGCAACGCCGGATCGATGAGCTGGTGGTGGGCATGGAGCAAGAGGCGATCAAACTGGTCGAGGTTATTCAGGGCGATCGCGACGTGGACCTGGCCGAGGGTAAAGCGTGAAGTTCCGTCGTAAACCACGGGAAACGGTAGACATCAACCTCGCGTCGCTGATCGACGTGGTGTTTATCCTGTTGCTGTTTTTCGTCGTGACCACCACCTTCACCCGTGAAACCCAGTTGCGCGTCGATCTGCCGGAAGCGGTCAGCGGCTCCCCGGCCGAAGACCAGCAGCTCAAGCAACTGGACATCGCCATCAGCGCCGACGGGGCGTATTCGGTCAATAACCAGCTGTTGCCGAAGAACGACCTCACCAGCCTGATGGAAGCGCTACAGAAAGAATCCAATGGTGACACCAATCTGCCGTTGTCCATCAGCGCCGATGGCAAAACCCCCCATCAGTCCGTCATCACCGCGATGGACGCTGCCGGCAAGCTCGGTTTCAGCCACTTGCGCATGACCACTGTCGAGGCGGCGCCGGCGTCCTGATGGCCATGTCCGATCGATTGCTCGCCGCATGGTACGAAGGTCATCCGGCGTTGAAGCTGTTGCAGCCTCTTGAATGGCTGTATCGACGCGTGGTCACTGGCAAGCGCGAGCGCTTTTTGGCGGGCGAGGGCGAGATCTATCAGTCGCCGGTGCCGCTGATCGTGGTCGGCAACATCACGGTGGGCGGCACGGGCAAGACGCCGCTGATTCTGTGGATGATCCAGCACTGCCAGCGCAGCGGTCTGCGGGTGGGTGTGGTCAGCCGTGGTTACGGCGCCAAACCGCCGCAATTGCCGTGGCGGGTCGCGGCGGATCAAGGCGCGGACGTGGCGGGCGATGAGCCGCTGTTGATCGTCCAGCGCACCGGCGTGCCGCTGATGATCGACCCGGACCGCAGCCGTGCGGTCAAAGCCTTGCTGGCGAGTGAGCCGCTGGACCTGATCCTCTCCGACGACGGTATGCAGCATTACCGGCTGGCTCGAAACCTGGAACTGGTGCTGATCGACGCCGCTCGCGGCTTGGGCAACCGCCGTTGTCTGCCCGCCGGACCATTGCGCGAACCGGTCGAGCGCCTGCAAAGCGTCGATGCAGTGCTGTACAACGGCGCTGCCAATGATCGCGAAGACGGTTTTGCCTTCCAGTTGCAACCCACCGAACTGGTCAACCTGCACAGCGGCGAACGGCGGCCTCTGGACCACTTTCCCGCTGGTCAGGCCCTGCACGCCGTGGCCGGGATCGGCAATCCCCGGCGTTTCTTCACGACCCTCGAAACGCTACACTGGCGGCCAGTGCCCCATGCATTTGCCGACCACGCCGAATACAGCGTGCAGGCCTTGAATTTCACACCGTCATTGCCAGTGGTGATGACAGAAAAGGACGCGGTGAAGTGCCGTGCCTTCGCCGCCGCCGATTGGTGGTACCTGGCGGTCGATGCTGCGCCATCGCCGGCCTTCGTGGCCTGGTTCGATACACAGCTGATGCGCCTGTTGCCGGCTCGTCTTTTGCCTTAACTCCGTTTCTATCCAGGGAATGTACATGGACACCAAATTGCTCGACATCCTCGCTTGCCCGGTCTGCAAAGGCCCGCTCAAGCTCAGCGCCGACAAAACCGAGCTGATCAGCAAGGGCGCCGGCCTCGCGTACCCGATTCGCGACGGCATCCCGGTGATGCTCGAAAGCGAAGCGCGCACCCTGACCACCGATGAGCGTCTGGATAAATGACCACAGCCTTTACCGTTGTCATTCCATCGCGTTACGCCTCCACCCGCTTGCCGGGCAAGCCGCTGCTGCTGATCGCCGGCAAGCCGATGATCCAGCACGTCTGGGAACAGGCGAGCAAAAGCAGCGCCCAGCGCGTGGTGGTTGCCACTGACGATGCGCGCATCGTCGAGGCCTGCAAGGGCTTTGGTGCCGAAGTGGTGCTGACTCGCGAAGATCACAACTCCGGCACTGACCGCCTGGCTGAAGTTGCGGCGAAACTGGGCCTGGCCCCGGACGCGATCGTGGTCAATGTTCAGGGCGACGAGCCGTTGATCCCGCCAAGCGTGATCGATCAGGTCGCCGCCAACCTGGCTGCTCACACCGAAGCACGCATGGCCACCCTGGCCGAGCCGATCGAAGACGTCGAAACCCTGTTCAACCCCAATGTGGTCAAAGTGGTCAGCGACCTCAATGGCCTGGCGCTGACCTTCAGTCGTGCCACCTTGCCGTGGGCTCGGGACGCGTTTGCCAAGAGCCGCGAGCAATTGCCGGAAGGCGTGCCATATCGCCGCCACATCGGCATTTATGCTTACCGTGCCGGCTTCCTTCAGGACTTCGTTACCTGGGGCCCGTGCTGGCTGGAAAACACCGAGTCTCTGGAACAGCTGCGTGCCCTCTGGCACGGCGTGCGGATTCACGTCGCCGATGCGCTGATCGCACCGCCCACCGGCGTCGACACCGTTGAAGATCTCGAGCGCGTTCGTCGCCTGCTGGAGGCCTGATGCGGGTTCTGTTCGTCTGCCTGGGCAACATCTGCCGTTCCCCCACGGCTGAGGGCGTATTGCGGCACAAGCTGCGTGAGGCGGGGCTGGCCGATCAAGTCGAAGTGGCTTCTGCCGGCACCGGTGACTGGCACGTCGGCAAGGCCCCGGACAAGCGCAGCCAGGCTGCGGCGAAACTGCGCGGCTACGACCTGTCCGCCCAGCGCGCCCAGCAAGTGACCCGCGCCGATTTCGCCACTTACGACCTGATTCTGGCGATGGACAACAGCAACCTGCGCCACCTCAAGGCCATGCAACCGGCCAAGGGCAAGGCCGAGCTGGATTTGTTCCTGCGTCGCTACCAGTCGGAAGTCGATGAAGTGCCGGATCCTTATTACGACGGCGACCAAGGCTTCGAACAGGTACTGGACCTGATCGAGCGCGCCAGCGATCTGCTGGTGATCGAATTGAAGGGACGGCTATGAGTTTGCAGGTTCAACCCCGGGTTTCGCTCAAACCGTACAACAGCTTTGGCGTGGACGTTCAGGCGCGGCTGTTTGCCGAAGCCCATAGCGATGCCGACGTGCGCGAAGCCCTGGCCTACGCGGTGGAACACGAAGTGCCGGTGCTGGTGATCGGTGGTGGCAGCAATTTGTTGCTGACCGCCGATGTGCCGGCACTGGTGTTGCGCATGGCCACTCGGGGGATTCGCCTGCTGAGCGATGACGGCAACCAGGTGGTGATCGAAGCCGAGGCGGGCGAGCCGTGGCACCCGTTTGTGCAACACACCCTGGCGCAAGGGTGGTCGGGGCTGGAAAACCTCAGCCTGATCCCCGGCACCGTCGGCGCGGCACCGATGCAGAACATCGGCGCTTACGGTGTCGAGATAAAGGACGTATTCGCCGGCCTGACAGCCCTCGATCGCCAGACCGGCGAGCTGCGGGACTTCACACTGGCCGAGTGCAACTTTGCCTACCGCGACAGCCTGTTCAAACAGGAGCCGGGGCGCTGGTTGATCCTGCGGGTGCGTTTCACCCTCACGCGCACCGCGCACCTGCACCTGGAATACGGCCCGGTGCGTCAGCGCCTGACCGAGCAGGGTATTGATCACCCGACGCCGACCGACGTCAGCCAGGCCATTTGCAGCATCCGCAGCGAAAAACTCCCGGACCCGGCGGTGCTCGGCAATGCCGGCAGCTTCTTCAAGAATCCGTTGGTGCCCGCCGCACTTGTGGCACAACTCAAGGGTGAATACCCGGATCTGGTGGCGTATGCGCAGCCCGATGGGCAAATGAAGCTAGCGGCGGGCTGGCTGATCGAACGCGCCGGCTGGAAAGGCTTTCGCGACGGCGATGCCGGTGTGCATAAATTACAGGCGCTGGTGCTGGTCAACTACGGCAGCGCAACGGGCCTGCAATTGCTGAATCTGGCGCAGCGCATTCAGAAAGACATTGCAGAGCGTTTCAAGGTCGACCTGGAAATGGAACCCAACCAGTATTGAGGCTACGCTTCAGGCTGATTAAAAAGCCCTGCACATTTTCAAATGTGCAGGGCTTTTTTGTTAATGCTCAGTTAACTTAGCCAGCTAACGATGCAAGCATTTGCTCCATCAAAGGCCCGGTGCAGACGTCGCGTCTACATAAGAGAGCCGATTAGCCTGAGTCGATCTGCGTGTAGTGAACCGCGAACCCCAAGCGGCAGATTGCTCGACCCCATAACCTCTATAACTATGCGGGCGTGCCCATGATTACCCTGAAACTCAATGGTCAAGATCATCAACTCGATGTCACCGAGGACATGCCGCTGCTCTGGGCGATCCGTGACGTGGCTGGCTACAACGGCACCAAATTCGGCTGCGGCATGGGCCTGTGCGGCGCCTGCACCATTCATATCGACGGCGCGCCAGCGCGCAGTTGCATCACACCGATCGGCTCGGTGGTCGGCCAGAACGTCAGCACCATCGACAACCTGCACGCCGACCCGGTGGGCAAAGTCGTCCAGCAAGCCTGGCTCGACAGCGCCGTGGCTCAGTGCGGTTATTGCCAGGGTGGACAGATCATGTCGGCCACCGCGCTGCTGAAAACCAACCCGAACCCCAGCGACGAGCAGATTGAAGAGGCGATGGTCGGCAATATTTGCCGTTGCGGCACCTACAACCGGATCAAGACCGCCATCCGCCAGGCATCCACTCACCTGAAGGAGGCCAAGGCATGAGCCAGCTACCGAATGATTTTGCGCTGAGTAATCTCAGCCGACGCGGTTTCCTCAAGGGCGTGGGCGCCACCAGTGCGCTGGTGCTGGCCGCCAGTTGGGGCTGGCAGGATGCATTAGCCGCCGAAAAAGAGCAGAAATTCGGTGCCGACGGCATGCCCAACGGCTGGATCGATGATCCGAAGGTTTACATCAGCATCGCCGCCGATGGCAGCGTGACGGTGATTTGCAACCGTTCGGAAATGGGCCAGGGCGTGCGCACCAGTCTGTCCATGGTGGTGGCCGATGAACTGGAAGCCGACTGGGCACAGGTCAAAGTGCAACAGGCGCCGGGCGATGAAGTACGTTTCGGCAATCAGGACACCGACGGCTCGCGCAGCATGCGTCATTGGTACGAGCCGATGCGCCGTTGCGGTGCTGCCGCGCGGACCATGCTTGAGCAAGCTGCTGCCGCGCAATGGAAAGTGCCGGTCAGCGAGTGCCATGCGCAACTGCACAAGGTCATCCATAAATCGACTGGCCGTGAATTGGGCTACGGCGCGTTGGCCGCAGCAGCCAGTGCGCTTACGGTGCCGGCTCGCGACAGCCTGCGGCTCAAGCAGCCGTCGGAGTTTCGCTACATCGGCAAGGAAGGCACCAAGGCCATCGACGGTGTGGACATCGTCAACGGTCGCGCGGTCTACGGCGCCGATGTGCATTTCGACGGCATGCTTTTCGCCACCATCGCCCGTCCGGCGGTCTACGGCGGCAAGGTCAGATCCTTCGATGCCAGCGCTGCGATGAAAGTCCCGGGGGTGATCAAGGTTCTGCAAATCGAAAGCCGTCCATTGCCGTCCGAGTTCCAGCCTCTTGGCGGTGTGGCTGTGGTGGCCAGCAACACCTGGGCGGCGATCAAGGGTCGCGAAGCGCTGAAGATCGAGTGGGATGACGGCCCCAACGCCAGTTACGACTCGATCGCCTACCGCAAGGAACTCGAAGCCGCGTCGCTCAAGCCCGGCAAAGTGGTGCGCAACACCGGCAACATCGACCAGGCCGTGAGCGCTGCCGACAGCACCCTTGAAGCTTCCTACTATCTGCCGCACCTGGCGCAATCGCCGATGGAGCCGATGGTCGCCATCGCCCGTTTCAAGGACGGTGTGTGTGAGGCCTGGGCGCCAAGCCAGGCGCCGCAAGTCACCCGCGAGCGGATTGGCGAGCGCCTGGGCATTCCGTTCGATAACGTCACGTTCAACGTCACCTTGCTCGGCGGCGGTTTTGGTCGTAAGTCCAAGCCGGACTTCGTGGTTGAAGCGGCGATCCTGGCCAAGGAATTCCCGGGCAAAGCGGTGCGGGTGCAGTGGACCCGTGAAGACGACATCCACCACTCGTATTTCCACACCGTGTCTGCCGAATACCTCAAGGTCAGTCTGAACAAGGACGGCTTGCCGTCTGGCTGGCTGCACCGCACGGTGGCGCCAAGCATCACCGCGCTGTTCGCGCCGGGGATGAACCATGAAGCGGCTTTCGAGCTGGGCATGGGTTTTACCAACATGGCTTATGCGATCCCCAGCGTGCGCCTGGAAAACCCTGAAGCAGCGGTCCACACGCGGGTCGGCTGGTATCGCTCTGTGTCGAACATCCCTCATGGCTTTGCGATTCAGAGCTTTGTCGATGAACTGGCGCATAAGGCCGGCCAGGACCCGCTCAAATACCAGATCAAGCTGCTTGGCCCGGACCGTCAGATCGATCCGCGTACCTTGAGTGAAGAGTGGAACTACGGCGAATCCCCCGAGCGGTATCCGATCGATACCGCGCGGATGCGCACCGTGCTGGAAACCGCCGCTAAAGCCGCCGGATGGGGGCGTAAGCTACCCAAGGGCCGTGGCTTGGGCCTGGCGGTGCATTACAGCTTTGTCACTTATGTGGCAGCCGTGATCGAAGTCGAAGTCAAAGACGATGGCACGCTGATCGTGCACAAAGCCGACATCGCCGTGGATTGCGGCCCGCAGATCAACCCCGAGCGAATTCGCTCGCAGTTCGAAGGCGCCTGCGTCATGGGCCTGGGCAACGCGGTGCTGGGGGAAATCAGCTTCAAGGACGGCAAGGTCCAGCAGGACAACTTCCACATGTACGAAGTGGCGCGCATGTCCCTGGCACCGAAGGAAGTCGCCGTGCACCTGGTCACGCCACCGGGCAATGTACCGTTGGGCGGGGTCGGTGAGCCGGGCGTGCCGCCGATTGCGCCAGCGCTGTGCAACGCGATCTTCGCGGCCACCGGCAAACGCATCCGTAACTTGCCGGTTCGCTATCAGCTGCAAGGCTGGCAGAAGGCTGACGCCTGATGGATAGCGTCGATCTGAACGTCCTGCGCAGCGTGCTGGAATGGCGCCGCGCCGGTCAGCGGGTGATGTTGTACAGCGTGGTTCAGACCTGGGGTACCGCGCCCCGGGCACCTGGCGCCATGCTCGCCTTGCGTGGCGATGGCGTAGTGATTGGCTCGGTGTCCGGTGGCTGTGTCGAGGATGACCTGATTGCCCGGCTGCACGATGGCCGTATCCCGGCCGATGGGCCTCCGGTGCAGTTGATTACTTATGGCGTCACTCGTGAGGAGGCCGCGCGGTTTGGTTTGCCCTGCGGCGGCACGTTGCGCCTGACCGAGGAGCGCGTCGGCGATCCGGCTTGGGTCGCCCAGTTGCTGGCGCGCTGCGAGGCGCATGAAATTGTTGGGCGCTCGCTGGATATTGCGACCGGTGAAGTGGTTCTGCAGCCGGCGAACAAGCACGATGTGCTGAGTTTTGATGGCAACGCACTGCGCGCCATTTACGGCCCGCGTTGGCGATTGTTGTTGATCGGCGCGGGGCAGCTATCGCGGTATGTCGCCGAGATGGCACGGCTGCTGGATTTCGAAGTGCTGATCTGCGATCCGCGCACCGAGTTCGTCTACGGCTGGGAAGAACAACACGGTCGCTTCGTTCCGGGCATGCCCGACGAAGCAGTGCTGACCATCCAGACCGACGAACGCACCGCCATCGTCGCGCTCACCCACGATCCGCGCCTGGATGACATGGCGCTGCTCACGGCCCTGGATTCCAGGGCATTTTATGTCGGTGCGCTGGGTTCGCGAGTCAACAGTCAGAAGCGCCGGGACAACCTGGCTCAGCTAGGCTTGTCCCAACAGGCCATCGAGCGCTTGCACGGCCCGATCGGCTTGCACATCGGCAGCCATACTCCGGCGGAAATCGCCTTGTCGCTGCTGGCCGAGATTGTGGCGATCAAGAACGGCATCGAGCTCAAGCAGAAAAGGCCGTTGCAGGAGGGCGTATGAGTGACTCCATTGGCGTTATCGTTCTAGCCGCCGGGCAGGGCAGCCGGTTTCGACAGGTAGCGGGTGACGATAAGGACAAGTTGCTGGTGGACTGCACCGCCCGTGATGGCATCACCGTGCACTCAATGATCGAGCAGGTGCTGGTGAATCTGCCAACCACACTCGAGAAGCGTGTGCTGGTCACCACCGCGGACCGCCCGCAAGTGATTCGCATGGCGCAGGCTTATGGTTGCGAAATTGTGCGAATCGAGACGACCGGCCTGGGCGACAGCATTGCGGCGGGTGTGGCGGCCTGTTCGCACCTCGGTGGCTGGCTGATCATGCTGGGGGATATGCCGTTTATCCTGCCGTCGAGCATTGAGCAGGTCGTCGCGGCCATTGCGGATGACACCATCAGCGTGCCGGTGCATGAAGGGCAATATGGGCATCCGGTGGGGTTCGGGCGAAGCTTCGGTCCGGGATTGATGGCGCTGACCGGCGATCAGGGCGCCAAGTCACTGTTTGCGCAGGCGAGGGTGGTCGAGGTGGCGGTGGAGGATCCGGGTGTGTTGTGGGATGTGGACATACCAGAGAGGTTGGTCTTCGCCTGATGCACCGCCATCGCGGTTTTCCTGCGAAGCAACCGACATAAAAAAAGCCCCGCCTGGGATCACCAGGCGGGGCTTTTTAGTGGCCGATGGAATCAGGCGAGGGGTTTAGGCTCGTGCTCTTTTTCCAGGGCTTGCTCGTGTTGCTCTAACGCTTCCTGTACGGAGCGCGGTGCTTCGTCGATCACGGATTCAACCGGCTCGGCAGACACTTCAGCGGCCGGGGCAGGGGCTGCCTCGACGACTTCAGCAACAACCGGTGCTGGCTCGGCAGCGGCCGGAGCAGCAGCGGCAGCCAGTTCGGCTTCCTTCTGCAGACGCTCGGCTTCACGCTTGCGACGACGTACTTCACGCGGGTCGTTCGGCGCACGGCCACTTGGAGTCAGAGCGCTGACAGGGGCGGCTTCGACCACGGGTGCAGCTTCGGCAACCACCGGTGCTTCAAGCAGCGGAGCAGGCTCGGCAGCCGCAACCACTGGCTCGGAGACCGTGGCTTCAGCCGCTGGGGCTTCAGCAACCGGAGCCTCAGCGACTGGCGCTGGAGCTTCGACAGCAACCGGTGGCTCGGCAACCCAGTTGAACGTGGTTTGTTCTTCACGAACTTCGCGTACCTGTTCAGCCACTGGTGCTTCAACGACAGGTTCTGCAGCAACCACTGGTTCGGCGGCAGCTTCAACTTCAGGCCGCGCTTCACGAGCCGGGGCCACTTCTATTTCCGGAGCGGCGATGACTTCCACCGGCGTGCTCGCTTCAACCACTGGCGCTTCAACCGGAGCGGTTTCCAGAGTGGCAGCAGTAGCGCGTTCGGCTTGCTCGTTGGCTTGTGCTTCAGCAGGTGCGCTGATCACGGTGCTGGCAACGGCTGCGGTAACAGCCAGGCCGGCGGCCAGATCGGCAGCGCTTGGCGCTTCGGCGTTTTCAGTGGATTCGGACTCTTCCGAACCTTCGATCACGTTGCCATTGGCATCGCGCTGACGCTCACGACGGTTGCTGCGACGACGCTGGCCACGGGAGCGGCGGCGTGGACGATCGCCTTCGGCGACTTCCTGACCATCTTCCTGCAGTTGCTCTTCGTTGGTTGGCAGCTCTTCTTCGGCAGCGGCAGCCGCGGCTTGCTCGGTGCGTGGTTGACGTTCTTCACGCGGTGGGCGTGGAGCGCGCTCTTCGCGTGGCTGACGGGCCGGACGCTCTTCAGCGGTGGCAGCGGCGGCCGGAGCGGCATCCAGAGGCTCGCGCAGTTCACGAACCGGACGTTCTTCACGCTCGCCACGAGGCTTGCGATCTTCACGCGGTGCGCGCGGTGCACGTTCTTCACGAGGGGCACGTGGAGCGCGTTCTTCGCGGGCGACTGCTGGCGTTTCTTCGCGGGCTTCGCGTGGTTGACGCTCTTCGCGTGGCTCACGTGGTGCGCGCTCTTCACGCGGTGCACGTTCCTCACGAGGCTTGCGCTCTTCATCGCGGCGACCGTTACGGTTGCGGCTCTGCTGACGACCGTTGCGACGCTCTTCGTTGCGGGCAGGGCGCTCGGTAGTCGCTGGTTTTTCAACCACGACCGGCGCAACTGGCTCTTCCTTGGTCGCGAACAGGCTGATCAGCGACTTCACCAGGCCCTTGAACAGGCTTGGCTCAGGCGCGGCAACCGGCGCAGCTACTGGGGCGGCGACGACTTCGGTCGGCACCGGAGCATTGGCGCGAGCCGGTGCAGTCTTGACTGCGGCTTCCTGGCGAACCAAGGTGCGGGTCGCGGCGGCTGGCTGGACTTCTTCGACTTCCGCAGCGGCAGCAGCGATCTCGTAGCTGGACTGGTTGATGCTGGCTTCCGGGCTGTCATCACGCAGACGCTGAACTTCGAAGTGCGGCGTTTCGAGGTGATCGTTCGGCAGAATGACGATGCGGGCGCGGGTGCGCAGTTCGATCTTGGTGATCGAGTTGCGTTTTTCGTTGAGCAGGAACGCTGCCACCGGGATCGGCACTTGTGCGCGAACTTCGGCGGTGCGGTCTTTCAGGGCTTCTTCTTCGATCAGGCGCAGGATCGCCAGCGACAGCGATTCAACGTCACGGATGATGCCGGTGCCGTTGCAACGCGGGCAAACGATGCCGCTGCTTTCGCCCAGCGATGGACGCAGGCGCTGACGGGACATTTCCAGCAGGCCGAAGCGCGAGATGCGACCGACTTGCACGCGGGCGCGGTCGGCTTCCAGGCATTCGCGGACTTTCTCTTCCACGGCGCGCTGGTTCTTGGCAGGGGTCATGTCGATGAAGTCGATGACGATCAGGCCGCCGATGTCGCGCAAGCGCAACTGACGGGCGATTTCTTCGGCGGCTTCAAGGTTGGTCTGCAGAGCGGTTTCTTCGATGTCGCTGCCTTTGGTGGCGCGCGCCGAGTTGATGTCGATGGACACCAGGGCTTCGGTCGGATCGATGACGATGGAGCCGCCGGAAGGCAGTTCGACGACGCGCTGGAAGGCGGTTTCGATCTGGCTTTCGATCTGGAAGCGGTTGAACAGCGGAACGCTGTCTTCGTACAGCTTGATCTTGCTGGCGTACTGCGGCATCACCTGGCGAATGAAGGTCAGGGCTTCGTCCTGGGCTTCAACGCTGTCGATCAGCACTTCGCCGATGTCCTGGCGCAGGTAATCGCGGATGGCGCGGATGATCACGTTGCTTTCCTGGTAGATCAGGAACGGCGCGGCGCGGTCCAGCGAGGCTTCTTTGATGGCGGTCCAGAGTTGCAGCAGGTAGTCGAGGTCCCACTGCATTTCTTCGCTGCTGCGGCCAAGGCCGGCAGTGCGAACGATCAGACCCATGTCGGCCGGGGCAACCAGGCCGTTGAGGGCTTCACGCAGTTCGTTGCGCTCTTCACCTTCGATGCGACGGGAGATACCGCCGGCACGCGGGTTGTTCGGCATCAGAACCAGGTAACGACCGGCCAGGCTGATGAAGGTGGTCAGGGCGGCGCCCTTGTTGCCACGTTCTTCTTTTTCGACTTGAACGATGACTTCCTGGCCTTCGCTCAGGACGTCCTTGATGTTGACGCGGCCTTCGGGAGTTTTCTTGAAGTATTCGCGGGAGATTTCTTTGAGGGGCAGGAAGCCGTGGCGCTCAGAGCCGAAATCGACAAAGGCAGCCTCAAGGCTTGGTTCGATGCGAGTAATCCGGCCTTTATAGATGTTGGCCTTCTTCTGCTCGCGTGCACCGGATTCGATGTCCAGGTCGTAGAGGCGTTGGCCATCTACCAGTGCAACACGCAACTCTTCAGGTTGAGTCGCGTTAATCAGCATTCTTTTCATGTAGTACCGTCGGTTTCCGGGCTGCCGGAAACGGCGTTCGGCACACACGACTTCTCACGGTCGGTGTCAGGTGCGTCGGGAGCGGTTGGCCATTCCCGTGTCCAGCGATGTCCGACCAATTGGGCCGGTATCGCGACGTACGCGTCCTGCTTGCTGTGGCTACTTAAGCACTCAGTCAGGAGGAGGAATCAACCGGCGGCTGTGGACGAGATGAAGCGTCTTGATAAAGCCTATTGCTACACAGTCCAGCGGTTGTGCATCTCCACCCTACACGTATCCCTGATAATTCGGGTGCTGCCGCGCGCAGAATCCGCAGCGGGTTGGCATTTACCGTGAGCTCCGAAAGGGGAGGTCACGCATCATGGCTAATTTAGGCGTTGTTTCCGAAGCGTTCGCTCGGGGTCGTTTGCAGCTGACTGCACTTTGTGAACTGGCCGTGAATATTTGCTCGGAAGGCGAGTGAAAACTCTGCTTTGCGGCATGATTCAGGCCTTATGTCACCTGCGCTTGTTACAACTGCAAACTCTGCCGTTACGTAGCGAAAGCCCCGTAGGACGGCCTCTCGTCCTCGTGAATTGCGTTGGTCAGGGCCGGTTTTTGACCGTTAGTCCGCTGTCCAGGCCACTTTTGGCGGCGTTCGCGACTATAGCAGCAATGATTAAGTGCTTCAATTCCATAAAAAATTGTTATCATCCGCACCATGACGACTACTGCCCCTTCGACCCCAGGCGTACAACTGCTTGAGGTCTCGCCGGAATATGCCGGCCAACGTATTGATAACTTCCTTCTCGCTCGGCTCAAAGGCGTGCCCAAGACCTTGATTTACCGCATTTTGCGTAAAGGCGAAGTGCGGGTGAACAAAGGTCGGATCAAGCCCGAATACAAGCTGCAGGCGGGCGATATCGTGCGCGTGCCGCCGGTTCGCGTGCCCGAACGCGACGAGCCCGTGCCACTGGCGCAGGGGCTGCTGCGGCGGCTCGAGGCCTCGATTGTCTACGAAGACAAGGCGCTGATCGTGATCAACAAGCCCGCTGGCATCGCGGTTCACGGCGGCAGCGGCTTGAATTACGGCGTCATCGAAGCCTTTCGTCAGTTACGTCCTGATGCAAAAGAGCTCGAGTTGGTTCACCGCCTCGACCGGGACACGTCCGGCCTGCTGATGATCGCCAAAAAGCGCAGCATGTTGCGTCACTTGCACGCCGCATTGCGCGGTGATGGCGTCGACAAGCGCTATATGGCGCTGGTGCGCGGCAACTGGGCGACCTCGATCAAGCAAGTCCGTGCGCCGTTGCAAAAGAGCAATCTGCGCTCCGGCGAGCGCATGGTCGAAGTCGACGAAGAAGGCAAGGAAGCCCTGACCGTGTTCAAGGTGCTGCGCCGCTTCGGTGACTTTGCCACCATGGTCGAAGCCAAGCCGATCACCGGTCGCACTCACCAGATTCGCGTCCATACTTTGCATGCCGGGCATTGCATCGCCGGCGACACCAAGTACGGCGATGAAGATTTCAGCAAGGAAATTCGTGACCTGGGCGGCAAGCGTCTATTCCTGCATGCCTACATGCTGACCGTGCCGCTGCCTGATGGCGGCGAGCTGAAGTTGCAGGCGCCGGTCGACGAGATGTGGGCCAAAACCGTGGAGCGATTGAGTGCGCCCATCTGATTACAAACTGCTGATTTTCGATTGGGACGGCACGCTCGCAGACTCCATTGGTCGGATTGTCGAGGCGATGCACGTGGCGTCCAGGCGCTCTGGCTTCCCGTTGCGCGATGATTTTGCGGTCAAAGGCATTATCGGTCTCGGGTTGCCGGAGGCGATTCGGACTTTGTATCCCGAGATCGGCGATGGCGAGCTTATGGCTTTCCGTGACTATTATGCGGAGCACTACATCGCGGCAGAGGCTGTTCCTTCGCCGTTGTTCGAGGGCGTGCTTGAGTCGATGGAGGCGTTTCGTGCTGACGGCTATCACCTGGCGGTTGCCACCGGCAAGGCTCGGCGCGGGCTGGACCGGGTGCTGAAAGCTCACGGCTGGGAAGATTATTTTGATGTCACTCGCGCAGCCGATGAAACGGCCAGCAAGCCCCATCCGTTGATGCTTGAGCAGATTCTCGTCCATTGCGAGGTTCGTCCGGAGCAGGCGCTGATGGTCGGGGATTCGTCCTTCGATCTGCAGATGGCGCGCAACGCCGGCATGGATTCGGTGGCGGTCAGCTATGGCGCTCAATCGATTGAGGCGTTGCAGCAGTTCGAACCGCGGCTGTCCATTGATCGTTTTTCAGAATTGCGCGCCTGGCTGAGTCAGCGGGCATAACGGTTTTTTGCAGGGGTAAATGTCATGACCGACGAATGGAAAGCACCCGCCAAGGCGAGCGCGGAGAGCGGTGACGAAAAAAGCTGGAAGCTGCTGGAAAAGACCCTGCTGGCCAGTGTGCAGGAGCATCGCCGATCCCGTCGCTGGGGGATTTTCTTCAAGCTGCTGACCTTTGCATATCTGTTGCTTGCGTTGTTCTTGTTCTCGCCGCTGATGGATATGGAAAAAAGCGCCACTCGCGGTTCCGCTTACACGGCGCTGATCGATATAACCGGCATGATCGCCGACAAAGAACCGGCGAGTGCAGATAATATCGTAGGCAGTCTGCGTAAAGCCTTCGAGGACAACAAGGTCAAGGGTGTGATCCTGCGGATCAACAGTCCGGGCGGCAGTCCGGTGCAGTCGGGTTATGTCTATGACGAGATTCGTCGTTTGCGCGGCTTGCATCCGGATACCAAGGTTTACGCGGTGATCTCGGATCTGGGAGCTTCCGGTGCCTATTACATTGCCAGTGCGGCAGATCAGATCTATGCCGACAAGGCGAGCCTGGTGGGTTCCATTGGTGTGACCGCGGCCGGTTACGGTTTTGTCGGCACCATGGAAAAATTGGGTGTCGAGCGTCGTACCTATACCTCTGGCGAGCACAAATCATTCCTCGATCCGTTCCAGCCGCAGAAGCCTGAAGAAACTCAGTTCTGGCAGGGTGTGCTCGACACCACTCATCAGCAGTTCATCAGTAGCGTCAAGAAGGGGCGTGGCGATCGTCTCAAGGACAAAGATCATCCGGAGCTGTTCTCCGGGCTGGTCTGGTCCGGTGAGCAGGCGCTGCCGCTGGGCTTGATTGATGGTCTGGGCAGTGCCAGTTCGGTGGCGCGTGACGTGATTGGCGAGAAAGAGCTGGTGGACTTCACTATCGAGGAGTCGCCGTTTGATCGCTTCTCGAAAAAGCTCGGTGCCAGCGTGGCTGAGCATTTGGCGATGTGGATGGGCTTCCAGGGGCCGGCGTTGCGCTGATCGTTGTCTGCATAAAAAAAACCGGCCTGTGTGGCCGGTTTTTTTGTGCGCGCGCAGCGGTTCAGGGTATTTGCACGCCTTCAGCCAGTAACATGTCAACCAGGCGAATCAGTGGCAGGCCGATCAGGCTGGTGGCGTCAGGGCCTTCGGTGCTTTGAAACAGGCTCACCCCTAATCCTTCAGCCTTGAAGCTGCCAGCGCAGTCGTAGGGCTGCTCGGCGTGCAGGTAGCGTTCGATGCGTGCTGCGTCGAGTGCGCGCATGTGCACGGTAAACGGCGCGCAGTCGACCTGGCAGTGGCCGGTCTGGCTGTTGAGCAATGCCAGCCCGGTGAGGAATGTCACACTGGCACCGCTCGATGCGAGCAGTTGTTCGCGGGCCTTTTCGAAGCTGTGTGGCTTGCCGATAATTCGCTGGCCAAGTACCGCGACCTGGTCCGAGCCGATGATCAGGTGAGCAGGATGGCTGGCGGTAAGTGCCCGGGCTTTTTCTTCGGCGAGGCGCTTTACCAGTTCGATGGCTGACTCGTTCGGGCGATGGCTTTCGTCAATATCCGGCGAGCTGCAAGTAAACGGCAGCTGCAGGCGGGCCAGCAATTCCCGGCGATAAACCGAGCTTGAAGCGAGTAATAAAGGCAGCATGCGCATCTCCAAAGGGCAAGGGGCGAATTCTAACGCAGGCTCAAGTGGCGGACAGGGCTGAATTTCCTTTGACATGGCTGGGGGCATCCCTATAATGCTGCGCCTATGTTGAATGACCCGATTCCACCTCACGTTGACCCGCGCAAATTGGCTGACCGTGGCACCACCCTTCAAGGTGAAATGCTGCTGGCCGATTTGGAGAGACTCTGCGACCCGCTTTCCGACAATGTCGGTACGGTGCAGGCTAAATTCGTTTTTGAACGAGATGAACGTAAGTCTGTGGTAATCCACAGCTTTATCGACACCGAAGTCAAAATGGTTTGCCAGCGTTGTCTTGAGCTGGTCACCCTGCCGATCCATAGCGAATGCAGTTATGCTGTGGTGAAGGAGGGTGCGAATACCCAGTCGTTGCCGAAAGGTTATGACGTGCTGGAACTGGGCGAAGATCCATTGGATCTGCAGTCACTGATCGAGGAGGAGCTTCTGCTCGCCTTGCCCATTGTGCCTGCTCATCATCCGGAAGAATGCCAGCAGCCGGCGGGAGCAGATGAGCCCGAACCGAGCGAGGACGAGGTAACGCGGTCCAACCCGTTCAGTGTATTGGCGCAGTTAAAGCGTGACCCAAACGTTTAGGAGTTAATCAATTATGGCTGTTCAGCAGAACAAAAAATCCCGCTCTGCCCGTGACATGCGTCGTTCGCACGATGCTCTCGAGGCTAGCACCCTGTCTGTAGAAAAAACCACCGGTGAAGTTCACCTGCGTCACCACGTATCGCCAGAAGGCGTATACCGTGGCCGTAAAGTGATCGACAAGGGCGCTGACGAGTAATCCTTGTCCGCTCAAGTCATCGCGATTGACGCAATGGGCGGGGACTTCGGTCCCCGCAGCATTGTTCAGGCCAGCCTTGCTTGTCTGTCAGCTACGCCCTCGCTGCACCTGACCCTTGTCGGTCAACCCTCCCTACTTGAAGAACTGATCGCTGGCCAATCGGCAGCGGATCGCTCGCGCCTGTCGATTGTGCCGGCGTCCGAAGTCATCACCATGGACGAAAAGCCTGCCCAGGCCCTGCGCGGCAAGCCTGATTCGTCGATGCGCGTGGCGCTGGAGTTGTTGCGTGATGGCAAGGTCCAGGCGTGCGTCAGTGCCGGCAATACCGGTGCGCTGATGGCGTTGTCGCGGTTTGTGCTCAAAACCTTGCCGGGGATCGATCGGCCGGCCATGGTCGCCGCCATTCCGACCGAGAAAGGTTTCTGCCAGTTGCTCGATCTGGGCGCCAATGTCGATTGCAGTGCCGAGCATCTGTTGCAGTTTGCGGTGATGGGGTCTGTGGCGGCGCAAGCCCTGGGCGTCGTTCGTCCACGGGTCGCGTTGCTGAATATCGGCACCGAAGACATCAAGGGCAATCAGCAAGTCAAGCTGGCGGCGACCCTGCTGCAAAATGCGCGTGGCCTGAACTACATCGGGTTTGTCGAGGGCGACGGTTTGTACCGTGGCGAGGCGGATGTGGTGGTGTGTGACGGCTTTGTCGGCAATATCCTGCTCAAATCCAGCGAAGGCCTGGCGACCATGATCGCCGGGCGCATCGAGGCCCAGTTCAAGAAAAATTTCGCGTCGAAACTGGTAGGCGCACTGGCGCTGCCGCTGATGAAGCGCTTGCAGGCCGAGCTGGCGCCGGCACGCCATAACGGCGCAAGTTTTCTCGGTTTGCAGGGAATTGTCGTGAAAAGTCATGGTTCGGCGGGGGTTCAGGGCTTCCAGAGTGCGATTCAGCGCGCCTTGATCGAGATCCAGGAAAACTTGCCGGAACGTCTTCATGGGCGCCTGGAAGATTTGTTGCCTTAGGCGTTTTCGTCAGACAATGCTTAAATGTGACCGCTCAGTTCAATGAGCCATCCAACTGTCAGTTTCTTGCGTTCCCCTGGCGGGACGTCAATTCTCCGACGACAAGATCATTAGGGGCTTGTTACATGTCTGCTTCCCTCGCATTCGTCTTTCCAGGACAGGGTTCGCAGTCCCTCGGCATGCTGGCCGAGTTGGGCGCGCAACACCCAGTGGTCCTTGAAACATTCAAAGAAGCTTCCGATGCTCTGGGTTACGACCTGTGGGCGCTGACCCAGCAAGGGCCGGAAGAACTACTCAATCAAACCGATAAAACCCAACCGGCCATTCTGACTGCCTCGATCGCCTTGTGGCGTCTGTGGCTGGCTGAAGGCGGCGCGCGTCCGGCTTACGTTGCCGGTCACAGCCTGGGTGAATACAGCGCCCTGGTGGCTGCGGGCAGCCTGAGCCTGGGCGCCGCGGTGAAGCTGGTAGAGCGTCGCGGTCAATTGATGCAGGAGGCCGTTCCGGCCGGGCAGGGCGGCATGGCCGCTATCCTCGGTCTGGACGATGCTGATGTGCTGGCAGCCTGCGCCGAAGCGGCGCAAGGTGAAGTGGTCAGCGCAGTCAACTTCAACTCGCCGGGCCAGGTAGTGATTGCCGGCGCCAAGGCTGCGGTCGAACGCGCCATCGAAGGCTGCAAGGCGCGTGGTGCCAAGCGCGCCATGCCGTTGCCGGTCAGCGTGCCGTCCCACTGCGAGTTGATGCGTCCGGCCGCCGAGCGATTCGCTGAGTCGATCGCAGCGATCGACTGGCAGGCGCCGCAGATTCCGGTAGTGCAGAACGTCAGTGCCGACGTACCAGCCGATCTGGAAACCCTCAAGCGCGATCTGCTTGAGCAGCTTTACAAGCCTGTGCGCTGGGTCGAATCGGTCCAGGCGCTGGCTGCCAAGGGTGCAACCCAACTGGTCGAGTGCGGTCCGGGCAAGGTCCTGGCCGGTCTGAACAAACGTTGCGCTGAAGGCGTGTCGACCTCTAACCTCAATACCCCAGATGCTTTCGCTGCCGCCCGTGCAGCGCTGGTCTGATCAAGGAGAAGCTTGCATGAGTCTGCAAGGTAAAGTTGCACTGGTCACCGGTGCCAGCCGTGGTATCGGCCAGGCTATCGCTCTGGAGCTGGGTCGTCAGGGTGCCATCGTTGTTGGTACTGCGACCTCCGCATCGGGTGCCGAGCGTATCGCCGCCACTCTGAAAGAAAACGGTATTCAGGGCACTGGCCTGGAACTCAATGTCACCAGCGACGAGTCCGTAGCGGCCGTGCTGGCGAGCATTCAGGAGCAGTTCGGTGCGCCGGCGATCCTGGTCAATAATGCCGGTATCACCCGCGATAACCTGATGATGCGCATGAAAGATGACGAATGGCATGACGTTGTCGACACCAACTTGAACAGTCTGTTCCGCCTGTCCAAGGGCGTTTTGCGCGGTATGACCAAAGCCCGTTGGGGACGAATTATCAGTATTGGCTCGGTTGTGGGTGCCATGGGCAACGCAGGCCAAGTAAACTACGCAGCCGCCAAGGCCGGTCTGGAAGGTTTCAGCCGTGCGCTGGCGCGTGAAGTCGGTTCGCGTTCGATTACGGTAAACTCGGTGGCCCCAGGGTTCATCGACACCGATATGACCCGTGAACTGCCCGATGCGCAGCGTGAAGCCTTGCAGACGCAAATTCCGCTGGGTCGTCTGGGGCAAGCTCAAGAGATCGCATCTGTGGTCGCTTTTCTTGCGTCCGACGGTGCGGCTTACGTTACTGGGGCTACAATCCCGGTGAACGGCGGGATGTACATGAGTTAAATGTGACGGATTGCTTCAAAAAAATGTCATACGAGCTGTCTAAAATCCGTTATAAAGCTGCAATCTATTTTATCGGCAGAGGGCCGCAGGGTTTGAGGAGTGAAGCTTTCAGTTGAAAAACTGAAAAGTCTTTCTATACACTTACCCACTGGCCAGCTGCCTGAATTTGTCCATTAGGAGTGAAAACAAGGTATGAGCACCATCGAAGAGCGCGTCAAGAAAATCGTTGCTGAGCAACTGGGCGTTAAAGAAGAAGAAGTGGTCAACACCGCTTCCTTCGTTGAAGACCTGGGTGCCGACTCCCTTGACACCGTTGAGCTGGTGATGGCTCTGGAAGAGGAATTCGAGACCGAAATCCCTGACGAAGAAGCTGAAAAGATCACTACTGTACAAGCAGCAATCGACTACGTTACCAGCCATCAGGCGTAATAGTTTTTAGTCGTCGCTCGCTGTCATGGAAAAACCGCACTGCCATCATGGCGTGCGGTTTTTTCTTTAGGCCTTGTGCGAAGTCGTCATTTGAAAAAAGGAGAGTGCTGTGTCGCGTAGACGCGTCGTAGTCACCGGTATGGGTATGTTGTCGCCACTGGGCACGGATGTGCCGAGCAGCTGGCAGGGCATTCTGGCTGGCCGCAGTGGCATTGGTCTGATCGAACACACCGACCTTTCTGCCTATTCCACCCGCTTTGGCGGCTCGGTAAAGGGCTTCAATGTCGAGGAATACTTGTCGGTCAAGGAAGCCCGCAAACTCGACCTGTTCATTCAATACGGTCTGGCTGCAGGTTTTCAAGCCGTGCGTAACGCAGGTCTTGAGGTTACCGACGCCAATCGCGAGCGTATCGGCGTGGCCATGGGGTCGGGTATTGGCGGTCTGACCAATATCGAAGACACCAGCCGCACACTGCATGATTCCGGCCCACGGCGGATTTCTCCGTTTTTCGTGCCTGGCTCGATCATCAATATGATTTCCGGTTTCCTGTCCATTCACTTGGGTGCACAGGGACCTAACTACGCCATCGCCACGGCGTGTACCACCGGTACGCACTGCATCGGCATGGCTGCACGTAACATCATGTACGACGAAGCCGACGTAATGATCGCCGGCGGCGCCGAGATGGCTGCATGTGGTCTGGGCATGGGCGGCTTTGGTGCCTCCCGCGCACTGTCGACCCGCAACGACGAGCCGGCCCGTGCCAGCCGTCCATGGGACAAGGGTCGTGATGGCTTCGTGCTGTCCGACGGTGCCGGGGCACTGGTTCTCGAAGAGCTGGAGCACGCCAAGGCCCGTGGCGCGACCATTTACGCCGAGCTGATCGGTTTCGGCACTAGTGGCGATGCCTACCACATGACCTCGCCACCGGCTGATGGCGCGGGTGCTGCGCGTTGCATCACCAATGCCTTGCGCGATGCGAAGATCAATGGTGATCAGGTGCAGTACATCAATGCCCATGGCACCTCGACCTCGGCTGGCGACCTCGCCGAAGCCTGTGCGATCAAATCGGTGTTCGGCGATCACGCCTACAAGCTGGCCGTCAGTTCGACCAAGTCCATGACCGGTCACCTGCTGGGTGCGGCAGGGGCGGTCGAGGCGATTTTCAGCGTGCTGGCAATCAACAGTCAGGTAGCCCCGCCGACCATCAACCTCGATGAGCCGGACGAAGGCTGCGACCTCGACTTCGTACCCCACACCGCGCGCGGCATGGATATCGACGTGGTGCTGTCCAATTCCTTCGGATTTGGCGGTACCAATGGCTCGCTGGTGTTCCGCCGGTTCGCTGACTGATGGACAGCTGGGTCGACGGTCAACCGGCTGACGCTTTGTCGCTGAAAGATCGCGGCCTGGCTTACGGCGATGGTCTGTTCGAGACCATCGCCGTCAAGGGCGGGCAGCCGTTGTTGCTGGATCGACATTTGTCGCGTCTGGCCGAGGGCTGTTCGCGCCTGGCGATTGCCGCCGATCATGAGCTGATCCGCGCGGAGCTGCTGGCCTATGCCGCCGCACTGGGCGAGGGCGTGCTCAAACTCATCCTCACCCGCGGCGACAGCCTGCGCGGTTACGCCCCCGATCCCTCGGCCCAGGCCCGGCGCATTCTGCAAGGCAATCCTCCCGCTGCCTATCCGGCTGTGCATGCGAAGCAGGGCGTGCGCCTGTTCCCTTGTACAACACG
The DNA here is from genome assembly GCF_059422365.1 of Pseudomonas sp. GW821-FHT01E10. Taxonomy (NCBI): domain Bacteria; kingdom Pseudomonadati; phylum Pseudomonadota; class Gammaproteobacteria; order Pseudomonadales; family Pseudomonadaceae; genus Pseudomonas; species Pseudomonas sp. GW821-FHT01E10. The sequence continues at coordinate 50,677 of NZ_JBWKWT010000017.1, forward strand.
GCTTTCCAAGCAGCCATTGCTTGCCGGTCTCAAGCACCTGAATCGTCTGGAGCAGGTTATCGCCCGTTCCGAATGGCAGGACACCGAGCATGCTGAAGGCTTGATGCTGGATCAGGTCGGGCGGGTGATCGAAGGTGTGTTCAGTAATCTGTTCCTGGTGCGCGATGGCGTGCTGGTGACCGCCGATCTCAAACGTTGTGGCGTGGCAGGCGTGATGCGTGCTGAATTATTGTTTCAAGCCGAGTCATTGGGGATTCCCACACAAATCATCGACATTACCCTCGAACAGCTGCAATGGGCTGATGAGGTCTTTGTCTGCAACAGCGTTTATGGCGTTTGGCCGGTGCGCGCCTATGCCGCACTGAGCTGGCCGGTTGGGCCGCTCACCCGTAAACTCCAAACCATTGCCCGTGCGCTACTGGATGCCTGATTCGTGAGACGTAAATTATTGCTGCTGCTGGAAACCGGACTGGTTCTGGCGGGGCTGTTGGCGGGCGCTTGTGCCTGGAAAATCCATTCGGCGCTGGAACAGCCGCTGAACATCGCCCAGGAACAGCTGTTGGAAGTGCCCAAAGGCACTACGCCGAACCGCACTTTCATTCGACTTGAAGCCGATGGCGTCATCAAGGACGCTTTCTGGCTGCGTGTGTACTGGCGCTTCAACCTGGCGGGCCAACCGCTGCACAGCGGCGAATACCGCATGGTTCCCGGCATGACAGTCGAAGGGCTGATCGACCTGTGGAAGCGCGGGGAAATGGTTCAGTACAGCCTGACGCTGGTCGAAGGCTGGAATTTCCATCAGGTCCGCGCGGCCCTGGCCAAGGACGAAAAGCTCGAACAGACCCTCAACGGTTTGAGCGACAGCCAGGTGATGGACAAGCTTGGGCACGGCGGGATTTTCCCGGAAGGGCGCTTCTTCCCCGACACATACCGTTTCGTGCGTGGCATGACTGACGTCGATCTGCTCAAGAAGGCTTACGACCGCCTCGACGAAGTCCTCGCCAAGGAGTGGAGCCAGCGTGCTGCCGACGTGCCCTACACCGAACCCTATCAGGCGCTGATCATGGCCTCGCTGGTGGAAAAGGAAACCGGCGTGCCGCAGGAGCGCGGGCAAATCGCCGGCGTGTTCGTGCGGCGCATGGAGATGGGCATGTTGCTGCAGACCGATCCGACGGTGATCTACGGCTTGGGCGATCGCTATAACGGCAAGTTGACCCGCGCCCATCTCAAGGAGCCGACGCCGTATAACACTTACCTGATCGCTGGCCTGCCGCCGACACCGATTGCGATGGTCGGCCGCGAGGCGATCCATGCGGCGTTGAATCCGGCGGACGGCAACAGCCTGTATTTTGTTGCGCGCGGTGATGGCAGTCACGTGTTCTCCGATGATCTGGACGCCCATAACAATGCGGTGCGGGAGTTCCAGCTCAATCGCCGGGCCGATTACCGTTCCAGCCCGGCACCGACTACCACGCCGCTGACGGAAGATGCCCAGGCGCCAACCCCGGCGGCTTCGCCTGATACGGCAGCCGAAGACGTGCCACAAGTAGCGCCGCAAAACTCTGCACAAGAGCCTGCGCCAGCACCCGAGCGGGATGCTCAGGCGCCGCAAAGCCCGCAATGACTCTGATTAAGGACTGCCTGTGACTGGCTTGTTTATTACCCTGGAAGGCCCGGAAGGTGCCGGCAAGAGCACCAATCGCGAATACCTGGCCGAGCGTCTGCGCGCCGCCGGGATCGAGGTGGTGTTGACCCGGGAGCCGGGCGGCACGCCCCTGGCCGAGCGGATCCGCGACGTGTTGTTGGCGCCGGTCGATGAGGTCATGAACCCTGACACCGAGCTGCTGTTGGTGTTCGCTGCGCGAGCCCAGCACCTGGCCGAGGTGATCCGCCCGGCGCTGGCCCGTGGCGCGGTGGTTCTGTGTGATCGTTTTACCGATTCGACCTATGCCTACCAGGGCGGTGGTCGCGGTTTGTCGCTGGAGCGTATCGCGACCCTCGAAACATTCGTCCAGGGCGATCTGCGCCCGGACTTGACGCTGATCTTCGATCTGCCGGTGGAAGTGGGCCTGGCCCGCGCCAGCGCCCGCGGTCGCCTGGACCGTTTCGAGCTTGAAGGCCGCACGTTCTTCGATGCCGTGCGCAGTGCCTTCCTCGAGCGTGCCAAAGCGGATCCTGCGCGTTATGTCCTGGTGGATGCCGCTCAACCGCTGGCGCAGGTTCAGCAGTCTCTGGATGTCTTGCTGCCACGTCTGCTGGAGTTGACCCGTGGCTGAAGCCTATCCGTGGCAGGACAGTCTCTGGCAGCAATTGGCCGGTCGTGCCCAGCACGCCCATGCCTATCTGCTGCATGGCCCGGCCGGGATCGGCAAGCGTGCGCTGGCCGAGCGGTTGATGGCCAGTTTGTTGTGCCAGCGTCCGACCGCCCAGGGCGCCTGCGGTGAATGCAAATCCTGCCTTCTGCTCAAGGCCGGTAGTCATCCCGACAACTACGTCCTGGAACCGGAAGAGGCAGACAAGGCGATCAAGGTCGATCAGGTACGTGACCTGGTCAGCTTCGTGGTTCAGACTTCGCAGATGGGCGGTCGCAAAGTGGTGCTGATCGAGCCGGTCGAGTCGATGAACATCAACGCCGCCAACGCCTTGCTAAAAAGCCTTGAAGAGCCGTCCGGCGACACCGTATTGCTGCTCGTCAGCCACCAGACCAGTCGTCTGCTGCCGACCATCAAGAGCCGTTGCGTACAGCAGGCCTGTCCTTTGCCGAGCGAAGCCATGAGTCTGGCGTGGCTGGCCAAGACGTTGCCGGACTGCTCGGAAGACGAGCGCATTGAACTGCTGACCCTTGCTGCCGGTTCGCCATTGGCCGCGGTCAAATTGCAGGCCCAGGGCGTGCGCGAGCAGCGGGCGCTGGTGGTCGAGGGCGTGAAGAAGTTGCTCAAGCAGCAGCAATCGCCGACGCAACTGGCCGAGGAATGGAAAACCATTCCCATGTTGCTGCTGTTCGACTGGTTCTGCGACTGGTCGAGCCTGATCCTGCGTTATCAGTTGACTCAGGATGAAGCGGGGCTGGGGCTGGCGGACATGCGCAAGGTCATTCAATACCTGGCGCAGAAAGCCGCTCAGGATAAAGTCCTGAATATTCAGGACTGGATTCTAGCCCAGCGGCAGAAAGTGATGAGCAAGGCCAACCTCAATCCGGCGCTGTTGCTGGAGGCGCTGTTGGTGCAATGGGTATCCTTGCCTGCCCAGAGGTGACTAGACTCTGATCATCAGAAATGGAGGTCAGCATGAATGAACCCATCAGTCCGGGGCCGCGCAATGGCATTTTGTCCTTGACCATCAAGGACAGGTCCGTGCTCTATGCGGCCTACATGCCATTCATCAAGAACGGTGGCCTGTTTATCCCGACCAACAAGAGCTACAAGTTGGGCGATGAGGTCTTCATGCTGCTGCACCTGATGGACGAACCGGAAAAGATCCCGGTCGCCGGCAGGGTCACCTGGATTACCCCCAAAGGTGCCCAGGGCAACCGCGCCGCTGGAGTCGGCGTGCAATTCAACGAAGGCGATAACACCGCGCGCAGTCGAATCGAAACCCATCTGGCCGGAGCCCTGAAGTCCGACCGTCCCACTCATACGATGTAAGTTGCAGCCCTTTTATGCTTGTAGATTCCCATTGCCACCTTGATCGCCTCGACCTCACCGCCCACGACGGCTCCCTGGATGCCGCGCTAGACGCAGCTCGTCAGAGGGGAGTAGGGCACTTTCTGTGCATTGGCGTCAGCGCCGATAACGCCGCCGATGTCAAAGCCCTGGCCGAACGCTACGACGACGTCGATTGTTCAGTCGGTGTGCATCCGCTGGACGTGCAGCCCGGTGCCGCTCCGGCGCTGGATTGGCTGTTGCGCGAACTCAATCATCCGCGGGTGGTGGCGATCGGGGAAACCGGCCTGGATTACCACTACGAACCGGAAGCGGCAGAGTTGCAGCAGGAGTCGTTCCGCCTGCACCTGCAAGCGGCGCAACAGACCGGCAAGCCGGTAATCATTCATACCCGGGGCGCCCGGGCCGACACCCTCGAACTGCTGCGTGAGGCGGCGCTGCCTCAAGCAGGCGTTCTGCATTGCTTCACCGAAGACTGGGAGATGGCCAAGGCCGCGCTGGATATGGGTTATTACATTTCCCTGTCCGGTATTGTCACTTTTCGCAATGCCGATGCCTTGCGCGATGTGGCCAGCAAAGTGCCGGCCGACCGCTTGCTGGTGGAAACCGACTCGCCGTACCTGGCGCCGATCCCGTATCGCGGCAAACCGAACCTGCCGCAGTACGTGCGTGAGGTAGCGGAATTTCTGGCAATGTTACGAGGCGAGCCCTACGAGCGATTTGCCGAGCAGACTACCGAGAATTTCAAGCGGTTATTTCCGTTGGCGCACGTCAGGGCATCGGCGTAACGTTGGAAAAAGTCGCAACCTGTGGCGGGCTTTGCTCCCAAATTGCAGGCAAAAAAAACCCGGGTTCTGGGGGGTGAATCCGGGTTAAGACCATTAGGAGTAAAACAAAGGCACGCAATCCTTTGGTACCTTCATCGGCGCGACACTTGGGGGAGATGCCTCGCCGACAGTTGAAGTATTGATCAGTATCGCGCCGAGTCCAGTTTGGTTGGTCGGGTTTTTAAACAAATTTGGAATACGTGCGCTTCGGTTGAGTTCTCATCAACCGGCGAGGTCGCGTGAATTCATCAAGAAACACATATATGGTCGGATGATCCGTGCATTTTGGCGTAAGTTAGGCATAATACGCGGCTTCGAATTTTGACCCCTACAGACCTTTTCTTATGCATAAAGAACCTCGTAAGGTCCGTGAGTTTCGTCGCCGCGAGCAAGAAATTCTCGATACCGCGCTCAAGCTGTTCCTCGAACAAGGTGAAGACAGTGTCACCGTCGAGATGATTGCTGATGCCGTAGGTATCGGCAAAGGCACGATCTACAAGCACTTCAAATCCAAGGCGGAGATCTACCTGCGCCTGATGCTCGACTACGAGCGTGATTTGAACGAGCTGTTGCATTCCGCCGATGTCGATAAGGACAAGGAAGCCCTGTCCCGGGCCTACTTCGAATTCCGCATGCGCGATCCGCAACGCTATCGGTTGTTCGATCGCCTGGAAGAAAAGGTGGTCAAGGGCAACCAGGTACCGGAGATGGTCGAGGAACTGCACAAGATCCGCGCCTCGAACTTCGAACGCCTGACCCTGCTGATCAAGGGCCGGATCAGCGAAGGCAAGCTCGAAGACGTGCCTCCTTACTTCCATTACTGCGCAGCCTGGGCGCTGGTGCATGGCGCCGTGGCGCTGTATCACTCGCCGTTCTGGAGCAATGTGCTGGAAGATCAGGAAGGTTTCTTCCAGTTCCTGATGGACATCGGCGTGCGCATGGGCAACAAGCGCAAGCGCGATACCGACACTCCGAGCAGCTGAGCCATCCAGTTGTCTAATTGCGCCATGAGCCATGATTTAGCTACGTGGCGCAGTACCGCAGGAATATACTCAGGCATAGGGCTTGCTAAAACTTGATTTGTGAGTCAAGTTTTGCGCGTTCGAATCTTCTTTCGCCGGAGTGATCCATGATCGTTGACCGTCAAGGCAGGCGTTTTCGCAATTTGCGGATCAGTCTGACCTCCGCCTGCAACTACGCCTGTACCTACTGCGTGCCCAACGGCAAACGGCTGGTGGCTGCGCAGGATGAGTTGTCGGCCGAGGCGATGGCACGCGGCGTGGCTTATCTGATCGAAGCAGCCGGCATCGAGCGTCTGCGCATTACCGGTGGCGAGCCACTGGTCAGCCCCAAGCTCGAAGCCTTCATGACCGCCGTCGGGCAGATGGGGCTGGCGGACATCAGCCTGACCACCAATGGCCAGCTGTTGGCGAAGAAGCTGCCGCTGCTGGTGGATGCCGGCATTCGGCGCATCAACGTTTCCCTCGATACCCTGGACGCCGGGGCTTTCCGCAGCATTGCCCGCGGCGGCGATCTGGCGACCGTGCTCGACGGCATGGCCCAGGCCGCGGCAGCCGGCATGAAGATCAAGGTCAATATGGTGCCGCTGCGTGGGCAAAACCTCGATCAGGTGATGCCATTGCTCGATTACTGCCTGGAACGCGGCTACGAGCTGCGCTTCATCGAGTTGATGCGCATGGGGCACTTGGCCAGTGATTCCAACGCCTTCCTGCAACAGTTCGTCAGCCTTCAGCAATTGCTGAGCCTGATCGGCGAACACTACGAATACCTGCAGGCCGACGCGCCGGTCGATGCCACGGCGGTGCGCTACGAGATTCCGGGACAGGGCCACTTCGGCGTGATCGCCAACGAAAGCGTGCCGTTCTGCCGCACCTGCTCGCGTCTGCGCTTGTCGTCCACTGGCTGGCTGCATGGCTGCCTGTCGTCGAGCAATCGCCACTATGTCGGCGATCTGCTGGACAAACCCCGTCATCAGGCATTGCCGGCCTTGCAGCGACTGCTGGTGAAGGCTCTGGGGGACAAGCAGGAAGTGGCGTTCTCCGGTGGCGCGACCATCATGAAAATCATCGGCGGCTGACCGGGTCTTGCGGTGAAGGGCGCTTGCTGTGGCGAGGGAGCTTGCTCCCGCTGGGGCGCGAAGCGGCCCTAAAATTACCAAACGCTCCGCATTCCCTGGAACTTACGACTGCTGCGCAGCCGAACGGGAGCAAGCTCCCTCGCCACAGGTCTGTTCAGACTGAAAATGCACATGACCTGAGCTGGCGCGGAAGCTGCATCCCTCGGCCATTCGCCGGTTTTCCGTCACCGGCTTCTGGAGGGAAGGATGCGTAGCCTGGTTTTGCTGCTGGCCGTTTTGGCACTTGGCGGCTGCATGAATGTCAGCGATATGGCCGAAGGAACTCGCTACCACATGAGCGACGTGGGGCTGCTGGACCATAGCGACAGCCGTCGCGTGAATAACATCCGCATTCAGCCGGACTCCTTCATCTACATCGCCCAGGGCGCCTTCGCGCCACCGGGCATTGCTTCTCCGCGACCTAACGTGGTGGCCGAAGAAGCCTTCAACGGCTTTATCGAATATTTCCCGATGGTCCGCCGCGCCCGCGCGCCGGAAGGCCTCGACGCCGCCATGGGAGAAGCCCGTGCCGCCGGTGCTCACTACCTGCTCTATACACGTTTTGCCAAGGCCGACGACCGCATCGGCAACGCGGACGATTTGATCGACCAGGAGCGCTCGGATCGCCTCGGGATCGACAGTGGCGTCATTCAGATCATGTTGATCGAGACCAGCACCCAGTATTTGATCGATACTGCACGTATCAAGAGTCGTGGCGGTTTACTGACGTTCTACGATAACAGGCCAGAAGATCTTCTGGGCCCGCCGCTGGAGCAATACGCTCGTAGCCTGTTGGGGCTCAGCGATCAGTAATTAAAAGGAGAACGCCATGAGTGGCCCGCAAAAAGCCAATGACCTGTTGGGACAAATCCCCAAAACCAAAGGTTTGCCACCGGTCCACTTGTGGAACCCCGACTTCTGCGGCGACATCGACATGCGCATCTCCCGCGACGGCACCTGGTATTACCTGGGCACGCCGATCGGGCGCAAGCCGATGGTCAAGCTGTTCTCCACCATCATTCGCCGCGACGGCGATGATTACTTTCTGATTACTCCAGTCGAAAAGGTCGGCATCAAGGTCGACGACGCACCGTTCGTGGCGATAGCCGTGGAAGTCGAAGGCGAGGGTGAGGCTCAGGTCTTGCGCTTTACCACCAACGTCGATGAAACCACCGACGCCGGTGTCGAGCACCCCATGCGCGTGGTGATCGACCCGGTGACTCAGGAGCCTGCGCCGTACGTGCATGTGCGCAGCAACCTTGAAGCGCTGATTCACCGCAATGTGTTCTACCAATTGGTAGAGCTGGCGGTGAGCCGTGAGATTGACGGGCAGAGCTGGCTCGGTGTCTGGAGCGGTGGCGAGTTTTTCCCGATCGGACTTGAGCCGTAAGCGCTGAACCCGAGAAACGAAACGGCCCGTTATTGCAGCGGGCCGTTTTTTATGGGCTTACAAACCCTTGCTCTTGAGCCGGGCGGCGTGTTCAAGGTAGAGCATCACCGGGCTCACGTTCCAACTGTTGATCCCGGCCATCTGGTTGACTGCATCAAAGTGGTCCATGGGGTAATCCGAGCGGATCACTTTGCCCAAATGAGAGCTGTAGCGGCCGACCAGCCCATCATTGGCGTGCTTCTCTTTATAAAATAACTGCGACAGCACTTTACAGTTCAAATGGGTCGGGTCGAGGAGTTGCAGGCTTTGAAAGTTCTGCACGATCCCGCTCCAGGAGTAGTAATACACGCCGTTCTCAACTTCGTTGCCTTCCCCGCCCCAAACCTTTGGCAGCCCTTGCGGGTACTTGCGATTGAAGGCGGCCAGGCCTGCGCTGGTCAGCGATTCGAACGCCGCTTGAGGGTCGATGGGGTTTTCCGGATGGCCACTGATCAACGAAATGAAGGTGCCGACTGCGCCTAACAGGGCTAATACCAAGGCTTCGGGTAATTCTCCGGGTGTCAGTGCCTTGTGCAGTTGGTCGGCAATCTCGGAGCCGTGGTTAGGGCAACTGACCGAGGTGACCGACGCAACCTTTTCCGGGTACAGGGCTGCGACGTAGCGTGCGGCCAGCGGACCTTGGCTATGGCCGATCAGATTGACCTTGGCGGCGCCCGTTTCCCGCAAAATACGGTCGACGTGTTCGAGCAGTTTTTCACCGCGTTCCTCATTACCGTTGACGGTTGGAATATTCACGGCAAACACCTGGGCACCAGCACGTTCTAGGGCTTCCTCGATTTCGAAGAAGTACGGATAGCCGGCGATTCTGTCGAAGCCGAAAAGACCGTGAACCAACACAATGGGGTATTTCGTAGACGCATCCATGTCCATGTTCATACCTGGCAATAGCGGATTTTAGTGAAACAGCCTGATCTGTTGCGGGCTAACCGTAGTTTACAAAGTGGGTGGGTTCAAAGCGCCGGGGGAGTAATCGGACGAACAGTCATGCCTGTGTTGGCAAGAACTCCAGAAAAATCCAATTGACACCCAATCATATGATGATTAGCGTGGGCATCCATTGCGAACGGCTTTCGTGTCGTTTCATTTTTATTTTCACCGGGCGGTGAGGTACCCATGTCCAGCAGTTTTCACGCGTCGACGGTTGATTGGCTGGGGTGCTGGATTGCCGCTGGCCAGGTGAAGCCCGGTCAGACCATCAAGGTTGAAGCCGACTTGGGCGAGCAGCTTGGGGTCAGCCGTACGGTCATCCGCGAAGCGATCAAAACCCTGGTCGCCAAAGGCATGCTCGAAGTCGGGCCGAAGGTCGGCACGCGGGTGTTGCCGGTACGGCGCTGGAACCTCTTCGATCCACAAGTCGTCGGCTGGCTGTCGCGCAGCGGTTTGCCGGAAAACTTCGTCGACGACTTGCTTGACCTGCGTCGTACCATCGAGCCGATGGCGGTGCGTTGGGCCTGCGAGCGCGCGACGGTGGAACAAGTGCAAGCCGTGCTTCAGGCCTACAACGCGCTGGAACGAGCCGTAGACAGCGGCATCGATTACAACCGCGCCGACCAGTTCTTCCACGAGTGCATCCTCGCCGCCAGCCACAATCAATTCATCGAACAAATGGTCCCGGCCCTCGGCGCGCTGCTGGCGGTGTCGTTCGAAGTGTCTGCCGCCGACCCGGACGAACTGCGCCGAACCTTGCCGATTCACAAAGACATGGCCGACGCCATCGCCGCCCGGGATGCTGCGCGGGGTGTGTGGGCCTGCATGACCCTGATCGATAACGCCGACCTGGCGATCAAACGGTTTTACCCCCAAGTCATGGCCGACAAGAAGGCAAGCTGACCAGGCTCGCTCCCACATAAAAGCATAAAAAGGAGGTTTCATGACGTGGACTGCGGTTACCGAACACCGTGCGCGACTCGGTGAAGGTCCGTTCTGGGATGCACCGACCCAGGCGCTGTACTGGGTCGATATCGCCGGCCAACAGGCGCTGCGATTGATCGGCGCCAATGTGGAAATCTGGCAGATGCCGGAACACGTGTCCGCATTCATCCCCTGCGAAAGTGGCGATGCCCTGGTGACATTGAGCAGTGGGGTTTATCGGCTGGACCTGAACTCTCCCGGCCTGGAGCCTCGGCTGACCTTGCTCTGTGTGGCCGATCCGCAACCCGGCAATCGCGCCAACGAAGCCCGCTGCGATGCCTTGGGCCGGCTCTGGCTGGGCACCATGCAAAACAACATCGGCGAGCAGGGCGAAGATTTGCCGATCGTGCGCCGCTCCGGTGGCCTGTTTCGCATCGACCGCGATGCTCGGGTCACGCCGCTGCTTCGAGGGCTCGGCATCCCCAACACATTGCTATGGAGCGACGACGGCACAACCCTGTATTTCGCCGACAGCCTCGACGGTACGTTGTACCAACATTTCATCCATACCGACGGCAACCTCGACACCGCCTGCGTCTGGTTTGGCCCCCACGAACGGGGTGGCCCCGACGGCTCGGCGATGGATGCCGAGGGCTATATCTGGAACGCCCGCTGGGACGGCAGTTGCTTGCTCAGGCTGAGCCCGGACGGTCATGTCGATCGGGTGATCGAACTGCCTGTCAGTCGCCCCACCAGTTGCGTGTTTGGTGGCGAAGACTTCAAAACCTTGTACATCACCAGTGCGGCGAGCCCGCTCAACCATCCATTGGATGGTGCGGTGTTGTCGGTTCGAGTCGATGTGCCCGGAAAGCCCTGTCAGAGATTTGCAGGCTAAATCCCAAAATATGGGATGCAAAATTATATATTGAGATTTGTTGGTGGCCGGGTTTATAGTCGGCCCCATCAGTTACACGCACTCACACTTAAAAAAACAAAACAGGTGAAGTGATGCAGCGATATTCCACCGTCCTCCCTTGGGGTGACAGTGCTTCAGGCCGCCCCGGCGCCCGGGCGTTTGCACGCCTGCCTGCCTATTCCAAAAAGCCTTTTGACCGGACATCGACAGATGTCCGGTTTTCGTCGTGCCCTCGAACAGGAGTGTTGATCCATGGCTGAACCCCTTTCCTTGCCACCGGTGCCCGAACCGCCGAAGGGTGAGCGCCTCAAAAACAAGGTCGTGCTGTTGACCGGCGCCGCTCAGGGGATCGGCGAAGCGATTGTCGCGACCTTTGCGTCCCAGCAAGCCAAGCTGGTCATCAGCGATATCCAGGCCGAGAAAGTCGAAAAAGTCGCGGCGCATTGGCGTGAACAAGGCGCGGATGTCGTGGCGATCAAGGCCGACGTATCGCGCCAGCAAGACCTGCACGCCATGGCCAAGTTGGCCATTGAGCTTCACGGTCGCATCGACGTGCTGGTCAACTGCGCCGGGGTCAACGTGTTCCGTGATCCGCTGCAAATGACCGAGGACGACTGGCATCGTTGCTTCGCCATCGACCTGGACGGCGCCTGGTATGGCTGCAAAGCCGTGCTGCCGCAGATGATCGAGCAGGGCATCGGCAGCATCATCAACATCGCCTCGACCCATTCCACTCACATCATTCCCGGCTGCTTCCCGTACCCGGTGGCCAAGCATGGCTTACTCGGGCTGACCCGCGCCTTGGGCATCGAATACGCACCCAAGGGCATTCGCGTCAACGCCATCGCGCCGGGCTATATCGAAACCCAACTGAACGTCGACTACTGGAACGGCTTTGCCGACCCTCATGCCGAACGTCAACGGGCCTTCGACTTGCATCCACCGCGCCGCATCGGTCAGCCAATCGAAGTGGCGATGACTGCCGTGTTCCTGGCCAGCGATGAGGCGCCATTCATCAACGCTTCGTGCATCACCATCGATGGTGGTCGTTCGGTCATGTACCACGACTGAATAACTTGGGTTTCAGGCGCAAAACTACGCCTGAAATACAATCATCATACGATATGACTATTGGCTACATGCTTCGACCGCAGTATTGGCTTTCAACTAACGCTCAAAAAAAATAACAAGGAGTCAGCTTATGAAACGTCGTCGTGGGATCCGTTCCCTGTGCTGTGCCGCTTTGGCGGTCACCGCGGTCAGCCTGAGCAGTACGTTGCTGGCGGCCGAGGAAGTGAAGATCGGTTTTCTGGTCAAGCAGGCCGAAGAGCCCTGGTTCCAGACCGAGTGGGCCTTCGCTGAAAAGGCCGCCAAGGACAAGGGCTTCACCGTCATCAAGATCGCTGTGCCTGATGGCGAGAAAACCCTTTCGGCCATCGACAGCCTGGCGGCGAACGGCGCCAAGGGCTTCGTGATCTGCCCGCCGGACGTCTCCCTCGGCCCGGCGATCATGGCCAAGGCCAAGCTCAACGGTTTGAAAGTGATCGCTGTCGATGACCGTTTCGTCGATGCCGGCGGCAAGTTCATGGAGGACGTGCCATACCTCGGCATGGCAGCTTTCGAAGTTGGCCAGAAGCAGGGCGCCGCCATGGCCGCCGAAGCGAAAAAACGCGGCTGGGACTGGAAACAAACCTATGCGGTGATCAACACCTTCAACGAACTCGATACCGGCAAGAAACGCACCGACGGTTCGGTTAAAGCCCTGGAAGACGCCGGGATGCCGAAAGACCACATTCTGTTCTCGGCCCTGAAAACCCTCGACGTACCTGGCAGCATGGACGCCACCAACTCGGCGCTGGTGAAGCTCCCGAGCGGGGCGAAAAACCTGATCATCGGCGGGATGAACGACAACACCGTGCTGGGCGGCGTGCGCGCCACCGAAAGCGCCGGTTTTGCCGCGGCTAACGTAATCGGCATCGGCATCAACGGCACCGATGCCATCGGCGAATTGAAGAAAGCCAACAGCGGCTTCTTCGGCTCGATGCTGCCGAGCCCGCACATCGAGGGCTACAACACCGCCAGCATGATGCACGAGTGGGTCACCACCGGCAAAGAACCGCCGAAATACACCGCCATGGACGACGTGACGCTGATCACGCGCGACAACTTCAAGCAGGAACTGGAAAAGATCGGCCTGTGGAATTGAGGGTCGGTTGATTTCATTGGCGGCCCCGGCGACGGGGCCGCCTGATCGGTGTGATGAGGTGGGTTATGCACGCACACGTACAAACAGATGAACAGCGCATTGGCGGCAGCCTGCGCTTCAACGGGATCGGCAAAACCTTTCCCGGGGTGAAGGCGCTGGACGGCATCAGCTTCGTCGCGCATCCGGGGCAGGTTCACGCCTTGATGGGCGAGAACGGCGCCGGTAAATCCACACTGCTGAAGATCCTCGGCGGTGCTTACACGCCGAGCAGCGGCGACCTGCGGATCGGCGAGCAGACGAGGGTCTTCAAATCCACTGCCGACAGCATTGGCAGCGGGGTCGCGGTGATCCATCAGGAGCTGCACCTGGTGCCGGAAATGACCGTGGCCGAGAACCTGTTTCTTGGGCATCTGCCGGCAAGTTTCGGCCTGATCAATCGCAGCGTTTTGCGGCAACAGGCACTGGCCTGCCTCAAAGGCCTGGCCGATGAAATCGATCCACAAGAGAAAGTCGGGCGATTGTCCCTCGGTCAGCGGCAACTGGTGGAAATCGCCAAGGCGCTGTCCCGTGGCGCGCATGTGATTGCGTTCGACGAACCCACCAGCAGCCTGTCGGCGCGGGAAATCGATCGCTTGATGGCAATCATCGGGCGCCTGCGCGACGAAGGCAAAGTGGTGCTCTACGTCTCCCATCGCATGGAGGAAGTGTTCCGTATTTGCAACGCGGTAACGGTGTTCAAGGACGGTCGCTTCGTGCGCACCTTCGAGGACATGAGCGCGCTGACCCATGACCAGTTGGTGACGTGCATGGTCGGTCGCGACATTCAGGATATCTACGATTACCGCAGCCGCCCGCGTGGCGCGGTGGCGCTCAAGGTTGACGGTTTGCTGGGGCCGGGTTTGCGTGAACCGGTGAGTTTCGAGGTGCACAAGGGCGAGATTCTGGGTCTGTTCGGCTTGGTTGGCGCGGGCCGCACCGAGCTGTTTCGCATGCTCAGCGGACTTACCCGCAACACGGCCGGACGCCTGGAGTTGCGTGGACATGAACTGAAACTGCGTTCACCGCGCGATGCCATTGCGGCGGGGATTCTGCTGTGCCCCGAGGACCGCAAGAAGGAGGGCATCCTGCCGCTCGCCAGTGTCGCCGAGAACATCAACATCAGTGCTCGTGGTGCTCATTCCACCTTCGGTTGCCTGTTGCGCGGGCTGTGGGAAAAGGGCAACGCCGACAAGCAGATCAAGGCGCTGAAGGTGAAGACGCCCAACGCGGCGCAGAAAATCATGTACCTGTCCGGCGGCAATCAGCAGAAGGCGATTCTCGGTCGCTGGCTGTCGATGCCGATGAAAGTCCTGCTGCTCGATGAGCCTACACGCGGCATCGACATCGGCGCCAAAGCCGAGATCTACCAGATCATCCACAACCTGGCCGCCAGCGGTATTGCGGTGATTGTGGTGTCCAGCGACCTGATGGAAGTCATGGGTATTTCCGACCGCATCCTGGTGCTCTGCGAAGGCACGATGCGCGGCGAACTGACCCGCGAACACGCCAATGAATCCAACCTGCTGCAACTGGCTTTGCCACGCCAACGCGCTGCCGACGTGGCGAACTGAGAGGTGACTATGACCATCCAAAACAACGCTCTGCCAACCCCGCGCAAACCGCTGGACCTACGACGCTTTCTCGATGACTGGGTAATGCTGCTGGCGGCCGTCGGGATCTTCGTGCTCTGCACCTTGCTGATCGACAACTTCCTGTCGCCGCTGAACATGCGCGGTCTGGGCCTGGCGATTTCCACCACCGGGATTGCCGCCTGCACCATGTTGTATTGCCTGGCGTCGGGGCACTTCGACTTGTCCGTGGGCTCGGTGATTGCCTGCGCCGGCGTGGTCGCGGCGGTGGTGATGCGCGACACCAACAGCGTGTTCCTCGGCGTCAGTGCGGCGCTGGTGATGGGGCTGATTGTCGGGCTGATCAACGGGATCGTGATCGCCAAGCTGCGGGTCAATGCGTTGATCACCACGCTGGCGACCATGCAGATTGTTCGTGGCCTGGCTTACATCTTTGCCAACGGCAAAGCGGTGGGCGTGTCCCAGGAGTCGTTTTTCGTCTTCGGTAATGGCCAGTTATTCGGTGTGCCGGTGCCGATTTTGATCACCATCGTTTGCTTCCTGTTTTTCGGCTGGCTGCTGAATTACACCACCTACGGGCGCAACACCATGGCCATCGGTGGCAACCAGGAAGCGGCGTTGCTGGCTGGGGTAAACGTTGACCGAACCAAGATCATCATCTTCGCCGTGCACGGGGTGATTGGTGCATTGGCCGGGGTGATTCTGGCGTCGCGCATGACCTCGGGTCAGCCGATGATTGGCCAGGGTTTCGAGCTGACAGTGATCTCGGCCTGCGTGTTGGGCGGGGTGTCGCTGAGTGGCGGGATCGGGATGATTCGGCATGTGATTGCCGGAGTGCTGATTCTGGCGATCATCGAGAATGCGATGAACCTGAAGAACATCGATACCTTCTATCAGTACGTGATTCGCGGTTCGATCCTGTTGCTGGCGGTTGTGATCGACCGACTGAAACAACGCTGATTTTCCCGGGGGAGCGGGATGCCCGGCACATGGATACTGGATGTGCCGACGCCTTCGCGGGCAAGCCTCGCTCCTACAGTACCGTGCAGATCCCCCTGTAGGAGCGAGGCTTGCCCGCGAAAGCGGTCTGTCTGTCACACAATCCAGCCACAAAATATCCCTTGCTCGCCCTAATCCCTTTCGGTTATCACTTTGTACATGGTTAGACAGGTACGATTTGACAAGAAACAACGGATTATCGATGAGCTTGTCCGGCGCATCGAAAGCGGCCTCATGGAGGACGGCTTGCTATTGCCGGGTGAACATCAGTTGGCTCAAGAATTCAAGGTCAGCCGCGGCACGCTGCGTGAAGCCCTGGCCGAACTGAAACGGCGTCACTACATCGCCACGCAAAGCGGAGTCGGTTCCATCGTTACTTACGACGGCGTAGTGCTCGATCAGAGCAGCGGCTGGGCCCAGGCACTGGCGGACAGCGGGGCGTTGATCAATACCGAAGTGCTGCGACTGGAGGCGGTGACCCGTCCTGACCTGCTGTCGCGGTTCGGCACCGATCAATTCATCACCCTCGACCGTCGCCGGCGCGCCACCGACGGTACGCTGGTGTCTCTGGAACGCGCGTTAATGCCCGCGACCGGAGGCCTGGAAGGCCTGCCGCGAGTGGGACTGATTGATAACTCCCTGACCATCACGTTGGCTGCCTACGGCTATGTCGGCGAGCACGGCGATCAGTGGATCGGTGCCGAACCCTTGAACGCCGAAGACGCCGAACTGCTCGGGCGCCCGGTCGGCACGGTATTTCTCAAGGCCCTGCGCACCACCTACGACCGTCAGAACCGTTTTATGGAGCAGGTCGAAAGCCTGCTCGATCCGGTGCACTTTCGTCTGCATTTGCAGTTTGGAGCTCCAAAATGACCGCGCTCAACCGTGCCCTCGGCGCGTTCTATGGACTGGCCCTGGGCGATGCGCTGGGCATGCCGACCCAATCCCTGAGCCGCGCCGACATCAAGGCGCGCTTCGTTGAAATCACCGATCTGCAAGACGCCGGCCCCGATCAACCGATTGCCGCGAACTTGCCCAAAGGTTCTATCACCGACGATACCGAGCAGGCGATTCTGGTCGCTCGGTTGTTGATCGAGGGCGAGGGCCGGATCGAACCGGCGGTACTGGCCCAACGATTGATCGAATGGGAAGCCGGGATGCAGGCCAAGGGCTCGCAAGACTTGCTCGGCCCTTCGACCAAACGCGCGATCGAAATGATCCTCGCCGGCCACTCGCTGGAAGAGGCGGGGCGCTATGGCACCACCAATGGCGCAGCGATGCGCATCACCCCGGTGGGGATTGCGGCCGATGTCGCCGATCCAGAGCGTTTCATCCGCGCCGTGGTGCAAGCCTGTCAGGTGACCCACAACACCACGCTGGGAATTGCCAGTGCGGCGGCGGTGGCGGCAGTGGTTTCCGCCGGGATCAACGGCATGGACCTGGGTGAGGCGTTGAACCTCGGCCAGCAATTCGCGCAGCAGGCAGAAAGTCACGGCCACTGGGTCGCCGGCGGGCGGATTGCCTCGCGCATCAGTTGGGCGCGGAGTATCGGCATCGACAGCGACAAGGCGTTGCTGGCGGATTTGCTGTACGACGTGATCGGCACTTCGGTGGCCTCACAGGAATCGGTGGTGGTGTCGTTTGCGCTGGCCCAGCAAGTGGCCATCGGCGAGATGACGGCCTTCGAAGCGCTGTGCATGGCCGCGAGCCTGGGCGGTGACACCGACACCATCGCGGCGATGCTCGGCGCCATGCTCGGGGCCTGTCTGGGGCTTGAGAGCTGGCCGATGGCGATGATCGAGCAGGTTAAAGCGGTTAACTCGTTGGAGTTGGAACCGTTGGTAAAAGGACTGTTGGCTTTACGTTGACTGGACTGGCCCCATCGCGGGCTTGCCCGCGATGAACACGCCGCATACTTGAATTTTTCACCCGCAATGGAACGCACAAACACGGGCAGGACGGCCGGCTGTTGTTTTGTCCTCCGAGATTGCCCACACCATAACAATTGCAAGGAGCATTTTCATGAGTTCATCGAACGCCGGGCAAAGCGCCGGACAACTGGAAACCCGTGGTATAGAACCGGTACCGGAGGGGGAGTGCAACGGTCATCCGCTGCAACTGTTCTGGGTCTGGTTCGCGGCCAACATTTCCATTCTCGGCTTGCCGTTGGGTGCCACGCTGGTGGCCTTTCGCGGCCTGGCGATCTGGCAAGCGATCATCGTCGCGATCCTTGGTGCCGCCGGTTCTTTTGCGGTGGTGGGGATCATCTCCATTGCCGGTCGTCGTGGCCGCGCACCGAGCCTGACATTGTCGCGGGCGATCTTCGGCGTACGCGGCAATATCGGCCCGACGCTGGTCTCGCTGATGTCGCGCCTGGGTTGGGAAACGGTCAATACCACCACCGCCGCGTTCGTCCTGCTGTCGTTGTGCTCGATAGTGTTCGGCTCGCCGGTGGAAGCCAAAAGCGCACCGCTGCTGACCCTGGTGTTCATCGCGATTTTCGTGCTGCTGACGTTGTCGGTGTCCGGTCTCGGCCACGCCACATTGTTGGTGATCCAGAAATGGGCAACCTATGTGTTCGGTGCGCTGAATATCCTGGTCGGTGGTTTCCTCTGCGCGACCATCGATTGGAGCGCCGTATTCAATGCCACGCCAGCACCGCTGAGCGCGATGATCATCGGCATCGGCACCATGGCCGCCGGTACCGGGATCGGCTGGGCCAACGCCGGCGCGGACATGTCGCGCTACCAGCACCGCAGCGTCAAAGCGGTGCGCCTGGTGGCGTCGGCGGCGTTCGGTGCGGGGATTCCGCTGGTGCTGCTGATCACCCTTGGCGGTCTGCTGTCGGTGGGTAACAACGATCTGGCCTCGGCCACTGACCCGATTGTCGCGATCCGCGACATGCTGCCGAGCTGGATGGCGGTGCCGTACCTGATCACCGCGTTCGGCGGGCTACTGCTGTCGAACAACCTGTCGGTGTACTCCGCCGGGCTGACCACCTTGACCCTCGGTCTGAAGGTCAAGCGCGTGTACGCGGTGGTGGTCGATATCGTGGCGATCTTCGCCGGCTCGATCTACTTCATGCTGATCGCCGAGAGCTTCTACGGTCCGTTCATTACCTTCATTTCCTTGCTGGCGGTGCCCATCACGGCGTGGGTCGGAATCTTCGTGGTCGACCTGATCCATCGTCATTACTACAGCCCCAAGGACCTGCTGGACGTCAGCCCGAGCAGCGCCTACTGGTATCGCGGCGGCGTCGAATGGCGTGCATTCGGTGCGTGGGCGGTGGCGATTGTGTTGGGTTTCAGCTTCACCACCATTGGCACCACTGAACAAGATGTCTGGTTCCGGGGCTTCCTGTCCGACTCCTGGCTGGGTCACAACGGCCTGGGCTGGATCGTGACGTTCGTGGTGGCTGGCGGGATTTACTGGGTGCTCGGCGGCGCCAAGGACCGTCGTACCGCGTTGCTCGAGCCTGCGCATGTCTAGGCTGCTGCACACCGGCCAGGTCATCATCGACCTGGTCATGGCCGTGGACAAATTGCCTCATTCGGGCGGTGACGTGCTGGCGCAATCCGCCCGTTTCGAGGCGGGCGGCGGTTTCAATGTGATGGCCGCGGCCCGACGGAACGGCTTGTCGGTGGTCTACCTCGGGCGCCATGGCAATGGCCGTTTTGGTGATCTGGCCCGGGAGGCGATGACGGCAGAAGGCATTCGGATCGGCATCGCTCACCGTGCTGAGCGCGACACCGGGTTGTGTGTCGCACTGACTGAAGCCTCGGCCGAACGCACGTTCATTTCCTACATCGGTGCCGAAGGCGAATTGACCGCCGAAGACCTGGCGAGTGTGCCGGCCGAGGCGGGCGACTTTGTCTATGTCAGCGGCTACAGCCTGCTGCATGCCGGCAAGGCTCAGGTGCTGGTGGATTGGGTGCTGGAGTTGCCGGACGGGATCAAAGTGGTATTCGATCCGGGACCGTTGGTGGATTCGCCGGACGCACCGCTGATGAAGGCCTTGCTGCCGCGCATCGATCTGTGGACCAGCAACCGTGTCGAGGCGCTTCGGTTTACCGGGGCGTCGGACACTGCCGAGGCGTTGAATATTTTGGCGGATCAGTTACCGACGGACGCCCTGATGGTGGTTCGCGATGGGCCGCAGGGTTGCTGGATCAGCCAGCATGGCGACCGTCAGCAGGTGCCGGGATTCAAGGTCTCGGCCGTCGACAGCAACGGTGCGGGGGATGCCCATGCCGGGGTGTTTGTGGCCGGGTTGGCGCAGGGCTTGTCGGCGGCTGAAGCGGCACGGCGGGCGAACGCGGCAGCGGCGTTGGCGGTCACTCGTTGGGGGCCGGCGACTTCGCCGGGGGCGGTGGAGGTGGACGCGTTGATCCGCGAAACTTTCAGCGCCTGATCAGCCGCCATCGGCCCTCAAATTCACCCTTAATCCTGACTTTCAACCCGCCTTGCGCAACGCCTCGATCAACTCTTGCTTGCGCATGCTCGAGCGCCCCGGAATCTTCTTCGCCCGGGCTTCCCTCATCAGGCTGTCCACCGTCTGGGTATCGCGTGACGCCTTGCTGTTGCGCGGTTTGCCCTCACGGGTGGCGACGGCACGGCGGGCTGATTCCTTGCGATCGGCAGACTTGGCAGCGGCCGGTTTCTTGCGTCCCGAGCCGCCGGCGCGCTCACCGCCACCCGACTGCTTGTTTACCGTCGCCCAGGCGCGGGCCTCGGCTTCATCTTTCGACACGCCTTTGCGTTCGTAGCTTTCTTCGATGTGTTCGGCCTTGCGTTTCTGCTCGGCGGTGTATTTGTCTTTGCTTCCACGAGGCATGGGATTTCTCCTGGCTATAGGAGCTGGCGCAGGCTTCGCCAGCTCCTGCTCGGTTAGTTATCCAGTTTGCGCGCCGCCTCAACCCCAGCGGCGCTGAGTTTGATCGGCAGGTTCAGCGAGTGCTCGCCGGCTTCGTTGCAGATCACATGACCGTGCTGGATCAGCCCACGCTCCTGCAGCGTCGCAAGGGTGCTGGCCACGACTTTCTCCCCCCGGTAATTGTCCAGAACCTCCTTGCCCAAGCCGCTTGGATGGGCATGCAGCAGGCGGGTCAGGACTTCTTTTTCCAGGTTTTTATCGACGTTCATGGTGACCTCTTGGTTGGGATGGACGAGTGTTGCTCCTCGCTCGCATTGGCGAGCCCTTACTCGATATTGGTCCGTCCCCGACCGGGATTGGTGCCTGATGAACGACGAGCGGTGTGGCTCTGGCTCCTCAGCCGACGCCGATTTCTTCCTTGAACAGCTCCATGAATCCCTTCAAGCGTTGATGGCGAACCTGTGCCAGACGCTGGCCGGTGGTCGTTTGGAAGCCGTCCGCCAGGTGCAGCAATTTGGTCTGGAAATGATCGAGGCAAAAGCGTTTGTCGTCGTAGTCCCGCTCGTCTGCCTCCGGGTCCACAGGGTCGTACAGCGCGCTGCCCATGCGCCCGGCAATGTAGAAGGTACGCGCCACGCCGAGCATGCCAAGCGAGTCGAGGCGGTCGGCGTCCTGGATGATTCGGGCTTCGAGGGTCGTGGGTGTGATGTTGGCGCTGAAGCTATGGGCCTCAATGGCATGGACGACCGCGGTGATTTTTGCGTCAGGCCAATCCATGGCTGTCAGCACTGTCGACGCTTTCTGCGCCGCCAGCCGTGACGCCTGGGAACGCAGCGGCGAGTTCTTCTCCACTGCCACGCAATCGTGCAACAGCACGGCGGCCAGCAGCACCTCAAGATCACCGCTTTCTTCAGCATGAAGCGTGCGCACGTTGTGCCATACCCGTTGCAAGTGCGACAGATCGTGGGCGCCATCCTCGCCAGGTTCCAGCGCATGGGGCAGCAGTTCAGAAGCCAGATTCTGCAGAGGTGCGAAAGCAGCGGTGCTCATAAATGTCCTAAGTATGAAAACGCTTTTGTGGCGAGGGAGCTTGCTCCAATGCCAGTAAGTTAAACCGTAAATGCAATCCGTAGCAGCTGCCGAGCCTGCGAGGCAGCTGCTACGGAGAGTGTGTTACGGCTGAGATTACTTAGCGAATCGACATTAGCCACAAAGGCCCCCTCCATCATTTCAAATGTGACGAGCGCCGCGCGCGGACTTAGTATGGCGTTTTCAACTTTTGACAAGGCACGTCCATGACGATCGAAATCCGCCCGGCAACCCCCAGCGATGCTCCGCAAATCCTCGCGTTCATCACTGAACTGGCCGACTTCGAACGTGCCCGCCACGAAGTCATCGCCAGCGTCGCCGACATCGAGCGCAGCCTGTTCAGCGAAGGCGCCACCGCCCATGGCCTGATCTGCCTGCGCGATGGCCTGCCGATCGGCTTCGCGGTGTTCTTCTTCAGCTATTCCACCTGGCTGGGCAGCAATTGCCTGTACCTAGAAGACCTCTACATCACCCCTGAACAACGGGGCGGCGGCGCCGGTAAAACCTTGCTGCGCCACCTGGCAAAAATCGCCTGTGCCAATGACTGCGGCCGTTTCGAATGGAGCGTGCTGGACTGGAACAAACCGGCGATTGAATTCTACAAATCCCTCGGCGCACAACCGCAGGAAGAGTGGGTGCGGTATCGGATGGATGGGGCGGTGCTAAGGGATTTTGCCGAGGGCGGCTGATCGATTGATGGCGATCTGATACGCATCGGTTGTCTACACCGCTCTAGTCCGGCATTCTGTGCGCCTTTTGCGCGCTCACGGACGACACTTGCAATGCCCTTGGCACTCTTCCTCCACGCCCGTGGAGCCTTTGCTACGTCAATGAGTGACTGGCGATGAGCGGACTTCGGGCGACGATGCGTTTGTATGGCCTGGTGAAAAACCTTGGCTCCACGGACGACCGACATCGCCAGCCGGTGGACATCCTTTGCACTCTCAACCGCACGGGCGGTAAGGCGATCCGGGCGTTCGTCTCGCGTCTGGATGCCGAGTTGATGGCGCGCAGTCGCGGTCTTGAGGAGTACCGCGTTGTCCCGCTTCGCACGTTCGATCCAAATCAGTTGATCCAGGATCATCAGGGCTGGCTGACGCTGCACGTCTGCTGTGGCTTCGTTGTCCTGGCGGATCAATCGTTATTGAACGATGGCACATTGTTGCCCATGGGCTGGTACGTCTACTCCGACATCGGTCAATGGACCGCAGAGCATTACATCGACTTCGGCCCGCAAATGACTAGCCTGCTGCAGACGTCCTATAACCGGATCGGCTTGCGCGACTACAACGCTTGGCTCAATGACTTCGACAGCGTCTCGGATGCGGATATGGAATGGCAAGTCGCCGAAGCCTGGCAAACCCTTCACAACGTTTCATCTCCCGACAGCCATGACGATTGTCACGCGCTATTCGACCCGGTCGATAACCGCTGGCGCTTCGCCGCGGCCGACATTGATATCTATCAGCCTCACCCTGAACCTCAGTAGCAAGGAGCTTTGACTTGAGTGGAAAACCCGCTGCGCGCGTCACCGACCCGACCGCGTGCCCGTTGCCGGGCCATGGCACCAACCCGATCGTGTCTGGTTCCCCGGACGTGTTCTTCGACGGCCTCGGCGCTGCCCGAATGACCGATAAATCCGCCTGCGGCAGCCCGATCACCGGCGCGGTCTCCAGCACGGTATTTATCAATGGCCTCAACGCTGCAACGCTCGATAGTACGGGCGGGCATGGCAACGTGGTGGTTGGAGGCTCCGGCACCGTCATTATTGGGCAAAGCGGGGGAGGCGCCACGTTCAGTGGGTTGTTGCCGATGCCGGTGCATTTCACGGACAGGTTGCAAGTGGTCAATGAGGCGACTGGAGAGCCGGTTCCCTATCACCCCTACACCATTCAGCGTGGGGACGGCAGCGAAGAGCATGGCATCACGGATGCGTCCGGGTTTACCCATACCGTCAGTTCGCATTTGGCTGAAACCATTAAATTGTTTGTGGAGTGACCAAGGATGGCCGGTGAAAACGCGACGGTAGAAACACCCTTGGCAAAAAGAGAGGTGAAAACTCATACGCTTACGTGCAAGACAGATCAGTCTGTCAAGCAGGTTTCTGTTGGCTTACGAGATTTGGTTATATTTTTTATAGGTGGCGCGGGGGATCAAGAAAGCTATTATCTTACTGGCCCTAATAATAACATTGGTTATGTTCGTGATATAGCTATTGCAGATGCAAAAAAGTTGAATGTATTTAATCGCTGTCCTTCGTGGGCTCTCAGCTATAATGCATTTATTAGTGATGAAGACTTAGAAAAGAATGTAATCAGTCGAATACCCAATTGCTCCACAGCGGTTTACATTGTGGGCCATAGTCTCGGTGGATGGAATGGTGCTCATTTATCTAGTATTTTGACCGATAGGGGGTTTAAAGTAAAGATGTTGATGACTTTAGATCCTGTCGGTGAGGGTAAAGTTGTTTACGGTATATCAAACATTTACAGGCGAGAGCCAAAGCCGAAAGCCGAATACTGGGTGAATATTCGAGCAGCTGCTGTCAACTGGAATTTTTCGGATCTGGTGGCAGACTTTGGTGAGCAATGGGAAGTCACGCAAGGTCCGAATGTCATGGGCAGGGTCGATATCAACCATGCGGATGCCAACCTGATGTTTATGCAAGTATTGCCAACCGGAAAGTCGGCTCGTCAGATATTCAATGAGTCTATTTTAAGCTATTTCAGGGAGTGATATCTGTATGCGTAAGCTCTGTCTTTTTTTTGTAATTTTAATGTGCTCGGCCTGTTCTTTAAATCATGGAAAACCTATCGCTACGCTCCATTATTCAAAAGTTGAACAGCTTCGAGATACAGGTATCTATCAAGTTTATTTTACGTCTGATGTGGCGATTCTCGGATTGTTCAAGTCACGAATTGGTGAAGGGCTTGTATGTTCGTTGGAAGATGACATGGATTTCTCTCAAGCGCATCACATTAGACGTTCCGGTTTTGGCTTTGTAGAAAGGGTTGTGGACAGTCCACAAGAAATCTATAAGGCTGACGTTATTTTCAGTGAGTCTGAAAGTGGTAAGGGAGGGGAGAAGTATTTGCAGGGTGAAGCATTAGTCCCGTTGTTGAGAGGGCGTGATTATATTTCTTGTGTGTTTAGAGTTCATACCACCACATACAAGACGTATTTCTCAAACCTCATGTATGTACCAGTCGGAGAGTTGTTGAAGGCTGCCACTAAAAAGTAAAAGTAAAAAACTCCCTGCCAATAAGGCTCGCTGTTTTAAAAGGGCAAGCGGCCTTATCACTCCGTTGCTTCCCAGTTACCGCTCATCAAACTCTTGAAAATCCCGGTCTTCCCTTCATCGAAGGCCGATTTCCAGTACGTATACCCCTGACTGAAATCAGCAATCTCGGCGGTCTAACCCACGCGGTGGGTGAGGCCGAGTTGCAGAGCTTTGGCGAAGAAAATCTAGCTATATTTGTAAATCCCATAATGTGGGAATGATATTTATATATTGAGATTTCTCTGCGTCCAGGTCTATAGTCCAGCTCACTCACTGCCAAAAAACAAAACAGGTGAAGCGATGCTGGCGCAATTGATCGCGCTCGATTGGGGGACAACCTCATTACGTGCTTACAAACTCGGCTTCGGTGGCCAGGTGCTGGAACAGCGTGCGCTGTCGTCCGGGATCATGCAGTTGCCCAAGACGCCGCGAACCATCGCCGGTCAGGCATGCGCCGACGGTTTTGAACTGGCCTTTGATGAGGCTTGCGGTGACTGGCTCGACGCGCAGCCCGACGTTCCGGTGATTGCCTGTGGCATGGTCGGCAGTGCTCAGGGCTGGCGCGAAGCGGCTTACTGCGACACGCCGGCGAATGTCGCCAATCTCGGAACTTCCCTACAAACCGTTCGCAGTCTTCGCGGTGTCGATGTGCACATCGTGCCGGGTGTGATTCAGCGTTCGCACTTGCCCAACGTTATGCGTGGCGAGGAAACCCAGGTCCTCGGCGTATTGCAGAATCTGCCGGGCGAGGCGGGTAGGGATCTGCTGATAGGCCTGCCGGGCAGTCATTCGAAATGGGTGCAAGTGGCCGACGGCTGCATCGTGCATTTCGATACCTTCATGACCGGCGAAGTCTTCGCCGTACTCAGCGAACACAGCATTCTGGGGCGCACTCAGCAGCGCGGTGGGGCTTTTGATGGCGATGCTTTTGACCGTGGCGTGCAAGTGGCGCTGTCGGCGGATGGCGAGATCGGGCCGCTGTCGACGTTGTTCAGTGCCCGCAGCCTGGGGCTGACCGGCGAGCTGAGCGCTACCGCTCAGCCGGACTATCTGTCCGGCCTGTTGATCGGCCATGAACTGTCGGCCCTGGCCAATGTTCAGCGGCGTCGACGCAATAGCGTGCACCTGCCCTCGATCATCCTTATCGGCAATGCCCAACTCTGCACTCGCTACAGCCGGGCGCTCGACGCCTGCGGTTTTACCCGGGTGACCCTGGCCGAGCAGGCCACCGAACGCGGCTTGTGGCAGTTGGCGGTCGCCGCCGGACTGGTCACTGCAAACCCATCCCGTTAAACCTGACTGGAGGTCTGACATGCTCAAGCAAGCATTGGCACAAAACGGTCTGATCGCGATCTTGCGTGGCCTGCGTCCGCAAGAGGCGGCAGCCGTCGGCGAAGTCTTGTACTCGGCCGGATTTCGCGTCATCGAAGTGCCGCTTAATTCCCCCGAGCCGTACGAAAGTATCCGCATCCTGCGCAGCACATTACCCGCCGATTGCCTGATCGGCGCGGGCACGGTGTTGACGCCGGAACAGGTCGAGCAGGTGAAAGCGGCGGGCGGCCAGGTGATCGTCATGCCCCACAGCGATGCCAAGGTGTTGCGCGCGGCGAAGGCAGCAGGGCTGTTCCTGTCGCCGGGCGTGGCGACGCCGACCGAAGCCTTTGCCGCGCTGGCCGAAGGGGCGGATGTGCTGAAGATGTTCCCGGCCGAACAGATGGGCCCAGCCGTAGTGAAAGCCTGGTTGGCGGTGTTGCCGGCGGGGACGGTGCTGTTGCCGGTGGGCGGGATTACGCCAGACAACATGCAGGTGTTTGTCGAGGCCGGCGTCAAAGGTTTCGGTCTCGGTTCCGGGTTGTTCAAACCGGGCATGACGGCTGACGAAGTAGCGGTGCGCGCCAAGGCATATGTCGCTGCATGGAACGCTCTGCGTTAAGACTTTCTGGCGCTGTGAGCGCTGCATCTACAAGAGAGACAATAGAGATGAAAATCACCAAACTCACCACCTTCATCGTTCCGCCGCGCTGGTGCTTCCTCAAGGTCGAGACCGACGAGGGCGTGACCGGTTGGGGCGAGCCCGTGGTCGAAGGCCGCGCGCACACCGTCGCTGCTGCGGTCGAGGAATTGTCCGACTACCTGATCGGTAAAGATCCACGCAACATCGAAGACATCTGGACGGTGCTCTACCGTGGCGGCTTCTACCGGGGCGGGGCGATCCACATGAGCGCGCTGGCCGGTATCGACCAGGCATTGTGGGACATCAAGGGCAAGGCGCTGGGTGTGTCGGTCAGCGATTTGCTGGGTGGCCAGGTGCGGGACAAGATCCGGGTTTATTCCTGGATCGGTGGTGATCGCCCGGCGGACACTGCTCGCGCCGCGAAAGAAGCGGTCAGCCGTGGTTTCACCGCGGTGAAAATGAACGGCACCGAAGAGCTGCAATTCCTCGATTCCTTCGAGAAAGTCGACCTGGCGCTGGCCAACGTTGCCGCCGTGCGCGATGCGGTAGGCCCGAATGTCGGCATCGGCGTGGACTTCCATGGTCGGGTGCACAAGCCGATGGCCAAGGTGCTGATGAAGGAACTCGACCCGTACAAACTGATGTTCATCGAAGAGCCGGTGCTCAGTGAAAACTACGAAGCGCTGAAGGAGCTGGCGCCGCTGACCAGCGCACCGATTGCTCTTGGTGAGCGGTTGTTCTCGCGTTGGGATTTCAAGCGTGTGCTCAGCGAAGGCTACGTCGACATCATCCAGCCTGATGCGTCCCATGCGGGCGGCATCACCGAAACCCGCAAGATCGCCAACATGGCCGAAGCCTACGACGTGGCGCTGGCGCTGCATTGCCCATTGGGGCCGATTGCCCTGGCGGCGTGCCTGCAACTGGACGCGGTTTGCTACAACGCGTTCATTCAGGAACAGAGCCTGGGCATCCATTACAACGAGAGCAATGACCTGCTCGATTACGTGAAAGACCCGCGAGTGTTCGACTACGACAAAGGCTTCGTGAAGATCCCCAATGGGCCGGGCCTGGGCATCGAGATCAACGAGGAATACGTGATCGAACGCGCCGCCGTCGGCCACCGCTGGCGCAATCCGATCTGGCGCCATGCCGATGGCAGTTTTGCCGAGTGGTGAAACTCACGCGGTGATCGTTCCCACGCTCTGCGTGGGAATGCCTCACCGGATGCTCTTGGGTCGCATGGCTGCGTTCCCACGCAGAGCGTAGGAACGATCAACCACCATGACCTCAATAAACATAAGAAGAGGCACCCCCCATGCAACCGCAAACCCTCACCGGGCAGGCGTCGTTGGTGACGCCCAGTCGCAAGCGTTTTTTCATCATGGTCCTGTTGTTCATCACGGTGGTGATCAACTACCTGGACCGCAGCAACCTGTCCATTGCCGCCCCGGCGCTGACCAGCGACCTGGGCATCGATCCGATTCATGTCGGGCTGATTTTTTCCGCATTCGGCTGGACCTACGCCGCCATGCAGATCCCCGGCGGCTGGCTGGTGGACCGGGTGCCGCCGCGCATTCTCTATAGCGTTGCATTGCTGCTGTGGTCGCTGGCCACGGTGATGCTCGGTTTCGCCGCCAGTTTCATTGCATTGTTCGTTTTGCGCATGGCGGTCGGTGCACTGGAAGCGCCGGCGTACCCGATCAACAGCCGCGTAGTGACAACCTGGTTCCCCGAGCGCGAACGCGCCACAGCCATCGGTTTCTACACCTCCGGGCAGTTCGTCGGCCTGGCGTTCCTGACGCCGGTGCTTGCCTGGCTGCAACACCAATATGGCTGGCACATGGTGTTTGTCAGCACTGGTGTGGTGGGCATTCTTTGGGCGGTGATCTGGTACGCGGTGTATCGCGAACCACGGGATTTCAAGGGCGCCAATGACGCGGAAATCGAGCTGATCCGCGAGGGTGGCGGGTTGGTGGATATTCAGGCCGAAGCCGCCAGGGCCAAGGCGAAATTCAGCTGGATCGACCTCGGAATTGTCCTGAGCAAGCGCAAATTGTGGGGCATTTACCTCGGCCAGTTCTGCCTCAATTCGACCTTGTGGTTTTTCCTGACATGGTTCCCGACTTACCTGGTGAAATATCGTGGCATGGACTTCATCAAGTCTGGCTTGCTGGCGTCACTGCCGTTTCTCGCAGCGTTTGTCGGCGTGCTGTGCTCGGGGTTCTTCTCGGACTTTTTGATCCGTCGCGGCTACACCGTAGGCTTCGCCCGTAAGCTACCGATCATTGGCGGACTGCTGATTTCCACCTCGATCATCGGCGCCAACTTCGTCGAATCGACGCCGCTGGTGATTGCCTTCCTCGCGCTGGCTTTCTTCGGCAACGGTCTGGCCTCGATCACCTGGTCGCTGGTGTCGACCCTGGCCCCGGCACGCTTGCTCGGACTGACCGGTGGGGTGTTCAATTTCATCGGCAACCTGGCGGCGATTACCACGCCAATCGTCATCGGTTTCCTTGCCTCCGGTGATTCGTTTGCCCCGGCGATCACCTATATCTCTGTTCTGGCGTTGCTGGGTGCGCTGTCCTACGTGTTGCTGGTGGGCAAGGTCGAGCGTATCAAGTTGTAGTCGCAGCCGTCCGGCGACCATAATGCCGCCCGTTCCCTCGCTCAACGGTAAAGGCTGGATATGCAGGAAGACGCCCCAAAAATCGCCAAGGACGCCGCGCCGACCGGCACCCAGACACTGCTTCGTGGCCTGGGTGTGGTGCAGGCGGTGGCCAGTGGCGCCCGCGATCTCAAGGAAATCGCCCGGCTGATCGGCACGACGCGCAGCACCACCCATCGTCTGGCCAGTTGCCTGGTGGACGAGCGTTATCTGCGGGTCGTGCCGCAGGTCGGCTATCTGTTGGGGCCGAAACTGATCGAGCTGGGTTTTCAGGCGCGCGAAGAGCTGCCGTTGGTGACGCTGGCCGGGCCGTATCTGGATGAGTTGTCGGCATTGACCGGCGACACCATTCACCTGGCGATTCGTGAAGGCGACGAGGTGCTGTACCTGCTCAAGAATCCGGGGCGCAATGGCCCGGAAATGCGTTCGCGGGTCGGCCATCGCATGCCGTTGGCGCGTACCGGGATTGGTAAGGCGCTGATGCTCGATGACTCGCAGGAAGAATGGCAACGGCTGTATGAAATCAGCTTGCCGGTGGGCGGGAAAAATCAGTTCTGGCCGCAGCACCCAGAGCAATCCTGGGAGCAGTTTCAGCAGCGCATGATCGAGTACGTGGCCGGCGGTTACGCCTTCGACCTGGAAGACAACGAACCATCGATTCGCTGCGTGGCGGCACCGATTCGCGATGCCAGCAAGCGCATTGTCGCCGGCATCAGCATCGCCAGCACCGTGCCGTACATGCCGCTGGAAAAAATGGCCGAGCTGATTCCCCTGATCAAAGGGGTCACAGCCCGGCTGTCGGCGGAATTGGGCCTGAAGGTTTAGAGTTTCAGCGTCGCCATGTCGATCACGAAGCGGTATTTCACGTCACCGGCGATCATGCGGGTGTAAGCCTCGTTGATCTGGTGGATGTCGAGCATTTCGATGTCGCAGGAGATGCCGTGCTCGGCGCAGAAGTCCAGTACTTCCTGGGTTTCGGCGATGCCGCCGATCAGTGAGCCGGCCAGCATGCGACGACCCAATACCAGTTTGGCAGCATGCACCGGCGGATCGATCGGCTCGATCAAGCCCACCAGAATGTGCACGCCGTCGAAACGCAGGGTATCGAGGTAGGGGTTGAGGTCGTGCTGCACCGGAATGGTGTCCAGCAGGAAGTCGAATTGTCCGGCGGCGGCCTTCATCTGTTCGGCATCGGTGGACACGATCACGTGGTCCGCGCCTTGGCGACGACCTTCTTCAGCCTTGCTCGCCGAGCGGGTGAACAAGGTCACCTCAGCGCCCATCGCCTTGGCGAACTTGATCCCCATGTGACCGAGACCGCCCATGCCAAGAATCCCGACCTTGTCACCGGCCTTCACGCCGTAGTGCTTGAGCGGCGAGTAGGTGGTGATGCCGGCACATAGAATCGGCGCGGCGCTGGCCAGGTCGAGCTTCTCCGGGATGCGCACGACAAAGTGCTCGCTGACCACGATGCTGTCGGAGTAACCGCCCATCGTGTTGCTGCCATCGACCCGGTCCGGGGTGGCGTACGTCATGGTCGGGCCTTCGAGGCAGTATTGCTCCAGATCGGCCTGGCAGGCTTCGCAATGGCGGCACGAGTCGACCATGCAACCGACGCCGACCAGATCGCCGACTTTGTGTTTAGTAACGTTCGCGCCGACGGCGGTCACTTTGCCGACGATCTCATGGCCGGGCATCAGCGGGTAAACCGCAATGCCCCACTCGTTGCGCGCCTGGTGGATGTCGGAATGGCAGACGCCGCAGTAGAGAATCTCGATTGCGACGTCGTCGGGCCGTGGACTGCGGCGTTCGAATTTCATCGGGGCGAGGGGAGTGGTGGGCGACTGAGCGGCGTATCCGATGGCGGTGTACATGGTGAACCTCGCAAAGCAGTGACAGGTGAGGCGAGCCATTCTGGGCACCGCACGGGTGACCGGCCATGGCGATTCCTCCGGGTGTCATGCCTAATCCTCCGGTATGCACCGTTGATTGGCCGCATTGGCGTTCAGACCTGCGATGATGTTTTCATCCCTTTTTTCGCGACTTTTTTGTGAAGAGCTCTCCATGTTGTTGACCCGTCATCTCGATGCCAATGCCACGCTGGTTTCGCTGATCCAGCGGCTGACCACCCGCGATGGTTTCACGCCTACCACGTTGCCGGGCGTGCAGATTTTGCGGGCCAGTTGTGATTTGGCCCGTGGCCCGCAAATCTACGAGCCAAGCCTGGTCATCATCGCCCAGGGCAGTAAGTTGGCGTATCTGGGGTCGCGTACTCTGGAATACGGTGCCGGGCATTATTTGATTCAGGCGCTGCCGGTGCCGTTCGAGTGCGAGACGTTTTCCGCGCCCGATGGCCCGATGCTGGGCATTTCCATCGCCATTGACCGGGTGTTGCTCGGTGAGTTGGTGTTGGCCATGGGGCTGGCGTCGGGGCGCTGTATCGCGGCGCAGACGCCAGAGTCCATGACTTCGGCGGTGCTCGATGATGCGATGCGGGGTTGTGTTGAGCGGCTGTTGCGCTGTCTGCACGACCCGCTGGAGAGCCAGGTTATGGGACGGGCGCGATTGCGTGAGTTGTTGTTCGTCGCCTTGCGTGGGCCGCAAGCTGATGTATTGCGGGCGCTGGTGGAGCAACAGGGGCAGTTCGCCCGGATCGCGGCCTCCCTGAGCCATCTGCATGCGCATTACACCGAGCCGCTGAACGTCGAAGCCCTGGCCAGTTGCGCCAACATGAGCGCATCGACGTTTCATGAGCATTTCAAACGCTGCACCTTGTTGTCGCCAGTGCAGTATCTGAAGCGTTTGCGCTTGCTCAAGGCCCAGCGCTTGCTGCAGGGCGAAGGATTGGGCGTGGCCCAGGTGGCGCATCGGGTGGGGTATCAGAGCACGTCGCAGTTCAGTCGTGAGTACAAGCGCTACTTCGAGCGTAATCCGGGGGATGAGCGCGCTGCCTGATCCACAGGTTCTTGTGGTGACGCTTGAATTGCGGGCAACAAAAAGGCCCCCGTTCAGGGAGCCTTGTTGTTCAGACGGTCGACTTACATGTTCGGATAAGTCGGGCCGCCGGAGCCTTCCGGCGCCACCCAGGTGATGTTCTGTGCAGGGTCCTTGATGTCGCAGGTCTTGCAGTGAACGCAGTTCTGGGCGTTGATCTGGAAGCGCTTCTCGCCGTCTTCCTGGGTGACCACTTCGTACACGCCGGCCGGGCAGTAACGCTGGGCAGGTTCATCGTACAGCGGCAGGTTCTTGCTGATCGGGATGCTCGCGTCGGCCAGCTTCAGATGGCACGGCTGCTCTTCTTCGTGGTTGGTACCGGAGATGAACACCGAGCTGAGTTTGTCGAAGCTGATCTTGCCGTCCGGTTTCGGGTAGTCGATCTTCTTGCAGTCGGCCGCCAGTTTCAGGCACGCGTAATCCGGCTTGGTGTCGTGCAGGGTGAACGGCAGTTTGCCGCCGAAGATGTTCTGGTCGATCCAGTTGAAACCAGCGCCGAGGATCGGGCCGAACTTGTGCATCGCCGGGCCGAAGTTGCGGCTGGCGAACAGTTCGTCGTAGAGCCAGCTCTTCTTGAATGCTTCGACATAAGTGGTCAGCTCTTGCGTGCCGTCCAGATCGGCGAACAGCGCGTCGGCCACCGCGTCAGCGGCGAGCATGCCAGACTTCATCGCCGTGTGGCTGCCCTTGATCTTGGCGAAGTTCAGGGTGCCGAGGTCGCAACCGATCAGAGCGCCGCCCTTGAAGACCATTTTCGGCAGCGAGTTCAGGCCGCCTTTGCAGATGGCGCGAGCGCCGTAGCTGACGCGCTTGCCGCCTTCCAGGTATTGCTTGAGCACCGGGTGATGCTTGAGGCGCTGGAACTCATCAAACGGCGACAGGAAGGTGTTGCTGTAGGAAAGATCGACGATCAGACCGACCACCACCTGGTTGTTTTCCAGGTGATAGAGGAACGAGCCCCCGGTGTTCTCGGTGCCCATGATGTCCAGCGGCCAGCCGGCGGTGTGGACCACCAGGCCAGGCTGGTGCTTGGCCGGGTCGATTTCCCAGATTTCTTTCAGGCCGATGCCGTAATGCTGGGCGTCGGCTTCGCTGTCGAGGTTGAAACGCTTGATCAGCTGCTTGCCGATGTGGCCGCGGCAACCTTCGGCGAACAGCGTGTACTTGGCGCGCAGTTCCATGCCTGGGGTGTACAGGCCTTCTTTCGGATTGCCTTCGCGGTCAACGCCCAGATCGCCGGTGATGATCCCGCGGACTATGCCGTTCTCGTCGAACAGCGCTTCCTGGGCGGCGAAGCCCGGGTAGATTTCCACGCCCAGGTTCTCGGCCTGCTGGGCCAGCCAGCGGCACAGATTGCCCAGGGAGATGATGTAGTTGCCTTCGTTGTGCATGGTCTTGGGCACAAAGAAGTCTGGAATCTTCTGCGCGCTGTCAGCGCTCTTCAGAACGAAGATGTCATCGCGGGTGACTGGCGTGTTCAGCGGCGCGCCGAGTTCTTTCCAGTCCGGGAACAGTTCGTTCAGGGCCCGTGGTTCGAACACGGCACCGGACAGGATATGAGCGCCGACTTCGGAGCCTTTTTCGACCACGCAGACGCTGATTTCCTTACCGGCTTCGGCGGCCTTCTGCTTCAAACGGCAGGCGGCGGACAGGCCAGCGGGGCCGGCACCGACGATGACCACGTCGAATTCCATGTATTCGCGTTCCACAGGCTATCTCCTACTCAAGGCTCAACAGTTTTTTTTCTAATTGGAGGTTGGGTGTCGCATTCATGAATTCCCCATAGTGCGGCACAGAGGACAATCGATGAACCACCTTTCTCTTTGGGTGGCGCATTATATCTACACCACTCTTAGCGTCCAATACAAACGTTTGTTTGAATCGGCTCAAAGCCAGATAAATCAAAGTCACGCGGCTTATGACTGGCCATTTTGCCGTATTGACCGGAATAGGTGTTCCGGTCAAGATACGGGCGGTTTTGCGCTCGCCGTAGGCTGAATGTAGGTTTCAAGAGCACCTCTAAAGACAGGGCGATGGCAGTACAAGGTGAAGCGCCGCGCAGGTATCGCGCGCAGTTTACACGCCACGGTAATGAATGACTTGTCGGTCACCACTGACGAACGGTCATCAGCCTTGTGAGCAAGGTTCACCCAATACACCTGCCAGCGTTTTTAGAGGTGCCCTTGCGCCGATGAGCATCAACCGCCAGGTTCGCCTAGGCGACTTTCTTTTCACCGGAGAGTAACGAGGAATCCATGAAGGTTCTTGTAGCTGTCAAACGCGTTGTGGATTACAACGTCAAGGTTCGCGTCAAGGCGGACAATTCCGGCGTCGACCTCGCCAACGTCAAGATGTCGATGAACCCGTTCTGCGAAATCGCAGTGGAAGAAGCCGTACGTCTGAAAGAGAAAGGCGTGGCGACTGAAATCGTCGTCGTCTCCATCGGCCCATCCACCGCTCAAGAGCAACTGCGCACCGCGCTGGCTCTGGGTGCCGACCGCGCCATCCTCGTCGAATCCGCTGAAGATCTGACTTCCCTGGCCGTGGCCAAGCTGCTCAAGGCAGTGGTCGACAAGGAGCAGCCACAGCTGGTGATCCTCGGTAAACAAGCCATCGACAGCGACAACAACCAGACTGGCCAGATGCTCGCGGCATTGAGCGGCTACGGTCAGGGCACGTTCGCGTCGAAAGTCGAAGTGTCCGGCGATACAGTTGCCGTGACCCGCGAAATCGACGGCGGCGCGCAGACGGTTTCCCTGAAACTGCCGGCCATCGTCACCACCGACCTTCGTTTGAACGAGCCGCGCTACGCGTCCCTGCCAAACATCATGAAAGCCAAGAAGAAGCCTCTCGAAGTGCTGACTCCGGACGCTTTGGGCGTTTCCACCGCCTCCACCAACAAGACCCTGAAAGTCGAAGCGCCAGCTGCACGCAGCGCGGGTATCAAGGTCAAGTCGGTGGCTGAACTGGTCGAGAAACTGAAAAACGAAGCGAAGGTAATCTAATCATGACTATCTTGGTAATCGCCGAACACGACAACAAAGTGCTGGCCCCGGCCACGCTGAACACCGTTGCTGCTGCCGCCAAGATCGGTGGCGACATCCACGTTCTGGTTGCAGGCCAGGGCGCTGGCGCCGTGGTTGAAGCCGCTGCGAAAATCGCTGGCGTGAGCAAAGTCCTGAACGCTGACAATGCTGCTTACGCGCATCAGCTGCCGGAAAACGTTGCTCCACTGGTAGCCGAGTTGGGCAAGGGCTACAGCCACATCCTGGCTGCCGCCACTTCCAACGGCAAAAACATCCTGCCGCGCGTCGCCGCTCAGCTGGACGTTGACCAGATCTCCGAGATCATCTCGGTAGAAAGCGCCGATACCTTCAAGCGCCCGATCTACGCCGGTAACGCCATCGCTACTGTGCAATCGAATGCTGCAGTGAAAGTGATCACCGTGCGTGCGACCGGTTTCGACCCGGTGGCGGCTGAAGGTGGTTCGGCCGCCGTTGAAGCTGTTGCCGCTGTTCACAACGCCGGCACTTCCAGCTTCGTCAACGAAGAACTGGCCAAGTCCGATCGTCCGGAACTGACCGCTGCCAAGATCGTCGTTTCCGGTGGTCGTGGCATGCAGAACGGCGACAACTTCAAACACCTGTACGCCCTGGCCGACAAGCTGGGCGCTGCCGTCGGTGCTTCGCGCGCTGCGGTTGACGCAGGTTTCGTACCCAACGACATGCAGGTCGGTCAGACCGGCAAGATCGTTGCGCCACAGCTGTACATCGCCGTCGGGATCTCCGGCGCGATCCAGCACCTGGCCGGCATGAAAGACTCCAAAGTGATCGTTGCGATCAACAAGGACGAAGAAGCGCCGATCTTCCAGGTGGCCGATTACGGCCTGGTGGCAGACCTGTTCGAAGCCATCCCTGAGTTCGAGAAGCTGGTCTAATCCGGCGGCTTGACTTATAAAGAGCCCGGCCTTTTGGTCGGGCTTTTTTTTGTTCCGGATTTGAGTGGGGAGAGTGTTGCCATGGATCTGCGCCACTGGTTTGGCTGCTCTTTTTTGCCAGGACTGTGTTTAAGTCTGGCGCTGATACCGGGGCTGTCCAGCGCTGCGGGCAAATGCGAACGCTTGATCGTAACCGGCAGCCCCGACGCACCGCCGTACCTGTGGCAAGACCCGCAAAACCCTAAGCACCTGATTGGCGCCAGCGCTGATTTGTTGCAACAAGTGGCGGGGGAGTTGGGCATCAAGGTTGAGCTGCTTTATGCCGGCAAACGCTCCCAGGCCCTGGATGAAGTGCGCAGCGGGCGCATGGACATGCTGGCCGATGCGCCGTTGATGGTCACTGAACTGGAAAATCTGGATTACATCCATCCTGCGATGCTGGAAAACGATTATCTGGTCTGGACTCGCAACGACTCGTTATTGGTTTACAACGAAGCGCAGGACCTCCACGGTCATCCCGGCGCGTTGTCGGAAAAGGCTCGAGTGAGCCCTTCATTCGGCACTTTCGCCGAGCAGCAATTGACCCTCTTGCGCACACCCAATCTGACTCAGGCCTTTCAGAAATTGCTGCTGGGCGAGGTGGAGTTTGTCCTCGCCGGTCGCTACTCGGGCATGGCCATGGTGCAAACGCTGGGGATGGCCAATGACTTGATGGCCCACTCACAACCCATCGACAAACCCGGCCTGTACCTCGCGGTTTCCCATAACTCCGCCTGTAACGATCCTTGGTTGCGCGGACAGCTGGCCAAAAAGATGACAGAATTGCCCGCCTCCGGACTGACGGAAGCTGCGTTGCTGCGCAATATCGAGCGTTGGAAAGCGCAAGGCTCACAGCCGCAGCCACAACCTGTCAGTACCCCAAAACAGTAGGGATTTTTAGTGAGTATTCGACCTCTTTTCGCTGCCCTGGCCGTTCTGGCTCTGGCGGGTTGTGCAGCCGATCCGGCGCCGAATGAACAAATACGCCTGACCGAACAGGCCCTCGAACAAGCCAAGGCCGTGGGCGCTACCGCCGAGGAAGTGCCGGAGCTGAAACTGGCCCAGGACAAGTTCAACCGTGCCAAGGGCAACATGGCCGACCAGTCCTTCAAGAATGCGCGCATGCGGGCCGAGCAGGCCGAGCTGGACGCGCGCCTGGCCGAAGCCCGGGTTCTGACCCTCAAGAGTGAGGCGCAGTTGAACGTGCTCAATACCCGCATCGCCCGCCTGCGCAAGCAACTGGGAGATGCTCAATGAACCTGAAGACCAAAGCACTCGGCGGCTTGATCCTGGTCGGCTGCGCAAGCCTTTATGGCTGCGCCGGTCAACACAGCGAAGTGGCGTTGCAGCAGGCCGGTGCCGACTTCCAGAAGGTCAAGGAAGACTCCAACGTGTTGCGTATCGCGCCCAAGGACGTGATCCGTGCCGGCGAGTCCCTGGCCCGCGCCGATCGACTGTCCAGCTACTGGGGCAGCGGTTCGGACGTGGCCCATTACGCCTACCTGAGCCAGCGCTACAGCGAAATCGCCCGGGAACATACCAATCAAGTGCTCAACGAAGAGCGCGCAGCGAAGCTCGAACTCGAGCGTCAGCGCCTGCAATTGGCGCTGCGTGAGTCCAAGTTGCTTAGCGTGCAGCAACAGGGCAAGTGGCTCGAAGAGCAGATCGTGGCGTTGGCGACCACCCAGACTGACCGTGGTCTGGTGATGACCCTGGGTGATGTGCTGTTCGATACCGGTGAAGCGGAGCTGAAGAGCTCGGCGAACCGCGTGGTGTTGAAAATCGTCCAGTTCTTGCAGCTCAACCCTAAGCGTGTGGTGCGGATCGAGGGTTATACCGACAGCACTGGCGGTAAACAGGAAAACCTCAAGCTGTCCCGCGACCGGGCGCAATCGGTGGCTGATGTATTAACGGACCTGGGCATCGACGACAAACGCATCCAGGTTGAAGGGTACGGCGATGAGTACCCGGTGGACGCCAACGCTTCCGAGCGCGGTCGTGCGCAGAACCGTCGGGTGGAAATTGTGTTCTCCGACGAAAAAGGCCAGCTCGGCGCGGCCCGTTAAGGGCTGCGTCACTGGAAAAACCCGGCCTGCTCAGCAGCGCCGGGTTTTTTTGCGCCCGTCAAATGCGTCGTAAAACAGTACAGCTTTTGCTGACACCGCACTGTATGGTCGACTATTGTAGTAACTGTCCCAGTACACTTCTAAACTGTTCCGGTATTGTTTCACACAAGAATAAAATGCCCGTGAAATCGAGTGCTGCGTCATGACCAATCTCTTGCTCTATCAACGTATTGCTCAGCAACTGGCCGAAGACATCCGCCGTGGCGTCTATCAGCCGGGAGAGCGCGTGCCTTCAGTGCGCAAGATGAGCTCGCAGCTCAACGTCAGCCATGCGACGGTGTTGCAGGCCTACGCCAACCTTGAAGATCAAGGGCTGATCCGTGCCCGGCCGCAATCCGGTTACTACGTGCACCAGACACCCGCCCTGACGGCACCGACCCCGGACATCGCCCGGGTCGAGCGCCCAGGCCTGGTCACCCGCAGCAGCATCATTCAGCAAGTCCTGGTCGAATCCCGCCGTGAGGGGGTCTTCCCGTTGGGCGCGGCTGTACCGAGTGTCGATTATCTGCCGGTGCGGGCACTGCATCAGCAACTGGCCAAAGTCACCCGTTTCCATAGTCCGCGCGCGTTCAGCTATATGTTCAGCCCTGGTTTCGAGCCGTTGCGTCGGCAAGTGGCGATCCGCATGCGCGATGCCGGCGTGGTGGTTGATCCGTCGGAAGTGGTAATCACCCACGGCTGCGTCGATGCATTGCAGATGTCTCTGCGCGTATTGACCCGGCCGGGCGATCTGATCGCCGCCGAGTCGCCGACCTATTACGGGTTGCTGCAACTGGCCGATCTGCTGGGGCTGAAAGTCATCGAGATCCCCAGCGATCCGGCCACCGGCATGAGCCTCGAAGCCTTGCAATTGGCGGCCAACCAGTGGTCGATCAAGGCACTGGTGCTGACCACGCGCCTGAGCAATCCCTTGGGCGGCACCATGCCCGAAGAGCGGCAGAAACAATTGCTGCGCCTGGCTTCGGATTTCGATATCCAGATCGTTGAAGACGATATTTATGGCGAGCTGATGTTCGAGCAGGGGCGCACCAAATCGCTCAAGGCCTATGACCGGCTGGATCGGGTGATTTATTGCTCCAGCTTCTCCAAAACCCTGTCGCCCGGCGTGCGGATCGGCTGGATGATTGCCGGCAAGTACCAGCAGGAAATTCAGCGCTTGCAGACGTTCAGCACGCATTCGGCCTGCAGTGTCACGCAAATGGGCATTGCCGCCTATCTGGAGAACGGCGGGTACGACCGGCATTTGCGTTACATCCGTCAGGAGTACCGCAAGAACCTCAGCGCTTTCCAACTGGCAGTGCAGCAATACTTCCCGGAAGGCACACAGATGACCCGGCCTACCGGCGGTTTCATTCTGTGGGTCAGTTTGCCGGGGCGGGTCAATACGCAAGAGTTGCATGTGCGTGCGCTGCAGCAGGGCATCAGCATTGCGCCGGGGCTTATTTTCAGTAACACCGAGCAATTCAATCACTGCATTCGCCTGAACTGCGGCATCCCCTGGAACCGCGAGGCCGAGCGTGCATTGATGACACTGGGGCTGCTGGCGACGCAATTGTGTCAGGAGACAACGAGCGGTTTTTGACTTGCGGGGCAGTTATGAACTGCCCGCTTGTCTTGTCGCCTCCAACAGGCGAGCATATAACCTTCTGCCGTTCGCGTCGTTGGGTCCATGAAGCCGATTTTTCCTTCTGCCTGGTTATTGATCTGCCTGTTGATGACTTGTCATGCGGAAGGTGTCATGGCGGCTTCCGTTCAGGAAAAACCGACAGCCGCCGCAACCGCGAAAAAACCGGCGACGGCTATAAAAACCGCTCCGGTCAAAAAAAAGGCTGCCCCGGTCAAAAAGCGTTCTCCCATTGCTTCCAAGTCAAAACCAGCCAGCGAAGTGTTGAAAACCAACCTCCCTCCCGCCAATCTCGACTTGAGCTTGCCCAAGGATAAGGTCGATGAATTGAAACCGGTCGGCACGGTACCGTTGCCTCGACACGATGCGGTGTTGCCGCAAATGTTCGGTGGCAAAAGCAGTCCGTTTCAGCTGAACGGTCGCCTGATCAGCAACGAAATGCAGCTGCAACGGCGCAATGAAGAGCGCCGGGACGTTGAAGGCGCGGCACTGGAATTCGAGTTCAAGCAGTAAATTTCCCCCAGTTCGTGACCCGCGAAACAGACGCTTTGTCGGAGACTGGTCAGTCACGTTCGTTTGAGCGTAAAAACCCGGGCCCGGGTAATTTAAAACAACTGTTTTAGCCGTTACTCTGTGCCGCGTCCCTTTAACACATTGCTCGTCGCGAGGAGCTTGTCGTCATGAGATGCCGTGAAGGCTGTGGCGCCTGTTGCATTGCCCCTTCCATCAGTTCGCCGATTCCCGGCATGCCCAATGGCAAAGCCGCCGGAGAACGATGCGTACAACTGTCTGCCGATAACCTGTGCAGCATTTTCGGCAAGCCGGAACGCCCCGCGGTGTGTTCGGCATTTGAGGCCGATGTCGAGGTTTGCGGAAGCAGCCGCGACGAAGCGATCAAATTGCTGGGCTGGTGGGAGCAAATGACGGCCGCGTGATGTGTTCAACGAACGGAACTTCAACAATAAGGAATAAGACTATGGGTTCGCTGCATCGTATCGCTGTGCTGTGTGGTTTGACGGTTTTGCTGGCCTCCACGGCCCAGGCCGAAGACTGGAAAACCGCCAAGGACGAAGATGGCATCAAGGTGTCCTTGAGTGAGGTGGCCGGTTCCCAATACAAGGCTTACCGTGGTGTAACGATCATGAAGACCACCATGGCCGAACTGCGTGCACTGCAGGAAGATGTTCCGGGAGCCTGCGCCTGGATTCACGAGTGCAAGGTCCAGAAGCTGCTCAAGCACGAAGGCAACCAGAGCTGGACCTACACTCAGTTCAATACACCCTGGCCGGTCACTGCTCGCGATTCGGTGTTGCATGTCACTACCGTTGACGGCGCTGATGGCAGCCTGACCCGCGAGCTGGAAGGGCAGCCGAAGTACCTTCCGGAAGAAAAGGGTTTTGTACGGGTCGCCCAGGTCAAGGGTTTCTGGAAGTTCGTGCCTAAAGGCGATCAAGTCGAAGTGACTTATCAGGTTCACACTGATCCAGGCGGCAGCGTGCCGTCGTGGTTGGCCAACAAGTTCGTGGTCGATGCGCCGTTCAATACTCTCAAAGCCCTGAAAGAACGCGCCGAGAAGTAGCCGCGTATCCAGTTGATGCGGCCTGTTCAACAACGCCCCGATCAAATCGGGGCGTTTCATTTCTACCAGGGGAGGGGAGTTATTTTGTTTCCGGATATGCGTTGAACGAAATTTTCACAATCTCTCCAAGACAATTCGCCTCAACGAATCAACCCCGCAACTTTGCGCCCACGCCGCTTGTCCCTGACCGCTATGAGCGGCAGTTTGGCTGTCGGGCAGTAATCAATGGCAATGCCGCGGTTGATCGTGCAACATTTGCGCACCGCGCACGCCCCGGGGCCGAGGATGGCCAACAGAGGGCAAGGCGCCACTGTATTTTTGTAACTTCAACTTCCAATGGGTCCTAAAACGACATGGCAAACCCGGACGCCCTGAATCAGCAGCGAGCTACTAGTCGCCTGCTGCAACCGACCGTCAAATCGCATCTGGCCTACACGCTGTTGTGCGCCCTGATCATGATGGTCATGTTCAGCCTGCTGCGCGTCGCGCTGCTGGTCTACAACCGCTCGATGATCCTCGACACACCGGCTTCGACCTTCCTGGAAGCGTTCGCCAATGGCTTGCGTTTCGACCTGCGCCTGGTGGTTTACCTCAGCGTTCCGCTGCTGCTGGCCCTGTTCAGCGCCCGGGCCATGGCGGCCCGCGGGTTCTTCCGGCTCTGGTTGACTGTAGCCTCGAGTATCGCGCTGTTCCTCGGCCTGATGGAGATGGACTTTTACCGCGAGTTCCACCAGCGCCTCAACGGCCTGGTCTTCCAGTATGTGAAAGAAGACCCGAAAACCGTGATGAGCATGCTCTGGTACGGTTTTCCGGTAGTTCGCTACCTGTTGGCCTGGGGTGTGGGCACGTTGATTCTGACCCTCGCGTTCAAAGGCGCCGACCGCGCCACACGTCCTCGCGGGCCGTTCAGCGGTGGCAGCATCGGCACGCGCCAGGTCGCTCCGTGGTATGCGCGCGGCGTGGTGTTCGTGGTCTGCCTGATGGTCTGTGTGGTCGCGGCGCGTGGCACCCTGCGCCAGGGCCCGCCGCTGCGTTGGGGTGACGTCTACACCACCGACTCGAATTTCGCCAACCAGTTGGGCCTCAACGGCACGCTGTCGCTGATCGCCGCGGCCAAGAGCCGGATGTCCGAAGAGCGCGACAACATCTGGAAAGCCACACTGGAACAACCTCTGGCCCAGCAGACCGTGCGCGATATGCTGCTGACTCCGAGCGACAAACTGGTGAACCCGGAGACCGCCGCGGTGCGTCGCAACTACACCCCCGACGCCAACAAGACACTGCCGATCAAGAACGTCGTGGTGATCCTGATGGAAAGCTTCGCCGGTCACTCGGTGGGCGCTCTGGGACGTCCGGGCGAGATCACGCCTTCCTTCGACAAACTGTCGAAAGAAGGTCTGTTGTTCGACCGTTTCTTCTCCAACGGCACCCATACCCACCAAGGTATGTTCGCCACCATGGCCTGCTTCCCGAACCTGCCAGGTTTCGAATACCTGATGCAGACCCCGGAAGGCAGCCACAAACTGTCCGGCCTGCCACAGTTGCTCAGCACTCGTGGCTACGACGATGTGTATGTTTATAACGGCGACTTCGCCTGGGACAACCAGTCGGGCTTCTTCAGCAACCAGGGCATGACCAACTTCATCGGGCGCAATGACTTCGTCAACCCGGTGTTCTCCGACCCGACCTGGGGCGTGTCTGACCAGGACATGTTCAACCGTGGCCTGGAAGAGTTGAAAGCCCGCGACGGCAAGGACAAGAAACCGTTCTATGCCTTGCTGCAAACCCTGTCCAACCACACGCCATACGCCTTGCCGACACCATTGCCGGTGGAGCGCGTGACCGATCGTGGCAGCCTCAACGAACACTTGACCGCCATGCGCTACTCCGACTGGGCATTGGGTCAGTTCTTTGAAAAGGCTCGCAAAGAGCCGTACTTCAAGGAAACCCTGTTCGTGATCGTCGGCGACCACGGTTTTGGCAATGAACAACAGATCACCGAAATGGACCTGGGCCGCTTCAACGTGCCGATGCTGATGATCGGGCCGGGCATACAGGAAAAATTCGGTCAGGTCGACCACACTGTGGGCACCCAGATCGACATCGTGCCGACCATCATGGGCCGCGTGGGTGGCGATGTGGTCCATCAATGCTGGGGGCGTGACTTG
This sequence comes from Pseudomonas sp. GW821-FHT01E10, assembly GCF_059422365.1. NCBI lineage: Bacteria > Pseudomonadati > Pseudomonadota > Gammaproteobacteria > Pseudomonadales > Pseudomonadaceae > Pseudomonas > Pseudomonas sp. GW821-FHT01E10. The sequence goes on from NZ_JBWKWT010000017.1 coordinate 94,681, forward strand.
CTGAACCTGCCGGAAGGTGACAAGGGTTTCGGCATGATCAAGCCGTCGGGCAGCGATCAGACGGTCGCCTTGCTCACCGCGGACCGCGTGCTGGTACTGCCTAAAGAGATGCCGCCAAGGTTGTATCAATACGAACTGGGCGCTAACCCGAAAGGTGAAGTGATCCCGGCATCGGCTGACGAAGCGGCGCTCAAGCAGAAGCTCGAGTCGTTCATCCAGACGGCTACCAAGAGCCTGTTGGACAACACCGCCGGTGTGGTTGACGGCAAACCGGACTAAGTTTTTCCGGAATACAAAAGAGGCCCTTCGCAGGGCCTCTTTTTTTTGCCGGTAGAATCTCTATATCTTGCCAAGCAGCAATAGGATTAACAGCACCACCAACACCACGCCGATGATACCGGACGGGCCATAACCCCAACTTCTGGAGTGCGGGAAGACCGGCAGGCCGCCTATCAGCAACAGGATAAGAATAACGATAAGAATTGTGCCCATGTCTATTTCCTTGTTGGAAGCGTTGTGGGTTTGACCTGGCGTTTTAGCCATCAGCTGGACTTGTATTAATCCTAGCTGCTTAAAAAATCCGACTCATGGCTATGAAGAAAAATTCCAAGTTTTTTTAATGTTTTTGGAAAGTATGTTTATTTCTTTTGCTCTGTTTCGAAGTTGAAACAACCGCACCGCGCCGTGGTTCATCGCTGGCCATTCAGCACTCTGATGGAGCGTGGGTCGCGCATTATCCTTCGCTACACTCGGTGCATCTTCCCCGGAACAACAAGGCTGTTTGCTATGCAAAATCGCATGATGATCACTGGCGCGGGCTCAGGCCTGGGTCGCGAAATCGCGCTGCGCTGGGCGCGTGAAGGCTGGCAGCTGGCCTTGTCGGATGTCAGTGAGCCCGGCCTGCAGGAAACCCTCAAGTTGGTGCGCGAAGCCGGCGGTGACGGCTTCATTCAGCGCTGCGATGTGCGCGACTACAGTCAGTTGACCGCCTTCGCCCAAGCCTGCGAAGAGAAACTCGGCGGTATCGATGTCATCGTCAACAATGCCGGCGTGGCCTCGGGCGGGTTCTTCAGTGAACTGTCGCTGGAGGACTGGGATTGGCAAATCGCGATCAACCTGATGGGCGTGGTCAAGGGCTGCAAGGCCTTCCTGCCGCTGCTGGAGAAAAGCAAAGGCAAAATCATCAACATCGCCTCGATGGCGGCGCTGATGCAAGGGCCGGCCATGAGCAACTACAACGTGGCCAAGGCGGGTGTGGTGGCGTTGTCCGAAAGTTTGCTGATTGAACTGGCCCATGAGGAAGTCAGCGTGCATGTAGTTTGCCCGTCGTTCTTCCAGACCAATCTACTGGACTCCTTCCGTGGCCCGACCCCGGCCATGAAAGCCCAGGTCGGCAAATTGCTGGAAAGCTCACCGATCACCGCTGCTGACATTGCCGACTACATCTATCAGCAGGTCGCCGCTGGCGAATTCTTGATCCTGCCTCACGAGCAGGGCCGTATGGCCTGGGCGATCAAACAGAAAGACCCGCAATTGCTCTACAACGAAATGACTGTGATGGCCGACAAAATGCGCGCCAAGGCCAAACAAAACGCAGGCTGAACTTGCCTGTGCGCAACACCGTCGTTAGGGTGGCCGCCAACCGGCCATCCCAACGAGACGTCTGCATGCTCAATTACCTGTGGTTTTTCCTCGCCGCGCTGTTCGAAATCGCCGGCTGCTTCGCTTTCTGGATGTGGCTGCGCCAGGGTAAAAGCGTGTGGTGGGTCATCCCGGCCTTGCTCAGCCTGACGTTGTTCGCGCTACTGCTGACCCGGGTCGAAGCGAACTACGCCGGTCGCGCCTATGCCGCCTACGGCGGCATCTACATCATCGCGTCGGTTGGTTGGCTGGCGGTGGTCGAGCGGATTCGACCATTGGGCTCGGACTGGATCGGCGTGGCGCTGTGTGTACTCGGGGCGACTGTCATTTTGTTTGGTCCGCGCCTTACCGCTTCCTGACGGATCGATCCTTCATTCAAGCGGTTTGTCAGACACGTCCGTCAGGGTGATGCAGCCTGCATTGTAGGGCGGGACTGTTTTGCGGTCGTTGCATTGAAGACCCGCTCTGCGCAGGGCATCTTCAGGGACCGGTAACCCTGAAGGATGAATGCCATGCTTGTACTCAGTCGCGTTGTGGGCGAATTGATATCCATTGGTGACAACATTTCCGTGCGGGTGCTCGCCGTCAACGGAAGCAGTGTGCGCTTCGGTGTTGAAGCGCCACAGCAGGTCAACGTACACCGCGCCGAAGTCTACGAGCGCATCCAGATCAAACAGGCAAAAGCCAAGGCTCGTTAAGGGCTTCAGTCGAACAGGTGCTTGGGCACGTCGTGCTTGAGCATCAACTGGCATTGCTCGCTTTCCGGATCGAAGACGATCAGCGCCTGGCCCTTGGTCAATGCCTGACGCACACGCAACACACGGGTTTCCAGCGGCGTGTCATCGCCGTTGTCCGTGCCGTCACGGGTCACGAAATCCTCGATCAGGCGGGTCAGGGTGTCGACTTCAAGTTGGTCGTGGGGGATCAGCATAAGGCACCTCGGTTAAACATTGGCGCGATGCTACGGCGGATATGAACACATCACCAGTGTTCGCCTCAGCTTTCTGTGCGCTGTCCCAGCAGGCTATCCACCGACGGTACCCGGGTATCGCTTTCCATCTGCGTCTCGTGCTCGATCTGGTGACTGAACCGCTCCAGCGATCCCGTGGCTGGTTGTGCATCGCTGGCGAATACCGGCGGGCTGAGAATGTAGGCGCCGAGCAAACGGCTGAGAGCGGCAAGGCTGTCGATGTGGGTACGTTCGTAGCCGTGGGTGGCGTCGCAACCGAAGGCCAGCAGGGCGGTGCGAATGTCATGGCCGGCGGTGACGGCCGAGTGAGCATCGCTGAAGTAATAGCGGAACAGGTCCCGACGTGCCGGCAGTTCGTTGTCAGCGGCCAGGCGTAGCAGATGCCGCGACAGATGATAGTCATAAGGCCCGCCGGAATCCTGCATCGCCACGCTCACCGCGTGTTCGCTGGAGTGCTGGCCGGGCGCGACCGGCGCGATGTCGATGCCGACGAATTCGCTGACATCCCAGGGCAGGGCAGCCGCCGCACCACTGCCGGTTTCCTCGGTGATGGTGAACAGCGGATGGCAGTCGATCATCAACTCTTCGCCGCTGTCGACAATCGCTTTCAGTGCCGCCAGCAGTGCGGCAACGCCAGCCTTGTCGTCGAGGTGACGGGCGCTGATGTGGCCGCTTTCGGTGAACTCCGGCAACGGGTCGAAGGCGACGAAATCGCCGACGCTGATCCCCAGCGAATCGCAATCGGCGCGGGTGGCGCAATAGGCGTCCAGGCGCAATTCGATGTGATCCCAGCTGATCGGCATTTCATCCACGGCGGTGTTGAACGCGTGCCCGGAAGCCATCAGCGGCAACACGCTGCCGCGGATCACGCCGTTGTCGGTGAACAGGCTGACGCGGCTGCCCTCGGCAAAACGGCTGGACCAGCAGCCGACAGGCGCCAGGGTCAGGCGTCCGTTGTCCTTGATCGCGCGAACCGCCGCGCCAATGGTATCCAGGTGAGCGGAGACTGCTCGGTCCGGACTGTTCCTCTTGCCCTTGAGAGTCGCGCGGATAGTGCCGCGACGGGTCATTTCAAAGGGAATGCCCAGCTCTTCAAGGCGCTCGGCGACGTACCGCACGATGGTGTCGGTGAACCCGGTGGGGCTGGGAATGGCGAGCATTTCCAGCAGGACTTTTTGCAGGTAATCGAGATCCGGTTCGGGAATTTTGCTGGTCATGGAAACTCCTGATGGTGTTGGTACAGACAACACATCACTAAGGGACTGCCGGCTGACTATGTGCAAACAGCAAATCTACAAACCGCTCGGCCGTCGGCTGCGGTTCATGGTTGGCCAGGCCGGCTCGTTCATTGGCTTCGATAAACACGTACTGCGGCTGGTCGGCGGCCGGTACCATCAGGTCGAGCCCGACCATCGGAATATCCAGCGCTCGCGCCGCGCGCACCGCCGCGTCCACCAAGGCTGGATGCAGAATCGCCGTGACGTCTTCAAGGATGCCGCCGGTATGAAGATTCGCCGTGCGCCGTACGAACAAGTGCTCGCCGGCCGGCAGAATGCTGGCGTAGTCATAACCCGCCGCCTGCAAGGTGCGTTGGGTCTCCTGATCCAGCGGGATTTTGCTTTCGCCGCTGGTTGCCGCCTGACGGCGACGACTCTGGGCTTCGATCAGCGCACCGATGGAATGCTGACCATCGCCCACCACTTCCGCCGGCCGGCGAATGGCAGCCGCGACCACCTCGAAGCCGATCACCAGAATCCGCAAATCGAGGCCTTCGTGAAAACTTTCCAGCAGCACTCGACTGTCGAATGCACGGGCGTTTTCGATGGCTTGCTGGACCTCCTCAATGCTGCGCAAATCCACCGCCACCCCTTGACCCTGTTCACCGTCCAGCGGTTTGACCACCACCCGTTCGTGCTCGTCGAGAAACGCCAGATTGTCGTCCGCGCTTCCCGCCAGTTGTTGTGCGGGCAGTTTGAGGCCGGCGTTTTTCAGCACCTTGTGAGTCAGGCTTTTGTCCTGGCACAAGGTCATGCTGATGGCGCTGGTCAGATCGCTCAGGGATTCGCGGCAACGCACCCGACGACTGCCGTGGATCAAGGTAAACAGACCGGCTTGCGCGTCATCCACCTGCACCTCAATACCGCGCCGATGAGCCTCTTCGACGATGATCCGCGCATACGGATTGAACTCGGCTTCGGGGCCGGGGCCGAGAAACAACGGCTGGTTGATACCGTTCTTGCGCTTGATCGCAAAGGTCGACAAGTTGCGAAAACCGAGCTTGGCGTAAAGATTTTTCGCCTGACGGTTGTTGTGCAGCACCGACAGGTCCAGGTAACTCAGCCCACGGCTCATGAAGTGTTCGATCAAGTGCCGCACCAACACTTCACCGACGCCTGGGCGGGAACATTGCGGATCCACCGCCAGGCACCACAGGCTGCTGCCGTTTTCCGGATCGTTGAATGCCTTGTGGTGATTGAGGCCCATGACGCTGCCGATAATCGCGCCGCTGTCCTCGTCTTCCGCCAGCCAGTACACCGGGCCGCCCTGATGATGGGGCGTCAGCAAACCTGCATCGATCGGCAGCATGCCGCGGGCCTGATACAGCTGATTGATCGCCTGCCAGTCCGCCTCGCTTTGTGCCCGACGAATGCGAAAACCGCGAAACACCCGGGTGGCCTGACGGTAATCGCTGAACCACAGGCGCAAAGTATCGGACGGGTCGAGAAACAGTTGCGCCGGTTCCAGCCCCAGCACTTGCTGGGGGGCGGCGACGTACAAGGCGATGTCCCGCTCACCGGGTTGCTCATTGAGCAACTCTTGGGCGAGGCTCGCCGCATCGGGAAAGGTATGGCCGATTAACAACCGGCCCCAACCGCAATGCACGGCGATGGGCACGGCGCTCAATGCGCTGCCGTCTTCGGCCAGGCGTGCCTGCAAGCGTTCGTAGGAGGGCGCCTGACCGCGCAACAGGCGTTGGCTGTAAGCCGTGGCGTGGGGTTTCATCGATCAGATTCCTTGTTCACTGAGCCACAGGTTCAGGGTCGCCAATTGCCACAGCTTGGAGCCGCGCAACGGGGTCAACTGGCCTTGCGGATCGGTCAGCAGGCGGTCGAGCATGGCGGGGTTGAACAAGCCGCGATCCTGACTCGGATCGAGCAGCAGTTCACGCACCCAATTCAGCGTATCGCCCTGCAAATGCTTGAGGCCAGGCACCGGGAAGTAACCCTTTTTACGGTCGATCACTTCACTGGGAATGACCAGCCGCGCTGCTTCTTTCAACACTTGCTTGCCGCCATCCGGCAGTTTGAATTTGCCCGGCACCCGCGCTGATAATTCCACCAGGCGATAGTCGAGAAACGGCGTGCGCGCTTCCAGTCCCCAGGCCATGGTCATGTTGTCGACCCGTTTGACCGGGTCGTCCACCAGCATCACCGTGCTGTCCAGGCGCAGGGCTTTGTCCACCGCCGCGTCGGCACCGGGTTGTGCGAAATGTTCCTTCACGAAGTCGCCGGCGGCATCGTTGGCTGTCAGCCATTTCGGCTGCACTGTGGCGGCATAGTCGGCATGGCTGCGGTCGAAAAACGCATCGCGATACGCTGCATAGGGATCGCTCGCGCCGTCCACCTGCGGATACCAGTGATACCCGGCGAACAACTCGTCCGCGCCCTGGCCGCTTTGCACCACTTTGCAGTGCCTGGCCACTTCCCGGGACAGCAAGTAGAAGGCGATGCAGTCATGGCTGACCATCGGCTCGCTCATGGCGCGGAACGCCGCCGGCAGTTGCTCGATGATCTCTTGCTCGTCGATACGCAGTTGATGGTGCCGGGTGCCGTAGTGTTTGGCGATCAAGTCCGAATACTGAAATTCATCACCGCGCTCGCCGCCGGCATCCTGGAAACCGATGGAAAAGGTCGACAAGTCTTCGGCCCCGACTTCGCGCAACAGCCCCACCAACAGACTGGAATCGACGCCACCGGACAGCAACACACCGACGTCGACCGCCGCCCGTTGACGGATCGCCACCGCTTCACGGGTGCTATCGAGCACGCGGTCGCGCCAGTCTTCGAGGGTCAGATTCAGTTCGTCGGCGTGTGGGCCGTAGGGCAGGGTCCACCAGGTTTTCTGCTCGGTGGTGCCGTCCGCTTCGATGCGCATCCAGCTCGCCGGCGGCAGCTTCTCGATTCCCGCCAGCAAGGTGCGCGGGGCCGGGACCACCGCGTGGAAGTTCAGGTAATGATTGAGCGCCACTGGATCGAGGATCGGGTTGATGTCGCCGCCCTTGAGCAATGCCGGCAATGCCGAGGCAAAGCGCAGGCGCTGGCCGGTGCGCGACAGGTACAGCGGCTTCACACCGAGACGGTCGCGGGCGATGAACAGACGCTGGGCGTCACGTTCCCAAATGGCGAAGGCGAACATGCCGTTGAGCTTGGGCAACAGCGCTTCACCCCAGGCGTGAAAGCCCTTGAGCAGCACTTCGGTGTCGCCACCGGAGTAGAAGGCATAACCGAGGCTTTCCAGCTCGGTGCGCAGTTCCGGGAAGTTGTAGATAGCGCCGTTGAAGGCCAGGGACAGGCCCAGTTGGTTATCGATCATCGGCTGCGCCGAGCCGTCCGACAGGTCCATGATTTTCAGGCGCCGATGGCCCAGGGCAATCGGGCCTTGGCTGTGGAAGCCCCACGCATCAGGGCCGCGAGGGGCCAGGTGATGGGTGATTCGTTCAATGGCTGCGAGGTCCGCAGGTTGATGGTCGAAACGTAATTCTCCAGCTAATCCGCACATAAGTCCTTACCGGTTTTTCCGTTGGGGAGGGTCAATCGATACCCGCCAAAAACGGCGGGTACCCGGAAACTGACCCGGCTGAATCCCTGGAGTTTTAGACCGATAAGTTATAAGTCGGTGTATCAGACTTTTCCGCGAATCAACTGGCGCAAGGCAAAACGGTTGGGATGGCAGGCCTCGGCCACGGCTTTGGGCAAGGGCAAAGGCTCGTTCTCAAGCCATGCCGCCAACAGTTCGCCGGACAATGGCGCGGTGATCAAACCGCGAGAACCATGACCGCTGTTGACGTAAAACCCATCAAGCCACGGGCAGGGCACATCGGGCACTTGCCGGGCATCTTTGCTCAGCGCGGCATAGGCATTGGCGAAGCTGGCCTGATCGGCCAACGGTCCGACAATCGGCAGGTAATCGGGACTGGTGCAGCGGAACGCCGCGCGCCCTTCAAGCTGCTGCGGGTCCAGGTCTTGAACATGCAGGCGGGTGACCAGGTCGGTGGAGATTTCTTCGAGCAACGCCAGGTTGCCGAGGTGCTCGGCGACGGTCGGGGTCAGATCATCACTATTGAAATCGAAGCTGGCGCCGAGGGTGTGTTCGCCCAGACGAGCAGGCGCCACATAGCCTTCGGCGCAGACAACGGTCGCCAGGCTCTGGCTTTCAGGGGTTTGCGCCAGTCGGGTGATCTGGCCGCGAATGCGTTTGAGGGGCAGCTCGGCGCTTTGGGGAAAACGCTTGATCTCGGCGGCGCCGGCCAGAATCACCACAGGCGCGCTGGCCAGCAGTGTCTCGCCGTCCCAGGCCTGCCATTGATCCTCCACCTTGCGCAGTTCCAGCACCTCGCGATGGGGCAGCCACTGAATGTTCGTTGAAGACGCCTGCCACTGGCACAACGCAGGAGGATGAACCCAGCCGCCTTCGGGGAAGAACAGGCCGCCGTGCTCCAGTTCGATGCCGGCCCGGGCCTGTGCTTGCGGTTGATCGAGCAGGTGTACCAGGCCTGGCGAAAAAGCCGCGGCCAATTGCGCCTGACGTTCGGCTTCCTTGGCATTGAAGGCCAGTTGCAAGACCCCGCAATCGTCCCAGTCGACGCCGCGCTGCAACTGTTCCAGCAGGCGCCGGGTGTAACCAAAACCGCTGACGATCAATTGCGACAGCGAGGTGCCGTGGGCCGAAAGCTTGAGGTACAGCACACCCTGAGGGTTACCCGAGGCTTCCTGCGCCAGTGCTTCGTGGCGCTCCAACAGGCTCACTTGCCAACCCCGCGCGGCGAGACTGGCGGCGCTGGCGCAACCGGCCAGCCCGGCACCGATCACCAGGGCGCGGCGCTCGCCGGTCGGCGGGGTTGGGCGAGCGAACCAGGGTTTAGTCGCGGCAGGTGATGCGGTCTCTTCAGGCCAGCCAAGAAAGGTGCCCCGCAGGATCTCCCACTTGTGACCGATGCCTGGCGTGCGTTTCATCTTGAAGCCTGCGGCGTTCAACAGACGGCGTACCCAGCCGGTGCTGGTAAACGTGCTGATGGTAGAGCCGGGTGCCGCCAGACGCGCCAGTTCGGCAAACAGCTCGGCAGTCCACATGTCGGGGTTTTTCGCCGGGGCGAAACCGTCGAGGAACCAGGCGTCGATCTGAGCGTCCAGTTGTGGCAACTGCTCCAGTGCATCGCCAATCAGCAGGGTCAGTGTGACGCGGCCATTGCCCAGCACCAGGCGCTGGAAACCTTGATGAATCGCCACGTATTGCGCCAGCAATTGATCGGCGAACGGCTTGAGATCCGGCCATAACGCCAGGGCCCGTTGCAGATCGGCGGTGCTCAGCGGGTACTTTTCGACACTGACAAAATGCAGCCGCGCACCGGCCACTGCGTGCTGTTCGAACAACTGCCAGGCACAGAGAAAATTCAGTCCGGTGCCGAAACCTGTTTCGCCAATCACCAGACGCCCGCCCGCCGGCAATGCGGCGAAGCGGTCGCGCAAATCGTTTTGCTCCAGAAACACGTAACGGGTTTCTTCAAGGCCTGACTGGTCGGAAAAGTACACATCATCGAACACCCGCGAACGCGGGCGACCTTGGTCGTCCCAGTCGAGCTGGGCGTGGGGCAATACAGGTTTCATGGCAGGCTCGGCAACGGCAAGACCGCCATTCTAGCCGATCGCCAGCGGGGTGCTTGATCCATAACCTGTAGGAGCGGGGGGGGGGGGGGGGGGGGGGGGGGGGGGGGGGGGGGGGGGGGGGGGGGGGGGGGGGGGGGGGG
>NZ_JBWKWT010000018.1:0-100097 GCF_059422365.1 Pseudomonas sp. GW821-FHT01E10
GCGCTACTGAAGGGGCAGAGCGAATACCAGCCGAAAGCAAGTTGAGGGTTTCCCCTCAACCATAGAATCTCCCACAGTGACTCATCTAGCCTTTCCTCTTCACATCCACCCGTACTCGGCCATGGACAACGGATCGCCATCACCGACGATGAAATGGTCGAGCACCCGCACATCGATCAGGTCCAGCGCTTCTTGCAGGCGCTTGGTCAGCATCCGGTCGGCTTGACTGGGATTGGAGTTACCCGACGGATGGTTGTGGCAGAGGATCAACGCTGCGGCGTTGTGGGCCAAAGCGCGTTTAACCACTTGTCTTGGATAGACACTGGTACTGTCGATGGAGCCGCGAAACAGCACTTCAAAGGTCAGCACTTGATGTTTTGAATCCAGAAACAGACAGCCGAATACCTCGTGAGGCTCGTGGCGCAGCATCGACTTCAGGTAATCACGAACCGCCTGCGGATTTTCCAGTGCCGATTTCTGGCGCGCACGTTCGGCTAAGTGCCGCCTGCCCATTTCCTGTGCCGCTTGCAACTGAGCGAATTTCGCCGGCCCGAGCCCCAATTGCCTGCTGAACGCAGTTTGATCGGCTTCGAGCAGTGAACGCAGGCTGCCAAACTGACTCAACAGATGCCGTGCCAGATCTACTGCACTTTTACCCGATACACCGGTACGTAAAAAAATCGCTAGCAACTCGGCGTCCGAAAGACTCGCCGAACCTAACTCAAGTAACCTCTCCCGCGGTCGCTCCGCCGCTGGCCAATCGCGAATGCTCATAACACCTCCATGTAAGTGGGCGCCGCTGTTCCGTAGCGGTCGCTGTGATATCGTAGCCCATCTTTTTTGCGGGCGATTTCACCCCTGGGGAGGGGGTATCGCCATGCAGTCATCAACGAAATGAAAGGCAGACCTATGCAGCGGCTGTATCGGAAACGCATCGTTCTGGGCGTCGGCGGCGGCATTGCTGCCTACAAGAGCGCCGAGCTGGTTCGCCGCCTGATCGACCAGGGCGCCGAAGTGCGCGTGGTCATGACCCGTGGCGGCAGCGAATTCATTACCCCGCTGACCATGCAGGCCCTGTCCGGGCACCCGGTCCACCTGGACCTGCTGGACCCGGCGGCCGAAGCCGCCATGGGTCACATCGAACTGGCCAAATGGGCCGACCTGGTATTGATCGCCCCCGCCACTGCGGACCTGATCGCTCGCCTGGCCCAAGGCATTGCCGACGACCTGCTGACCACGCTGGTGCTGGCCACCGACGCGGTAGTCGCCGTGGCGCCGGCGATGAATCAAGCCATGTGGCGCGACCCGGCGACCCAGGCCAACCTGCAAACCCTCGCAAGCCGCGACTTCAAAGTCTTCGGCCCGGCCTCCGGCAGCCAGGCCTGCGGCGACGTCGGCATGGGCCGCATGCTCGAAGCCACCGACCTCGCCCAGTGCGCGGCAGACTGCTTCCAGCGCCAAGCGCTGACCGGCAAACACGTGCTGATCACCGCCGGCCCGACCCAGGAAAACATCGACCCGGTGCGCTACATCACCAACCACAGCTCCGGCAAAATGGGCTTTGCCCTGGCCGAAGCCGCGGTAGAAGCCGGCGCCCGCGTGACCCTGATCACCGGCCCCGTGCACCTGCCGACCCCGGATCGCGTCACACGCATCGACGTGGTCAGCGCCCGGGACATGCTCGCCGCTTGTGAAGCCGCGATTCCTTGCGACCTGTTCATCGCCTCGGCAGCGGTCGCGGACTACCGTCCGGAAGTCGTGGCCCCACAGAAACTCAAGAAAGACCCTACAAGCGGCGACGGCTTGTTGCTACAGATGGTACGCAACCCAGACATTCTGGCCACCATCGCCACCCGTCCCGACCGTCCGTTCAGTGTCGGCTTTGCCGCCGAAACCGAACACCTGCTCGACTACGCTGCCCGCAAGTTGAAAGACAAGAACCTCGATCTGATCGTCGCCAACGACGTCGCCAACCCGAGTATTGGCTTCAACAGCGAAGAAAACGCCTGCAGCGTGATCGACCGTGAGCTGCACGCCACTATTTTTGCCCAGACCAGCAAAGGCAAGATTGCCCGCCAGCTGATCACTTTTATCGCCGAACGTCTGAACCAGGTTTAATTTACATGCACGCTTTGCAAGCCAAGATCCTCGACCCACGCATCGGCAGCGAATTTCCGCTGCCGCAGTACGCCACGCCCGGCTCCGCCGGCCTCGACCTGCGCGCCATGCTGGAAAAAGACACTGTCATCAAGCCGGGCGAGACCCTGCTGATCCCTACCGGCCTGTCGGTGTATATCGGCGATCCGGGCCTGGCGGCCTTGATTCTGCCGCGCTCCGGCCTGGGCCATAAGCACGGCATCGTGCTGGGCAACCTGGTCGGCCTGATCGACTCCGATTACCAGGGCCCGCTGATGGTGTCGTGCTGGAACCGTGGCCAGACCGATTTCAACATGGTCGTTGGCGAACGCCTCGCACAACTTGTTCTGGTACCAGTGGTTCAAGCGCACTTCGAAATGGTCGAAGAGTTTGTCGAAACCCAGCGCGGCACCGGCGGCTTCGGACATTCCGGCAGCCACTGATATGCCCCCTGTGGCGAGTGAGCTTGCTCGCGCTGGAAAGCGTAGCGGCCCCATGATTCTGGCAACAATTGCCGACTTTGTGAGTGCTGCACACTCAAGCGGGAGCAAGCTCCCTCGCCACAAATCACACAGACGTCATCTGGAAGGTTTACCACTGAAAATCAAGGCATTGATCGACCCAATACTCGTCGACATTGGTGGCATGGCCTTTTCGCACCACGAACTCTCTGCGGAAAACGCCGTCATACCCTTCAGTCCGAGCCAGCCGACGAGTTCTTCGCCGGCAGGTCCAGCCACTTTCGAGATGGAGCATTCCTACAGATGAGCACCCCAGCCCAAGTCGCACCCAAGTTCCCCGACAGCATCTTCCGCGCCTACGACATTCGCGGCACCGTCCCGGAATTCTTGAACGCTGAAACCGCTTATTGGCTCGGTCGCGCCATCGGCTCCCAGAGCCTGGCCCAGGGCGAGCCCAATGTGTCCGTCGGCCGCGACGGTCGCCTGTCCGGCCCGGAACTGGTGGAACAACTGATTCAGGGCCTGGCCGACAGCGGTTGCCACGTCAGCGACGTCGGCCTGGTGCCAACGCCAGCGCTGTACTACGCCGCCAACGTACTGGCCGGCAAATCCGGGGTGATGCTCACCGGCAGCCACAACCCGTCGAACTACAACGGCTTCAAGATCGTCATAGCTGGCGATACCCTGGCCAACGAACAGATCCAGGCCCTGCACGACCGCCTCAAGACCAACAACCTGAGCAGCGGCAAGGGCAGCATCACCAAGGTCGAGATCCTCGACCGCTACAACACCGAAATCGTCCAGGACATCAAACTCGCCCGCCGCCTGAAAGTGGTGGTCGATTGCGGCAACGGCGCGGCCGGCGTGATTGCCCCGCAACTGATCGAAGCCCTGAACTGCGAAGTCATCCCGCTGTTCTGCGATGTCGATGGCAACTTCCCGAACCATCACCCGGACCCGGGCAAGCTGGAAAACCTGGTAGACCTGATCGCCAAGGTCAAGGAAACCAACGCCGACCTGGGCCTGGCCTTCGACGGTGATGGCGACCGCGTGGGCGTGGTCACCAACACCGGCAGCGTCGTGTTCCCGGACCGCCTGCTGATGCTGTTCGCCAAGGATGTGGTAGCACGCAACCCCGACGCGGAAATCATCTTCGACGTCAAATGCACCCGTCGCCTGATCCCGCTGATCAAAGAATATGGCGGTCGCCCACTGATGTGGAAAACAGGTCACTCGCTGATCAAAAAGAAAATGAAACAATCCGGCGCCCTGTTGGCCGGCGAAATGAGCGGGCATATCTTCTTCAAGGAGCGCTGGTTCGGTTTCGACGACGGCATTTACAGCGCCGCGCGGCTGCTGGAGATCCTCAGCAAAGAGAAATCCACCGCGGAAGAGTTGTTCGCGACCTTCCCGAACGATATTTCTACGCCGGAAATCAATATCCATGTGACCGAAGAGAGCAAATTCAGCATCATTGATGCACTGCACGACGCACAGTGGGGTGAAGGCGCCGACCTGACCACCATTGACGGCGTGCGAGTCGACTATGCCAAAGGCTGGGGCCTGGTTCGCGCCTCCAACACCACACCGGTGCTGGTGCTGCGCTTCGAGGCCGATGACGAGGCTGAATTGCAGCGCATCAAGGATGTATTCCACGTCCAGCTGAAGCGCGTTGCACCTGATCTCCAACTACCGTTTTGATCTATTGAAGCACCCGGAGCCCTGAATGACCCTCGAACGCGAAGCCGCCGCCAACACTGCCAAGGTCCTGTCCGAAGCGCTGCCTTACATTCGCCGCTATGTCGGCAAGACACTGGTGATCAAATACGGCGGCAACGCGATGGAAAGCGAGGAGCTGAAAACCGGCTTCGCCCGCGACATCGTGCTGATGAAAGCCGTCGGCATCAACCCGGTGGTGGTTCACGGCGGCGGCCCGCAAATCGGCGACCTGCTCAAGCGACTGTCGATCGAGAGCCACTTTGTCGATGGCATGCGCGTCACCGACGCCGCGACCATGGACGTGGTGGAAATGGTCCTCGGCGGCCAGGTCAACAAGGACATCGTCAACCTGATCAACCGTCACGGCGGCAGCGCCATCGGCCTGACCGGTAAAGACGCCGAGCTGATTCGCGCGAAGAAGCTCACCGTCACCCGCCAGACCCCTGAGATGACCCAGCCGGAAATCATCGACATCGGCCACGTCGGCGAAGTGGTCGGGATCAACACCGACCTGCTGAACCTGCTGGTCAAAGGCGATTTCATTCCGGTGATCGCGCCGATCGGCGTCGGTGCCAACGGCGAGTCGTACAACATCAACGCCGATCTGGTGGCCGGTAAAGTGGCCGAGGCTCTGAAAGCTGAGAAGCTGATGCTGCTGACCAACATTGCCGGCCTGATGGACAAGAGCGGCAAGGTCCTGACCGGCCTGAGCACCCAGCAAGTCGACGACCTGATCGCCGACGGCACCATCTACGGCGGCATGCTGCCGAAGATCCGTTGCGCGCTGGAAGCGGTACAGGGTGGCGTGGGCAGCTCGCTGATCATTGATGGTCGGGTGCCAAATGCAATTCTGCTGGAAATCTTCACCGACACCGGTGTGGGTACGCTGATCAGCAATCGCAAGCGTCCCTGATTCAAAACCTTAAAAAGATCGCAGCCTTCGGCAGCACCTACGGATTTCGGATGTACGAAAAACCTGTAGGAGCTGACGAAGTCTGCGATCTTTTTTATGCGCGCCGGAAATGCCTGACCTGATTGGGCGAAACGTCCGACTTCACGAAGGAAGCAATCTGCATAGGATCTTCTCTGAATCCACAGGAGGTCTACCCATGCAAAAAGACTACGTCCCTTACGGCAGCGATGTTTCACCTGGCACCTATGCCTGTGTCGATTGCGGTCACGAATACTCGAATCAGGGCAAAACATCGATGCCGCCCTGCCCGCAACTCCGCAAGACCGCACACACCCGTCATGGCTGGAGAATTCTGACTGGCCAGGGCGATGCTGTGGCTGATCCGTACCCGGAGAAAACCAATGAACCCAGCGGGATCAAAAAAGCCGAGACATTCAGCAGCACCAGCAAAAAATAATGCTGGGGGACTGGGCCATACATAAACAAAAGACCCCGCTCAACATGCTGAGCGGGGTCTTTTGCTGTCTGCAATCCCTGTGGGAGCGTGATTACACGCCGAACTGGGCGCGGTAGGCTTCAACCGCAGGCAAATGTTGCTTGAGCTGCGGATCGTCAGCCAGGAACTCCAGCACCTGGTTCAGCGAAACGATGCTGATCACCGGAATGCCGAAGTCACGTTCCACTTCCTGGATGGCCGACAACTCACCATTGCCACGCTCCTGACGGTTCAGGGCGATCAGCACACCGGCAGCTTTGGCGCCGTCCTGGGAAGCGATGATCTGCATCACTTCGCGGATGGCGGTGCCCGCGGTGATCACGTCGTCGATGATCAGCACGTCGCCAGTCAATGGCGCGCCAACCAGGCTGCCACCTTCGCCGTGGGCCTTGGCTTCCTTGCGATTGAAGCACCATGGCAGGTCACGGTCGTGATGTTCGGCCAGTGCCACGGCGGTGGCTGCCGCCAACGGGATGCCTTTGTAGGCCGGGCCGAACAGTACGTCGAAGGAAATACCGCTCTCGACGATGGCTGCCGCATAGAAACGGCCCAGCTGTGCCAGGGCCTTCCCTGAGTTGAACAGGCCGGCATTGAAGAAGTATGGACTGGTGCGCCCGGACTTCAGGGTGAACTCACCGAAGCGCAAAACGCCGCGATCGATGGCAAAACGAATGAAATCGCGTTGATACGCTTGCATGAAAAAAACCCCAAATACCACGGATTTAGCTAATTAGGTAGACGCCGTGTATCATACCCGCACGCGATTTTTGGGGCCACTTATGCGGATCATCAGTGTGAACGTCAATGGTATTCAGGCTGCAGTCGAGCGTGGTTTGCTCAGTTGGCTGCAAGCACAGAATGCCGACGTCATCTGCCTGCAGGACACCCGCGCCTCCGCCTTTGAACTGGACGATCCAGCCTTCCAACTGGATGGCTACTTCCTTTATGCCTGCGAAGCCGAAGTTCCCGCCCAAGGTGGCGTGGCTTTGTACTCGCGGTTGCAACCGAAGGCTGTCATCAGCGGTCTCGGCTTCGAGACGGCCGACCGCTACGGGCGCTACCTGCAAGCCGATTTCGACAAGGTCAGCATCGCGACCTTGCTGCTCCCTTCGGGGCAGAATGGCGATGAAGACTTGAACCAGAAGTTCAAGCTAATGGACGACTTCGCCCGTTATCTGGATAAACAGCGACGCAAACGTCGCGAGTACATTTATTGTGGCTCGCTGTACGTGGCGCAACAGAAGCTGGATATCAAGAACTGGCGCGACAGCCAGCAATCCCCGGGCTTCCTGGCGCCTGAGCGTGCCTGGATGGACGAGATTGTCGGCAACATGGGTTATGTCGACGCCCTGCGGGAAGTCAGCCGCGAAGGCGACCAGTACAGCTGGTGGCCGGACAACGAACAGGCCGAGATGCTCAACCTGGGCTGGCGTTTCGACTACCAGTTGCTGACCCCTGGCCTGCGCCGCTTCGTACGCAGCGCACGCCTGCCACGTCAGCCACGGTTCTCGCAGCACGCACCGTTGATCGTGGACTACGACTGGACGCTGACGATCTAAGCGTCTTTTCGCAGATGCAAAAAAGCCGACATTGCTGTCGGCTTTTTTGTGCGCGCTGATTTTTACTGCCTGTTATTTGATCAACCGCCAGGTGAAGGGATAGCGGTAAGGCACCCCGTCATTGGCCTTGAGCCCGGCAATGATGCACAGCACCATCGCCCCGATCAGGACCAGCGGCAGCAGCGCAAAACCGATCAACACCAGCATCAGCACGTAACAGATGCCCGAGACCAGGGCCACGGTAATCTGAAAGTTCAGCGCTTCTTTGCCTTGGGCATCGATGAACGGGTCGGCTTCACGCTTCCACTGCCAGAGTATCAGCGGCCCGATCAGGTGACCGAACGGAAACCAGACACCGAGAAACGCCGAGAGGTGACAAAACATCGCCCACTGGCGAGCCTCGGAGCTCGGGGTGGGAAGCAACTGCTGTTCATCACTCATGGCGCTCTCCTTTGCCGGACATCAAAACAATCAGTCAGCCAGTGCAGCCTTCTGCAGTTCGAAAATCTCGATCATGCCTTTCTTCGCCAGTGCCAGCATCGCGTTCAGCTCTTCCGGCTGGAACGGTGCGCCTTCGGCAGTGCCCTGGACTTCGATGAAACCACCAGTGCTGGTCATCACCACGTTGAGGTCAGTCTCGGCAGCCGAGTCTTCCAGGTAGTCGAGGTCAAGCACAGGTTCGCCCTGATACATGCCTACCGAAACGGCAGCGATCATTTGCTTGAGCGGGTCGCCACCTTTGAGGCCGCCGCGCTTCTTGATCACTTTCAAGGCATCGACCAGTGCAACCATGGCGCCGGTGATGGACGCGGTGCGGGTGCCGCCATCAGCCTGGATCACGTCGCAGTCGACGTACAAGGTGACGTCGCCCAGCTTGGACATGTCCAGCGCAGCGCGCAGGGAACGACCGATCAGCCGCTGGATTTCCAGAGTGCGGCCGCCTTGCTTGCCGCGGCTCGCCTCACGCTGGTTACGCTCGCCAGTGGCGCGCGGCAGCATGCCGTATTCAGCGGTCAACCAGCCCTGGCCCTGCCCCTTGAGGAAACGCGGCACGCCGTTCTCGACGCTGACGGTGCAGATGACCTTGGTATCACCGAACTCGACCAGTACAGATCCCTCGGCGTGTTTGGTGTAGTTGCGGGTAATGCGGATCGAGCGGAGCTGATCGGCAGCGCGACCACTTGGACGTTTCATAGGGATTACCTGTACGGGGGACGGAAAACTGCCGAGCATTATAGAGCCGTGGGCCGCGAGTGGGCACTTCTAAAAAAATCACCCGACGATTGAAGGCTCTGAATAGAGCGTAGCCGACGGCCTGCAGCCCATTGTCACAGCGTGTGATTGGGCGCATCCGCCCCACTGCGCTACAATCCTGCGCCTTTGCTGCCTGTCGGCTTTAATTCACAGATAGCGGGTCCGCGAACCATGGGTTACGCGCCGACCTGCATTGCGAGGTACCTCCATGGTGCACAGCATGACCGCCTTCGCCCGCGTCGAGAAAGCCGGCGTCCAGGGCACCCTGAGCTGGGAGCTGCGCTCGGTCAACAGCCGCTACCTGGAACCCCATCTGCGCCTGCCGGAATCTTTCCGCGACCTCGAGGGCGCCGTCCGCGAAGCCCTGCGCCAGGGAATTTCCCGGGGCAAGCTCGAATGCACCCTGCGTTTCACCGAAGAAAGCACTGGCAAACCGCTGCAAGTGGACCGCGAGCGCGCCGCGCAATTGGTCGCTGCCGCCGAGACCGTCGCCAGCCTGATCAAGAACCCGGCCGCGCTGAACCCGCTGGAAGTCCTGGCCTGGCCCGGCGTGCTGGTGGCCGACGCCGCCGACCCGCAAGCGCTGAATGCCGAAGCCATGGCGCTGTTCAACCAAGGCCTGAAAGAACTCAAGGCCGGCCGCGAGCGCGAAGGCGCGGAGCTGGCGCGGTTGATCAACGAACGCCTGACGTCCATTGAAGAAGATGTGGTGATCCTGCGTGAGCTGGTCCCGCAGATGCTCGCCACGCAGCGTCAGAAAGTCCTCGACCGCTTCACCGACATGAAGGCCGACCTCGACCCGCAGCGCCTGGAGCAGGAAATGGTCATGCTCGCGCAAAAGAGCGACGTCGCCGAAGAACTGGATCGCCTGAGCACTCACATCATCGAAGTTCGCCGGGTGCTCAAATCCGGCGGCGCTGCCGGTCGACGCCTGGATTTCCTGATGCAGGAGCTCAACCGCGAAGCCAACACACTGGGCTCCAAAGCCTTCGACCCGCGCAGCACCCAAGCGGCGGTCAACCTCAAGGTGTTGATCGAGCAGATGCGCGAACAAGTACAGAATATTGAGTAAGGCAAACCTGACATGACCCACAGTACCGGCACCCTGTACATCATTTCCGCACCTTCTGGTGCGGGCAAGAGCAGCCTGGTCAAAGCCCTGACCGACGCTGATCAGGAGATCCGCGTCTCGGTCTCCCACACCACCCGCGCCATGCGCCCTGGTGAAGTGAACGGCGTGAACTATCACTTCGTCGAACGCAGCGAGTTCGTGAAGATGATCGAGCACGGAGATTTCCTCGAGCGCGCCGAAGTGTTCGGCAATCTCTATGGCACTTCGCAAAGCCACCTGCAGCAGACCCTGGATGAAGGTCACGACCTGATTCTGGAAATTGACTGGCAGGGTGCAGAGCAAGTGCGCAAGTTGATGCCCCAGGCCCGTTCGATCTTCATTCTGCCGCCGTCCCTGGAGGCCCTGCACCAACGCCTGACCAATCGCGGCCAGGACAGTGACGAGATCATCGAAGGCCGGATGCGCGAAGCCGTCAGCGAGATGAGCCATTACGTCGACTACGATTACCTGATCATCAACGACAATTTCGCCCACGCACTGGACGATCTGAAGGCGATTTTCCGCGCCAACCAGCTGCATCAGAAGCGTCAGCAGCAGCGTCATGGCAAATTATTAGCTGAATTGCTCGGCTAATCAGCTCTTCCCAAAACCGCTGCAAGGGCTTTACATTGGTGCTTATAGCGCGTTGAAGAGCCTGGTCAAAAAATCAGCGCTTCCCTAATCGCTGGTGATTTTTTAAACTGTTGAGTCCGCTCGCCCAACCGGGCAGCGCGCATATTGCATTCGCTCCGAGGAATACCATGGCCCGCGTAACCGTTGAAGACTGCCTAGAACACGTGGAAAACCGCTTTGAGCTGGTCATGCTCTCTACCAAGCGTGCCCGTCAACTGGCCACTGGTGGCAAAGAGCCCCTGGTTCAGTGGGAAAACGACAAGCCTACAGTTGTAGCGCTGCGTGAAATCGCTGAAGGCCTGATGAGCTACGAGTTCATCGCCAACGCTGAAATCGTCGAAGACGAACCGCTGTTCGCAGCGTTCGAGGACGAGTCCAACGAGGCAGTATAAGCCATGCCTGGTCGACGTAGCACGGCGCGGGGTCATAGCAAACGGCAGGAATTATCATGCCGAGCATAGACGCCCTCGCCGATCGCTTATCGACCTACCTCGGCAAGGACCAGGTCAACCTGGTCCGCCGAGCGTACTTCTACGCCGAACAAGCCCACGACGGTCAACGCCGCCGCAGCGGTGAGGCGTACGTCACGCATCCTCTTGCGGTGGCGAATATTCTTGCCGACATGCACATGGACCATCAAAGCTTGATGGCTGCAATGCTGCATGACGTGATCGAAGACACCGGTATTGCCAAGGAAGCGCTGCAAGCGCAGTTCGGCGAAACCGTGGCCGAACTGGTCGACGGGGTCAGCAAACTGACCCAGATGAACTTCGAGACCAAAGCCGAAGCCCAGGCCGAAAACTTCCAGAAAATGGCCATGGCCATGGCGCGCGACATTCGCGTGATCCTGGTCAAGCTGGCCGACCGCCTGCACAACATGCGTACCCTGGAAGTGCTGTCCGGCGAAAAACGCCGGCGGATCGCCAAGGAAACCCTGGAAATCTATGCGCCCATCGCCAACCGGCTGGGCATGCACGCCATCCGCATAGAATTCGAAGACCTCGGCTTCAAGGCCATGCACCCGATGCGTTCCGCGCGGATCAACCAGGCGGTCAAACGCGCCCGGGGCAACCGCAAGGAAATCGTCAACAAGATCGAAGAGTCCCTCAGCCACTGCCTGGCCATTGATGGCATCCAGGGCGAGGTCAGCGGTCGTCAGAAACACCTCTACGGCATCTACAAGAAAATGCGCGGCAAGCGTCGGGCCTTCAACGAGATCATGGACGTCTACGCGTTCCGGATCATCGTCGACAAGGTCGATACCTGCTACCGCGTGCTGGGTGCTGTGCATAATTTGTACAAACCGTTGCCGGGGCGCTTCAAGGATTACATCGCGATCCCCAAGGCCAACGGCTACCAGTCGCTGCACACCACGCTGTTCGGCATGCACGGTGTACCGATCGAGATCCAGATCCGCACCCGTGAAATGGAAGAGATGGCCAACAATGGCATCGCCGCCCATTGGCTGTACAAATCCAGCGGCGACGAACAGCCCAAAGGCACTCATGCCCGCGCCCGCCAGTGGGTCAAAGGCGTGCTGGAGATGCAGCAACGGGCCGGCAACTCGCTGGAATTCATCGAGAGCGTGAAGATCGACCTGTTCCCGGACGAGGTCTACGTGTTCACGCCCAAGGGCCGGATCATGGAACTTCCAAAAGGCTCCACGGCGGTCGACTTCGCTTACGCGGTACACACCGACGTGGGCAACAGCTGCATTGCCTGCCGGATCAACCGTCGTCTCGCGCCGCTGTCCGAACCGCTGCAAAGCGGCTCCACGGTCGAGATCGTCAGCGCCCCCGGCGCACGGCCGAACCCGGCATGGCTCAACTTCGTGGTCACCGGCAAGGCGCGGACCCACATCCGCCATGCGCTTAAGCTGCAACGCCGCTCCGAATCCATCAGCCTCGGCGAACGCCTGCTGAACAAGGTGCTCAACGGTTTCGACAGCTCGCTGGAAAAAGTCCCGGCCGAGCGTGTGCAGTTGATGCTCCACGAATATCGCCTGGAACTGATCGAAGACCTGCTCGAAGACATCGGACTGGGCAATCGCATGGCTTACGTAGTCGCCCGCCGCCTGCTCGGCGAAGGCGAACAGCTGCCAAGCCCGGAAGGTCCGCTGGCCATTCGCGGTACCGAAGGCCTGGTGCTCAGTTACGCCAAGTGCTGCACGCCGATCCCTGGCGACCCGATCGTTGGCCATCTGTCCGCCGGCAAAGGGATGGTGGTGCACCTGGACAACTGCCGCAACATCAGCGAAATCCGCCACAACCCGGAAAAATGCATCCAGCTCTCGTGGGCCAAGGATGTCACCGGCGAATTCAACGTCGAGCTGCGCGTCGAACTGGAACACCAGCGCGGCCTGATCGCCTTGCTGGCCAGCAGCGTCAACGCGGCCGACGGCAATATCGAAAAAATCAGCATGGACGAACGCGACGGTCGTATCAGCGTGGTCCAACTGGTGGTCAGCGTGCACGACCGCGTGCACCTGGCCCGCGTGATCAAGAAACTGCGCGCCCTGACCGGGGTCATCCGCATCACCCGCATGCGCGCGTAGCCCACCCTTCACAAGGAGTCATACATGACCAAGACCGTTATCAACAGCGACAAGGCCCCGGCCGCCATCGGTACTTACTCCCAGGCGATCAAGGCTGGCAACACCGTGTACATGTCGGGTCAGATTCCTCTGGACCCAAAAACCATGGAACTGGTCGAAGGCTTCGAAGCCCAGACCATCCAGGTATTCGAGAACCTCAAAGCCGTGGCAGAAGCCGCCGGTGGTTCGTTTAAAGACATCGTCAAACTGAACATTTTCCTCACCGACCTGAGCCACTTCGCCAAGGTCAACGAGATCATGGGCAAGTACTTCGACCAGCCTTACCCAGCCCGCGCCGCCATCGGCGTTGCAGCCCTGCCAAAGGGTTCGCAGGTTGAAATGGATGCCATTCTGGTCATCGAGTAATGTGTCTGGCGCAGCCTTGCGAGGCTGCGCCGACTGATCTTGTACAAAGGGTTCTGAAAGGATTCCACCATGCGCCACGCGCTAGCTCTCTCGCTGGTCGCCCTACTCTTGGGCGGATGTGCCAGCAACCCTGCCGACCGTGATATCAGCGGCACCTGGATCAACCAGGTGGCGATCGATGCCGCATCCAAAGGCGGCCCCCTGCGTGAAGCGCTCCAGGCCTATGGCCCGAATCTGGAATGGAACGTCAACACCAGGGCCGGTCAGGCCCGCTACACCAATGGTTTTGAAAACGTCGAAGGCAAGCTGCTGGGCGAAAAGTCCGGCGCCTGGAATGTCGACTTTTATGGCAGCTCCGCCAGCGAGCTGAAGCGTGATGGCAAGCGACTGAACCAGGCTGCCAACGACAACGAGCCCGAGCAAGTCTTCGACCGCGCATCGGTCCAGGTTCCGGAAGGAGCGCCTATTGGCGCTAGTTTCGAGCGCGCGCTGTATTCGGCTTACATGGGCGGCAGCTGGAAAATCCTCAGCGGCCCGGGCGAAGGCAGCACCGTCCAGTTCCAGGCAGACGGTCAGGTCGCCGGTCTGCCCGGTGCAGATCGCTATGCCCTGTGCCTGGCAGGCGATTGCGCGTCGATGAGCGGCGGCAACGACAACATCTGGCTGCAGTTGAATGGCCAGGGCAATACCTGGATCTTTGCGCGCAAGGGCAAAGAACTGGAGATTTTCCAGACGGTGAACACTGCACTGGCGGACGAGATGCCTTCGTTCACACCGGGTGATCGCAAGTGGTTGCTCGAAAAGCAGTAAGCCCGCCCTGAAGCCAACGCAGAACCCATGTGGGAGCAGGCTTGCTCGCGAAAGCGGTGTAACAATCAACGATGATGTTGAATGTTATATCCCCTTCGCGAGCAAGCCTGCTCCCACATTTGGTTTGAGGTGACTGGAAGTCAGCAGCGGCCTTCGAGGATCGCGGCATAACCTTCGCGGAAACTCGGATAGCGCGGTGTCCAGCCCAACGCCTTCGCCCGGGAGTTACTGCAGCGCTTGCTGCCGGCACGACGCACACTGGCATCATCGGCCCACTCGGTCACGCCCAGATACTCACGCAACCAGCCCACCACCTCTGCCATTGGCGCAGGCGCATCATCGACACCTATATAAGCATCATCCAGCGCCACTCCACGCCGATCCGCCTCAAGCAGGAACGCCAGCAACCCCGCCGCGTCGTCGACGTGAATGCGATTGGCGTACAGCGGGGGATCGATCGCCACGCGATAACCGCGACGAACCTGAGTCAGTAGCCACTCTCGACCCGGACCATAAATACCGGTCAGACGCACGATGCTGGCCGGGATGCCGCTATCACGCGCCACTTGCTCGGCTTCCAGCATCAAACGCCCCGAATAACCGCCCGCCACCGTCGGCGAGGTTTCATCGACCCACTCACCGTCCTGCTGACCGTAAACACTGCTGCTGGAGACAAACAGAATGCGCTTTGGCTGCTGGCCATGTTGTTTCAACCACCCCAGCACATGCTGCAAGCCTTCGACATAGGCGGAGCGATAGCCCGCCTCGTCGTGGTCGGTGGCAGCGGCGCTGTACACCAGATAGTCCAGTGGCGTGGTCGGCCAGTCAGCCGGGCATTGCGCGCTGAACAGGTCACCCGCAACGCCAACCACTCCGGCTGGCAAGCGCGACACATTGCGGCGCAGGCCATAAACCTGCCAGTGCCCTGCCAGCAATTGCGTAGCCAGACGGCTGCCGACATCACCGCAGCCGGCGATCAAAACAGAAGGCGCGGACATCAGAAGACTCCCTCAAGAAAGGTACAGACTAGCGCCCGAAATGGATAAGCAGCTAGCAATGGAAGAAAAAAAGAGACGCTATTACTTTTGTTAACAAGAATTAATTGCAATAATGCCAGCCACTTTTGTTCTCGGCCTTACGAGGCCTGGAAGAACACTTACCGTCTTTTCCTCTCAGGTCCGGCCAGCATGACACGCAATCAACTCTCCGCTTCGCCAACCAAACGACCTCGCGCCTGGAGCGCGGTAGCCGCCCTGCTGCTCAGCCTGATGCTGGCGCCGACCGCCGCATTCGCCGATGCGCAAGCGCCGGCCACACAGCCTGCGGCTACTCAAACACCAGCCGTTCAAACCGCACCTGTCGCGACCGATCCGGTCCAGGCCGTAGACGCCGCGGACATGCCGCAAGCTCTCGAAGCCGACAACTCCCTGGGCATGGCCCACGACCTGTCGCCATGGGGCATGTACAAGAACGCCGATATTATCGTGAAAATCGTGATGATCGGCCTGGCCATCGCCTCGATCATCACCTGGACCATCTGGATCGCCAAGGGCTTCGAGCTGATGGGCGCCAAGCGTCGTCTGCGCGCTGAAATCGCTCATCTGAAAAAAGCCGCCACCCTTAAGGAAGCCAGCACCACGGCGGCCAAGGAAGGCACCCTGGCCAACCTGCTGGTCCACGACGCGCTGGAAGAAATGCGCTTGTCGGCCAACAGCCGCGAGAAGGAAGGCATCAAGGAACGCGTGAGCTTCCGCCTCGAGCGCCTCGTCGCAGCCTGCGGTCGCAACATGAGCAGCGGCACCGGCGTGCTGGCCACCATCGGTTCCACCGCGCCGTTCGTCGGCCTGTTCGGTACCGTATGGGGCATCATGAACAGCTTCATCGGCATCGCCAAAACCCAGACCACCAACCTCGCCGTCGTGGCCCCCGGCATCGCCGAAGCCCTGCTGGCGACCGCGCTGGGTCTGGTTGCAGCGATTCCTGCGGTGGTCATCTACAACGTCTTCGCCCGCTCCATTGCCGGTTACAAGGCACAAGTGTCCGACGCCTCGGCGGAAGTCCTGCTGCTGGTCAGCCGCGACCTCGACCACCAGCCGCCCGAGCGCAGCTCGCAACCGCACATGGTGAAAGTGGGGTAATCGGCCATGGGCCTGCATTTGAAAGAAGGCGCAGACGACGATCTGGCCGAGAACCACGAAATCAACGTCACGCCGTTCATCGACGTAATGCTGGTGCTGTTGATCATCTTCATGGTGGCGGCGCCGCTGGCCACCGTGGACATCAAGGTCGACCTGCCCGCCTCCACCGCCAAACCGGCGCCGCGGCCAGAGAAACCGGTGTTCCTCAGCGTCAAAGCTGACCAGCGCCTGTTCCTCGGCGAAGACGAAGTGAAGACCGAAGCCCTCGGCGCCACACTCGACGCCAAGACCCAGGGCAAGAAAGACACGACGATCTTCTTCCAGGCCGACAAAGGCGTGGACTACGGCGACCTGATGAGCGTGATGGACGCCCTGCGCGCCGCCGGTTACCTGAAGGTCGGCCTGGTCGGACTCGAGACGGCAGCCAAAAAATGATCAACACGCGCCAAAAGCTGACGCGTTACAGCGGTAGCCTGGCCGTGGTGCTGGGCGTCCATGCGCTGGCCATTGCGCTCGCGCTGAACTGGACCTCGCGCCCGCCGATCGAGCTGCCGCCGCAAGCGATGATGGTCGAGCTGGCGCCGATGCCGGCCCCGCCACCGCCCGCACCGCCGAAGGTGATCACGCCGCCACAGCCACCGGCACCGGTGGAAGAACTGCCGATTCCAAAACTCGCTGAAGCGCCGAAGGCCGAGATTGCCGTGCCCAAGCCGGTCAAACCCAAGCCGAAGCCGCAACCGCCCAAGCCTGTGGAGAAAAAGCCGGAGCCACCGAAGGAAAAGCCTTCCGAGGAGAAGCCTAGCGACACGCAGCCAACCCAGGCGCCGACGGAGAAGTCCGCTCAGCCGGCTCCCGGTCCATCGCCCGCGCAACAAGCCGCCAAGGCCAGTTGGCAAGGCACCCTGCTCGCGCACCTGGCCAAGTACAAAAAGTACCCGGCCAGCGCACAGCAACGCGGCAAGGAAGGTTTGAACCGTCTGCGCTTTGTGGTGGATGCCGAAGGTAACGTGCTGTCGTTCGAACTGGTGGGCCGCTCCGGCAACGCCGATCTGGACCGGGCTACCCTGGAAATGATCCGCCGCGCCCAACCGCTGCCCAAGCCACCGGCCGACATGCTGAACAACGGCACCATCGAAATCGTTGCACCGTTTGTTTACTCGCTGGAACGCCGACGCTAAAAACACCGCCGCTCCCACAGGTTCTTCGGCGGTTACAAAACCTATAAAAGGCACCGAAAGGTGCCTTTTTGCATATCTGGAAACGGCAAACCTGCATTGCCCAGTGTCACTTAGCACACTCAGTCTGATAACGTGCGTCTATCGATTGCAGCCGGTATGCTTGGCCCGCAACTTCATGGACGCTTGCTATGACTCTCACAGAATTACGCTACATCGTTACCCTCGCCCAAGAGCAGCACTTCGGTCACGCGGCCGAGCGTTGCCACGTCAGCCAGCCGACCCTGTCGGTGGGCGTGAAAAAGCTTGAAGACGAACTCGGTGTGCTGATTTTCGAGCGCAGCAAGAGCGCCGTGCGCCTGACCCCGGTCGGTGAAGGCATTGTTGCCCAGGCACAGAAAGTCCTGGAACAGGCCCAAGGCATCCGCGAACTGGCCCAGGCCGGCAAGAACCAGCTGACCGCGCCGCTGAAAGTCGGCGCGATCTACACCGTCGGCCCGTACCTGTTCCCGCACCTGATTCCACAACTGCACCGGGTCGCCCCGCAGATGCCGTTGTACATCGAAGAAAACTTCACCCACGTGCTGCGCGACAAACTGCGCAACGGCGAGCTCGACGCGATCATCATCGCCCTGCCGTTCAACGAAGCCGATGTACTGACGTTGCAGCTCTACGACGAGCCGTTCTACGTCCTGATGCCGGCCCAACACCCGTGGACGCAAAAAGAATCCATCGACGCCGCTCTGCTCAACGACAAGAGCCTGCTGCTGCTCGGCGAAGGCCACTGCTTCCGCGATCAAGTGCTGGAAGCCTGCCCGACCCTGGCCAAAGGCAACGACGGCGCCAAGCACACCACGGTGGAATCCAGCTCGCTGGAAACCATCCGCCACATGGTCGCCTCTGGCCTGGGCATTTCGATCCTGCCGCTGTCGGCGGTGGACAGCCACCACTACGCCCCCGGCGTGATCGAAGTGCGTCCATTGAGTGCGCCGGTGCCGTTCCGCACCGTGGCCATCGCCTGGCGCGCGAGCTTCCCACGGCCCAAGGCGATTGAAATCCTCGCCGACTCCATTCGCCTGTGCTCGGTGGCCAAGCCGCCAGCGCCGGTGGTGGCCGGTTAAGTCGCTGTCATGACCGAGTTGTCGCAAGTGTCGGTGACGGCACTCAAGGGTGTCGGCGAAGCCATGGCCGAGAAACTCGCCAAGGTCGGTCTGGAGAATCTCCAGGACGTGCTGTTCCACCTGCCGTTGCGCTATCAGGACCGCACTCGCGTGGTCCCGATCGGCCATTTGCGACCCGGGCAAGACGCGGTGATCGAAGGCACCGTCAGCGGTGCCGACGTGGTCATGGGCCGGCGCCGTAGCCTGGTTGTCCGTCTGCAGGACGGTACCGGCGGGCTCAGCCTACGCTTCTACCATTTCAGCAACGCCCAGAAAGAAGGCCTCAAACGCGGCACACGGATTCGCTGCTACGGCGAAGCCCGGCCCGGCGCCTCGGGGCTGGAAATCTACCACCCGGAATACCGCGCCATCACCGGTGACGAACCGCCGCCGGTGGATGAAACCCTGACCCCGGTCTACCCGCTCACCGAAGGCCTGACCCAGCAGCGTTTGCGCCAGTTGTGCATGCAAACCCTGACCCTGCTCGGCCCCAGCAGCCTGCCCGACTGGCTGCCGACCGAACTGGCCCGGGACTATCAACTGGCGCCGCTGGCCGATGCGATCCGCTACCTGCATCACCCGCCCGCTGATGCCGACGTCGACGAACTCGCCCTCGGTCATCACTGGGCCCAGCATCGTCTGGCCTTCGAAGAACTGCTGACCCATCAACTGTCCCAGCAGCGCCTGCGCGAGAGCATGCGTGCCCTGCGCGCGCCGGCCATGCCCAAAGCCACGAAACTGCCACAACAGTATCTGGCTAACCTCGGCTTCACCCCGACCGGCGCCCAGCAACGGGTCGGCAACGAAATCGCTTACGACCTCAGCCAGCACGAACCGATGCTGCGGCTGATTCAGGGCGACGTGGGCGCGGGCAAAACCGTGGTCGCCGCCCTCGCCGCGCTTCAGGCGCTGGAAGCGGGTTATCAGGTCGCACTGATGGCGCCCACCGAAATCCTCGCCGAGCAGCACTTCATCACCTTCAAGCGCTGGCTCGAACCGCTGGGCATCGAAGTTGCGTGGCTGGCGGGCAAGCTCAAGGGCAAAAACCGCGTGGCCGCGCTGGAGCAGATCGCGGGCGGCGCACCGATGGTGGTCGGCACCCACGCACTGTTCCAGGACGAAGTGCAATTCAAGAACCTGGCACTGGCGATCATCGACGAACAGCACCGCTTCGGCGTGCAGCAGCGCCTGGCATTGCGGCAGAAAGGCGTCGGCGGGCGGATGTGTCCGCACCAGCTGATCATGACCGCCACGCCGATCCCGCGGACGCTGGCCATGAGCGCCTACGCCGACCTCGACACCTCGATCCTCGACGAATTGCCCCCCGGCCGCACCCCGGTGAATACGGTGCTGGTCACCGACACCCGGCGCGTCGAAGTGATCGAACGGGTGCGCGGCGCTTGTGCCGAGGGCCGTCAGGCCTATTGGGTGTGCACGCTGATCGAAGAGTCGGAAGAGCTGACCTGCCAGGCCGCCGAAACCACACACGAAGACCTCACCGCCGCCCTCGGCGAGTTGAAGGTCGGCCTGATCCACGGCCGCATGAAGCCCGCCGAAAAAGCTGCCGTCATGGCCGAATTCAAGGCCGGCAACCTGCAACTGCTGGTCGCCACCACCGTGATCGAAGTTGGCGTGGACGTGCCCAACGCCAGCCTGATGATCATCGAAAACCCCGAACGCCTTGGCCTCGCACAATTGCACCAGTTGCGTGGCCGCGTCGGCCGGGGCAGCGCCGTCAGCCATTGCGTGCTGCTCTACCATCCACCGCTGTCGCAGATCGGCCGTCAGCGGCTGGGCATCATGCGCGAAACCAACGACGGTTTTGTCATCGCCGAAAAAGACCTCGAACTGCGCGGCCCCGGCGAAATGCTCGGCACACGCCAGACCGGCCTGCTGCAATTCAAGGTCGCGGACCTGATGCGCGATGCCGATTTACTGCCCGCCGTGCGCGACGCCGCCCAAGCCTTGCTCGAACGCTGGCCGGATCACGTCAGCCCGCTGCTCGACCGCTGGCTACGCCATGGGCAGCAATACGGCCAAGTGTGAGCACTGTCGCAGTTTCTGGACCCTGGCTTTAAACAAGCTGGTTATACTCCTGCAATTGTTTGAAAACGGATACAGACCATGACAGAAGCTGCCCTCGCCCCTGAAACCCCGCACGCTCCGTCTGTTATTCGGCTGCTGCTCGGCAAACTGGGCATCGCCTACCAGGAAGTCCTCGACCATCACGGCCTGAACGCCTCACGCAAAGTGCAGGCGGTTTTGCTGGACGATGCCGTCGGCGCGCTCATGGTGCTGTTTCCGCAAAGTCAATTGCTCGACCTCAACCGCCTCGCAGAACTCACCGGCCGCCGGTTGACCGCCGTATCCACCGAACGCCTGGTAAAAATGCTCGGCAAACACAGCCTGAGCCTGCTGCCCGGCCTGCCGGCGCTCACCAGCTCACCGTGCCTGTATGAAGAAAGCCTGCTGCGCGAACCGAAGTTGCTGATCAACTCGGGCGAGCCGGGCGTGCTGCTGGAAATCACCAGCGAAGATTTCAAAACCATGCTGACCAAGGCCAGCGCCGGCAACTTCGGCGAAGCCGTGCACAGCATCCGCCCGAACCTCGACCGCCCCGACGATGACCGCGAGGAAATCACCCAGGCCGTGCAAGCGTTCACCGCGCGGCGCATTCAGCAACGCCTGGAAGCGACCATCGAGATACCGCCGCTGGCCGAAACCGCGCAAAAAATCATCAAACTGCGGGTCGACCCCAACGCCACCATCGACGACATCACCGGCGTGGTCGAAACCGACCCAGCCCTGGCCGCCCAAGTCGTCAGCTGGGCGGCGTCGCCGTACTACGCCTCGCCGGGCAAGATTCGTTCAGTGGAAGACGCCATCGTCCGCGTGCTGGGTTTCGACCTGGTGATCAACCTGGCGCTGGGCCTGGCCCTGGGCAAAACCCTGAGCCTGCCCAAAGACCACCCGCAACACACCACGCCGTACTGGCAGCAATCGATCTACACCGCCGCCGTCATCGAAGGCCTGACCCGCGCCATGCCCCGCGCCCAGCGCCCGGAAGCCGGCCTGACCTACCTCGCCGGCCTGCTGCACAACTTCGGTTACCTGCTGCTGGCCCACGTCTTCCCGCCGCACTTCTCGCTGATCTGCCGCCACCTGGAGGTCAACCCGCACCTGTGCCACAGCTACGTCGAGCAACACCTGCTGGGCATCAGCCGCGAACAGATCGGCTCATGGCTGATGCGCTACTGGGACATGCCCGAAGAACTGGCCACCGCCCTGCGCTTCCAGCACGACCCAAGCTACGACGGCGACTACGCCGAGTACCCGAACCTCGTATGTTTGGCCGTGCGTTTGCTGCGTAGTCGCGGGATTGGTTCGGGTCCGGATGAAGACATTCCGGATGCGTTGCTGGAACGCGTTGGTTTGACGCGCGACAAGGCCAACGATGTGGTCAGCAAAGTGCTTGAAGCTGAAGTGTTGCTGCGCGAATTGGCTTCGCAATTTAGCCAGGCCTAAAGGCATCGTCGGATCGCCGCCCGGACCAAGCCACGCTCCCACAGGACTCAGGTAATCCCTGTGGGAGCGGGCTTGCCCGCGATGAATCCCCCACCGATCTACCTGATCACCACAACCCCTGTGGCGAGGGAGCTCGCTCCCGCTCGACTGCGCAGCAGTCGCAACCCAGCCGCCGCAGTGTGTGAGATACAACCGAAGTCTCAGGCTTTAGGGCCGCTTCGCAGCCCAGCGGGAGCAAGCTCCCTCGCCACAAAAGCCTCCTCCACTCCTGACTGGATCAAGGTTCTCAGGCCTCAGCCTTCGCCTTCCTAGGCTTCAAATACTTGGTCAACCCCTGAAACCAGATCACCAGCGCCGGGTTGCCCTTGATCTGAATCGACTTGTCCTGAATCCCCTGCATGAACGCCAACTGCTTGTTCTTCGCCTGCATCGTGGCAAAGCCATACGCCGCGTCTTTAAAGGCAATCGCAAACGCAGGCTCGGCATACACGCCGGACTTGCTGGTAATGCGCTGATCCTTCACCACGAAATGCCGCGCCACCTTCCCGTCCAGGGTCTGTAGCTGAAACACCAACGCCTTGTCACCCAACTGCTGCTGAAACGCAGGATTAGTCCGACTGGCCTTACCCATCAACAAACCCAGCATCCACAGAAGAAAACGAAATTTCATGCGCACAGCCTCAAAAGAAAAATGAACGGCCGGCGCAGTGTAGTCGCTTCAAGCCAGAACGCCACCATCGGGTTGCGTTAGAAGAAGATGAACCGTTTTTCCCGCATGATGACCGCTAAGTCACGCTTTGCACTTCATTCTGAGGGACCCGACCTACACCTAAAGAAACACATTCCTGTAGGAGCTGCCGAAGGCTGCGATCTTTTGATCTTAATGCCCTCAAACCACTCGGACATTTCCTTCAAAACGCCGGGCTGTCCGTGAACTAGGCGACCTTGGCGTTCACCGATAACCTCTGTTCGTCACCGCAAAATCGGTGACTCGGACGTGCAAGTCCGGAATCGGCACACAATCGGTTATGGCTATTCATTGAGCGTTTTCCTATGCTCCCGAATCGTTATGGCGGCTGTGTGTGGGAGACCTTCGGGTCTGCCGGTTTGCCGATTCCGGTCTTGCACACCTATACACAGCTGCCACCTCATTCGAAGTGCAAGCGAAACGGTGCTAGCTCCTAATATCGGTACTACTCAAATGATCAAGCCAACACCGAATCCCCCAGAAAACCCAGCCACATCCCCCTACGAATCCTTAGATTCCAGAAAACTCCACGAAGCCGCCGAACGCGCCCTCGACCACCATTTCGCCCCACCACCCAACGAAAAACCCAAGCGCAAAGGCAAACTCTTCACCGTCTCCCCCGACATCGACACCGAAGCCCTCCTGGCCAACGCCTCCGAAGACCTGAAGTCCATCAGCGCCATCGCCGCCGACCTGGCCGATGACATCGAAGGCACCCGCCGCTCAGTCGCCCTGGCGCTCAGCAGAATGGCGGATGGAGTGCAGTTGTTGGTGGAGCGAGCGCTGGATCATATCGATTCGCCGAATCCGGCGGAGCATCGGGCTAAGGCATAAAGGGACCACAGAAAGAGAAAGGGGACGTTGAGTCCCCTTTCTCGATAATCTCGACTCACCACTGACAGCCTGTCTCTGGTGACGCCTCCATGCTGATATCTTGATCGAACGAATATTTCTTACCGGATTTGTAATTCGTATAGGTCATCCCATAGATCCGAGCACCCTGACGGACCATCTCATACTCACCCGTCAGCGCCCCCTCGGAAACTTCCACCCAAGTTGTCGTGAATTGATAGGGCCGATCCTCTGCCAGGATTTCTTGCTCGGTGCTTCGATGGACTAGAGAAATGGCCTTCTTCGACTTGCTATACCTAACCCCAGTGCCGCTCCATTGGGTAACCGAGTCGTAATAGGTTCTGAATTCGAAATTGATGTTTTTACCTTCCAGCGAACGGAAACACGAGACCTGTGTTGTGATCTCACTACGGGCCGTCAGCGGCAATACCAACAACAGCATTAAAAATAACTTCTTCACAGATCCCTCTGATCTCATTTTTTTGAAAACGATGTCGTGCTCTCAGTAGAGCTTACCGCATGCCTAAAGTGAAAAATCCGAGACTTTTGCAAGCCGCCAACATTGCCCACGAACAAACTGATACTCGAAGACATAATCGGTATCCGGCTTCTGCAGGATCGCCGTGGCGTTGTTGCCCCGCTCTTCCTTGACGGTCAACGTAAGACCATCGGCCTCTCGTTTCACACGATCCGGGATGATTGGAAACTTGATCTGATCGCCGCTGACGCTGCGCTTTTCCATCTCAGGCTCGGGATCTCCCGCCACAGTCGTGAGCATTTTCAGCGGCTGTTGGACGAAGGCTTTCTGCAAGTCTGCGCGTTCGGAGAAAGCTGAGAGGAACGTTGAAAAGTCGGTCGAGGGGCAAGAATCACTGGCCGCGTCACCATCGGCTTGTAGTGTCTTCTGACGGTTGCCCTGACCCAGTTTTGAATTCGCAATCATCTTTGCATCCAAGTCTGCCAAGCGCTTCTTAATGCTCGCCGCATCCTTGTAAGCACACTCGACTTCTACGTCATCTTCCAGATTTAGACCGTCGCGGCAGTTCTGCAACTCAGGGTCTGGCGGGTCACCGCGAAAAAACTGCAAGGACAAGTGATCGCCGTCCTTGAAGAGCGGCAGTTCCAGCACCGAATAGGAATCACCTTCGAAATGGCTGTGCGAGACTTTGTGTTTTGTCAGAACAAACATGGACTTCCCCGCTCGCTCAGGGAATTTGCGCTCGAAGAAGAACACCGAGGCAATTTGTTCGCCTTCGACCTTCCACACATAATTCAGCGAAGGCTTCACCGCATTCATGGGGGCGTAGAAAATTTCAGCATCAGGCACATGCACGCCCCCAACCTGACCTTTAAGGTTGTTCTTCAAAAAGAACACCGTGATCTTTTGATCACCCAACGAAGCAACCACCGGCGGATGCAGCTCGCCTATGGTTTGTAGGTCACTTGCCGATGCCGGTTGAGCCGACAAACCGACCATGCATCCGAGCGCAGCAATAAAACTTAAGAGCCTGGCCAATTCCACCCACTTCCCTGTTGATCAATCTTCAAATATTTACACTGATGGTTTCACGCTGCTTCAGGAGCGCCGCACTTCAGTTCTTTGATTTGCTCATTCTGAATCGGAATCACGCAGGCGAGACGCTTCTCTCCGTCCCCACGAAGCTCGAACAAGCTGAGCGTCAGGTGTAAACCATCGGCAGCAAATGCATGATCCTCAAACAACGCACTGGCATAGCCATCCCAAAACGATTTGCCGTCAAAACTGCAAAACCGCTTGGAGGAAAGCACTCTCCAACCGCCGTTAGGCGCCAAAATCTGAACCGTCAAACAAGGGCTGCCAAAGGTGCTGACATAACGCGCCACGACATCGCCGAAGCGCTGGGAGCCGGACAGGAACACCTTGTTGAGATCAACCACATTACCCGGCTCATCAGCGACGATAGTGTCCAGATAAGCCGCACGCTCCAGGCTCATTCTGGCCACGCAGTTGTTGATAGTCGTAATATGCAGCGCCACACCGGGCTCGCTTTCCGTGGCTTCGAGCGGGCACGTGGTGTCGCGCAGCTTGATCCACGCGCGCTGGGCCTCTCTGGCCATCGCCATCAACGCCTTGCCCTGTTCAGGGTCGCGCCGCTGCTGAGACTCGAACCGCGCTAGCAGTTTCTTGTAACTAGCATTGAGCTGTACGTCGGCTTCTTTGCGTGCCGCTTCCACGCACAGATCGATCTGCCAGCTCACGGTGGTCTCTTTGCATTCGTCCTTGGCCATCGCGATGGAGGCAAACAGGCATCCAAAGGACAACGCGATACAGCGCACAAACATATTCAATTTTTCATTCCCTGAATTACAGATCGCTCAACTACACGTTGCGGAATTTTCTGCGCCTTGCCGTCGGCGCTCATTGCGTCGCGGTATTGGCTGTAATAGCGCTGCGCTTCGTCTTCGCGACCAAGGCGCCACAGTGAATCGGCGATGTTCAACATCAACACTGTGCGTTTACCGAGCGCCTCAACGCCTCGATAAAATTTCAGTGCAAGCTCATCGTTACCACCCTCGGCCAAGTAGAAACCCAAGTCATTGAACGCCTGAACATTACGCGCCGGTGGATGACACGCCATGTAGGACTCCGGACTCAAAAAGCTCAGGCTCCATTCGATGGATTCCGCGCGGGACTGCGCCGGCTCGATGTCCACGACATGCCTCAACAAGTCCTTTGGGGGCTTCGTCTCCAGGACGGGATTGAACACTTCACCGTCGTTGGAAACCCACTGATTGCCCACCCATTTACCGACACAAAAGCTGGCAGAACGCTCAGCCAGCACGCAACCGGTCTCCATCGAGATCACATCGCAATGCTGTTGCGACACCAGTTTTTCTTCACCACTCTCGACCGACAACATGCCGAAGCTCACCGGGTCGAGCAACAAGGTTTTCTTGTCAGGACTGAGCCAACCGGAGTGCCCATCAGCACCAACGTCGATGCTGAAGAGCGGGAACGTTTTACCACTTGCGGTGAACCAAGCAGTCGCCGACTCCACACCGGGCATCGTCCATTCTGTCGCCCGAAACGTCACTGAGTGTCCGCCGACACCGACTATTGGCAGGTCTTGGGCAAAGGCACTGGCGACAAACAGGCTGCCGAACATCAACACCCACTTAAGGCTGGCCATAAACGATCCTTTTCACTGCAGGGCTTTCCGATTGCAGTTGTCTCTTCGTGACGCCATAAGCCTCGATGAGCCCCTCCCAAGAACCTTTCGAACCAAACGACCGATAGCTATTGCTGTAGCTGTAATGCTCTAACCGTCCGGCCGTCGAGTAATAACCGCGCCATTCAGGGCAGGATCCGCACCCGCCATAACCGCCGATTGAAACCAGGCTGCCCGTGGTTCCTTTCACACAATCCATCGCCACTACCACGTTACTCAGCATCTTCGTCTTCGCACCGTCGGACGTGAGCTGTGAAACTTTGTCGATGTTGCGCCGAAGCACTTTGCCGCCGATGTTGATTGTCTGGTCGGAGCAGACCGGGATTACGTGGGTTTCAGTGTCCTGCACCGTCACGGATCGACAGGACGACACCAACACCACCTCAACGCCGCCACACTGCATGACATCGCGTTGGGTGTAGGCATCCGAAGGCGCGGCGAAGGCTGGAAACGAGAGCAGCAGCGAAAGGCTGCCCGCGAGAAGACGCTGATTCATGGAAAATTCCCTTTCACCGTTAACTGGGCTGTTTTTTTGCGAGGCACTTTGCATAGCCGTCGGCTCCTGCTTCGGCGGTTACCGGGATGGCGTAGGCGAGGGGCAAAAGTAAAAGAGCATTCAGCGTGGGCTGAATGAAAAAACGGTTCATCCAATCATCCTTAATCAAGCGGCGGTGATTCCGCGTCAGTGATCGTCAGCAGCCGAAACTCATTGTTCACAAACTCGTAGTAACGATCCCGGTAACGACTTTCCAACCGATTGCCTTGCGCGTCTTCTTCGCCATCGAGCGCGAGGCCGGAAATGAAGATCAAGCGGCTATCGGGCTGGTAGGCCATATCGAAAGTGCTGCCGTCGTATGCGTTCGGCAGCCCGACGACAACGTCCCCCGTACGCGCATCCAGCACTTCGCCGCAAATGGCGCTGCCGCCACAACCGAGCCTGTACAGGATGTAATGACCGGCGAAATTGACCTTGCCTTTCAGAGCCCGCGCTCGTGCTTGATCCATCATCGCGTTGCCGTTTTCTTGCGGTACCGGTTCATGGTTGGCGCCGGTGAACACTGGGGTGACGGTGTAGTCCTTGAAGTCCGGGTCGGCGGCGAAAGCCATGGACGTGGCAATGGCCAAGAGGCCTCCGAGTAGAACTGAACATCCTTTCACGCTGTAACTCCGTATATGGGGTACATCATTGGGCTGCTTTCTCAAAAACAATACTGCGCACCGCTGTTTTGATTTGTTCAAACCCTTCGGCGCTGATAGCCAAAGGAGTGGATGAGCCTGACTCTGCTGAGCCGATCAGTACGCTTTCGCCCCTGAGCAAGCAGAAAGCGACGCGAGTGATGTGACGTCGTGATTTGTCATGGAAACCGAAGATGAACCCAGATGACTTCTCCCCACCCAGTGCCTCGAAGGTGTAGCTTTTCTTGGGGCCCGCCAGCGACGTGGGCTCCCAACCGTGATCGGTCAGGGTCGCCGGGCATCTGCGGTCGTTGTCATCACGTAGGACTTGCAGCGCGATGGAGTCCTCTTCCGGGGGCTTCCGGGCCGTGAGCCGGGAGAAGCTGTCAGCGTTTTCACACATCACGCCAAACCACGGCTGACTCAGGTTGTCGGACTTCTCGAAATGCCAGTCATAACCGCTCGATGTTTCCGCCTGCCATAAACCAGGCGCGCTGGCCCGAGCGGGCAGTTGTTTACCCGCGACAAACACCAGATAAAAGCGATCGAACGTCAGCCATTGGTCTTGCAACAACGGCATGGAGAACCGACACGTATCCAGCTCGACAACAGCCTCGGTCGGACCGTGTGCAACCGCCGACTGGCCTGACTCACCGCCGACCACCACGGCATCGGCGGCGAGAGCTGTATGCGTCAGCGCAACCCAGCCAAGTAGCGAACCCCGCAGCCATGAAGACTTGATTAAGCCCATCAACCGACATCCCTGTGCATAACGTTATCGACGACTGCTCAACAGCAGTCGGTTCATCCTTTGTTCGCTGGAATGATCAACTTCAACTCACCATCGCGGTACACCACCTCACACCCCAGCCACGCCGGATCAACCTGCGGCATCACCGCCGAGGGCTTGCGCAGTTCACGCAGCAACGTCGAGCCGTGAGACAACCGCCCGCCCATCCGCGCAATCACCGCCCGCGCTGCTTGATAGTGCGCGTGGCGACCGGGGTCGAGGGTGTCTTCGAGCAGGATGTCGGCGCCGAGCACGCCTTGCACCTGCCCCGGATAAATCATGAACCCGGTCGCCTGCTCCGTGCCTTCGCGACCGTCCTGCCAGAAGCTGCCGTCGCGGGTACGAACGTCGGGATGCGGCGCAAACCAATGCTCGCGATCTGCCAGCGGCATGGCGTGATGGAGGCGGAAGAAGATCCGCATGAGATTGTCGCGATACCACTCACGCACTTGCAGGTAGTAGCCGCGCAGGCCCGGCAGGCCAGTTGAATGGGCTAAGCGGATAAACCCCGGCCACTGCGGGAAGGCCTGCAACGGCAGGTCGGTTGGTGCCGGGCGCGGTGTGGCGGGATCGGTTTCCCACGGCAGACGATGTGGGCTGTGTTCAAGGTCGTCATAAGCCGTCGGTGGCCGTCCCAACAGGTCGCCGCCGCTGCTGGCCAGTGAGGTGGCGATGCACAGATTGCCTTGCACCACGAACACATAAAATCGGGTGAACCAGTCGGCCAGTTGCCGGCCGTCGGCGCCTTGGGTGGTGAGCTCGGACAGTTCACCGTCGAAGCGCCGCAAGCCATGCTCAAGGCTCAGCAAATGCCCGCGAGCAACGCGCTGCATACGCAGGAATAACGGTAGCGAATGTAACATCCGTAGCGGTCGCCAAGGCAGATACGGAGTCGCGCCACCGACTTCGCCGGCGTAGCTGCTGGCAGAGATGCCCCAGTCTGCGAGTCGTGCGAGAAACAAATCGTTGTTGATGTACGAGGCGCCGCCAAACACCGCCGTGAACGGTTCGTTGTCCTGCAACACCCGCGAATCCCAACGCGCCATGATCGCTGGAATACTCGCCGCCGCACGCCGTTGGGCGTACTCCACCAAAGTGCTGGGTTGGGGCGGCAGGATCTCGGCGATGTTGGCGGCAGTCAGGTGCCGACGCCAGCCGTAATCGCTGATCGGCCGGTATTGCAGCAACCATAGTTGCTGGCCATCCCAGGCCCATTCGACGTCGCCAGGCACGTAATGGAAGACTCGCAACACGTCTTGCAGAAAACGCCACAACAGGTCCGCTGTCAGGCCGTGGGAAGGTTTGAAAGTATCGCTGCCCCAAGAGTCGCCGAGGCGGGAAAGGATCGCCCGCTCGGGGCTCACCCGACCATCGGCCAACGACTCAAGATGACCTTCGACCCATTCCAGTTCCACCGACAGATGTCGCACAAAAGCGATCCCGGACAACTGCGGTGTGATGAAGCGTTGCACCACCACTTCTTCCACACCTGCCGCGCTCAGCTCGGCAATGCGCGCAGGCACGTTGGGCGTCGGTTCCCGCAGGAATGTGGTGCTCAGCCCGGCGTTCGCCGCATCGGCTTTATCCTCGCCATAACTGGAGGAGCGCACCGCCCACGTGGCGTCCGGTTGGCTCGCGAGAAACGCCAGCAGACGTTCATCGTGACAATCATTGAGTGACAGCGCCGGCGGCACCGCTTGCCCGGCCAACTCGGCCAGACGCAAGCGCCCGCCCTTGGTATGCGCGACGAACCCACGCTCGCCCGACTCCAGCCACGCAGCGAATTCGGCCGGCGAGTCGATCCACGGGTAATGACCCCAACCGGGTTTCAGGCTGATAGTCAGATCAGCGCGGGCAAGAATGGCTGACCATGCTGCGGCCTGAGCGATGCCCAGCACATTGTCCTGATCGCCCCAGACCAGCTCGACCGGATCAGTGATCCACTCCAGCAGCGGCAACGCGGTGTCTGCTCGCACCAAGTCCCAGTGCGGCACAAACGCGCGGCAGCGGGCATACCCGGCGCCCATGCGCTGGTATTGCGCGGGTGTCCAAGTCTGATTGGAGAACTTGTGTTTAAAAAGCGCTGGTTTGTTCGCCAGCAACCAGTGAATGGTCTTGCGAATCGGCAGCGGCGACATCAACGCTGGCAGCCGTCGTTGCCACAAGAACGCCCCGACTGGCGCGAGCAACACACTGCGGCAAAAGTGCCCCGGCTGACGTTGCAGCGCATGCAACACCAGCAACGCATTCACCCCGACCGCCATGATCGCGCTGCCCTGCACCGTCATCGCGAGCAACGCTTGAGCGTACGCCGCGAGGTCTTCGCAGGGTGCCTGTGGATTGTTGCCAAAGCCCGGCAACTCCAGCGGCACCACCTGATAGCGCTGAAAGTGCGGCAGCGCATCATCCCACCAATCGGCGGCGCTACCGTTGCCGGCCAGCAGGTACATCAGGGGCTTGCTCATGAACAATCCTCAGGCCAGATCGCGCAGGGCGGCGTCGAGGGCTGGATAGCGGAACGTGTAGCCCGCCTCGCTCAAACGCTCGGGCACCACACGCTGGCCGTCGAAAAACAGTTGAGCCATTTCCCCCGCCAGTGCGCGCACCGGTGCCGCCGGAATGTGAAACCACACCGGACGCTTCAAGACCTTGCCGACCTGCTCGGCAAACGCTGCCTGACTGACCGTATCCGGCGCCACCAAGTTGTAAGTGCCGCTCAAGCTCTCATCATCGAACGCGCGTGCGATCACTTGAATCACATCGTCGCGATGCACCCAGCTCATGATCTGCTGACCATCGCCCATGCGTCCGCCAAAGCCCAGGCGAAACGGAATCAGCAACGGCAACAACGCACCGCCCGGCCCGAACACCACGCCGAGGCGCATCACCACCTGACGCACACCGAACTCAGTGGCCGGTTGCGCGGCCGTTTCCCATTGCGCGCAGAGTTCGGCCATGAAGCCATCGCCCCTGGTCGATGTTTCATCGAGACGTTCGCTGGCATCGCGCACGCCGTAGAAGCCAATGGCCGAGGCCTGAACCCACAACGCCGGTTTATGCGTGGCATTTTTCAGCCAAGTCATCAGCGCTTCGGTGGTATTGACGCGACTGGCGATCAGTTGTGCCTGACGCTTGGCGCTCCAACGCGGACCAGCAACCGGTGCCCCCGCCAGGTTGATCACCACGTCGAAGGTTTCGTTGTAACCGAGTTTGCTCAGCGAACGCAGGCAACGGGCGCGGCCGTCGAACAGGTACGCGGCTTTCAAAGGATCGCGAGCCAGCACGCTGACGGTGTGGCCGGCGTCGAGCAATTGATTGACCAAGGCTTCACCGATAAACCCGGTGCCACCGGTCACCAGTACCCGTTTGTAAGCTCCGCCAGCGAACGGGTTAGACGGCTTACCTTCGCGCTGCATGCGCAACGCCGCCAATCCGTCACGAATACCCGAAGCCGTAACGCCGATAGCGAACAGCGTCAGCAACCAGCCACGCCAGCCGAAATCGATAGCGCTCAGGCCGGTAGACAAACTCGCCCACTGCGCCAATTGCCCCCCGTACAGAGCAAAGAAAGCCCCGCCGTTCACCGCCAGCACGGTATGCATGATGCGCTCGATGGCCGGCAACTTGCGGCTGCGGTCCTCGACCACGAAGTCCCAGAGCGTCAGGCCGATCTCCAGCGCGAACAGCAGCGCAATCACAATCGCCCACGTGCCGTGGAATGCCAGATGCGCCATGCCCAGAAACAGAATCCCGTAGAAACACGAGCGCATCGCGTGGATCGACAACTCCAGCCGGGCACTGTGGCGATACGGCAACGCCACCGTCAGTTCGTGGTGGTACAGGGTATCGAGCGCACCCAGGCAGGCCTGGGCAATCAACAGAGCAATCGCCCAATCCAGGAGAGAAAAGTCAGGCATGGTTGGCATCACTCGGTGTGTGTTGAGGTGGAGGTGCGGCGGTCGTGGCGATACAGCCAGATCAGCGGAGGCAGTAAAGTGAGCAGCGCGAAGCTGTCGAACCACAGATGCGACCAGACCTGCGCCTGGAGGGAAATCAACATGTCCTGCGGCGCCCAGAGCACGATGCCGGCAATCAACCAGCCCCATGCCATAGGGGTTTTAAGACGATGGCCGAAGTGCACGAGGGCGAGCATGTAGAGGGAATAGCTTTGCAGCGTGGCGCCGAATAGGGCGAGCCACCAGACTTGTTGCGCGCGGGCGGCGGTGGGTACGGTGTCGGCCAACCAGAAGGCTTTTTCGATAGTTTGCAGATAGCCGTCGAGCGAACCGGAATGGCCGGCCCAAGTCAGCAGGATGCTGACGAGCAGATGCACCAGTGCGGCGGCGTATAGCCAAACGACCAGGGCTTGGCGAAGGGTATTTGAGGGGACTGGCATTCCGTGTCCTGAGGTCTTCCTTGAGGGGCGCAAGTCTAAAGGAAATCGGGAGATTTAGTGATTAATCACGGGACCGGTCTCGCCTCTAAAATTTCTAATAGAAAATCGACTAACAACCATCGGCATCGTTGCATTGAACCCAGCCCCGAATTTCCTTTCCTTTGGGGGTTTTAAACATGATTTGCAGCCACCCGGCCTCAACCCCTTCCTGCAACACCGAGTCGCCCTTGATCAAATACATTTTCGTCATGTCCGCCAAAACGGGCGAACTGTGAATCGAGGTCTTTTTGTTAATCGTGAGCGTCACCCTGTCCCCCGCTGCCCAGCGTTTATAGGCGGCAGAATTGAGTTTGGCGACGATCCCCTCAGCGGTTTTATAAGGGAACGTGTAGATCAACTCCGACGACTCGGAATCGCGCGCAATATCGCCGCCATTACCAAAATAATTCGACAACCGCTCATCTCTCACATAACCCGCCGCCGTACGGGAATACGCATGAGTGGTGTAATACTCGCCCAAATAATTAACGCCCGTATCAGCTCTGATTCCGACCGCATGAATGACGAATAGCATCGGCTCGGCTTCGGGTTCAGCCTGCGCAAAGAAAGCCGCTTGCACTCGTCCAGTGGCCGCCAAAAATGGCAGGCCGCCTATGTTCTTTTTTGTACCATCGGCACAATTTACATAATCGACGTTGATGGCGACGTCATCGGCGTCTTGGGATTCGTCTTCGGGCAGTTTGGCGTGGTTGAAAACGATAGAGCCCGAGTCTGTGTTGAGCGCTGGGAATGCTTCACTTTTTGGGGGTTCGCAGGTGATCCTGGAAAGGATCTTTTTCAGGCTTGATCTCTCGCTTTCATAAAAAGTATTGCACTGAGAAACAACGACAAAGCCCTGTGCTGTTTCTGCTTGAAGTGTGTTGCAGATTAATCCGAACCCTTCAACACCGCCCGGCCTAGGATAAATGACGTTTTTCATGTCCAGCAGCTTCCAGCCTTGCTGCTGCATCGACGCTTTGGCTGTCGCCGTAGCGTCCGAAAACTCCATGATTGATTCAGCATCAGGCAGTTCGATCAGCTTGTTGTAGCGCCGTGTATTGTCGATTCCGACAACCGCCAAAATGTCCTGCAGATTTTTCCCAGTGACAATGACAGTGGGGAGACTATCGAAGTTGTTGGCGTAGTCCGGCTGGTTACGGGGTACAAGCTTGAGTACGTTCACGCCCCCTTCCTGAACGCAGCTTGCAACCTTCAGTTCTGTTTGAGGCACGTCGAACGGGCAAGGTTGATCTTCAGCGAACGCATCCGTGCCGCCAAGGAACAGGCTCAGAACAACGGCGCCCATCAGCGCCGCCGTGAAGCCGTATCCTTTTTTAAAAATACAATCCATGTTGATCACTCAAAAAACCTACGGTTTAAACGGCTCAGGTGTCGTGTTTAAAAACGCTCAATCATCCGCCTACGTAGACGTCGACACCATCGGACATTTCCTTCAA
This sequence comes from Pseudomonas sp. GW821-FHT01E10, assembly GCF_059422365.1. Classification (NCBI taxonomy): domain Bacteria; kingdom Pseudomonadati; phylum Pseudomonadota; class Gammaproteobacteria; order Pseudomonadales; family Pseudomonadaceae; genus Pseudomonas; species Pseudomonas sp. GW821-FHT01E10. The sequence continues at coordinate 34,717 of NZ_JBWKWT010000018.1, forward strand.
CACGCCGGGCTGTTCATGAACTATCCAGCGCTCGCGCTCATCGATAACCTCTGTTCGTCACCGCAAAATCGGTGACACGGACGTGCAAGTCCGGCGGGATACACAATGGTTATGGCAATTCATCGAGCATTTTTCTATGCTCGCGAACCGTTATGGCGGCTGTGTATGGGAGACCTTCGGGTCTGCCGGGTAATCCCGCCGGTCTTGCACACCTATGCACAGCTGCCACCTCTTTCGAAGTGCACGCGAAACGGTGTCGGCTCCTTAATTACGGGATTACATCTATGTTCAAGCCAACACCAAATCCTCCTGAAAACGAAGCCACATCCCCCTACGAATCCTTAGATTCCAGAAAGCTCCACGAAGCCGCCGAACGCGCCCTCGACCACCATTTCGCCCCACCCCCCAAAGAAAAACCCAAGCGCAAAGGCAAACTCTTCACCGTCTCCCCCGACATCGACACCGAAGCCCTCCTGGCCAACGCCTCAGAAGACCTGAAGTCCATCAGCGCCATCGCCGCCGACCTGGCTGATGACATCGAAGGCACCCGCCGCTCAGTCGCCCTGGCACTCAGCAGAATGGCCGATGGGGTGCAGTTGTTGGTGGAGCGAGCGCTGGATCATATTGATTCGCCGAATCCGGCGGAGCATCGGGCGAAGGCGTAGTGAAACTCGGATAAAAAAGGGACGTTACGAAGGGGACTTAAAGTCCCCTTCTTCAGCGTTTATACCTGCACGGTGAAATTTACAGACAGTGACTGGCCTTTATGTCTGAGCCTTGCGAAACCAAACGCTTCACGCCGTCGCTCCCCCCCGGGCTACCTTTATCAGCTGACAACTGATAACAGGCCAACGCCCGGGACATATCCTTTGTTCCCAACTGGCCATTCTCAAAAGAAGACCCCAGGTAATTCATCGCATCTGTGGAGCCCATGGAAACTGCGCGAATAACCTCCCTTTCTGCCTGCTCGGGGTGCAGGCAAGGGCCGCTATAGTCGGTGGAATTACCGTTACAAAAATAAGTGGCATAACCCAGCGCGCCGTTCGGTGTCGTCGATGCCGCTTTGAACAATGCCTCAAGCTTGCTGGTTTCCAATTGAGGCGCCATCTGCGAAAGACTCAATCTTGCCGCCGACAGACTCGCCTGTGGATCGCCCGACTCCGCAGCACAGACATAGTTTTCCAGGGACGCTTCAATCAACTCCCCAGTCAGACGGTATCGCTCAAGAAACCCTAACCCACCCAAGCCCTCAGCACGTTGATAACAAAGGTTCTCCGCGCGGCTCATTCCGGGTCTACCGGGTGCGACAAGCTCCTTCTCGCTGATCGACCAATCCTCAATCCCCACCAGCGACCAGCACGACTTTTTAGCAAAGTTAAAAATCTTGATGTTGCTGTTACCGGCCCGTTTATCCACAACGTTCATGTGAGTGTCATCGACTGTTTCGATCTCAACCCCTTCAGTTTTGCCTTCCATCGCGGCCATCAACGGAAACGCCAAACTGGAGCCAGTCTCCGCAGTAATTTGCGGTTCAAATTGACCAGGGTCCGAGGTGCGCTTCAATACCAATATTTTTACCGCCAGTGCGGTTAGGCGCTTCTGGGACTCGGCATTGGCAGAAAACGCCGGCAGAAACTGAGCAAAGTTCTGGGATGGACACGAGACGTCTGCCCCTCGCCCAACAGCTGAACCATTCACGATGTCGGGCGCAATATTGTCCAGAAAGGCTGTACGCTCGCGGCTCATTCTTGCGATGCAATTGTTCACCGTCGCTACATAGGCGGACGTGCCAGGCTTAATCTCAAACGCTTCGAGCGGACAATTCGCATCGCGCAATTTTATCCACACACGCTGTGCTTCTTTGACCTTCGCCGTATACGCCGCCCCAGTGTCGGGTTCGGCTCGATACTGCGCTTCGAGTCGAGCCATCAGTTGGTGGTAACTCGTATTCAACTGAGAATCGGCAGCGTTCTTCGCGACATCAGAACACCTGTCAATTTGCTCGCTTATGGTGCTCTCGCTGCAATCATCCTGCGCAAATGCAGTGGGCAAACCTAGCAGACCACTAAACGTTGCACCAATAAGGAGTCTTATAAACTGATTCATCCCAATCATCCTTGTATTTTTTAACAGATCCCTTCGTAAGGGGTTATGGCGTATTAAGGTGCTTCTTTACGTATGCCTTTATTGAGGCCGCATCTTTATAAGCAAACGTTTGTGGCACACCCTCACTAAAGCCATCGATCCCGCTCAAGTACCTATTAGCCTGAATCAATCGATTGGAGATCAACCTACCATTGCTACTTCGTGCATAAGCATAGACCTGATACAGAGTACCGTAGGTACCAATACCTCTACTGTTAATTTCCCAAGAAACCAAAACAAAGACATTCTTTACATCCTGGACCGGATAAAAAAATATCGATTCGACCTTAGGTGGCGAACCAGCAACATCATATTTATCAACTAACTGTCTAGCCGATACTCCATCGCTGTTTTTCACGTCGAGGACTAAAGACACGGGATACTCTGCATCTCCCGTTTCCAAAACCGATAATTCCGCATTTTCGACAGCAGTTGTTTTATAGGGTCCATCTACTACCACCCCCCGCAGATAGAGGCTATCGTCCTGAGCCACGGAGACCCTACAGAGCATAAATACCAATAATAAAAAACAAAATTTACGCATCGTAACAACCTATTTAAACAAACAATGGTAACCAAATACTCGGCCTTTAAGTGGACAGCAAAAAGGGGACCGATTTATTAATCGCCAACTAAACCTACCTCATAACTAAATCAGTCCTCTTTCGCTACCTTTCGCTACCTTTCGCTAAGCGCAGCATATAAACCAGCTGTAAAACACACCACGCTCACCTAATCATTTTTCCTTAGGGGCGTTATAGTTATCTGGAAAAGTATTATCTAAATACTCTGAACGCTCGAGACTCATTTTGGTGACGCAAACATTTACCGCCACCTCATAAGCCGGCATTTTCTCATCATACTCAAAAGCTTCTATAGCGCAATTAGTATCTCGCAACTTCAGCCAAGCCAATTGTGAAGCTTTTAACTTAACCAAAAATTTCGCTCCTTGGTCAGGAGCTATTTGATATTGAGACTTCACTCTCGCGATAAGTTGCTTGTAACTAACATTCAATCTAGAGTCAGCAGAATCATGTACCTGCTTAACACATAAATTAAACTCCAAAGTTGACGTAACTGCACCACAACTTTTTTCACCTGAAAAAGAAAAGATCGGAAAAACTAAGCAAACAAACAAGATAAACGATTTCATTGTCACTAAACCGATACTTTCAAATAAAAAAGGGGTCGATTTATTTAACAACAACTAAACCTACCTCATAACTAAGTCAGTCCCCTTTTCGCTTTTGTTTTCACATCAAACATACGACTATATATCGGCGCCATCCGCCTGTTTTTTCACTACTCAATTCTCTAGTAAAAAAGGAGGACGAGTAAGAAACGAGCCGGCTCTATTTATTGGAGCCGGCATTTAACCTCACAGACAACCCCCATCCCCACAAACAAAATTACTTATTAAGCTTAGCAATACAACCCTTATACAACTCCGCGTATTTTTTATCATACTTCAACTCAACAGGCTCATCCAAATCTGCCGATGCATTAAATAGCGCCTCATCTTGAACATAATACTTAACCCACCCAACAATACCTTCACCAGAAGTTTTATAGAACAACTGAGCCAGTATGCGCTCACCATTATCATCATCAATCAACAGATTAATTTTTTCTTTCTTTGTATAACGAAATGGAAAGTCACTACTCCTAACCATCTCGGTCAGGTAGCCATAGCAGCCTTCACCCTCAGAACGAGCATCAACACCGTCTTGACCATCTGCGAAAGCCAATCCTGTAATTAAAAAAAGCGCTGCCCCAATGCATGCTTTGAAGGCAATACTAGGAACAAGATTTAAAATCTTCATTTACTCTCCTTTCTCCAGCGCCTCTACAAACCTAGCGCGAATTGCTTGAATATGAGTTTTATACGCATTTTGCGCACCTATTTCTTTAGAGTGCCAGCGTGCCCAGTTACCGTCATACTTGTTGATGTATGCAGCCTTATACTCCATGCCAGCCAACACCGAAGGCAATACTATGAAAACTTTTTTCTTATCTGTAACCTGTTGGTTGCCGCCTTGGCCGCTCATCCCCTTGTTCTCGAATGCCGACCAAGTACCAACCGGTGCATATTCTGGATTTGCTTCGAAGATTGCACCATCCCAACCATAGTAAGGAGGGCCGCCAAAAGCCTCCATCCCACCGGTTCCACAATTTGCATATTGACCCGACTCAAAATGGGCCGTCTCGTCGCGATACATCCGCTCGATAATGATCGCCATTTCTTTTCCATATTTTTCGTAAATCACTTTAATCGCTGCTTTACCGTCTGCCACAGTAAATAACCCGGTATGGGCTGCACCACCCTTCGGCTTAAGATTACTAATAAATTCTATAGGATGGAAATGATAAACTTTATTGGTGAATGCAACCTGCATCGAACCAGCCATTTCATCCCAGAATACAAGCTTATCTATTCGCTCCTGCTCATGTCTGAGTAGCTCCGGTGAGTCCTCCAGTAGAGTTTTTAACTTTTCCCACTTTGCCTCAGAAGACTTTGCCTGCCACTCGGTAGGATGATTAGCAATCAACTTTGACCAACTACTACGTATTTCCGGATCACGCAGAGCCGCTTGAAGCTCAGCCGGAGTTACGTCATTGTCTTTAGTACCCTTGGCATCGATTTCTGCATACAGCTCCTGAAAGAATACCGGCATATCCCCTGGATCCAAGAACCCATCGGCGTTAGGATTGGATTCTTTTACTACTCTGAAACCCAGCTTTTCCCAATCATGCTGACAAATCAGCTCTCCCTTTTCTTTATTAACAAACCCAGTTTGAGGTTTACCGTCATTTCGGACAGTAACTTTTACCCATTCCTTTCCTGCAGCATCCTTTACAATACTAACTCGATCCATCGAAGCATAAGTTTTTGCCTTCATAGCAGGCTCCTGCTCGGTGAATACAGGAGCTTCATCAGTCCCAGTTTTGGCGGCCAGCATCTGCCCTTCGTTCAAAACCAGGTATTTCTTCCCATCAACCAACGCCGCTGGATTTTTCAAGTAACTTTCTAGTTCTGTATCCGCACTAAAAACCTCGACATGAACCTGATATTTGCTGTGAACTCCACCTTTTGCATTAGCAGGCACCTCATAGAGTCCCATATATCCTACTGGCTCGCCTGCCTTGATTGCTGAATTAGTAATAACCACGCTATCAAAAACGGTCGGTGTGATTTTTTTCCTTGTTATTAGTCGTTTCGGACCGACGTCATCCACGCAGCACCAGAATTTTTCTGGCAATACACCGGCCCCTTTGAGGCCGGTTCCTTCTGAGGGAATAAATGAACACTCCGCCATTGGGTATTTTTTTCCATCTTCAAGGAACAACCACTGAACCTTCCCACTATCAAACCGTATCATACTCCCAGTACAAAGCACTTGCTCCGGTGCAACCTGCGCCCCGCCATTTTCACCGACCGGGGCACTTCTTACTTTGAGTCCTTGTAATGAACTGACACTTGCATCGACCATCCCTTTCCAATAGCCGGGCGTTAGTCGCTCAGGAGGAAGAACTGCTTTTAATCGCTCCTTGCCCTTGCTATTTCTTATTGGCTTGCCATCTTCTTGAGTAGCGAACCAAACAACATCCCCTTTTTTTAGCTCGGCAATTTTACCTTTAAGTATCCGTCCTTGGGCGAATGTATACTTACCATCAAGGGTAGGTTGCTCCTTCAGAATTTCGAACTCAACGCCATTATGTATATCACCTACAGTACTACTTTCAGCTTGATCTTTATGATGATTACGTGCAGGCCACCCACCATTTACGACTTTAACAATCCTACTAGTTTTTTCTTCTTCCGCACTATAAAGCTCATAGGGCAAAATATGCATATAAAGACTAAAAAAACTTAATTTATTGCTTTTTACTGCTTCCGACTTCTCATTGGCAGGAGACTCATACTCGTGGCGCACTAGGCAAAATGATGTCGAATACTTTAAATTCGCACAGCTTGTCGCCCCTGCGTACTCTGAAGACAGATAGTTTTTATTCAATCTATAAGCCACAACCACACCATCACCGATACAGCGTACAGGCTCATCACGAACGCACTGAGGTGCGCTGGCATTAGTGATATGAATCCCTCCGTGCCAGAACTGATTACTTCCAAGCAAGTAGTGCCCCGATGTTTCAGCTTCGAGAGCTTTGTATAGTTCATCAGCATCTTCAAACTGACTCCCGCCATGTTTTCTGATGGGATACTGAAAATTCATAATAGAAGCTTTGCTGGTCGACGGTTGGGCCGTCTTTTGAGCAGGTGCAGGCGCTGCTGCACCGGTCCTAAACTCTTCTTTAGCCCTTAGAAACTTTGTAACGACGGGCCAATAGTGGCTTGGAGGCTTAGGACCAAACAAAGCCTTTGCAGGACCAGTGCTTGTTTGCGCACCAAATATATGTCCGCTGTTAGTGCCAGGATTGAAATCTTCAACAATTCCTGTGTGAAATAGCGGGCTACCGCCTTTATGGGAAATCTCATTAATCCAAAGAGCAATATCTCCGCGTTTCACATCTTTCGGCAAAACAGTCGTGTAATAGTTGGAATTCTCCATCTCACGCGTCTCTTCATACGGAATGTTGTAGCCGGCACCTGTCAGCAACAAATTAACCATATGCGAACAATCAATCAGTTTTTTTCCGGTTACGTTCGTTTTGACGCCGTCCCCGCCCATCTTGTATACGTAGTCGCCGCCGGTGTACTTGTTCGTTAAATCAAGTGGCTCTGTCATTTCTGCATCCTGCAAATTAGTAGCAATGGCTGCTGGCTTGATTAGCTTCAGCCGCTTGCGTTTTCAATCGATTCAAATTGTTCAGGGCAGTGTCGTTACCCTTGTCGGCGGCCAGGCGATAGCACGCCAGTGCCTTGGATAAATCCTTGGTCACCAACTCCCCTGTTTCAAAGGAGTAACCCAAATAATTCATAGCGTCAGCCGAGCCCATCGATGCCGCGCGGATAAGCTCCTTTTCAGCTTGTTCGGGATGCTGGCAAGGGCCTTCAGCCGCGGTGTTATTCCCGTAGCAATAAAACGTGGATAGAGAGGCGGCACCATCGGCGAGAGTGGTCGCCGCCGCTTTAAAAAGCGCCTCAACCTTCTCCGTCTCCAACTGCGAAGCCATCCCCGAAAGACTCAAACTCGCAGCATTCAGACTGGCCTGAGGATCACCCGAGGCGGCCGCACATAGATAATTTTCCAGCGAAGCTTCGAATAACTCACCTGTCAGCCGGTATTGCTCTAGCCCCCCCAGCCCTCCGTAGGCTTCCGCACGCTGAAAACATAAATTCTCGGCGGTGCTCATGCTCGGCTTGCTCGCCACCACCAGATCTTTCTCACTGATCGACCAGTCTTCAACACCCTCAAGCACCCAGCACGCCTGGCGCGAAAAGTTGAAGATCTTGATGTTGCTGTTACCCGCCCGCTTATCCACAACATTGAAGTGACTGTCGTCGATCGCTTCGACTTCGACACCTTTTGTCTTGTCTGTGGCTACGGGCGCCATTAGCGGAAACGCCAAATTGGAACTGTTGACTCCCCTCGTTTGCGGCTCAAAAACTCCATGCTCTCCCACCGGTTTCAAAACCAGCGACTTCACCGTCATCGCAGTCAACCGCTGCTGAGTTTCAGCATTCGCAGAGAACGCCGGAAGGAACTGGGCAAAATCCTCAGACGGGCATTCATCCGCATAAGCACTGCCATGAAACAGGCTCAGCAGCGACGCGGTGAAAACCGCTACAGCGAGGCCACCACTCTTCTTCAAAACACCATTCATGTCGATCACTCAGAAAACACAAAAAAAGCCTTCGGTTTAACCTTCTCAGGCGAAGCATTCCCCAACGCCTGATCCATCAAACTCCCCGCCTTATCCTTATCCGCCGCCCCCGGCAGCACCGGTGGCTTAATCCCAATCCCGGTCCCCGAGCCTGCAGATCCACCGGCATTGATCTTCACCACCGGCCCAACCACGGTAACCCCACCGGCATCGAGCTTGATGAAGCTTCCGCCCGCTTTTACCGTCAGCTCCATCCCCGCTTCGATAACAATCTTGTCCCCAGCCTTGAGGTGTATTTCCTTCCCGGCACTGGTCAGCTGCGCAGTCCCAAGCTTGACGTGCTGGTTCTGCCCCACCGTCAGGTGATCATCCATCCGCGCTTCGGTCTTGCGATCAGCAATCGTGGTGCGGTGCTCTTCGGCCTTCAGCTCGGTGTAGGTGTTCTTCACCACGGTGTCGTGGCGTTCATTCCCCACCCGAATCTTCTGGTCGTGCTCGATGTTTTCATCCCAATCCCGTTGGGCATGAATAAAGATCTGCTCCGCCCCTTTCTTGTCTTCGATCCGCAGTTCGTTGTACCCACCACCCCCTGGTGAGCTGAGGGTTTTGAAGACGGTGCGGGTTTTGTTCGTCGGCAGGTCGTAGGGAACCTGGTTTTCCTTGTGGTACAGGCAACCGGTCACCAGCGGTTGGTCGGGGTCGCCTTCGAGGAAGGTGACGAGCACTTCCATGCCGATGCGCGGGATTGCGATGGCGCCGTAGCGGTCGCCGGCCCAGCTCGAAGAGACGCGCATCCAGCAGCTGGTTTTGTCGTCGGCCAGGCCTTCGCGGTCCCAGTGGAATTGCACTTTGATGCGGCCGTATTGGTCGCAGTGGATTTCTTCGCCTTTGGGGCCGGTGACCATGGCGGTCTGGCTGCCGAGGACGCGGGGTTTTGGGTGTTCCAGGGCCGGGCGGTAGAACACGTTCCACGGGGTGGCGAGGAAGCGGTTGCGGTAGCCCTGGTGGAAGTCGTCTTTGTTGTCGGTGGTGTCGCTGGTCACCGCCTCTTCGAGCACTTGTGGCTGTTTGCCTTCGTGGACGACTTCGGTGAGTAGCCAGAGGTCGTTCCACTCGGTGCGTGGGTGGTCGGAGATTTCGAGGAAGTGGCCGCTGACGAGGGTGGTCTGGTCGCCACGGCCTTCGGCTTGTTGATAGTCGGCGCGGTGGCGTTCAAGGGCACGTTGGCTGAGGAATTTGCCGCGGGCACGGTCGAGGAAGCGGCCGGGGTAGTCGTAGTCTTCGAGGTCCGGTTCGGTGCTTTCGCCGTCGGGTTTGTACGCCGCTTCAAGTCGCAGGTTGGGCTTTTCGAAGTCGTAGTCGCGGCGGGTGACGCGGCCGGTGCGGGTTTCCAGGCGCAGTTTGAAGCCTTTGATCACTGGCTCGTCGGCGACCATGCCGCTGCCCTGTACGTAGGCGGTGGGCTGGCCGAGTTTGGGGAACACGGTCTGGTCGTCGCCGAACACCAGCAGATGGGCTTTTTCGCTGTGCTGGAAGTGGTAGTGAATGCCTTCTTCTTCGCACAGGCGCTGGACGAAGTGCAGGTCGGTTTCGTCGTATTGCACGCAGTAGTCGCGGTCCGGGCACGGGGTGCTCAGCTGGAAGCGGTAGGCGTTGCCCTTGATGCCGTGTTCTTCGAGGATCAGGGCGATGATTTTCGGCGCCGACATCTGCTGGTAGATGCGCTGGTTGGTGCGGTGATGCAGGTATTGCAGGTGCGGCACCAGGGAGACTTTGTAGCGGGTCAGGCGCTTGCCGGCATCGCCTTGGGCGACGCGGTAGATCTGGCCGTGGATGCCGGAACCCTTTGGATCGAAGGCCAAAAAAGCTTGCTTGTGCAGGAGCTTTTCCAGGTCCAGGTCGGGGTTTTCGCTGACCAGTTCCAGGTCAAAGCGATACGGCTGGCTGATGCCTTCGGTGCCGGTGAACGACAACACTTGCAGGTCGCCCACATAGTCTTCGACGGTCAGGCTGAAGTGCGTTTCGTTAGCTGAGTTGAACATTGCTTGCTCCCTGTTCGGTAGTCATCCGTTACGCCCGCAGTCGCAGGCGTTGCAGCAAAGACGAAGTGGCGCCCAGGGCGTCACGCAATTGGGCGGCGGTGATGGTGCGCTTGGCCGCATCGAAAGCCAGCGCCGTTCGCAGGGCTGGCCAGCAGTGTTTGGGTAGATTTCGAGGTGCGTGCAGCTCACGGTCGAGGTGGCCGTCGCGGGCCTCGGTCGACGGCAAGCGGCGGAACGGGTGTTTGCCGCCCGCCAATTCATAGAGCACGCAGGCCACGCCGTACACGTCCGCGCTGGCCGAGAGTGGCTGGCCTTCAAGCAGTTCGGGGGCGGCGTAGCCGGGGGTCCAGGCGTTGAAGCGGTCGCGGCTCAGGTGCGGCAGGCCGGGCAAGATGCCCTCTTCGGCCTGGCCGAGGCCGTAGTCGAACAGACGCACGCCCTCTTCGCTGAGCATCACGTTGCTCGGCTTCAGGTCGCCGTGCAGCACGCCGCGAGCGTGGGTGTAGGCCAGCGCATCAAGCAGCGGCAGCGCGATGTCGCGCAGCTCGAACCACGGCAGGCCCAGGGGCCGCTCGCAGAGTAATTTGTCCAGGGTCAGCCCACGCATGAGTTCCATGGTGATGAAGGCCCGCTGGCAGTCGGTGTCCACTTCAAAGGTGTGCAAACGCAGCACGTTGTCGTGGCGCAATCGTCGGGTCAGGGTGAACTCGCTGTAGAGCAAGGCACTGGCGTCCGGCGATTCGGCAAATTCTTCGCTGAGGATTTTCAGCGCAATGTAAGGGTCGGGATCGCCGAACTGTTCGCGCAGCAGATCCCGTGCACGGTAAACCGCGCCCATGCCACCAGCCCCCAGCAGACGCTCAATGCGGTAACGTCCCGCCAGCACGTCGGGCAGTTCACTGATGCTGGCCCGGGTCGGCGCCAGCGCAGGTTTGGCCTGATGCGGCTTTCCGTTTAGCGACGTGGCGAAAGCGAAGTAAGTCAGGTTATTGGCTTCTTCCTCGGTCACCAGCAGGTCGTCGATCGGTGGCATGAGTTCAGTCATTGGCGGATCACCACGGCAGTCAGGTTATCCCGGGCCGAGCCACGCAGAGCGCCGTCGAACAGACGCTCCAGCGCAACGTGCGGCGCGGTCAGGCTCAGGGCGGTGCCCAGGGCATCGCTAGTCAGCCCTTGATACAAACCGTCGCTGCACAACAGAAACGCATCGCCGGGATAGACCTCGAGTTCCAACACATCCAGCGTCAGTTGCTCGGCAGCGCCGACCGCACGGGTCAGCGCATGAGCGGCAGGATGCGCGCGAGCGTCTTCGACGCTCATGTTCTGTTCGTCGATCAGTTGTTGTTGCAGCGAATGGTCCTTGGACAGCTGATACAAACGCTGGCCGCGCCACAGGTAGCAGCGGCTGTCGCCGGCCCAGATGCAGGCCGCGCGATTACCTTCCACCAGCAGCGCCACCACGGTGCTGCCCATGATGCTGTCGTGACGGCCGGCGGTGACGGTCAACTCCTGACCCAAGCGGCGGTTGAGCCAGTGCAGACACTGGCGAATACCTTTGAGTCGTTCGTCGAAGTCATCCTGCACCGGCAATTCCGCCAGGCTGGCGACGATCAACTGGCTGGCGATGTCGCCACCCTGATGACCGCCCATGCCGTCCGCGACCACCCACAGCCCCTGCTGTGGACAGTCGAGAAAGGCATCTTCGTTGCGCGCCCGAACCTTGCCCGGATCGGTACGCGCAGCGCTGCGCCAGGGGCTGGCAACCAGCATCAGAGCTGCACCGGCATACGGAAGGTACGCAGCACGCCCATGTCGAACGGGTTCGGCGTGCGCTGGCTCGACAGCAAGTAGTTGGCGCGCAGGCCACCCACGTCTGCCTTGAGCACCAGCACGTCGCGACCGGTCAGGTACTCGGTCTGCATCAGGTCGAACAGACGGAACAGCGACCATGGGCCGGTGTTCTTCTCGATACCGATCGGGCGGCCAGCCATTTTGTCGAGGACCAGGCTGGTGCGACCGTCTTCAGCGTCGGTCGGCCATTTGAACGACACCGGCACGATCGGGCCGTGGCGGTATTCGATGGTCTTGTCGCCAAACTTGAACTCGGAACGGCTGACCGCCGGGTCGAGGGTGTACGGCTCCAGTTTGAACTGCACTTGCGGCTCGGCCGGGTTGATGGCGAAGAAGCTCTGGCGGATCACTTGTGCCGCGGCCATCTGGTCGAGGTAGACCTTGGAGATCGGCATGCTGTGACCGTCAATGCTGCGCAGGCGGTAGTTGCCTGGATCGCCACTGACGAATGGACGCATGTAGGTATCAAAGAACCGATCGGCGATGCCTTGGGCCTTGAAGAACTCGCGGAAGTCGCTGATCGCGACGTCGCTGGTGCTGTGGGCACTGAACGGGTAACGCTTGTTGATCGCCTTGCCGTAGAAGCTGTACAGCTCGCTCTGATAACGCTGGTTCAGGTACTGGTAGGAATCGTTGAGCACCAGACGCCAGGTGTCTTCGGCCAGCACGTTGAACCACACGCTCACCGGACGCGGCAGACGGTTCGACGCATTGCGCAGGTTGCTCAGCGCATCACGCTGGCCGCTCATGCGGGTCTTGGCCATTTCGAACGCGGCCTGCTCCGGTGAACTGGCGCGGGCCAGGCTCGCCATTTGCATTTGCAGGTCGTTGAGGGCTTGCAGGGCCGGAGTCAAATCAGCGGCCGGGCCGTTGTTGTCATCCAGCAAGCGGTGCAGCGGTTCGAAGCGACGTTGCAGGGATTTCTTCGCGGTGTCCGGCAGGTTTTTGGTCGCGGCCATGTCAGACGCCGCGTCCGCTGCGGCCGACGCCAGTTTGCCCAGCTTGCCGAGCTTGCCCTTCTGCTCGCCCAGTTTCGCGGCGGCATCGGCGGCTTCATCAACCGGTTCGGCTTCCGCCGGGAAACGAGTGTTCTCGCGCACTTCCACCAGCAGTTGCAGCACCGGGGAATTGGCCGACGTCAGGCCCGCCAGTTGCTCGGCACCCTCACTGAAATCGCTGATCGCGGGCAGAGCCACCTGGCCGACCGCTTCGCTCCAGAAGTTGGCGTAGTCGCGGAAGTACAGCTGCTCCAGCTCGACCATCAGGCGACGCAAGTCCATGCCGCTGATGCCCGAGCCTTCGCCCAGCACCCAGTTATCACGCAGGATATCGGTGACCAGCGCAGCGCCCTGGACCGAGAAATACTGCTGATAGCCTTGCTGGGTGTAGAACCCCGGAATCACGTAATCGGTGCCGACAAACAACGAACCCTGCGGGCCGATGTGTTGGCTCAGGCGGTATTCCGGCAGGCTGCGAGCCTGCTCGCGCAGCATCCGGTAAACCACGTTGGCCAGCGACTCGCTGCGCAGCACCTGACGCGCCTGCGCCACCAGTTGTTCGTTGAGCGGGTAGATAAACGGCTGCTTGAGCAAACGCTCGAAGTGGGTGTTCAAACCGTTCTGCACCGCGGTGTTGCCGGCGTAACGCTGGGACCATTCGGTAGCGACCCAATCCTTGAGCCATGCCGCATCGCGGCGATCTTTCATGTTCAGCATCAGGTATGCGCGCAGGCTGTTGAGCAGGCGTTCGCGGTCCTTCATGTTGGCGCGGATCTGCCCTTCCAGCAGCGTCGCAACCCGTGGCAGCAGTTGCGCTTCGAGCTCACGCTCGTAGGCGCTCTTGACCACCGGATTGGCGTCTTCGCCCTGGTACAGGCCACCACGTTCGTGGTACGACACGTCACCTTTGTTCGGGAACACTTGTGTCGCCGCGTAGCTGGTGTCGAGGGTCTTGAGCACCGCCATGGAATCATCGCGCGCAGTCAGGGCCGAGCGTTGCTGGTTCCAGGTTTGTGCCAGGGAACGCAGGTTTTCCAGACGCTCATAGTTGGCCGAGAACCCACCGGCCCAGAGCATGCCGAACAGCGCCAGTGCCGCCAGTGCGCCCACGTACAGGGCACGTTGACCCCAATGGATGCGGCTGCGCTCGCGCTTGTCCAGACCGGCCAGGTCGGCCTCGGGGAAGATCACCCGGCTGAGCAAATGGTGAATGAACCGCGAACGGCCGCTGCGCAGGGTTGGCAGCATGCCGGCGCTCATGCCCAGGTTGGCGCCGATACTGGCGGTGGTCTGGTCCATCTGTTGAGTCAGGTGCGGTGCGCTGGTCAGGTAGAAACCGCGCAACTGGCTGACACGCTGGTAGCGGTTGCCGGTGAACGCCAGGTCGACGAACAGGCACAGGCGCTCGCCGATCTGCCCCAGTTGATGCGGGAAGTCGAGGATGCGGCCACGGCGCTGGGTGTCGCGCTCCTGGTGCATGCGCATGATCACCTGGCTGTTGAGGCGACGCAGCAGCTCTTCGAACTCGGCGCGCAGCACGGCCACATCGGTGCCGCTCTGCTCTTTGCGGAAGCTGGTGCCGAGGACCTGATCGCTTTCTTCGCGGGTCAGTTGATCGAAGAACTCGTCGAAACCGAGCAGGCGATCGGCCTTGCTCAACACCAGATAAATCGGCACATCGACGTGCAGTTTCTGATGCACGTCTTGCAGGCGCGCACGCACCTGGCGGGCCAGGGTTTCGAGGTCCTGCTCGCTGCCGCCCAGCAGGGTTTCCACCGGAATGGTCACCAGCACGCCGTTCAACGGGCGGTTGCGGCGACGCTTGCGCAGCAGGTCGAGCAAGGTGCTCCAGGCACTGCCATCGACTTCGGCATCCGGCTGGGTCAGGTAACGCCCGGCGGTGTCGATCAGCACGCCGTGGTCGGCGAAGTACCAGTCGCAATGCCGCGTGCCGAGGGTGTCGCGGGTGAGTTTGCGGTCGATCTTGTTGATCGGAAACTCAAGGCCCGAGAAGTCCAGCAGGCTGGTCTTGCCGCTGCCCTGCGGGCCGATCAGCAAGTACCACGGCAAATCACTGCGCCAGCGTTCACTGCGGCCGCGATACAGGCTCGACGTCTTCAGGGTTTTCAGGGCGTCCTTGAAACGCACCTTCAACTCTTTCTCTTCTTCGTCGATCAGCTCTTCACGGCGAATGCGGTCCTGGCCGTCTTCGGTGGCTTCCACAGCCTTTTTGCGCACACCGGCGCGCCAACTGACGAAGACCATGGTCAGGCCCCAGATCAGGAACAGCACACTGATGGTCAGCAAACGGGAGGTCGAACCTTCCCAGAACTTGTAGTCATTGACCGCCAGCAGCGGCCCGACGAACCACACCAGCAGCGCAACGAACAGCACCAGCAACAGGGTCCATACCCAGGTCTGGCGCAGGAATGCGCCGACTTTCTTGAAAAACTTTTTCATCACACGTCCCTGTTTACGGCTTCGACTGCGGCTGAGCCGTGGCCGGATCAAGCTGCTGATAAGGTTGCAGAACGGTTTCGCGTTGTTCGCCCAGCACCCAGGCAAAGCCCGAATACATCACCACCAGGCACACCACGGTGAACAGCACCACCATCCACGCCGGCACGATGCGCACCAGGCTGCGACGCTGATCGTTCAAGCCTTCCCAATGCGGCGACAATTCGCGAGGCACGTCGCCGCGCAGTTGGCGAATCTGCCGATACAGGGCGTCGCGGATGCCTTCGAGCTCGAGCATGCCGCGGGCCTGCACGCGGTACTTGCCTTCGAAGCCGAGGGACAGACACAGGTACATCAGCTCCAGCATCGGCAGGTGCTTGACCGGGTTTTTCGACAGGCGATCCAGCAGTTGGAAGAACTTCTCGCCACCGAAGGTTTCGTTGTGGAAGCTGCTGAGCAGGCTCATCTGCGACCACTCGCTTTCGTTGCCCCACGGCGTGGTGACGACGGCTTCATCGACCACGGTGCAGAGCACGTAACGGGCGGCCATCACCTGGCTGCTTTCGGCGCCATTGTGCAGCGCCCGCACTTCAAACAGTTTCAGCCCGGCGGTCAGCCGCTCGTTGAGCGCGTACAGGTCTTCGCGGGTGTCGCTGTGTTTGAGCCGCACCACTTCCGACAGCAGCTCGGACGCCGCCGCCACCAGCGAATTGAGGCTGATGTTGAACGCTTCGGCCGGGCGCAGGCGCGCGGCATAGATCATCCGTTCTTCCAACTGTTCAAAACGCGGCGGTGCCGCGAAGTCAGTCAGCGGACTCGAGGCCGGGCCGTGGCCCTGGCGGTCGAGCAGGACGGTTTTGTCGTCCTGGGTGTGTTCCATGTCCTTGATCATGTCGGTCAGTTCCTGATGGCCCAGAATTTCAGTTCAAGCTCGGCGAATTCGCCGGACACGTGGAACGCGAAGCCGCCGGAGCGTTCGAGTTGCGCCAGGTCTTCGGAACTGAGTTCGAGGATGAAATAGGTTTTGTTGGAGTGGAACGCGATCTGCCGTGGGGCCACCGGCAACGGTTTGACCTTGATGCCCGGCAGGTGCAGGTTGACCAGTTGGCGGATGCGCTCCACCGGGCCGACCTTGAGGTGCGCCGGCAGGCGATGGCGCAGTTCTTCGGAGTCGCAGTTGGCACTGGCCGCGAGCACGAACGAAGCCGAGCCCAGCAGTTTGTGGTCGTGCAACGGCGACACGATGATCCCGTACTGACGCGCTTGCAGAACCAGTTCGATGGCGTGCTGTTCGAGCACCATCGACAGCACCTGACGAATCGCTTCCATCAGTTTGCGGAAGCTCGCGCCCTGGTCGCTGTGCTGGTAACGGCTGTCCAGACGCGGGCGTTTGCTGTCGCTGGAAAACGTCGCCAGATCGCCGAGCATGGTCAGCAGCGTGCGGTACAACTCTTCCGGGTGAACCTGTTCCAGGCCGAGGTAATGGCGCAGCAACAGTTCAGTGCGGTTGATCAGTTGCAGCATCATGAAGTCGCCGACTTCCGCGCCGCCGACCTTGCCGTTGGAGCGGATCCGGTCGGCGATGGTGTCGCCCCGGTGGCCGAGCATGCTGATCACTTCTTTGAGGCATGACAGCAGGTAGCTGGACGAGTGCGCCTGAATGTAGGTCGGCACGAAATCCGGGTCGAGGCTGATCACGCCGTCAGGCGTGGTGTCGAGCACTTCGCAGATCTTCAGCTTCACGTAGGCCTGATCGCTCTGCTGCTCGCCGAGCAATAGCTTGAAGTCCGGACGGGCGCAACTGACCTGGCTGGCGGAGTCATCACCGGCGTTGGAGTCGGCCACTTCCGCTTCATACGCGGTGTAGCGCGCCAGCACGTCGGATTGCTCCGGGCGGCGGGCCTCAATGTGGTTACCCGTCACCAACGGCAGTGCCAGGTAGATCGGCGTATTGCCGGTGTTCGGCGGCACGTCCAGGGCCAACGGCTCGGTGTTGCCGCCCAGTTCGAACAGGCTGCCGTCGGGCAGAATCCCCGAGGCCTGGCTGATCACCAGTTTGCCCATGTTGAGGAACTGCAAGTCGATTTCCAGGTTGAGGAAGCCCCAGGTGTAGCTGCCCAGCAACTGGGTGCGGGTCTTCATCTGGTGGTCGTAGTAGCGATCGTTGTGCTGGAAGTGCTGCGGACGCAGCAGCATGCCTTCCTGCCAAATGACTTTATGGGCATTCATGTTCAGTCATCCGCCTTGGCGAGCGTTTCATGGGTGTTGCGGATGCCGGCCTGATCGAGGGTCAGATCAGCCGCGGTGACTTGCACCGGAGTGATTTGCACGGTGTAGCGCCACTTGGTTTCCGGCAGGTCGCGGTAGGCGGCGAGCACGCCAACGTAACGGCTGCCCTCTTCCACGCTGAGCTTGAGCTCGACGGTTTCGCCTGGGCGCAGTTCCAGTTCTTCGCTGGCCACCAGGTCCGGGGCCAGGGATTCCTTGGCGCGTTCGTAGAGGCTGAAGAAATCAGCGTTCTCGAAGGCCACCGGGTGCTTGAGCTCGAACAGGCGCACGACGATCGGCGATGGACGACCGTTGAGGTCCGGGTTCAATTGATCGCTGGCGGTCAGCTTCAGGTTGAGTTTGGTCACGGTGGAATACGGCGACAGCGACGAGCAACCAGCCAGCAGCACCAAAGCAGCGAACGCAGTCAGCATCTTGAAAAAAGCGGTGGAACAGCGAGACATGCGCATCATCCTTGGTGGTCGGTGTGAAGGGTGGAAATCAGGCGGATCTGTTCTTCGTAGGCCTGGGCGAAGTCGCGGGCCAGCAGACGTTCGCTCCAGTCATCGTCCTGACGCAGGGCCTGGTGATAACGCCCATAAGCTCTCCAGCGACTGCCGGAGGTGGCGAGAAACGGCTTGTTGTCTCGCTCGAAACGCAGGGTCAGCTGTTGCGGCGAGAAGTGCTCCAGGGTGCCGCGAACAGCGGCGCGGCTGGCGGTCAGCAAGGCCACCTGATGCGCCTGCAAATCGCGGAACGCACGGGAGATCGCTTGCTCGGCCGGCAATTGGCCCGGCTTGTTGCCCTGCAACAAAATGCCCAGCGCTTCGCCGGCATCGACGGCGAATTTCAACGGGTTCTTTTGGCTGCCTTGTACGGTGGTCTGGGCCAGGCGCAGTTCGTTTTTCAGCTCGCTTCGGGTGCGCAGGCTCTGCTGCAAACCGCCGACGCTCTGCTTGAGCAGACGTGCGGCGTTCAGGGCCAGGGCTTCGCGGGCGTCGTGGTCGAGGCCTTTGAGGTCCACGCCCAACGCCGCACCGAAGTGCTCCCAGAAACCTTCGCTCTGACGCTCAACCGCTTTTGGCAGCGGGGCTGGCGCTGGTTCTGCCGGGGCGGCGATCAGCTCCGGCACCATCAGGCTTTCCATGTCGATGCGCGCGTAGTCGGCGCGCTGACGGGTGTCCTCGATCACCGTGCTCGGGGAAATCAGCTCCTCGATCTCCGAGTACACGCGTTCTTGCTGGTCGAGGGCATTGAGCGGGTCAAGGTCGAGGAACGCATCGTCCGGGATGATGCTGCCCGCGGCCTGCGGACGGCCGACTTCGACGTCGAACGTCGCCGGGTCGCGCACCAGTCGCGCGCGAATCTCGAAGTCACCCAGCACATACACGCTGCCGTGTTCGATGCGCATCGGCTCGCCCTTGCGCAGGCGCGCGCCGCTTTCGCTGTCCTGGATACCGTTGCTGCTGGTATCGGTCAGGAAAAACGTGCCTTCGCGGTAGCTGATCACCGCGTGGTGGTTAGACAGGTGACGCTTGCGGTCGGGGATGATCCAGTCGCAGTCCTCGCCCCGGCCGATCACGCCACCGGCCTGTTTGAAGGTCTTCTGGCACAAATCCGTGGGCACGAACTGCTTGGTGTTCAGCATTTCGAAAACCAGTTCCATGATGATGCTCCTTGCGGTCACTTGCCGCGATTGACCGCCTGCGGATCACCCAATGGGCGATAGGTGTTGTCGTTGTATTTGTAATTGCCGCTACAGCCGCCGAGGCCGCATAGAACGACGAAGGTCAGCAGGACGGCTTGCCAGTGACGAACAGGCATCAGAGGGTCTCCAGAGGTAGACAAAGCACAAAGCGCCGACCCTTTCGGGTGGCGCTATCAGAAGCAGATGAGGTGGATTCGAGCGCTCCAGCCAGAGGCCTTGCGCATCGCCTTTGTGGCGAGGGAGCTTGCTCCCGCTCGGCTGCGAAGCAGTCGTAAAACAGAGGGTGCGGTTTGACTGCCACACCGCGGCGCAGGGTTTTGGGGCTGCTGCGCAGCCCAGCGGGAGCAAGCTCCCTCGCCACAGGGAATTCGCCAGCCACAGGGGGCATTCCAACCTGAGTGGTCGGGTTGTAGAAATCGAGATCAGCCATCGAAGTCACCCAAATTGATATTCAGCCGCCCGAGGCGGTACAGCAGCGTGCGCCGTGGCAGCCCGAGTTCGCGGGCGGCGAGGGTCTGGTTGCCGTCGTTTTTGCGCAGGCAGTCGAGCAGCAGACTTCGCTCGACCTGCTCCAGGCGTTCGCGCAGGTTCAGGCTGCTGTCTTCCGGCATGGCTTCCATGCGCAGGGAGAAATGCTCGGCCAGCAACTCGCCGCCCTCGCACAGCAGCACTGCGCGCTCGACCAAACCCTTGAGTTCGCGAACGTTGCCGGGGAAGGCATAACCGGACAGGTGATCCAGCGCCGCGTCGGACCAACGCACCGCATCGCGCTGCAGAAACACGCAAGCCTTGTCGGCGAAGTGCCGCGCCAGGTCGAGGATGTCGCCTTCGCGCTGACGCAGCGCCGGCAGTTCGATCGGGAATTGCGCGAGGCGGTAGTACAAGTCCTCGCGGAACTTGCCTTCGCTGACCAGCACCGACAAATCCCGGTGCGTCGCGGCGATGATGCGCACGTCGATTTTGTGGGTGTCGTTGGAACCCAGCGGGCGGATCTCGCCCTCCTGCAATACCCGCAGCAATTTGGCTTGCAGCGATAACGGCATGTCGCCGATTTCATCGAGCAGCAAGGTGCCGCCGTTGGCCGCATCGAAGAGCCCGGCACGGTCGCGATCAGCACCGGTGAAGGCGCCCTTGCGGTAGCCGAACAGCTCGCTTTCCAGCAGGTTCTCGGGGAACGCCGCGCAGTTCTGCACGATGAACGCCTGGGACCGGCGCGGGCCGCAATCGTGAATCGCCCGCGCGACCACTTCCTTGCCGGTGCCGGTCTCACCGCGCAGCAGTACGGTGTACGGGCTGTGCAGAACTTTGCTGATCAGCGAATAGGTCTGGCGCATCGCCGCGCTCTTGCCGATCAGGCCATAACCGCTGGCGCTCGGGACGTTGAGCGGCGCCGGGCGTGTATCACCGTTCGGCTGACGCAAACGCTGCAGCAAGTGCAGTTGGCCGAGCACGAACGAGCCCAGTTGACCGAGGGAATCGGCAAAGCCTTGCAGGTCGATTACCCGGCGACTGGCGCACAGCAGCAAACCTTCGACAGCCTTCTGCTGATTGACTAGCGGCACGCACAGCAGCGACTGCCAGGGCGTGGCCTGGGGCGGCAGGAAGCTGGTTTCGTGCAGGCTGCCGCTCAGCTCGCTGAGGCACACCACGCGGTTCTGGCACAGGGCGAATTGCAGCAGTTGTTCACCGTTGTAATCCGCCGGCAGGCTGGCCCCTTCCCGGGGTTGCAGAACGCCGTTCAGGCACTCGGCGTTCATCCCCAGGCAAGTGTGGGTCGCATCCAGCAGGTACAACTGCGTCAGCTCGCAACCGCTGAGCTCGGCCAGGCCGCGCACGAAGTCACCCAGCAGCACAGCGCTGTCCGCCGCCCGCGACAGGCTGGCGAACTGCGCCAGCAAGGCTTCGGCATAGACCAGCGGTTGCGGCACTTGAGTGAACATCACACCCACCTCAGGCGAACTCGCACGTCACGCTGGCATTGCCGTCGAGCGTCGCATGCACGCGCTTGAGGCTTTCACCGGTGGCCATCGCATCGAGCAAACGGTCGGCCACCAGCGGCAGTACATGCAGGTCGAGCAAGTGGTCGATCAGGCGCGCACCGCTGTCGCTTTGAGTGCAGCGTTCAGCCAGGTGATCGACAAGGTCCTGGGAGTAAGTGAAATCCAGCTGACGGCGGTTCAGGCGCTCGCCCAGACGACCGAGTTTGATTTCGATCAGCTCACGCAGCACCGGGCCGCCCACCGGGTAGTAAGGCACCACGCGCATGCGCGCCAGCAATGCCGGCTTGAAGTGTTTGCTGAGCACCGGGCGAATGGTTTCTTCGAGGACTTCGGCGGTCGGCCGCGCGCCGTTTTCGCAGAGCTCGCTGATGCGGTCGCTGCCCAGGTTCGAGGTCATCAGGATCAGCGTGTTGCGGAAATCGATCTCGCGCCCTTCCCCGTCGTTGGCCACGCCTTTGTCGAAGATTTGGTAGAACAGGTTGAGCACGTCCGGGTCGGCTTTTTCGACTTCATCAAGCAACACCACCGAGTACGGTTTCTGCCGCACGGCTTCGGTGAGCATGCCGCCCTCGCCGTAACCGACGTAGCCCGGCGGCGCACCGATCAGACGCGACACGGTGTGCTTCTCCTGGAACTCGGACATGTTGATGGTGGTGATGAAACGATCACCGCCGTACAACAAATCAGCGAGGGCCAGCGCGGTTTCGGTCTTGCCGACGCCGCTCGGGCCGACCAGCAGGAACACGCCGACCGGCGCATCAGGTTTGTTCAGGCCTGCAGCGGTGGCGCGCATCGAGCGATCAAGGGCGTGAACGGCTTGTTCCTGACCACGAATGCGCGTGCGCAGGTCGGTGGCGAAGCTTGCGACCTTGGCGTTGTGTTCGCGGGCCAGTTGCGCCAATGGCACACCGGTCCAGGCGCTGATCACTTCGGCCACCAGACGCGGGCAGACTTCGAAGCTCACCTGGCGTTCTTTGACCTGAAGCTCGGTCAGAGCTTTGTGAGTTTCGTTGAGCGCGGTTTCCAGGGTTTCAACGCTTTGCGCTTCGTCTACGGGCAGCGACTCGATCACGGCGCCTTCGGCGTCTTCCTCGACCGTGATGGTCGGCTCGTCGGCGGCGGCTTCGCGAGCCTTGGCCAGTTGCTGACGCAGCTCCAGCAGGCGCTCGGCCAGCTCTTTCTGCTCGGTCCACAGCGTTTCGAGGGCGACCTTTTCGTCTTCGGCGTCGGCCAGGCGATCTTCCAGAGCGTCCAGCGCTTCGTGATCGATCAGCAGACCGGCTTCGGCGTCACGACGCAGGGCCTGACGCTGACGGCCACCTTCGGCCAGTTCGCCACGCAGGCGTTCCAGGCTTTCCGGGGCGGCGGCGAGGCTGATGCGTACGCGGGCGCAGGCGGTGTCGAGCACATCGACAGCCTTGTCCGGCAGCTGACGACCCGCCAGGTAACGGGCGGACAACTCAGCCGCGGCAACCACCGCGTCATCACGCAGGTAGATGCCGTGGCTCTTCTCGTAGACCTGAGCCAGGCCACGCAGAATGGTCACCGCTTCGCTGACGGTCGGTTCGTGCAGTTGCACCGGTTGGAAACGACGGGCCAGGGCCGGGTCTTTCTCAAAGTATTTTTTGTACTCCGCCCAGGTGGTGGCGGCGATGGTGCGCAACTCGCCACGGGCCAGGGCTGGTTTCAACAGGTTGGCCGCGTCAGAACCGCCGGCGTTGCCACCCGCGCCGATCAGGGTGTGGGCTTCGTCGATGAACAGGATGATTGGCTTCGGCGAGGCTTTGACTTCGTCGATCACGCCTTTGAGGCGACGTTCGAACTCGCCTTTGACGCTGGCGCCGGCCTGCAACAGGCCCATGTCCAGCGACAGCAGCTCAACGCCTTTCAAGACTTGCGGCACTTCACCGGCGGCGATGCGCGAGGCCAGTCCTTCGACGATAGCGGTTTTACCGACGCCCGCTTCACCCACCACAATCGGGTTGTTCTTGCGGCGACGAGCGAGGATGTCGACCATCTGACGGATCGCGCCATCGCGGCACAGCACCGGGTCGAGTTTGCCGTCGCGAGCCTGCTGGGTCAGGTTGTGGGTGAAGCGCTCCAGCAGTGATTCGCCGGGCACCGCCGGTTTGCCGGTGGCCGGTTGTTCTTTCTGCGACAGGGCGAATTCTTTCAGACGCTCGATGTTCAGCCTGGCCAGCAACGACTGATAACGGCTGCCGGCATAGCGCATCGGGTTGCGCAGCAATGCGAGGATCAACGCGGCCTGCTCGACCTGGCTCTGGCCCAGTTCGAGGTTGGCCACCAGCAAGGCGTCCTGCAGCCACTGCACCAGTTCCGGGGCGAACACCGGGTTGCGCGAGGCGCTGTGCTCGACCCGCGATTGCAGCGCGGCGCTCAGCTCGCCAGCGTCCACTTCGGCATCCTGCAACGCCCGGGCGAGCAGGCCTTGCGGACGCTCCAGCAGGCCCAGTAGCAAGTCTTCGACGAGGATCTTGCTGCCGCCACGGGCGACGCAGCGTTCGGCAGAACTTTCCAGGTCACGACGGGTTTCGGCGTCCAGCGCCTGGATAAGTTGTTGCAGGTCTACGTTGATCATGTGTCATCTGTCCTTAATGAATTTTGCTGCCCAGGGTCACCACGCCGTCCGCTTTTTCGCGGCCGAGCCAACTGGTCCATCCCAGGCGACAGGCGTTCTGCTCACCGATGCGAAGTTCGCGGATTTCTTCCTGGCGCAGCACCAGGCGAATGTCGTAATCGAGCGGGTCACGCAGGGTGAACCGCACCAGCGCGCACAGCGGCTGGTAGCCGAAACCGATCGGCAGGAATTCGTGAAAGCGTTGCCAGTCGAGCTCGCGGATGTGAATGCGGAATTTGCCGCTGCGGTCGCGCACGTGTTCGCCCAGCACCAGGTCTTCGCCGAGCATGCTGTTGCCGCGACCGAGGCGATTGCGCTGCTCGTCGAGGATTTCGACGCGGCGCTCGATGCACTGCTCGATGGTCAGCTCGGCGTGCTTGAAGTAGTAGCGCAGCACCGCTTCGATCAACGCCGCCGAGTGCGCCCGCAAGCTGAGCAGGCCGAGGTACGGCAGCAGGCGTTTCCAGTTCAGCTCCTGGGCCTTGCGGATCTCTTCGCCGCCGAGGCCGATCAGGGCAAACAGCTGCGCCGAAAACGGGTCGAGCGCGCCACTCTGGAAACTCGCGCGGTAGCGATACTTTCGCCAGATCGGCAGCATCAGCCGTTGCAGGCGATGGTGAAACAGGTCGAGAAAGTTACGGGTCGGGTTGCCGTCTTCGCTGTCACCCAGCGCCTGTTCGCCGTAAAACGCAGGCAACGGCGAACCGGAGCCGACCAGGCCGATCAGGTTGAAACGCAGACGCGCGCGCCTCATCCCGTGTTCTTCGAAAAACTCCACGCGATCGACGTCGCTGCCAGGGAAACCCAGGCTCGGGTTGGCCTGGAATTCCAGCTGGTCGTACAGGTCGTCTTCGCTCAGGTGCGGGTGTGCATCGCGCAGCCGGTCAATCACCAGCAGCACGGCCTGAAACAGCGAGTACTCGCGTATTACCCGGGTCAGCCCGCTTAAAGCAGGGGCTGCAGGCCCATACGTGGTGTCCATTGGTACACCTCTCCCTGTGTGCTTTTTACCCGCAGCTCGTGATACGAATTGAGACTGGCGTAAAGCGCGAAAAACTCGTTAAGAACCGAAGCGAACACGAACAGGTCGCCCTCGCCGATATACCCTTCCGGGTCGATGGTCAGCTCGGTGCGCAACCCGCGAACCGGCAACCCTCGGTGCAATCTGTCGACATGCTGGTGCTTGATCGACTTGAGCCCGCCCAGCAGGCGTTTGCTGACTTTTTCCGCGTGTTGGTCGTAGTAGCGCGGCAGGTCGTAGGTTTCGAGAATCACCTTCAACGCGTTGACGTCGGCCAGCGACAGATAGTTGAGCGACATGTTGCTGATCAGCTTCCAGAGGAAGTCGCGGTTCAGCGGCGGCGCGAAACTCGAGGTAGCCGGGGTGATATTGCGGAAACTCAAAAACTCCGGCGTCTCTTCGCAGGCCATGCGGATGTCGCCGAGCTTGAGCTTGCGCGGCAGGTTCTGGTTGGTGCACATCAGCTCGATCGACAGGGTTTCGTGGGCTTCGGTGTGGCGGATGCCGAAGCTCAGGTAGGTGTCGAGGCCGTCGTGCAGCAACGACGAACGCTGGCGGATGCTGTAATGCGGACGGCTGTTGGGCACGTCGAAACTCGGGTCGTGCTCGAAGGATTCGAATGGCACGTACTCTTGATAACCGAGGCCGCCGGGCTTCCAGCCAGTCACGGTTTCCACCGAAAACACACCGCAGTTTTCCAGGTCGTATTCGGCCGGCAACAGCAGGTATTCGTCCTGTTTGCCGTCGAGGCGAATCGGCAGTGCATCGTGCTCGAACAGGTTGACGATCGGCGTGCAATAGAGCTTCACGTTGTCCAGGGTCGGACGCATCCGCATGATGCCGCTCTTGCGAATATCGAAGCGCAATTCAAGGCCGCGCATTTGCTTGAGGGTGTCTTCCGGCAATGCCTTGAGCAGGTCCAGACCGTTGATATCAACGAACAGGAATTTGTCCTGGAAAGCGAAATACTCCTGCAGGTAGCGATAGCCGCGGAAGGTGTTCAGCGGATACGGGATCAACGCTTCCTCTTCGGCAAAACCCACCGGCTGCACACGGTCGCCGGGCATCTTGAACGCCATCGGTTGACCGCTTACGCCGTTGATGGGCTTGCCGGCGCCGTCCAGCGGGATCAGCTCAATGCCTTCGAGGTTGCGCAACAGGCTCAGGTAAAGCATCTGGCTGATGTAACGCTCACCGGCAAAGTGCAGGCGCAGACGACTCAGCTCCAACTCGCCGAGGTGACCATCCGCGCTCATCTCCAGACGCAGACTCAACAGCGAACCGTCACCCTTTACCGAGTAATTCAGCGCAGCCAGATCCAGCGGCAACACCTCGGTCGGGTAGCACGTGCGGAAACGGCAACGCACGTCATCGACCGGCACGCTCTCGACCGGCGTATCACGCTCAACCATCAACGCCGGCCCGGAACGCTTCAGCGGGTCGAACTGCAAAATGCTGAACGCCGGCAACGGCCGCATGTAGTTCGGCCACAGCAGCTGCATCAGCGAGTGGCTGAGCTCCGGCAACTCGTCGTCGAGCTTCTGGCGCAGGCGCCCGGTCAGAAAGGCAAAGCCCTCCAGCAACCGCTCCACATCCGGATCCCGCCCGGCCTGACCGAGAAAAGGCGCCAACGCCGGGCTACGCTCGGCGAAACGACGACCTAACTGGCGAAGTGCGGTGAGTTCGCTTTGGTAGTAGTGGTTAAAGGACATGGATGGGCTGCCTGGTTTTGAATTTGGGTGAGCTAGATACGTGTTTTTGCTCAGTGGTCATATTTATGCGGGAGGCAAATTCAGGAAATAGGTGCCAATGCCGTGCATCACCGGTATCGCCATCAAGACAATGAACGTCAGCAACCTATGAAGCTTCGAGTTACGGCTTTTATTGCGTAGCCCAGTCAGGGCTAGAATCAGCGATAAAATGGCCAACGTACCGAATAGGTCACTGTCAGCTAATACGGCCAGATAACCGCTCATCCCTTACATCCTCTTGAGTAAAACTTCCGTTGTAGAGCAGCAGTTTCAGTGCCAAAACACCACAGAAAAAAGTCTGCATTCACGCAGGCGGTAAGTTGGCATAATAACTGCCAACCACTTCGAGCAATGTAATGGACACCAGACACAAAAAAGTCAAAACTCGGTGCCACTTTGAGTTTCTAACCCTAACAAACAAATTACCAATCGCCGCAAAAAAACAAAAAATCGCCAAAGTGCCAAACAAATCACTATCAGCCAACACTGCCAAATAGACGTCAAAACTCATTTTTTATTAAACCCCATGAAATTCCAACGATACAATTGGAAGTTTTTCAAAAAGTCTTCATCCGTAGAGCCTTTAGCCATATTTTTATAATCCCACCCAACAACCGCCTTCTCATAAAATCCTTTTTCAATCGACATACCCGCATATCCATCATTCTGCGGATCAGCCATGTTAGAGCCAATCAATCTCTGAAATGTTGTATTAGGGCGGGTACTCCAACCACTAGTATTACCCTGCCTGATGTCAATTCTGGAGGTATTAATTCCGACTACGACTTGGATATGGTGCGCAACATCTCCAGGACGATCAAGAGCCTGCGCAAGGATGTCCCCGGGCATCAGGCTTTCTACTGCATCCACAGCCAGAGTATTTTCACCCACTTCCTGCATATCCGGAGCACCATAGGTCAACATGACCATTTCGCTAAAGCCGTACATATTGGAAGCGTAACGATCATGCTGCGCTGCGGTGTAATTCTCCATATTCCGGTAAGTTCTAACACCCGTTTTCAGCTTTACCGGCAATCCACGCTTAGACGCAAATTCGCATAAAACCCTCAGAGCAAAGTCTTCACACGTAAATTTATTATTTTTTACAGCGCCGTTTTTATCCCAATATTTTTCATTGATCAGTTTTTCCGCAATCAATGGTGCTTCGTCGTGATAAGCAGCAATATCTGCATCCGTCCAGAAAGCAGTCGTTTTCCAGAATACTTTATAGGTAACTTTTTTCCCGACGGGATCTGACTTTGGAGTTAACGCAATTGACCGCGCCATCAAGGTAGACAAAATTTCGGCACTCATACCGACGCTCCATCAATTGCGGCGTGAAAGTCAAAAGTTTCACCTTCTTCCCCCCCTACCAACTGGGTTCTGCCCATTGCATCACTTTGCCCGGAGATAACTTCGCCTTTGGCGGTTGTAATCTGATAAGGAATATCCTGAAGTGGATTTCCATCCTGATCTTCCATCACAACATGCTGACAATGGGAAAACAGCATCAATGGAACCGGCGGAATAAACGGAACCGGCGTGTGAGAGTTCCCGATAATCACCGTCGAAGACCCGGCCGTAACTTTATTGCCATGAGCACCAACGGAGCCCACGGTCGCCGCCGGTTTACCGTTAATCAAAACAGTCGTTGCAAGATCGCCAACCATCGCACCACCACACGCCGAGGCATCGCCTTGGCGGGCGGCCGCGAGGCCGTCGAAGAACACGTCGCCGGAACCGGCGGCGATCGGGTTGGTGCCGTGGCCGGGGAGCGGGCAAGCGGTGGGGTCGGATACGCGGGCTGCTGGTTTGCCGGACATACGAATCTCCTTAGTTGACCTTTACTTG
Source organism: Pseudomonas sp. GW821-FHT01E10 (assembly GCF_059422365.1). Classification (NCBI taxonomy): domain Bacteria; kingdom Pseudomonadati; phylum Pseudomonadota; class Gammaproteobacteria; order Pseudomonadales; family Pseudomonadaceae; genus Pseudomonas; species Pseudomonas sp. GW821-FHT01E10. The sequence continues at coordinate 63,234 of NZ_JBWKWT010000018.1, forward strand.
ACCGCTGCCATCCAGACGCGCGGCGAAACTGACCTGGCGCTTGAAACCATCAACTTCCAGCAGGCCTTCGATGCTGAAGGACAGGCGAAGCTGATCGTTGTCACGCGGCAGGGAGATGACACGCACGTTGCTCAGGCGCGGTTCGTAGGCTTCGATGAAGCTTTCGATGGCCCGGCGGGCCTGACTCAGGGAGTCGTGCAGGCTCAGGCGCATGTCATTGAGATCGGGTAGCCCGTAATCGGACAGCGTTTGCACGCTGCCCGCACGGGTGCTGAGCATCTTGGCCAGATGGGCAGCCACCGACGCCATGGCGGAAACCTCGCGGCTCCAGCCGACGCGTTTGTCCGCGTCGCCACCCAGGCGTTCGAAAAGGCTGCCGTATCCAGTCATGAGTCGCTCCGCTTACTCTTTGTCCAGCTTGCCAACCAGCGACAGGGTGAAATCGGCACCCATGTACTTGAAGTGCGGGCGCACGTTCAGGCTGACGCGGTACCAGCCCGGCTCGCCTTCAACATCGCTGACGATGATTTGGGCTGCGCGCAGTGGACGACGGCCACGGACTTCGGCGCTCGGGTTTTCCTGGTCGGCCACGTACTGGCGGATCCACTTGTTGAGTTCCAGCTCGAGGTCGGTACGTTCTTTCCACGAACCGAGTTGCTCGCGCTGCAGCACTTTCAAGTAGTGAGCCAGGCGGTTGACGATCATCATGTACGGCAGTTGGGTGCCGAGCTTGTAGTTCAGCTCTGCAGCCTTGCCTTCAGCGCTGATGCCGAAGAACTTCGGCTTCTGCACCGAGCTTGCGGAGAAGAACGCCGCGTTGTCGGAGCCTTTGCGCATGGTCAGGGAGATGAAACCTTCCTCGGCCAGTTCGTATTCACGACGGTCGCTAACCAATACTTCGGTAGGAATCTTGGTTTCGATTTCGCCCATGCTTTCGAAGTGGTGCAACGGCAGGTCTTCAACCGCTCCACCGCTCTGTGGGCCGATGATGTTCGGGCACCAGCGGAATTTGGCGAAGCTGTCGGTCAGCTTGGTGCCGAACGCGTAGGCCGTGTTGCCCCACAGGTAGTGCTCGTGGCTGTTGGCGACGGTTTCTTTGTACACGAACGATTTGACCGGGTTTTCTTCCGGGTCGTACGGGTTACGCAGCAGGAAGCGCGGCACGGTCAGGCCAACGTAACGGGAGTCTTCCGACTGACGGAAGCTCTGCCATTTGGCGAACTGCGGGCCTTCGAAGTGATCCTTCAGATCTTTCAGGTCCGGCAGGCCGGTGAAGCTTTCCAGGCCGAAGAATTTCGGGCCGGCGGCAGCAATAAACGGCGCGTGGGACATGCAGGCTACGCTGGACACGTACTGCATCAGTTTCACGTCCGGCGAGCTTGGGGACATGTAGTAGTTGGCGATGATCGCGCCAACCGGCTGACCACCGAACTGGCCGTATTCAGCGGTGTAGATGTGCTTGTACAGGCCCGACTGCATCACTTCCGGCGAATCTTCGAAGTCATCCAGCAGGTCGTCCTTGGAGACGTTGAGGATTTCGATCTTGATGTTTTCGCGGAAGTTGGTGCGGTCGACCAGCAACTGCAGGCCACGCCACGACGATTCCAGGGACTGGAAGTCCGGGTGGTGCAGGATTTCGTCCATCTGGCGGCTGAGCTTGGCATCGATCTCGGCGATCATGCGGTCGACCATGGCCTTCTTGACCGGCTCACCGTTGTTCTGCGGCTTGAGCAGCTCTTCGATGAACGCCGACACACCGCGCTTGGCGATGTCGTAGGCTTCGTCATCCGGGGTCAGGCGGGTTTCGGCGATGATGCTGTCGAGAATGCTGTATTCGCCGTTCTCGTTGCTCTTTTGCTGTACTGCGCTAGTGCTCATTGTGTTGGCTTCCTTGGCTGATGGGGGCTCAGGCGTCCTGGGCTGCGGCGTTCAGGCCCAGCTCACCGAGTACGCGACCGCGGGATTCGTCGTCGGCGAGCACGCCTTCGATGGCTTTGCGGAACGCAGGCGCGTTACCCAGCGGGCCTTTGAGGGCCACCAGCGCGTCGCGCAGTTCCATCAGTTTTTTCAGCTCAGGCACTTGCTCGACCAAGGATGCCGGGTTGAAGTCCTTCATCGAGTTGACGCGCAGTTGCACGGCCAGTTCTTCAGTGTCGCTTTCTTCCTGAAGACGGTTCGGTACGCTCAGCGTCAGGCTCAGCTCTTGCTTGGCCAGCACTTCGTCGAAGGTCATCTTGTCGATGCTGATCGGCTTGCGATCTTCGACTTTGCGTTCGTCCTTGCGGTGGGTGTAGTCACCGATTGCCAGTAGTTTCAGCGGCAGTTCAATCTCTTCCTGAGCACCGCCGGTGGCGGGTTTGAAGGTGACGTTGATGCGTTCCTTGGGGGCTACCGAGCCTTCTTTGGCCATGGCTTTTCTCCTTGCGGTTGTGGCCCTGGGGCCTATTCGAGTACCACTTCGAGATCGAGGTGGCACAGCCTGCGATAAATCTCTTCCTTGCGTTCACGCACTGCATGGTTCTGCGGTAACAACTCGCAGCAGCTATGCAGCAAATGCAGCACTTCCAGCGCAAGATCGGGCTCCCAGGCGTGCAGGCCTGAGTCCTGTAATGTTTGGTCGAGGGTTTCGAGTTGGGTCTTGGCCAGTTCGTATTTCTTGGCCATGAAGCACAGCCGCGCGAGGGCGAACTGCCAGAAGAACCGAACCCGCCCGCCGTGGGCGCTTTGCAGGCCCTGCTTGAGGATCTGCACGGCGGCCTTGAGGCCGTCCTTGCGCAGAATCGGCATGACTTCTTCCAGGGCCAGTTCCCAGGCCGGCTGGGTATCGGCGACTTCGACCTTGCGCGGCGCACTGGCGCTTTGCAGGTGCGGCATGACGTGGGCGCTGATCCAGGCGCGGGTGGCCGGGTCGGCGAACGGCGTGCCGTCGTGGAAACGCAATTCGATAATGCCGGGCAGGCGCTGAACCAAAAGCGCGAAGTGGATTTCCACTTCGCGCATGGCCATCTCGGCGTTCAGCCCCTGAAGGCATTCCCAGACCATTCGCTGGCCATCGAACCAGAACGGCGCCTTCGCCAGGCTCGCCTCCAGCTCTACCAGCAGATCAGCATATTTCCCTTGGTCGAAGCGGTCCTGATAGGCCTTGAGTTTGTCTGCCGGCACGCCACGCAGGACGGTGATCTGCTCGGCATTGCGCTCGGGCACCGCGTCGATGGGCAGCCACAGCAGCGTACGATTGAGGCGCAGGGCGCGCAGGTCGGTGGCTTTCTGCTTGAGCCACCAGGCGCACAACGGACGGGCGCTTTCCTGCTGAGCGCGCAGGGCCTTATGGGCTTCTTTCTCGTTGTCGATCGGTGCGCCGGGGGTGAACAGCTGAGTCGCAGCCTGCTTGACCTGGGCCACTGCGGCGCCCACCACACCGGGCTCCGGCTGGTTGTCGGCAGCGCGCTGAACCATGTTTTTCAAGCGGCGGGAGATCGGCAGCAGCAACGGCGCATCATCGCCCAAGTGCTCGGTGCACGCGGCGTCGAGGCCTTCCAGATGCTCGACCAGCCGGCGGAACAGCGGCAGCTGCTCTTTGATCGCAACGTTTTCGTTCAGCACCTGCTCAAGACGCGGCACCAACCAGCTGATGGCGGCGGAGCGGGTGCGGGCCTTGTTCGGGTGAACTTCAGCCCAGTGGTTTTCGCAAAGATGGTGCAACAAACCGAGGCCGGCCAGCAGCCCCTGGAAGGATTCACGCTGGTATAGCGCCCAGGTCAGCCACGCGCCGACACGCAAATCCTTGGATTGAGTGCGCAGCAGGTTTTCGCTGTTTTCACGGATTTTCAGCCAGTCGATCTGACCACTTTCGTGCATGGACTGGGCTTTGGCCAGTTCGCTTTCCAATGCCTCGTATTCGCTCGAAAAGCGAACATCCTCGCCCGCGAAACTCTCTTGGGAAACAGAGGCTTTTGCGAGTTCAAGGTAATGGGCAGAAAGTTTGCTTGAGTAGGACATCCATGGCCTTTAATTAGGAAAACGGTCATGCGGCCATTGCAGTTGCAATGGCGCCGGACAGTATCAAAGAGCTGCGATGAGTCTCATCCAATTGAGTTCGTGCTCTTTCAAGTGCGCGCATCCTAATCACAATGATGGCCATTAGCAAGCACCCAAATAAACAATAAAACGGCGGTTTCTCTATTGCATGTAGGAGAAAGCCCTATATGTGACAGGGGATTCCCTGACGCTGGCTTTAACCCTCCCATCTCGACGAATTGCCCCCGAAACCATTGGGCCAGAGCGGTTTATCAAACCAGTGGATAATCACTGAACATTCACGCCCTGAAGCGGAACCCAGCATGACAAAAATAAAAAATGAAAAATGTAGGAGGTTTCCGAAAAGTTACAGTCATCTATGGACATAGCAGTGACAGACAATAAGCAATACAAGATTCCGTCAAAATGATGGCGCCTTGTATTTGATCCACTTCTCTCCAAATACATATTCTGTTCGCCTCAAATTTCTTACAAAAGTATCGGAAGCCCTTCGCGCGTTGCTGACGCAACATTCTGAAACGCGGAAAACTCTGACGTACTTTCTGGAGGCGTCCGACATCATTCTTTTGTTCGCTTGTAAGCGTGTCGGGTAGTTTGCGCTTGCTCCAACTCGGCATCCCCTATGGAGGCTGGCAGGGATGTAAATTGGCGTTGAGCAGAATGGCGGACAATCCGCAGTTGCTGGTGAAGCGAGCGCTGGATCATTTGCCAGCGCAGGAGATGGCGGCGCATGGCGCCCAGGCGTAGCCAGTACAGATCATTCCCACGCAGTGCGCGGGAATGATCAAAGCCCTACAGAAAGCTCAATCAAACATTCGGGCAAGGTACCGGTGCCCAGTCGCCCAGGTCCGGGTTCTTGCACATGCTGTTGACCTGAGAGGTGCCTGCGCTGGCGACTTGCTTGCTTTCCGCCTGTTTGGCTTGTGCGGTTTGCAGGGTTTTCTCGGTGGTGACCGCTTCTTTCGGCACGGTTGGCAGCACCGGTTTTTTCGCCGGTTTCACCGCTTTTTTGCTCTTGGTCGGGGTCACGACCGGTGTGGTGTCGGCGGTCGCCACGGTGACCACGTCAGTGCGCTGCACGCCTACTTGCTGCAGGTCTTTTTCGTAGGCCTGGGTGTAGTTGTTCAGGTCTTCGCTGGCTTTACCGTTCACCGCGACGATCAGGTCGTTGGACTCTTTGAGGCCGGCGACGATTTCTGCCAGGCGCTTGCGGCCCTCGGTGTCGCTGACGGTCTTGGCCTTGCGGTCGGCGACCAGTTTGGTGAACGCGCTCTGGTAGCACTGTTGCGAAGCCTTGGCGTACGCGGTGCTGCGGTCGATGTCAGCGGCGCTTTTGTTGACGTCGGAGGCGTAGGACGCGATGCGCTGGTTGTCATCGGCGATCTGCTTCTGACGCTCGTTGTAGTAACCGACCGCGCCGCCCGCCAGGGCACCGCCTGCTGCACCGATGGCGGCGTTGCGGCCACGGTTCTCGGAATCGGTCAGGGCGCCCAACAGTGCACCGCCGACAGCGCCGACAGCCGCACCGGTAACCACCGACTTGGTCATGTTCGAATCGGTGGCGCGCAGGTGCTGCACCGGCTCGTAGCAGTTCGGGTAGTACTCGACCTTGGTGCTCGAGGCGACCTTGGACGTCGGCGACGTAGCGCAACCGGTCAGTACGGTGCTGAAGCCAACAGCGATCAGCAGCAAGTGACGCTTGGAAACCGAAGCAAAAGCTTTACGGGAGGAAAGCATAGTTGTGTTCTCGTTTAAGTTTGACCAGCTCAGCACGGCCCATCGCCGCCTGAGTCCCTTCCAAGCTCGCTGTACAACGAACGATCAAGACCGCTGAGCGTTCGATGCGAGCAATTCCTTCAATATCGCCGCCGGGTCGGCTCGTCGTTGCTGACGATAATCACCGACATGGCGAACGAATAACGTCGCGCGCGTCACCAGGCTCTTGCCCAGTACCGGCTTGCGCTCCAACTCTTCCTTGATGCGTTGAAACTGCGCCTGGATCACGGCATCGGTGTAGCGCGTGCCAGTCGCCAGGTTGTCGATGTAGATCGCCACCGCGCCGTCCAGCGCGCTGCGGCCGTTGTCGATGGCCATGGCGAACAGCTTGGCGCTGGCCTCGTCCTTGGCGTCCACGGCCTGCTGGCGACTCTTCTGCAAATTGGTCAGGCGAATGTTGTAGTTGTTGACGGTCTCGGCCACCAGGGCCGCCGACTGGATCAGGTTGCCGGCCGCTTCCTCGCGCTGTTGGGCGATGAGCGAGACGTTGCGCTTGAGCTCTTCGTTGACCAGCCCCAACTCGGCTTGCAAACGCGGATCGACGCTGGCGGCAATGATGCTGTCCAGGCGTTTGGTCGGGTCCTGGGCGTCATCGATGGCATCGGTCAGCGAAGCCAGCCGACCTTCTTTCTGCCATTGGGCAAACAGTTCCTTGTAGCGCGAACGGGGCGCCGACAACGCGCCAACCGCGACCCGGAACCCGGTGGTTTCGTTGTTTTGCTCGGTGCCGTCGGCGGCGAACAGCGGGTACTCGCGGCGCATCCCGGTAAACAAGGTGCCCTCGCCTTCCAGGTAATTGCCGCCCTTGACCACGAAGCCGCCGTAGGTTCCCTGGCGGCGTCCGGCGTGCACCAGCTGGAAGGACTCCTGGACCATTTCGGCGGCGTTGCCGATCACGTCGAACAAGCCAATGGGGTTTGGCAGTTTGGTACCGATCGGCATCAACCGCGCGGCCTGACCGGTGCCGCCGGCGACCTGATTGAAGACCGCCCAATCGGCCAGCGGTCCGTCGCTTTCGCTGCCGTCCAGGCGCCGGGGAAACAGGCGCCCTTCCAGGTCCTGACGGCTGACGGCCTGCCCGCCACGGGCAGCAAATTCCCATTCGACTTCGGTCGGCAAGCGCACAAAACCCAGCCCGCCCTCCTCTGCCGAGGTGCCGCGACCGCTCACCGGCAGCAGGTCCTTGTGGTATTTCATCAGCCAGGCGCTATACACCGCCGAGAAGCGTTCCGCCTCGAATCGCGACAGCTTCACCTTGGGCAAACGCCCGGCCATGCCTTGCGGAATTTCAGCCTGCAATGCCTCGCAGGCTGGCGCTGGTTCACCGCTGGCCAACGATTGCGCCTGGGCCATGACCTGCGCGTATTGGCGGGCGGTGACTTCGTATTTGCCGATGAAATAGAGCATCGGTTTGAGCGGGGTGTTGGCGTCGGTCTTGGGCATCAACGGGGTGATGCTTTTACTCCAGTCCTTGGGCAGATCCTTGAGGGTGAACTGGCCATTGATGAAGTCCCGGCGATAACCGGAAATGAACGACTGCTGATAGCCGGCCTCGCCTTCGCTGAACGGGTAACCGAGGCTGATCTCGCGGTCGTCCAGACTGCCCTGGGCCAGGATGTAGACGTAACGGAACACCATCTGCCCTTCGCACGGCAGCGGCAGGCTGACGTCATCGGGCAACGGCTTGGGGTTGTCCAGCTTGTCGGTGCCTTCATCAGCCCAGACCATGCCGGCCAGGCTCAGCGCCACGGCGGCGCCCAGTAACTTATACATCTCGGATTCCTTCACACGCCTGGATACGCGCCACTCGCCAGCCACCACAGAGCGCCGCCACGGCGCTGACGCCGAGCACGGCCGCCAGGGCCAACGCGTAGTGACGTGCCAGCAGATGGCTGGCGTACTCGCCCGGCATCTGCGCAAATAAATGGTTCAGGCCCGATTGCGCCAGGCCATACAGCCCGGCACTCAACAGGGCGGCAAGGCCGGCGCTGTACAGCGCCTGCACCACCACAAACAACAGCAACGCCGCCGTGGAAAACCCCAGCAAGCGCAGCACCGATAACGCTCGACGCTTGCGCTCGACCGCCGCCAGCGCCCCGGCAAAAATCGCCGCGAACGCTCCCGCCACGGCTAATCCGGCGATGATCCAGAACACGATCGACAGGTTGCGGCTCAGCGATTGCACTTGGGCGATGGCCTGGGCCTGGGTCGAGACCAGCAGGTTCTGTGCAGCGAAGTATTGGCGCAGCGGTTCGACATCCTGGAGGCTGCGGGCGTACAGGCGAAACGCCGGATATACCCGCTGCTCCGTCGCGCCCACCGCATCACCTGGCCAATCGAACGCAGGCACGGCGCGGCCGTCCCGGTAATCTTCAGCCGCTTCCAGTAACGTCAACGGCGCGAACAATCCGTCCCGGGCGAAGGCTTCCAGCGGCAGAACCTGCAGCACCTGAACGCGAGTGCGCTGCGCCTCGCCACGACCGGCCACCTGCCGGCCAAAACCGGCCTGTAACCAATCACCGGCCTTGGCCCCAAGCTTTTCGGCGGCGGTCTGGCTGAGCAGCACCTGATCCAGCCCTTGGGGTACCGGCAGACTGCCGAGCAACGGATCGTTGGCGGTGGTGGGGATCATTTCCACAGTCACCGTCGAAGCGCCTGCGGTCAGATCCGCTGTCGCGGCAATCTGCCGGGTGCGCGGCAAGGCGAACGACACGTCGCTGCGCTGGCTCAACTGCTCGATAAACGCGGCACTGAACCGGCCGCCACCGAGGGGGATGATCTCCCGGGTGGCCGGGTCGTTTTCCAGGCGCTCGGTCAAACTGCTGACCAGGCCGAATTTCAAACCGAACAGCACCAGCAGCGGTGCGATCACCGCCACCAGCGCCAATACCGAGCAGGCCGACAGCCAGGCATCGTTGCGGTAATCCTGCCAGGCCAGGGAAGCCACCAGCGCGCCGCGCATCAGCAGGCCTCCCCAAGGGTGGCGGTGACACCGCCATCGACGTCGCGATGACAACTGATGCGTCGCACCTGCAAACCGCTGGCGCGGGCCAGTGACTCGTCGTGGGTGGCAACGACGCAGCACACCCTGTGTTCACGAGCCTGGGTCACCAGTAACTGCATCACGCGTTCCGCGTTCAGCGGATCGAGGGCAGCGGTCGGTTCATCGGCCAACAGCAGGCGCGGCCCATGAGCCAGGGCGCGGGCACAACTCACCCGTTGCCGTTGGCCGACGGACAAGTCGCACGGTCTTTTGCCCAGTTGATCGATGATATCCAACGCCCCGGCCAGGCGATCGACGCTGCCGTCGTCGTTCAAGCCGAGCAGTTGGCGCGACAGGTCGATGTTGCCGCGCACGTCCAGAAAATCCAGCAGGCCACCGGTTTGCAGCACGTAGCCCAAGTGCCGGCTGCGCAGGTTCGCCAAGGCACTTTGCGCATCTGCGCGCCACAGCCCGGCAATGTCCGTCGTGGTTTGGCCGGACGCAAAATCAAACTGCCCGGCCTGATCCGGCGCCAGCACCAGCGCCAGCAAATCGAGCAACGTGCTTTTGCCGCAGCCACTGGGACCGACCACCGCCAGTTGCTCACCGGCACGCAGTTGCAGCCGTGGAATCACCAGGCTGTAGCGCTGGCTGCCGGCGCCCCGGCTTTTGTGCACTGCGCTCATGTTCAGCATCACGGCAGCGTCGACAATGGAACGCGGTACAAGGCATCACCCGGTTCCGCATCGCCGAAACGCACCCAGTTGGCCAGGTCGTTGTGGAAGGTTTCATAGAGGCGGATTTTCGAGTCCAGCTCGTCGATAAAGTCCTCCTGCTCGGCCACGCTCAGGGAAAGCCACAAATCCTGGGTCATGTTCAGCGACTTGCTGCGATAAGGCAGTCCTTCCAGGTACTCCCCCAAAACCCCGCCATCGGCCAGATTGCCGCCTTTGCGCAAGGCCGAGGGATCGCGGCTCATGTAGGCACTGGCACTGGCGATTTCCTGGAAGAAATTCTTCGGTGAGGTCTGGGTCTTGCGGGCGGCGTCGACGATCAGTTTCAGCGATTGCTGCAAGTCGTTGAGCTGCAGTTTGGTCAGCATCACGCACACCTGGAACGCCGGCAGTGCCGGGTTGGTCAGGTCGCGGTCGGCGGTCCAGGCGCTGACCAGTTGCGGCGCCTGGCTGGCGGCTTTTCGCCCCAGGAAGTCCATGTGCATCGCGTAGCCGATGGCCGCCGATTTGTCGGCCAGGCTCGGCGCAGCGCTCAGCAGCGGCACGGTTTGCGACTTGTTGCTGCGCACCTGATGCACCAGGTCGGCAAACACCGAACCGATCTCGTCCACCCGTTCACCAAACTTGCGCACATCGGCGCCCGGCACCGGGATGTACAGATCGCCGATCTGCGGGTTGGCGTCGGCGGTCAGGGTGCGATACTGGCTTTGCGCACCGCCATGGGTTTTCTTGCCGGCATCGCTGAGCAGGTGCAAGGCGTAGATTTTGATCTGTTTGCCCAATGCGGCCTGACGCACTTCGGCCTCGTTCATTTGCGTGGCGGCATACGGGTCGTTCTTGCGCAACGCACCGGCATCGGTGACCAACAGAATCAAGCGTCCGCCATAACCGGACCAGTCCATGCCCTCGACCGCTTCCATCACGCCGGCAAACGCATCTTCATTGAACGAATGGCTCGAGACCGTGGACGCCTTGACCTGCCGCGCCAGGTCCATGAAGCGCTGTGGGTCGCGGCCCTGGTCCAGGGTGATCAAGGTTTTGGCGACGTATTCCAGGCCCGGGGTTTTCTGGATGCTGTTTCGAAACCCCACCAGGCCAAAGCTGACACTGTCCAGCTCGCCCCGCTCGGCGATGCGGGTTTGCAGTTGGTGCACCACGTCGCGGACCTGATCGATGTAGGGCTGCATGGACACCGTGGTGTCGACGACCAACACCACAGCGGTGCGAAATGCATCGGCATTGGCGGCGCTGATCGGAGTGTTGCCGACAGTGGCCTTCGGTGCATTGCCGGGGTCGATGGACGCCACGTTCAGCAACTGCACCGGCTGGCCGTTTTCATCGAAGCTCTCGCGCGAATCAAAGATCGGCAACAGATAAAACTGGTTCTGCGGCACCGCGCTGGCGGCCGGTTCCAGGGCCAGCACCTGCTGATTGTCTTCACGGTTCTGCTGGGCCTTGAGCAACAGGTTTTTTGCAGCCGACGGATCGGCCAGCAGCCGCTCCACTTCGCCGGGCTGACGCAGGAACATCACCGGCGCACGACCGGAGCGTTCGGTGAACTTGAGCACCAGGCTTTGCTTCCAGTCGCTGACTTGCTCGGCTGGCAACCAGCCGTCACTGCGCCCGTCGGTGGCGGCGCCGACGCGTAGCCACGGGCTGCCGGCCACCTCTTGGCGCTGATAGACGTAAAGCACGGAAAACGCCGGCAAGGCCTTGTCAGGTGCTGCCCCCGGTTCACTGGCGAGTTTCGCTCCCGGCTTGCTGAGCACCCGCTGGAACAAGGTTTTTTTGCCGGCCATCAGCAGCGGGCGCTGACCATTATCGACGTCTGTCGCCACAGGGGGGTTCACCGGTGGCGCCACGGCTGGTGGTGGTGTTTTGACTGGAGGCACTGAAGCCACTGGCACCTTGGCGTCCGCCTCGACGTCACCGGACAGCCACCAATAACCCGCGCCGCCCAAGGCCAGCACCACGGCTACCGCAACAGCGGCAAGCGCGAACACCGGTCCCTTGCGCTGCTCCGAGGCCGGGGATTGCGGCGTCGACTTCGCCGTCGGCGCAACAGGCTTGGCTTGGGGTTGTGGCTGTGCGGGGCTCGTCGGAATGTCGATGGACACCGGCGTCAGTCCCGCCAGGTCATTGTTCATTGGAAGGGGCAACGGCCGGATCGTGGTCGCTTCAACCGATTCCCCGGGCAGATTATCCAGCGCCTGCAACAACGCCTTTGCATCCGGGAAACGCTCGGCCGGATCCTTGGCCAACAGCTTGCGCAGCACCTCTTGATAACGGCCGTGGTGCACCGGCAGCTCCGGCAGCGGTTCGGTCAAATGCGCCAGGGCCGTAGAGAGCGCGTCGTTGCCGGTGTACGGCAGTTTGCCGACGAGGATTTCGTAGAGCACCACGCCCAGGGCATAAAGATCGGCCCGGCCGTCAATGTCCTGGCCGCGCGCCTGTTCCGGGCTCATGTAGCTGGGCGTGCCGACGGCGAAACCCGCTTGGGTGAACTGGGTGCGGTCGTCCAGCGACTTGGCGATGCCGAAGTCCGAGAGCACCGCTGTGCCATCGGCGCGGAACAGAATGTTCGCCGGTTTGACGTCGCGATGAACCAGCCCCAGCCCGTGGGCATAGCCCAGCGCCGAGGCGATCTGGCGGATGTAGATCAGGCCCTGCTCCGGCGTCAGGCCGGCGGCAATGCGCTCCTTGAGCGTGCCATTGGGCAGGTATTCCATAGCCATGTAATACAGCTCACCGACATTGCCGATGTCATGGATGGTGACCGTATGCGGGTGAGACAGGCGCGCCAGGGTTTTGCCTTCGCGCAGGAAGCGCTCGCAGAAACTCGGATCGGCTGCCAGCGCGGCGGCCATGACCTTCAACGCCACCTTGCGCTCCAGCGAGCGTTGGGTCGCCAGGTAAACGCTGGCCATGGCGCCCTCACCGATCTCACCGTCGATGTCGTAGCCCGGGATCAGAATGTTCGCGGTGAGGTTCATAAAGGCACCTTCACGACGATGACGGTGATGTTGTCCGGAGCGCCGCGCATCAGGCCCAGGGACACCAGGCTGCTGGCGATTTCCCCTGGCTCGTCGTGGCCCAGCACCTCGCGGATCTCATGATCTTCAACGGTTTTGTTCAGCCCGTCGCTGCACAACAGGTAACTGTCGCCGGGCTTCAACAGCAACTCGACCATCGCCAGCTCCAGCTGTGCCTGGACCCCGATAGCGCGGGTGACAATATTGGACCGTGGGTGCACCCGGGCTTCGGCTTCGCTGAGCAGGCCGCTGTCCTGCAGATCCTGGACGTAACTGTGGTCCCGCGAGATGCGTTTGAGTCGGCCGTCACGCAGGCGATACAAGCGGCTGTCGCCCGCCCACAGACACACCCCACGCAAGTCACGCGCCGCCAGCACCACCACCGTGCTGCCCATCATGGTCACGCCGCGGTTGGCGGTTTCTTCACGCACGGCGGCGTTGACCCGCAGCAGGTCGGTTTTCAACGCCGCGACGTATTCATCCAGCGAACGGCCCACAGCAATGCTACGCAGACTGTCGACAATCAGACTGCTGACGTAGTCGCCCGCCGCGTGCCCGCCCATGCCATCGGCGACCACCCACAGGCCTTTTTGCGGCAGGTCCAGGCAAGCGTCTTCGTTAACCTGGCGGACCATGCCGACATGGCTTTTGCTTGCAGACTTGAGGGTCCTTCCCACGTTTGAACACATCTACACAACACCTTCTTGGCCGAGCAAAAATTGCGCAAAATCAGCGGCGGCCGGCAGGCCCTGGCACCGCAATAAACCGGGGGCGATGCGCTCCGAACCCTGGCCCCACCACACACTGGCCCCTTCGCAGGCCTGTTCGGCGAGGGCGATCATTCGCGCCTGCGGATCAGTGACATCAAAGCGGTGCAACCCGGCAAAACGGCCGCTCGGGGTGCGTCGCAGATAAGCCGGGCTGCCCAGCGCCTCCAGTCCTGCACCGAAGGCCTCGAAGCTTGCCTCCACGTTCAAGGTGCTCAACAGCAATTGCTCGACCTGTTCAAACCAGATATCCGAGCCGCCTATCACCGACGCAGGATCAGCGTCGTGATCCAGCAGCACCGCGACGGTCAGCGGAAAATACCGGCCAACCCGATCAATGCTCGGCATCACCACCCCCACGGCGGCCTGCGGCCCACACACACCGGGCGCAACCATAAAGCGCCACAGCGGACTGACCAGATAGGCATTCAGCCAACGGTCGCCAAGGCTCTGGCTGGCGAGCAACCCCGCTGCCAGCCACGAATCCCAAGGGCCGATAAAACTCTGCGGCAAACCACGGCTGACAAAGTCCCCGCGACTGGCCAACTTTCCATAGAAGCCCGGCGTGCTCATAAGCGCTCCGGCAGGCTGAAACCGCTGAGCACACGGCTCTTGAACGGGTTGAAGGCGCTGTTGGCCCGTAGCTCATAAGAGGCGCTGGCGCCATCGACCCGCAACCGTAGGTTGAAGCGGTCCGGCGAGTTGCCGGCGGTCAGGTCCGATTGCTCGAGCAGGCGGAACCAGGCCCAGGGCCCGTCCAGGGTGATGCCGGACCGACCGCTGGCCGTGGGCGGCATGATCGAGATCCGCACCACGCCGATGCTGCCGGGGTTGGGCCATTGCATCGCGGTCGGACGGCTAGGTCCGTGGTCGTAGCTCAATTGCTGGCCGTCGAGGTCGAGCAAAAACTGGGTGATGGTGGAATCCATGGCCACGGGCTTGAGTTCGAAGCGCACCATCGGTTGGGTACCGCCGGAGCGGAAAAACGCATCCCGGATGGTCGCTGCCCGCTGGAAGGTTTGCAGCACGCCCGGGGCGATGCCGAGCTTCTGCGCGGCGCCCGGTTGCCAGCGCCAGGCCTGGGTCGAGGTATCCACGTAGGGCTGCAGGTATTTGCGGAAGTAGTTGTCCATCACCCCGCCCACGCCGAAGAACTGACCGAAGTCGTCGAGGGTCGCGTCCCGTGCACTGCCTGGCGACATCGGATAACGCCCGGCCAGGGACTGGCGATAGATGTTCACCACTTCGCTGGTCCAGGCCGCGTTCAGTTGATTGCGTACTCCACCCATCATGCTGTTGGTGGTGGAGTTGACCACCGACTTGACCAGGCCCTGCACCAACGCCGGTTGACGCTCGGCGTTGAGGCTGACCCGCGTCGCCGCCGCTGCGGCCTGGTTCTTGGCTTCGCCAAGCAAGGCGTCGCCGCTGGCACCGACCATGGCGCTGACCTGCACATACAAGGCGTTCATGTCGGCCAACAGGCCGTCGATGGCTGCCGGCTCGCCTTCGTTCTTGCTGACAATGCTGTTGAGTTCAGCAAAGTGCGCGGTGACGGGGTCTTCACTCGCCTCGGGTGTGTTTTGCATCTGCTCCTGGCCGAGCAAAGTGCCCAGGCGCTCCTTGAGTTTGTCGACTCCGCCTTCCACCGGCGCCCCCTTGGCGGCCAGCAGGCGTTCTTCCTGTTGCAGGTCGGTTTCCTTCGCCACCGCCACCAGCAGTTTTTTCAACGGCGAAGTCGGCCCGGAAATCACCCGCAGCACATCGGCGGCCTGGGCCACGCTGGTGATCGGCACGAAGTCGATATCAGCCAACAAGGCGTCCCACTGGCGCTGGTAATCCTGGAAATACAAACGGCGTACATCGGCAGCCAGGCTGGCGACGTTCTGTTGTTCTGCCTGATCGCGACCGAGCACCCACTGCTCCTCGGCCAGGGTGCCGGTCTGGTTCAGGCTGGTGAGCAAAAACCCTTGGCGGTAACCCTTGGCCGTGAAGAAGCCACTCAAGGGGTCGCCCAGCGGCTTGCCGCTCTTGCGGCTGAACACCAGCGCAGCATCGCGCCCGGCCGCTTCGTTAAGACGAAAGTCCGCAATGCCGTCCGGCAGCTTCTGCCGTTTGATCCGGTCGTAGACACGCTGGGCCACCGGCAGCTGTTGCAACTGCCGGCGTAAATCGTCGATCAGGCGTGGGTCGAGACGCGCAGTGGGCGGATGGCGTTCGAACAGCGCCTGCAAGTGCTCACCGAGGGCTACGCGCTGCTCGGCCGGTAAGTCGCGCGGCAGGCTGCGGTCCCAGTCCAGGGCGATCCATGCCTTGATGAAATCAGCATCGTAATGCTCGCTGTCGGCGAGCATCAGGTAGGCCTTCAAGCCTTCGTAAAGGAAGTCCGAATTGCCGCCGCCGTGCAGTTGCTCCTCGATACGCGTGAGCAAGCGCGGCGCGAAGACCGCGATCAACAGCTTGCGATAAACGCTGCCGGACTCGGCTTCAAGCATGTCGCCCTGATACAGACCCAAGCCTTCGGCCCAGTTCGGCGCATCATCGGCCAAGTGCTTCACTGCGTTGAGCAAGGGCAACACGGCGAGCACGTCCCGCTGCGCCGGGCTGAGGTTCTGCACGGTCTGGCCCAGGGGCACGACTTTCTGATCGACTTGCGCGATATACGCCTGATTGGCGCGATAGCTGACCCACCACAAGGTCCCGACCACCAGCACCAAGGCTACAGTCGAGGCCAGCACGCCCTGGGCGATCCACTTGCGTCGACGTTCGACTTTCGGATTGACACCCACCAGCCCACGCTCGGCAAAGGCCACGGCGCTGAAGAGCTTTTCGATGAAGTAACTGCGCCCGGTGCCGTTCTGGCGCACCAGGTGCTGGCGGTCCAGGTTCATGCTCTGGGCCATGGAGCCGATCAGCCGGTCAATCGGGCTGCCTTCCTGGGTGCCGCTGGTGAAATACACCCCGCGCAACAGCGCCCGCTCTTCAAAGGCGTTGGGTTTGAACACGCCCTCAAGGAAGCTTTGCAGGCAATCCTTCAACGCGCCGAACTGCTGTGGAAAACCGTAGATCAGATCGCGCCGCGCCGGGTCGCGTTCCTGCTGCAAGCGCTCCACCAGCCGATCGTTCAGGCGTTGCTCCAGACCGGCGAATTCGCTTTGCAGATGGGCCAGCGGGCTGTCATTGCTTTTGCCGTCATCCAGAGCGAAGGTCATGCCCCAGACCTGAGCTCGCTCTTCCTTGCTCAGGGTGTCGAAATACTCCATGAACCCGGGCACCAGATCGAGCTTGGTCAGCATCAGGTAGATCGGGAAGCGCACGCCCAGTTGGGTGTACAGCTCCTGAATGCGCAGGCGTATCGCAGCGGCATGGGCGGCGCGCTCGGCGTCGCTGCCCAGCAACAGGTCGGAGAGGCTGATAGCGATAAATGCACCGTCGATCGGGCGACGGGCCCGCTGTTTTTTCAACAGACCCAGAAAGCCCAGCCATGCGGCCTTGTCGACCGTCGCGTCGCTGTCCTGAGTGGTGTAGCGGCCTGCGGTGTCGAGCAGCACAGCCTGGTCGGTAAACCACCAATCACAATTGCGCGTACCGCCGACGCCGCGCACCGCACCGGCGCCCAACTGCGCGGCCAACGGAAAATGCAGACCGGAGTTGACCAGCGCCGTGGTCTTGCCCGAACCCGGCGGGCCGATGATCACGTACCACGGCAATTCGTAGAGATTGCGTCGTTCGTCGCCGCCCAGCTTGGCTTTCTTCAACAGCGTCAGGGCTTCGTCCATGCGCTGGCGCAGGGTTTCGAGCTCTTCGGCCGTAGCGATGCTGGTCGGGTCCGGCGGGGTTTGCGCCGCCAGACTGCGCATGACTTCGGCGGCCTGACGGCGGGCCTGGATGATGCGAAACACCCGATAGGCGATCCACACCGCGAACAGCAGAATGATCAGCGCCCAGCGCCGGCCTTCGGGCACCAGGAGCTCAAGCAGCGGCCCGACAAACCAGATGATCAGGCTCAGGGCGATCAGCCCCAGCAACGGAATGACCCAGCGGGTCATAAAACTGAAAAACGCCTTCACTCGACCCCCTCCGCCAACACTGTGATTTCGACCCGACGATTGCGTGCGCGGCCCTCGGTCGTAGCGTTCGAGGCCAACGGTTCGGTGTCGCTGCGGCCTTCGGCGCTGAAGCGCTCGGGCTGGCCGGTCTTGGCCGAAAGGATTTGCAGCACCGAAGTGGCCCGTGCCTCGGACAACGCCCAGTTCGATGGAAACCTCAAGGTGGCAATCGGGCGATTGTCACTGTGACCGGTCACCCGGACCTGCCCCTTGACCTTGCGAATGGCATCGGCGATGCGCAGCATCAGCGGCTGGAAATTGTCGACGATACTGGCGCTGCCCGAGGCGAACAGCTCATCGCCACGGATAGTCACCACTGAACGGTCAACGGCATCTTCCACGGCCACCCGGCCGGCCTTGATTTCATCAGCGAGAAAACCGGCCAAGCGTGGCCGCTCGACCAGTTTCGGCTGCACCACCGGACGGTCGATGGCCTGCACCGGGATCTCGCCCAGCGCATGAATGTTTTTAAACACCGGCTCGGCATCGGCGGCCAGTTTCAAGCGCAGGCCGAACACCAGGGCCAACAGCAACGCCACACCGATGGCCACCGCGATCCATGGCGGCATGAATTGCGCCAGTCGATCGCGCGCCACGGTCACGCCGCGCCAATGGGGCGACAGTTCACGTTCATATTCGCCACGGGCGCTGCGGATAACCGCACTGGTGCGCTCACGCAACGCCTCCAGTTGGCTGCGACCATCATTCATGACCCGATAACGCCCTTCGAAACCCAGGCACATGCACAGGTACAACAGCTCCAACAGATACAAACGTTCGCGGGGGCTTTGCAGGCAATGTTCCAATAGCTGGAACACCTTCTCGCCGCCCCAGGCCTCGTTGTGCACGGTGATCAGCAGGCTCTGCTTGCCCCAGTCGCCGGTGCCACCCCACGGCGTACTCAACACCGCTTCATCCAGGGCGGTGCACAAGGCGTAACGGGCCAGCAACACATCGTTGCGCACCACGCCGGCGGCCTCGGCGCGCTCCTCGAACTGGCGCAGGTAGGCCAGTAGTTGCGCCCGCAGACTCGCCGGTGCCGGGTGGGCAATGGTGTTGCGCAAGCGGGTCAGCAAAGCCAGCAGCGGGCCCGCGGCGCTCTCCAGGGGGTTGAGACCTTCGGCTTTGCCGGTCAACAGCGGCGCGGCCGGCATCGACAGTGGCGCGGGCTGGGCGCGGCCAGGGTCCGGGCGGGCCGGCTCGGCGCCACGGCCACCGGGGGTCGGCATGAACTGGGTACGATCGTCGTTATTCATCGCGGTTTATCCTCGGATCGCCCAGAAAGCCAGGTTCAACCCCGGGAACTGACCCGCGATGTGGAACGCAAAACCGCCGGAGTTGGCCAGTTGTTGCCAATGCTCGCTGCCCCGGTCGAGTTCGTAATAGGTGGAGCCGGCGTGATAGGGAATCTGCCGTGGCGCCACCGGCAGCGGCAGCAGGCCGATGCCCGGCAATTGCAGGTTGACCATGTCGCGAATGTGTTCCACCGAGCCGATTTTGCTCTGCAGGCCGAAGCGGCTGCGCAGGGTCTCGGCAGGTACATCGGCGCGCACCACCAGAATAAAACTGGCGTTGTCGAGCAGGGTCTTGTCAGCCAGCATGGCCACATGAATGCCATAGGCTTTTTCGACGATCGGAATCGGCGTGGCCTTGCTGTCGATCAGCATCGACAGCGCTTCACGCAGGGCTTGCATCACCGGCGCAAAGCTCAGCGCGAGGTCATCATGCTGGTACTGCGGGAATTCCTGCGGTCGCCGCCCGGAAGCGGTAAAAGTCGAGAATTCCCCGGCCAGGCTCACCAACTCGCTGTAGAAGCGCTCGGGATGCAAAGGGCTCAAGTGGCTCAAGTGCTGGATCAACGGCTGAGCACGGTTGACCAGTTGCAGCAGCATGAAATCGGCAATCTCCGAAGCACCGCCGGCACCGGACGCCACCACCCGCCCAGCGAGCGCTTCTCCGCGTTGATGAAGCAGGCCCAGTAGCTCGTTGCGAAACGCAGCCAAGGGCGTGGAGGCGACCACATCCAGCAGCGGCGGGATGTAAGTGTCATCGAGCACCAAGGCGCGGTCGGCGCGTTTCTCCTTGATTCGCACCAGGCCGATGGCCGCGTAGTCGCTGATGCCATCCCGGGCGACCAATAATCGCAGTGCCCTCGACCCCACGGCCACCGGGGCCTGGTTTTCGAACGGCGCGTTGTCGTCCCGCACTTCGCGCACCTGACTCACATAGCGCGCAGCGCCCAGGGCCTCGCCTTCGTCAACGGTGTCACGCGCGCCGGCGCGCTTGAGCGGCAAGGCCAGGTACACCAAACCATCGCGCAGGTTGTCATCGATATTCAGCGGGCTCGGCGCCAGATCATCCTGGGGAATGTTGAATGGCGTGCCGTCTGGCAACAGGCCCCGCGCCGAGATGATCGCCAGTTTGCCCTGGGCCAGCAGGCCCTGGTCGATCAGCAACTCAGAAAACCCCCAGGCACCGGCCGACAATGGGCGACTCCGGGCGTCGATGAGATTCTCCAGGTAACGGTCATGCTGCTGGAAGTGCTGCGTTCCAATGAACATGCCTTCCGACCAGACCACGCGATTGTTCCAGGACATGGGGGGCTCCGATTGTTTATTGGGCAGGGCTGGATGGGGGAACCGCGACGGCGCTGCGCACGGCTCGCACGTCGAGGCTGATCTGGTATTCGGTGTATTGGCGCGGCGGGACGTTCATCACCGTGCGCCACAGCGACTGATCCAGCTCGCGATACCCCACCAGCACGCCGATATGGCGGGTGGCCGGATCGAGGTCACGCTGCAGACTCAACTGCTGGCCAGGCTGGATCAGCACTTCGTCCTGGTCGATCAGATCCGCACCGAGCGTCGCCTGGGCTCGTTCGGCCAGTGCGAAATAATCGGAACGACCGAAGGTGGCGGCATTTTTCAATTCGAAAATGCGCACCCGGACCGGGGCCGGCTGGCCAGTGGCTCCGGGGTTGAGCCCGGCGATGGCGTGAAAGTGCAACTCGACGGCGGCCGTGTCGGCCTCAGCCTCTTCGGGCTGGGGTTTGGTGGCCTCCTTGGCACACGCGGTCAGCAGAAGCGCGGTGGCGACTGCGAGTAAAAACCTGTGAATCATCCTGCGTCCTCAATGACGTTTCAGCTATCCGTTGTTCCGTTCTTTGCTCTGAATGCCGTTATGCAACGGCCACGCTCAGCGGCGGCGTTGCCTGGTACTGTGTTCTTCGTAGGCACGGCTGAATTCCCGACCGAACAGGTCCTGGAAATCCTCCTGGGCCTCACGGGAAATATTGCTGTAGAGCTCGGTGAACTGCTGCCAGTACTGGGCCTGTCGTGAACCATTGAAAATGCTCGACAGGCCACCGGGCTTGCCCATGCGCTCTTCCAGTTGTGCCGGCTCGAAACGCGCCAGCAGATGCTTGATCGCCGCTTCCACACCGGCCATCACCGCCAACTGGTGGGCACGCAAGTCATCGAAGCTGTCGCGCACCGCCAGGTCCGGCGCCATGAACGCTTGATTGGTGTGGCGCAACAGCAGCAGCAAGGCCTCATCGACGTTGGGAGCGAATTTCAGCGGGTTGTTTTCCACCGGCTGAATCATCGTCTGCTGAATGCGAAACTCGCCCTTGAGGCTGCTGCGGGCGCGCAAGACATCGATCAGGCCTTCGACCATCAATCGATAACTGCGGCCGATGTTTTCCATCTGCGCTTCGGCCTGGGCCTTTTCCAGGCGCACTTGATCCAGCCCGGCGCCGCGCAGAAAGGCTCGCAACAGGTCGGGTTGCGAATGGTCGACCGGGCTGACCGGATTGACCGGGGGCTCAACGATAGCCACGGGCGGTTCGCGCAGGGGTGCCGGCTCGATCGGCACGCTGATTTGAGGTACGGGTGGTGGCGCAACTTCTGCAACAGGCAAGGGGGCGACAGGCAGGGGGGCAACCGCCACTGGCGCGGGCTTGTCGCTGAACAGGTCCCAATCTTCCGGAATCACCGGCGCTGGGGCTGGGGCCGACGCCAGCGGCACAGGCTCGGCCATGAGCGTCGGGTTGGGGATCGGGGTCGGTGGGCGGAAGTCGTGCTGCTCAGCCGGGACATGGTCGGACTGGGTGGCCGGCGGGACGGTGGTCGGTGCCAGAAAGTCGAACAAGTCCGGCAGCGTGTCCATGGCCGACACACCCTGGAAATGTGCAGGTGGTGTCATGGGCGACGATGTCGGCGTAGCCACGCCGGCGCCCTGACGCCCCATCAGAGCCTCGAAGCTGTTGGACGAATCGGCAAAAGGGTTGTTGTCAGTCACCGGCAGATTGAAATCGATGCGCGCCTGGATTTCATAATCACCTATGCGGATAACTTCCCCATCTTGCAATGGCTCGCTGTTTCCTTTGCGCAGACGAATGCCGGCCTTAACCAATTCCACACCATTAGTGCTGTTATCGGTTAAATAATACCGGCCATCTTTATATTGAATAACGCAATGCTTTCCGGAAACCAAGCGCTCTGGATCGGGCAATATCCAGTCATTATCAGAATTACGGCCAATTGCCATTACTCCCTGATCCATGGATTTTTCAGAGCATTGACCAGGGGTAATCTTGTGATAACTAGTGATAGTCAAACACAGCGGCATCTTGCCTCCTTGCTGCACACTTTGCGCGCCGGCGAATGAAGGGATCAATCCCCGCGAAGCTCGCCGACAAACCTTGCAAACAACCTAAAAAACAGCTTTTTACCAGCACATTTGCTGATCTTAACCGGTTTACGTGACAAAAAATCTGCGTCAGTACCTTCTTGGACCTACCGGTCGCGAGGGTTGTTAAGCACCTCACATCTGTCACACAGGAGAAATAGCTTACCTTGACAAGCCATAAGTACTACACCAAAAATGAACAACTTTCTTGAATACAGTGATGGCACTTTAAGATCACAGAGGATCCAAAGGGCCATTACACACAAGGAAACATGCGAAGTTCCACTTGGAACTAACGTGTGAACTGCCCGTTTCTGTCGCGGGCGATAGGGAGATCAATTTCAGTGGAAGTGCCTTTGCTGCTCGCCGCCGTTTCCGCGACTTCGCCTTGTGGCGAAGATCTGGAATACGACGCTGACTTTTTGCGCCTGGAACGCGATTCCCAAGGCCAGCCCGAGCGCAGCATGGGCGATTCGATATTGCCTGCCGAACCGCCTGAATGGCGCAGCATCCAGCAGCAAAGCCTGGATTTGTTGCAACGCAGCAAAGACCTGCGTATCACCCATTTCCTTTTGCAAAGCTCCCTTGCCCTGGAAGGTGTCCCCGGCCTGGCCCGCGTCCTGACGCTGATCAGCGAATTGCTCAAGCAATACTGGGCCGACCTGCATCCACGCCTGGATGCCGAAGACGACAACGATCCCACCGTGCGCATCAATGCCCTCGCCGGCCTGGCGTCCGATGCCACCATTCGCCTGTTGCGCGAAAGTATCCTGGCCCGTTCGCGAACCTTTGGCGCTGTCAGCCTGCGCGCCGCCGCCAACGCCAGCGGTCTGCAAAGCTTCCCTGACGAAAACCTCGGCGCCGAACAACTCGCCGGAGCGTTCCTCGACAGCGATCCCGAACAGTTGGACATCATCCGCAAAGCCTTGCACGAGGCCCGTAGCGCCGCCGAGACCATCGAGCAACACGTCAGCGAACAAGTCGGCTCCGCCCAGGGCGTTGACCTTGGCCCATTGAAGCAACCGCTCAAAATGGCCTTGCAGATTCTCGGCCAGTTCGCCCCGCAGAGCGGCGACAGCCCCCAGCCCGATGCCATCAGCGACGACAGTGCCGCGCCGGTTGAATACCCCACCGCGCCAAGCGCGCCGCGCAACGCTAACGCCAGCAGCGGCGAAATCAACAACCGTGACGACGTGCTGCGCAGCCTGGACCGGATTCTTGCGTATTACACCCGTCACGAGCCCTCCAGCCCCCTGCCGGTGCTGTTGAATCGGGCAAAGAATCTGGTGCACGCCGACTTCGCGGCGATCGTGCGCAACCTGATTCCCGACGGCATCAGCCAATTTGAAAACCTGCGCGGACCAGACAGCGAATAAAAGCGTACGGATCACGCAGTCACGTCACCGGCACCGCCGATGACGCCAACACCGTCGCTTGAGCGACCAGGAGCAGCAACGTGGCGAAGCAAAGTTCTCAGAAATTCATCGCGCGCAACCGTGCGCCTCGAGTGCAGATCGAGTACGACGTCGAGCTTTACGGCGCCGAGAAAAAGGTCCAGTTGCCCTTCGTAATGGGCGTTATGGCTGACCTCGCCGGCAAGCCGGCCGAGCCTCTGGCACCTGTGGCCGATCGCAAGTTCCTTGAAGTGGATGTGGACAACTTCGACTCCCGCCTCAAGGCCATGCAGCCACGCGTTGCGTTCCACGTGCCCAACGAGCTGACCGGCGAAGGCAACCTGAGCCTGGACATCACCTTTGAAAGCATGGACGACTTCAGCCCGGCCGCCGTGGCGCGCAAGGTCGACTCGCTGAACAAACTGCTCGAAGCGCGCACTCAATTGGCCAACCTGCTGACCTACATGGACGGCAAGACCGGTGCCGAAGAAATCATCATGAAGGCCATCAAGGATCCGGCGCTGCTCCAGGCACTTGCCAGTGCGCCCAAGCCCGCCGAGCCTCAGGCTTAATCAGGACGAATGATCATGACCGATCCAGTACGCGCAAGCGCCCAGACACTGGGCACCACCGAAGAAGCCAGCGAGTTCGCCTCCCTGCTGCTGCAAGAATTCAAACCCAAGACCGAACGCGCCCGTGAAGCCGTCGAGACCGCCGTGCGCACCCTGGCCGAGCAGGCCCTGGCGCAGACCGACCTGGTGTCCAACGACGCCATCAAGTCGATCGAGTCGATCATCGCCGCCATCGACGCCAAGCTCACCGCCCAGGTCAACCAGGTCATCCATCACCCGGAGTTCCAGCAACTGGAAAGCGCCTGGCGTGGCTTGCACTACCTGGTCAACAATACCGAGAGCGACGAGCAGCTCAAGATCCGCGTGCTCAACATCTCCAAGACCGACCTGCACAAGACCCTGAAGAAATTCAAGGGCACCGCATGGGACCAGAGCCCGATCTTCAAAAAGATGTACGAAGAAGAATACGGCCAGTTCGGCGGCGAACCTTACGGCTGCCTGGTGGGCGATTACTACTTCGACCAGTCGCCGCCGGATGTCGAATTGCTGGGCGAACTGTCGAAAGTCTGCGCCGCCATGCACGCGCCATTCATTGCCGCCGCATCGCCGACCGTGATGGGCATGGGCTCGTGGCAGGAACTGTCGAACCCGCGCGATCTGACCAAAATCTTCACCACCCCGGAATATGCCGGCTGGCGCTCGCTGCGTGAATCGGAAGACTCGCGTTACATCGGCCTGACCATGCCGCGCTTCCTGGCACGCCTGCCGTACGGTGCCAAGACCGACCCGGTGGAAGCCTTCGCCTTCGAAGAAAACACCGACGGCGCCGACAGCTCCAAGTACACCTGGGCCAACGCCGCTTACGCGATGGCGGTGAACATCAACCGCTCGTTCAAACACTTTGGCTGGTGCTCGCGCATTCGTGGCGTGGAGTCTGGTGGTGAAGTGGAGAACCTGCCGGCGCACACCTTCCCGACCGACGACGGTGGCGTGGACATGAAGTGCCCGACCGAAATCGCCATTTCGGACCGCCGTGAAGCGGAACTGGCGAAGAACGGTTTCATGCCGCTGCTGCACAAGAAAAACACCGACTTCGCCGCGTTCATCGGCGCCCAGTCGCTGCAAAAGCCGGCCGAGTACGACGACCCGGATGCTACCGCCAACGCCAACCTGGCCGCGCGCCTGCCCTACCTGTTCGCCACCTGCCGTTTCGCCCATTACTTGAAGTGCATCGTGCGCGACAAGATCGGCTCCTTCAAAGAGAAGGACGAAATGCAGCGCTGGTTGCAGGACTGGATCCTCAACTACGTCGACGGTGACCCAGCGCACTCCACCGAAACCACCAAGGCCCAGCACCCATTGGCGGCGGCCGAAGTGATTGTCGAAGAGGTGGAAGGCAACCCGGGGTATTACAACTCCCGGTTCTACCTGCGCCCGCACTATCAGCTCGAAGGTCTGACTGTGTCACTGCGCCTGGTATCCAAGCTGCCTTCGGCCAAAGGCGCGTAACACCGCCCTTGATGTGATCGTCCCCACGCTCAGCGTGGGAACGATCAGAAAAACACAACGTGGTAGACACCACACAGGGAGAGAACATGGCTGTTGATATTTTCATCAAGATCGGCGACATCAAGGGCGAGTCCATGGACAAGGCCCACAAGGACGAAATCGACGTCTTGAACTGGAGCTGGGGCATGTCTCAGTCCGGCAATATGCACGTGGGCGGCGGCGGCGGAGCCGGCAAGGTGAACGTCCAGGACCTGTCGCTGACCAAGTACGTCGACAAGGCTACACCCAACCTGATGATGCACTGCGCCAGCGGCAAGCACATCGACAAGGTCAAGCTGACCGTGCGCAAGGCCGGCGGCGAAAGCCAGGTCGAGTACATGATCATCAACCTGGAAGAAGTGCTGATCAGTTCCCTGAGCACCGGCGGCTCGGGCAGCGATGATCGTCTGACTGAAAACGTCACCCTGAACTTCGCCAAGGTGCTGGTGGACTACCAGCCGCAAAAAGCCGACGGCACCAAGGAAGGCGGGCCGATCAAGTTCGGCTGGAACATCCGCCAGAACGTCAAGGTGTAATCGAACGTGCCCCCGTCGTTATGCGCCGGGGGCATTTTGGTGCTTGCTCGAATCCAATCCTTTCCCATCCGGTGTCTGAGTCATGGCCAAGCCTTCGTTTGTCAATTTGTGGAAAGCCTATTCCGACCTTCTGGTTACGTATCCTGACGCCAAGCCCTGTGAGGGCCCTTGGGAAAACCAGTGTGCTATCCGCATGAGCGCGACACTCAATGCAGAGCTGACCATCAAGGTCAACAAATCCACCTATACCGAACCCAAGTGTGCACATGAGCACGCCCGGGGTGCCGAGTCGCTGGCGAACTGGTTGTGGAAGCATC
Source organism: Pseudomonas sp. GW821-FHT01E10 (assembly GCF_059422365.1). NCBI lineage: Bacteria > Pseudomonadati > Pseudomonadota > Gammaproteobacteria > Pseudomonadales > Pseudomonadaceae > Pseudomonas > Pseudomonas sp. GW821-FHT01E10. Next base: position 89,726 of record NZ_JBWKWT010000018.1, read on the forward strand.
ATCTGGGGCGGCCAACCATTCTGGGTAACAGCGCCGAGGAGCGTCGCACGTTGATGGGCAAGACCGGGCTTATCTTCTTCAAGGACTGTTTCCAGCAGTCAGGGGAGTCGGCGGACAATCGTACTGGCGATCATATTGATCTATGGAATCGGGGCCTGACCCAAACCGGCGACCTCTTTTACAGGTCCAGAGCTGTCTGGTTCTGGGAGCTCGCATAATGAAAAATCACCGGCTCGCCATGTGCCTGGCGATAAGCCTGACCAGCCTGAGCGCATGCGCCGAACATGCCCAGATGCCAACAACCCAGGCCGTCTTTGTTGGGCAGCAACTCAGCCTGATTAACGACCAGGGTCAATGCACGCTGGTCAAACCCGACCAGAGTCGCATGAAGCTGGACATGGAATGGCCTTGCAGCTTCAGCCTGAATAAACAACAGCAACTGCGCGTAGAAACGTTCAACAACATCCCGATATTTTCGGTCTGGCGCAGCGAGCACATGCCTGCGCCCAGCCGCGACTGCCTCAGCAAAATGCAGGCTATCCGCCAGATCCCGGGAGGGCTGGAGGCGGGAGCGGTCAACACGTTTGCGTCCTGCGGCACGGGAGGGGACCAAAAAATGTATGTAGCGCCATTTACGTGGTAACCGACATCGCCACCCGCGATCGCCTGCAACCGTCCCTGCTGGATCGGTTGACCGACGACGACCCAGGCAACCTCAAGGAAAGCGCCGACAAGCGCGTGCTGTCCCTGACCCAACTCAAAGCCTCGGTGCTGCGGGACCTGGCGTGGCTGCTCAACACCACGTCATTGCTCAGCGCCGATGCGACGCTGCACACACCGGCCGGCACTTCGGTGGTCAACTTCGGGCTGCCAGCCCTGGCCGGCAACAGTGCATCGAACGTCGATATCGCGGCGCTTGAAGCACTGATCCACCAGGCCATCGCCACGTTCGAGCCGCGAATTCTGCGCCATACCCTGCGCGTGCGGGCCCGGGCATCCGCCGAGATGAATCACAACGCCCTGAGTTTCGAGATCGAAGGCGATCTCTGGGCGCAGCCAGTGCCGCTGCGCCTGATGCTGCAAACCGACCTGGACCTGGAATCCGGCCATGTGCGAGTGGTCAACGCCGACCAGCGGAGACACTCATGAACCCGCGCCTGCTGGAACTGTACAACCAGGAATTGCACCACGTACGCGAAAGCGCGGCGGAGTTCGCCCAGGAATACCCGAAAATCGCCAGTCGGCTGACGTTGTCCGGCATGGACTGCGCCGATCCGTACGTCGAGCGCTTGCTGGAAGGGTTCGCCTACCTGACGGCGCGGGTACAGCTCAAGCTCGATGCCGAATACCCGACCTTCACCCACAACCTGCTGGAAATCGCGTACCCCCATTACCTGGCGCCGACACCGTCGATGACCGTGGTGCAATTTCAGGCAGACCCCGATGAAGGCTCACTGAGCAGCGGCTTCCCGTTGCCCCGGGATACGGTTCTGCGCGCAGCCCTGGGTCGCGAAAGCCAAACCTGCTGTGAGTACCGCACCGCCCATGCGGTGACGTTGTGGCCATTGCAGGTCAGCCAGGCCGAGTACTTCGGCAACCCGTCCGCCGTGCTCGGGCGCCTGGCCGCCAGCGCCCCCAAGGCCAAGGCTGGCCTGCGCCTGACCCTGCGCACCGGTGCCGAACTGCCTTTCAACAGTCTGGCCCTGGACAACCTGCCGTTGTACCTCAACGGCGCCGACGAACAACCCTTTCGCCTCTACGAACAGTTGCTGGGTAACGCCTGCGCCGTCTTCGCCCGTCAGCCCGGCGGCGATTGGGTAGAACGCCTGCCCCAGGATGCACTGCGCTCCGTGGGGTTCGACGATACCGACGCCGCGCTGCCCGTGGTGTCGCGAGCCTTCCAGGGCTATCGCCTGTTGCAGGAATACTTCGCCCTGCCCCGCCGCTTTCTGTTTGTCGACTTCACCGGGTTGAGCCGGGCGGTCAAACGCTGCCAGGGCCAGGAGCTGGAATTGATCGTGCTGTTCGACCGTCACGATCCGAGCCTGGAAGGCAGTGTCGGTGCCGCGCAGTTCCTGCCGTTCTGCACCCCGGCAATCAACTTGTTTCCCAAGCGCCTGGATCGCATCCACTTGTCGGAACGGGTGAATGAACACCATGTGATCGCCGACCGTACCCGGCCGATGGATTTCGAGATTCATTCCCTGACCGCCCTCACCGGCCATGGCACCGGGTCGGAACAGCCTTTTTTGCCGTTCTACGCCGTCCGCGATCCGTCTCGCTACGGCCGCGATCAGGCGTATTACACGGTGCGGCGCGAACCCCGCATGCTCTCCAGCGGCCAGCGGCGCAACGGCCCACGTTCGACTTACATCGGCAGCGAAACCTTCGTCAGTCTGGTGGACAGCCAGCAGGCGCCCTATCGTCACGACCTGCGCCAATTGGGCGTAACGGCGTTATGCACCAACCGCGACCTGCCCCTGTTCATGAGCGTGGGCAACAACAAGACCGACTTCACCCTGGCCGACAGCGCACCGGTAGCGGCGGTACGCTGCGTGGCCGGCCCGAGCCGCCCACGCGCCAGCCATGCCCACGACGCCAAGGCCTGGCGGTTGATCAGCCAGCTTTCGCTCAATTACTTGTCCCTCAGCGAGCAAGGCCAGGGCGCCGCCGCCCTGCGCGAGCTGCTGCGCCTGTATGGCGACGACAACGATGCAGCCTTGCAATTGCAGATCGAAGGCCTGCGCGAAGTCAGCAGCAAGGCCTGCACCCGACGTTTGCCAATGCCGGGCCCGATCGTGTTTGGCCGCGGCCTGGAGATCACCCTGGAATTCGATGAGAACGCGTTTCGTGGCACGGGCGTCTTTTTGCTCGGTGCAGTGTTCGAGCGCTTCCTGGCACGTTACGTGTCGATCAACAGTTTTACCGAGACGGTGATCCGTACCACCGAGCGCGGCGAGATCATGCGATGGAAAGCCAAACCCGGACGTCGTCCGACCCTGTGAATACCCTGGACGCGATGCACCAGGAGCCCTGGGAATACGACTTCTTCCAGGCATTACGGCGCATCGAGTGCGAATCGCCTGAGCTTCCGCGCCTGGGTCATTCGTTGCGCCTGGCCGATGACCCCTTGCGCCTTGGGCAGCAAGCCGATTGCACCTTCGCTCCGGCGACCCTGGCCTCGGTACAGCCGGGCATCGACGGTTCGCCGGCACGTCTGGAACAATTCTTTTTTGGCCTCGGCGGCCCCAACGGCCCGTTGCCGTTGCACCTCACCGAATATGTGCGTGAACGCCAGCGCAACAACGCCGACAGCACCAGCAAACGCTTTCTGGATGTATTCCACCATCGCCTGCTGAGCCTGTTTTACCGGGCCTGGGCCGAAGCGCGACCGACAGTCAGCCATGATCGCCCGGACGATGACTACTGGTCGGCACGTCTGGCAGCGCTGAGCGGTCGAGGCATGCCGAGCCTGCTCAAACAAGGCCTGATACCCGACACGGCGAAGCTGCATTACAGCGGTCATCTGTCGGCACAAACCCGCTATCCCGACGGTTTGAAGGCAATCATCAGCGAGTACTTCGGCCTGCCGGTGGAGATCGAAGAGTACGTCGGCCAATGGCTGGTGCTGCCGGAGCGCAGCCGCGTGGGCGTCAGCGCCCATCAATTGGGCGTGGATTTTTGCCTGGGCCGCTGCGTCTGGGATCGCCAGCACAAATTCCGCATTCGCCTGGGGCCGCTCAAGCTGGACGACTACATGAGCATGTTGCCCGGCAGCCCATCCTTCAATGAGCTGGTGGCCTGGGTGGCCGAATACCTGGGCCATGAACTGGACTGGGATCTGAACCTGGTTCTGAAACAGCCCGAAGTGCCGACGCTGCAACTCAATGGCCGCTTCCGCCTGGGGTTCAATACCTGGGTGGGCAAGCCCGCAAAAGATGCCAAGGACTTAATACTGGCCCGGCATTACGCCGAGCAAGCCAACACCTCACAGATCTCAAGGAGCCAAGAGCATGGGTGAAATCAGTCGCGCCGCGTTGTTCGGCAAACTCAACAGCGTGGCCTACAAAGCCATCGAAGCCGCCACCGTGTTCTGCAAGTTGCGCGGTAACCCTTATGTGGAACTGGCCCACTGGTTTCATCAGTTGCTGCAATTGCAGGATTCGGACCTGCACCGCCTCATCCGCCAGTTCAATATCGAGCCGGCGCGCCTGGCCCGGGACCTGACCGACGCCCTGGACCGTTTGCCACGAGGCTCGACGTCAATCACTGACTTGTCTTCCCATGTGGAAGAAGCCGTGGAGCGTGGCTGGGTCTACGGCAGCCTGATGTTCGGCGAAAGCCAGGTGCGTACCGGTTATCTGGTGCTGGGCATCCTCAAGACCCCAAGCCTGCGCCATGGATTACTGGGACTGTCGGCAGAGTTCGACAAGATCAAGGTCGAGGCCCTGAGCGAGCGTTTTGACGAGTACGTCGGCGACTCGCCGGAAAATGCACTCAGCGCCAGCGATGGTTTCAACGCCGGCAGCGTGCCCGGTGAAGCCAGTGGCGCCATGGCCCCAAGTGCCATGGGCAAGCAGGAAGCGCTCAAGCGTTTTACCGTCGACCTCACCGAACAAGCGCGCAGTGGCAAGCTTGACCCGATCGTCGGCCGTGACGAAGAGATCCGCCAATTGGTAGACATCCTCATGCGTCGTCGGCAGAACAACCCGATTCTGACCGGTGAAGCCGGCGTCGGTAAAACCGCCGTGGTCGAAGGTTTTGCCCTGCGCATCGTCGCCGGTGACGTACCGCCGGCGCTCAAGGATGTGGAACTGCGCAGCCTGGACGTCGGCCTGCTACAGGCCGGCGCGAGCATGAAAGGTGAATTCGAACAGCGCCTGCGCCAAGTCATCGAAGACGTCCAGGCCTCACCAAAACCGATCATCCTGTTTATCGACGAAGCCCACACCCTGGTAGGTGCCGGTGGCGCCGCCGGCACCGGGGACGCTGCCAACCTGCTCAAGCCGGCCCTGGCCCGGGGCACCCTGCGCACCGTGGCCGCCACGACCTGGGCCGAGTACAAAAAGCATATCGAAAAAGACCCGGCCCTGACCCGCCGCTTCCAGGTGGTGCAAGTGGCCGAGCCGTCGGAAGACAAGGCGCTGTTGATGATGCGCGGCGTGGCCTCGACCATGGAAAAACACCATCAGGTGCAGATCCTCGACGAAGCCCTGGAAGCCTCGGTCAAACTGTCCCATCGCTACATCCCCGCGCGCCAGCTGCCGGACAAATCCGTGAGCCTGCTGGACACCGCCTGCGCCCGCGTTGCCATCAGCCTGCACGCCGTGCCGGCCGAAGTGGACGACAGCCGTCGGCGCATCGAGGCGTTGGAAACCGAGCTGCAGATCATCGCCCGCGAGCACGCCATCGGCATCGTCATCGGCGCCCGCCAAACCCAAAGTGAAAACCTGCTGAGTGCCGAACGCGAACGCCTCGCCGAGCTGGAAAGTCGCTGGGCCGAAGAGAAAACCCTGGTAGACGAATTGCTCGCCACCCGCGCCACCCTGCGTGAACGCGTCGGCGTGGTGGACAGCGAGGACGGCAGCGAGACCAGCCACGCCTTGCGCGAAAAACTGGTGGACCTGCAACAGCGTCTCAGCGCCCTGCAAGGCGAAACCCCGTTGATTCTGCCGACGGTCGATTACCAGGCCGTGGCCTCGGTGGTCGCCGACTGGACCGGGATTCCGGTGGGCCGCATGGCCCGTAACGAACTGGAAACCGTGCTCAACCTCGACCTGCACCTGAAAAAACGCATCATCGGCCAGGACCACGCCTTGCAGATGATCGCCAAACGCATCCAGACCTCCCGCGCCGGCCTCGACAACCCGAGCAAGCCGATCGGGGTATTCATGCTCGCCGGCACCTCCGGCGTGGGCAAGACCGAAACCGCCCTGGCCCTGGCCGAAGCCATGTACGGCGGCGAGCAAAACGTCATCACCATCAACATGAGTGAATTCCAGGAAGCTCACACGGTGTCCACCCTCAAGGGCGCGCCACCGGGCTACATCGGCTATGGCGAAGGCGGCGTGCTGACCGAAGCCGTGCGGCGCAAACCCTACAGCGTGGTGCTGCTGGACGAGGTGGAAAAGGCTCACCCGGATGTGCACGAGATCTTCTTCCAGGTCTTCGACAAAGGTGTGATGGAGGACGGCGAAGGCCGGGTGATCGACTTCAAGAACACCTTGATTCTGCTGACCACCAACGCTGGCACCGAGCTGATTGCCCAGGTCTGCAAAGACCCGCAAAACGTGCCGGAGCCCGAAGAAATCGCCAAGGCCCTGCGCCAACCACTGCTGGAGATTTTCCCGCCGGCCTTGCTGGGCCGCCTGGTGACCATTCCGTACTACCCGCTCAGCGACGAGATGCTCAAGGCCATCACCCGCCTGCAACTCAACCGCATCAAGAAGCGCGTGGAGAACACCCACAAGGTGGCCTTCGATTACGACGACGCGGTGATCGACCTGATCGTCTCCCGTTGCACCGAAACCGAAAGCGGCGGGCGGATGATCGACACCATTCTGACCAACAGCCTGCTACCGGACATGAGCCGCGAGTTCCTCACCCGCATGCTCGAAGGCAAAGCGCTGGCAGGGGTGCGGATCAGCGCCCGGGACAACGAATTGCACTACGACTTCAGCGACGCCGCCTAAGCGGCCCTCCTCCGTAGGAAGGAACCGAGCAGTGACAAGGGATAACTGATGCTATTCAAGCAACTCTCACGCCTGGCAAAGATCACCAGCCCCCTGGGGCCGGATGTGCTGTTGCTCAAGGACATGGGCGGAGACGAAGAATTGGGGCGGCTGTTCAACTATGAGTTGCAGCTGCACTCGCTGGACAACGCCATCGACCTCAACCAGTTGCTCGGCAAACCCATGTGCCTGAGCCTGCAACTGGACGGCGGTGGCGAGCGTCATTTCCATGGCATCGTTGCCCGTTGCAGCCAGAACGTCGACCAGGGCCAGTTCGCCAGTTACCAGGTCACGCTGCGGCCCTGGCTATGGCTGTTGACCCGCACGTCCGATTGCCGGATTTTCCAGAACCTGACCATCCCGCAGATCATCAAGCAGGTGTTTCGTGACCTGGGTTTCTCGGATTTCGAAGATACCCTGAGCCGGCCCTATCGCGAGTGGGAATACTGCGTGCAGTATCGCGAAACCAGCTTCGACTTCGTCAGCCGCCTGATGGAACAGGAAGGAATCTACTACTTCTTCCGCCATGAACAGGGTCGTCATGTGCTGGTGCTGGCCGATGCCTACGGCGCCCATGCCAACGTGCCCGGCTATGCCTCGGTGCCCTACTACCCCAAGAATGAGCAGCAGCGCGAACGCGATCACATCTACGATTGGCACCTGGCCCAGCAAGTCCAGCCGGGCTCGCTGGAACTCAACGACTATGACTTCCAGCGCCCTGGCGCGCGGATTGACGTGCGCTCGGCCATGCCCCGTCCGCACACCGCCGGCGATTATCCGCTGTACGACTACCCCGGCACCTATGTGCAAAGCGAAGACGGCGAACACTACGCACGTACCCGTATCGAAGCCTTGCAGACCCTGCACGAACAGGTCGAGCTGGCCGGCAACGCCCGAGGCCTGGGGTCGGGTCATTTGTTCAGCCTCACCGGCTTCAGCCGCCAGGACCAGAACCGCGAATACCTGATCGTCGGCGCCCGCTACCACATTGACCAGGAAAGCCTGGAAACCAGCGGTGGCGCGGCCTCGGCGCAGTTCGAAAGCAGCCTGACCTGCATTGATGCACAACAAAGCTATCGCCCCCTGCCCAACACCCACCGCCCAATCGTCAAAGGCCCGCAGACCGCACTGGTGGTCGGCCCCAAGGGCGAGGAAATCTGGACCGACCAGTTCGGCCGGGTGAAAGTGCATTTCTATTGGGACCGTCACGACCAATCCAACGAAAACAGCTCGTGCTGGATTCGCGTGTCGCAATCCTGGGCCGGAAAAAACTGGGGCTCGATGCAAATCCCACGAATCGGCCAGGAAGTCATCGTCAGCTTCCTCGAAGGCGACCCGGATCGGCCGATCATCACCGGCCGCGTCTACAACGCCGAACAGACCGTGCCCTACGACTTGCCGGAAAACGCTACCCAGAGCGGCATGAAAAGCCGTTCGAGCAAGGGCGGCTCGCCGGCCAATTTCAACGAAATTCGCATGGAAGACAAAAAAGGCGCCGAGCAGTTGTACATCCATGCCGAGCGCAATCAGGACATCGTGGTCGAGGTGGATGAAAGCCACTCGGTGGGCCACGACCGCAACAAAAGCATCGGGCATAACGAGACGGTGACCATCGGCAACAACCGGCTGCGCATCGTCAAGCAGGAAGACATTCTGTCGGTGGGCCAGCGCAAGACCGACAGCATCAGCCAGAGCTACGTCATCGAAGTGGGCGAAAACCTGCGGCTGGTATGCGGCGAAAGCATCCTGGAGCTCAATGCCAGCGGCCAGATCAACCTGACCGGCGTGCAAATAAGCTTCTATGCCAGCGGTGACGCCGAGATCAACACCGGCGGCGTGCTGCACCTGAACAACGGCGGCGGCCCTGGCGCCACGCCTGACGGCCAGGGCGTCAAGGCCAGCATCGACGCCAATATCAATGCCGCATTCCCCAAGCCCAAGGGCTAACCACGAGATTCAAGCGCCATGACTTACCGCATCAATGAGTTCCAGTTCCAGCTGCCGGCAGGCGAGCTGCAAGACGCGACGATCAACATCCTCAAGTTCCCCGAACTGGGCACCTCGCTGATTGTCAGCCGCAGCTTGCTGGCCGAGGGCGAAACCCTGCAAAGCAACTTCGACGACCAGCTCAAGCGCCTGGAAAAACAAGTGCAGGACTTGCGTTTTCAACCGGGCGTCGCCGTGCGCCTGGGCGCCAGCCATGAGGTCGAAGGCATCGAGTTGCGCAGCCAGTTCAACAAGGGCAACGACAAAGTCTTCCAATATCAGTTGGCGCTGGTATTGCCCGGCACCCGCAAAATGCTCGCCCTGAGCTACGTGAAGGCGGAAAAACTCGGCGATGCCGAAGCCGCGCATTGGGCAACCATCAAGAGTTCGCTGTTGTTCGACGTTCCGGCCTGATGAGCACCCTGCATGTCTGACGCACTCTGGGCCGCCCGCCTGGGCGATGCACTCGACCACACCTCAATGATGGCCGACATCCTCGGCGGCGTGCTGGAGGTGGCGGCCAATATCGCGATCACCGCGGTGGCGACGGCTGCCGTGGTGGCGGCCACGGGCATCACCGTTGCCACCGGCGGCCTCGGTTGCTTTCTGCTCGGCGCGGTGGTGGGCACCATCGTCGGCCTTGCCATGAGCAAGACCGGGGCCGACAAGGGCCTGAGCAACCTGTGCGAGAGCTTCAGCAATGCGCTGTTTCCGCCCACGGTGCAGGCGACGATTCTCACCGGTTCCACCAACACCCTGACCAACAACATGCCCGCCGCCCGGGCCGCCGGGGCGATTCCGTCCCATGTTGCGCCGGCCGGCACCGAGCTGGAGGCACCCGAGCCCGAAGCCGAGCCCAGCTATCTGGACATCGCCGAGAGCTTCTTCTCGCAGATGTGGCGCCCCACCGTCGCCACCCCGGCGCCCGGCGCAGTGCCCAAGCCACTGGACCTGCTCGTCTGCATGAAGCATCCGCCGATGCCGCCGCAGTTCATGGCCGAGGGCTCGGACAAGGTCACCATCAACGGCCAGCCTGCCGTGCGCAGCGGCGACCGCAGCACCTGCGACGCCAAGGTCGTATCGTCCGGGCTGATTTCCTCCAACGTGACCATTGGCGGCGGCTCGGTGGTGGTACGCGAGATCCGCAGCGGCAAGACCCCGGGCGTGGGCCTGGCGGTCACCGCGTTGCTGATGCTCAAGGGCGGCAAGGGAAAATTCTTCAGCAAATTGCCGTGCATGCTGATCGGTGGCGCGACGTCGATGGCCGTCAGCAGCGCCATGGGCGCGATGGCCAACGCCGCCATGGGCTCGTCGAACCCGGTGCATGCTGCGACCGGGGCCAAGGTGCTGGGAGGCGAGGAAGAGCTGGACTTCGTGCTGCCCGGTGTCTTGCCGATCGATTGGCAGCGCTTCTACAACAGCCGCGACGAGCGACGCGACGGGTTGTTCGGGGCGGGTTGGAGCGTGTCCTACGAGGTGTGCGTTGAAATCCTGCCTCACCCGGAGGGCGGGGAAACGCTGGTGTACACCGATGAACAGGGCCGGCGCATCGATATGGGCTCGATTCCTCTGGGCGGTGCGGTGTTCAGTGCCGGTGAAGGGCTGAGTGTCCGGCGCCACGTTAATGGGCAGCTGTTGATAGAAAGCGACAGCGG